>NZ_MLAN01000010.1 GCF_002272875.1 Helicobacter sp. 11S02629-2
TAACATAAGATATGACTACTTGCTTCACTCTCTTCCAGTAGGAGAAAGAATCTTAGTTAATGACACTAAACCTAGTGGTTTAAAGTGTGCTTATGCACTCAATGTAAAAAGGGATGCTAGGCTAGATGTTACGTATAAGATGGGTGATGCTAAGGCCTTAGATTCCATATCTTTAGATAAAGATTTAGAATCTGCTTTAAAAACTATAGATATAGAGATAGAAAACTTAAAGCTTTTAAAAGAGGGGCTAATAAAAGAAAGTCTAGATTCTAAGCAGCTAGAAAACTATCCTAAAGCATCACCTCTAAGCAAAGCTTTAGACTTAATTACATCTACTAAAGGCAGAGTAGTATTTACTGGTATGGGAAAGTCTGGGATCATTGCTAAAAAGATAGTCTCTTCCCTTGCTTCAACTGGAACGCCATCTTTTTTCATCCACCCTAGTGAAGCAAGCCATGGAGACTTAGGCATGCTAAAAGATAAAGACTTAGTAGTAGCTATATCTAATAGTGGAGAAAGCAAAGAGTTAGTAGACGTGCTAGCTTATTGCAAAAAGTTTAGGCTTCCTTTAATCTCTATAACTAAAAACAAAGACAGCACTTTAGGCAAAGCTGGAAACGTGGTGCTAAGCCTACCTAGCGGCAAAGAAGCTTGCCCTTTAAACCTAGCACCAACCTCATCTACTACTGCTACTTTAGTCTTAGGAGACATATTAACTGTAAGACTTATGGAAAGAAGAAACTTTTCTAAAGCTAAGTTTGAAAACTTCCATCCCGGTGGCAAGCTTGGCTTTTCTTTATTACAAGTTTCATCCATCATGCATAAAGATGATGCCTTGCCTTTACTTCATGAAAAAGCCAGCCTTAAAGATGCCCTCTTAGAGATGACTTTAAAGCGTCTTGGCTGTGTGGGTTTTGTAAATGACTTAGGTTATCTAATAGGGATACTAACTGATGGAGACTTAAGAAGGATACTTAATAGAGACTTTTTAGATAAAGATATCTCTTTGCTTATGACTAAAGACCCTATAACTTTAGCTCCTACTACGCTTGTAGCTACTGCATTAGACTTAATGCAAGCTAAGGAGATAACTAGCATCTTCATATTAGAAGATAAAAAACCTATAGGTGTTATAAATATACATGATTGCCTAAAAAGCTGCGGGATAAGTGACAAGATAGGCTTTAAAGACCAAAGCCTTAATAAAGACTTAGCTAGCACAGATAAGACCTTAGATAAAGCAAGTCTAAATAAAAGCTAGGACTTAGATATGAGCTTAGAAAAAAGAAAGATCTTAAAAAATATAAAAAAGCTCATAAAACCACTTTGTAATAACTGTATCTTTATGTGGCAAGCACGTGTTGATGAAAGTGATGTGCTAACTAAGACTTTTAGCATATTAAATATAGTAGTTTATAAAAGGGTTATGAGTGAAACTTACATTAAAGACTATCAAGGACGAAGGCTAGTTAGAATCCTAGAGTTAAACAAGACCTATGATAAAGCTATGATTAAAAAGTATGAAGATAAAGTAAAAAAGCATGATCTAGAGTTAAAAGCTTATAGTGATATCTTTATCTTTAGTTCTAATAGTGGGGAGATATATCTTTTTTTAACCTATGTTTTAAAACCTTTTATAGAAAAAACTAACTCTAAGAATCTACTTTTTATACTAACTAAAAACTACCATATAGATATATTAAATCTCTTAGATATTAAAGTGCCTTATATCTTAGTAGAAGATATAGGTCTTTTTTACGGAAAGATTAAAACTATAGACAAGCAAAGATTTTTTACCATCTTTACTAGTAGCTATTTTATGAAAGTAGAAGACCTTATAAGAAACTCCAAGCTAGATAACGCCCACTACTTTGACTTAATGCTAAAACACTTAGATATATCTAAAGATAGCTTAGATTACAAAAAAGTTAATCTTAATACTGCTTTTAGTAAAAAAGCTAAAAACGCTATGTTAGAAAAGATACAAAGCATAAACCTTAACTTAGAAAACTTTGTAATACTAGCTCCTGAAGCAGCCTCTTGTAAAAGTATAAAGGCAAGCTTTTGGAAGGAGTTAACTAAGGCTTTAGAAGCTAAAGGCATAGATATCTTTATAAATGCAGTTCATAAAAACAGTGATATAAAACTTACTAGATACAAGCACTGCTATCTTAGCCTTAGTGAAGTCTATATGCTTGCTAGGCTTTCTCTTGGAGTAGTAGGACTAAGAAGTGGACTACTTGAAAACTTACTTCAAGCAGATGTTCCAATCTTTGCTTTATATACTAGTTTTAAAAATAGATCTCTTTTTAATGCCCTAGATTCCAAACATGTATTTGCTGGGTTTAATCTTAGCTACTTGCCAAGTGTTAATAAGTCCTTGCTTTTTGAGATGGATATAGAAAACAAAGATGTAAGTGAGGTTGTAAAAATCATAGTTAGTGAGACAAGCTTAAAGGCAGGTGGGGATAATAATACCTCAAATAAAAATGCCAAAATGGCACTTTATGATAGCTATAGGATTTAATGGTGGATAAGACAGTAAAGTTTTTAGGCTTTAAGATATATACTCGTCTTTTTGATGACCATAAGTATAAGGAAAGCTTTTTTGGTGGGCTTTTCACCAAAACACTACATTTCAAAAACCTATTTCTTATTTATAGACTATTTGGAATCAAATGTTGTCGTGTGGAGTTTCACCTTGGTAATAAATATGCTAATTTTAAATTTTTTAGATTCTATACTGGAAAGTCTTCTTCATTTTTACTCCAGCTAGTTGCAAGTTTTGTAAGACAAAAATTTGATTTTGATAAATTAGACATAATAGCTTTATTTACAAAGTCTGGAGAAACATTCTTATTGCTCTCTCACCTAGAAAAATACATGCAAATTAGCAACATAAGTAATCCAGTCTTTATATCAACCTCAGAGTATTATCGATATCTAATTAGCATGTTTTATCCACAAGCTAGATTCTTAAAAGTACCAAATATCTTTTTTGAACTACAAATTAGCCCTATAAAAAAGCAAGTCTTAAAAGATGGTATAACAAGATATTTTAACTTCCTTCCTCATAGTCACTTTGTAGATTTAGAATCCAAACTTTGTCAAGGAGAGCAAAAAAACTTTGTCACAGAAGTTAAAAATACCTTAAATCTGCAAAGCCCAATCTACAAAAAACCTACAATATTAAATAACTCAGTAAATAACGCCATACTCAAAATGCACACTTTAAGTCTCAATGCAAAATTCATCTTCATCTCACCAGAAGCTAAATCAAACTTAAGTGTATCACCAGAGTTTTGGATAAAACTATCAAAAGCTTTTTTAATACAAGGATATGACGTAGTCTTTAATGTAATGGCAAATAGTGAGTGCAATAGCTATGGAAAAACTTGCTTTTTACAAATAGATGAAGCTAGATATGTAGCAAGCAAGGCAGAGTGTGTAATAGGCGTAAGAAGTGGTTTTTTAGATGTTGTAGGAAATAGTGCTAAAGAGATACATGCCATATATAAATCTTTTACTAATAGATACGAATTAAAGGACTTAGAATCCAGCATAGTAATTGATGCCTTTAGTCTTACATACTTGCCAGATATGGAAAACACCAAAGTGTATGAATATGATGCTGAAAGCCTAAAAGAAAAAGAAATACTAGAGCTTGTGATTAAAAGAATCTTACATAAAGAGCATAAAACAAAACTATAAAAGGAAAGCAGTGAAAATACTATTAAAAAGAGTACTTAAAGCAAACTAAGTAATCACATCATAGTTTAGCACTTCCCTTGTGGTTATTATCAAACTCCAATCTAGTGCATCTAAGGCATAATAATCTGTACTAATCTTAAAAATATTAGATTCTAAAATATAAAGGGGGGATTTTATAAGGCTTTGCTTCCTTTGATGGCTAGGGTCTTTAAAAGACCTCTAAACTATCAAAGTCACAAAAAGAAAGTTTTAAAAGCTTAAATCACGCCTTTAAACTCTTACATCAAACTTACTGACCTAGTAGTCTTAAGATGTTTTGTTGAGTAGCGTTAGCTTGACTCATAGCAAAAGCACCAGATTGAGCAAGGATGTTGAATTTAGAGAAGTTAGCACTTTCTTGAGCGAAGTCTACATCTCTTATACCACTTTCAGCAGCTTTTACATTCACTTGAGTAACACTTATGTTGTTAACTGTACTTATCATTTGACCTTGTACAGAACCAAGATCAGCTCTAATCTTATCTAACATCTTAGTAGCAGACTCAGCTATATCCATAACAACCATAGCACCTCTAAGAGTTGTAACACCAGCACCTAAAGAGTGGTTACCACTAGCCATAACAGCGTTATAGTTAGCACCACTTGCAGACTTAACAGAAGCGTTAAAATCACCCATAGTATCTCTTAGGTTTACAACAGTTTCAGCAACTTTTCCATCACCAAAACCTATAGCACCATAGCCACCTTTAGCATCAGCAGCAGAAGCTACGATGATATCTCTTGCATCTAGTCTAGTTAGACTTAGTCTTCCGTAGTTAGTAGAACCTTTAGTAAGCTCTTGACCACCGTTGACTGATTCTATGGCCATAGGACCTTCTTTCTTATCACCAGCAGCAGTTTTTAGATCTATACCTCTTCCGTCTATACTTCTTAGGTTTAGTCTACCTTGTGCATCTGTGTAAGCTTCAACACCAGTTTGATCACTTACTTGATTGAAAGCTTGAACTAATCTACCATCAGAGTCAGCAGCTTTTATACCTACAAGATCTCCTATAGTTACGCCATTTAGCACTACATCGTTTAAAGAACCAGACTTGATAGCAGCATCAGAAGTTGTTACAACATTAGCAGTAGCCCTAACTCCTGTTTTATCAGAAGACTTATTGATAACTTCAGCTAGCACACCAAGACCTGTACCCACAGAGTGAGAGATCTTAACTGATTCTAGTTTTACGTTGTTAGTACCATCTACGTTTTTAAAAGTGATATTAGCAACGCTAGCAGCAGTGATCAAAGATCCAGTTTCTACTCTTACTTGACCTATCTTATCACTAGTTGTAGAACCTATTGAAGCTTTAATGCTTTCATTAGAGTAAGCACCTACTTGGAACTCTTTATTAGTAAAAGAACCAGATAGCAACTTTTGACCATTAAAGCTTGTAGTGTTTCCGATTTGATCAAGACCTTGTATAAGTCTAGTGATGTCACTTTGGATAGCCTTTCTAGATTGCGTAGTTTGACCATCTTGTGCAGCTTGAGTAGCTTTAACTTTGATAGTATCTAGAATCTTTAACTGCTCATCCATAGCTTTATCAGCTATTTGTATGATACCCATAGCATCATTGGTGTTACTTATAGCTTGACCTAAAGAGCTAGCTTGACCTCTCAAACTATCTGCGATTGTCATACCAGAAGCATCATCTGCTGCTTTGTTTATCCTAAGACCTGAGCTTAACTTTTCAAGAGAATCTTTAAGACCTCTTTGAGTAGCAACTGCGTTGACGTGTGAGTTTAATGCGTTAATATTTGTATTGACTTCAAAAGCCATCTTTCACTCCTTGTGATTTTTACCCAAGGCATCCTTGCCCGGTTGAAATAGATATCGGCTTTTTTTAAAACCTTTAAATATTTTTTATCTTTTTAGAGTGAATATTTTTAAAAATCATCTTGTGTATGTTTGTCTTAGTAAGGCCAAGCAGATTCAACAGCGTCTTCTGTAGGCTTCATCTTAGTAGTATCACTAGCTTTGCCAACAGTCACAAAAGAGATCTTAGAATCTGAAATGTACTTACTATCGATAGTATTTTGGCGGGCTATGTCATAAGGTCTTATCACGCCACTTATCTGAAATATCTGCTTTTCACCATCTACTAACATCTCTTTTTTACCATATATGAAGTAGTTACCATTTTGCATGACTTTTAAAATCCTTGCTGTAACTGTAAGGCTAAGATTCCCAGAGTTAGAAGTTGAGCCTCCTCCTGTAAAGTTTGAAGTGTTATTAGCCTTATTTAAGGTGTAGTTATTTTGATCATTTAGGTACTGAGTGTTAGCCCTTTGCTGTGCATCTGTGCCGTTATAGACAAGTTGGGGTGGAGTTATATTGCCTCCACTTGCACCATTATACTTTTTAGATGTGTCAAACTTTGAGCTACTAGTCTCATTAACAAGCACTGTTATTAAGTCATCTGGCTTCATAGCGCGTCTATCAGCAAAAAGTGGTCTATCTCCTTGACCAAAAAGAGATCCGGGCTTACTGATCTCAGGTACAAAGTCTTTATCTGGCATCTCTTCTACGTATCTTGGTGGGTTTAGATTAATCTCTGGCTCATAGGCTAAAAGACGCACTAAGGCTGCTAATGCTACCAGCATAAGAAGAACTTTTTTCATAACACATCCTTGTTTTAGATGTATAATAAAAAGCAAATCACATTCCAAAGGATGAAACACATGACTTTAAAGGCTAAAATTTTAGAAGATATAAAACAAGCCATGATAAGCAAAGATGCACAAAAAAGAGACGCACTAAGGATGATAAGTGCAAACATCAAGCAAGTTGAAGTAGACCAAAGAGTAGAAGCAGATGACGCTTTAGTCTTAGGCTTGCTAAAAACAACTGCTAAACAAAGACAAGATGCAATTGATAGCTACAAAAAAGCTGGGCGTGAAGACCTAGCACAAAAAGAAGAGTATGAACTAAAACTTATAGAATCTTATATGCCAGCCCAGCTAAGTGATGATGAGCTAAAAGCAAAGATAGAAGAGATCATAAAACAAGTTGGTGCTACTAGCTTAAAAGACCTAGGTGCTGTTATGAAAGAAACTAAGGCTTTAAGCGATGTAGCAAGTGGGAAAAGAATCTCAGAGTGCGTTAAAAATCTTTTAAGCTAACTTATAAATACTAACAAAAAAAGCATTTCGCCACTTCCTAAAAGCCAACTCAAACAATTATCATCTACTAAGATAAGCCATTATCTTAGTAGATAGAAGTTTTAGCTAATTTAAGCCGCTTAAGTAGCAAGTGTAAAAATTAAATTATTAAAATTAATGTAAAAACCATTTCAAAGAAGCATCTATTTAAAAAACTTCTTAGCTTGCTTCATCTTATCTAGATTAGCCTTTGTGAGGGCTTTTTCATCTTCTAGCAAGTTTATGGCTTCTTTTATTAGATTAAGAACTATATTTAGATTCTCTAAAGCTGTGTCATCTTTTAAGTTAGGGAGGTTTTGTGTTAACTCAAAGGCTTTTTTGGAATCTTTTTCTAAGAGGGCTACCTTCATGCTATCTATCCATGAACTAATGTCTATAGAATCTTCACTCACTATCTATAAACCTCTCACCCTTTAATCATAAACCTATCTTAACTCTTCTTGGTGGATCTCACGCCACGCTTCAAGTAAACCTCTAGTAACTTTTACTACTATATCTATCTTTTCTACATCATCTTCCATATTTGCTTGAGTTAGCGTTTTTATCTGATGGGTATAAAGTCCAGTTAGATATACTGCTACCTCACCACCTCTTTCATAATCAAGCACATTTAAAAGCTCAGTAAAGATATCTACAGTTCTGTTTATGTAGTAGATCTTTTTTTCTATGTCTTCATCTTCTATATGGCGTCTTGCCTGTCCTAGAAAGCGAAGGATGCCTTCATAAAGCATTTCTATTAGCTTAGAAGGACTTTCTACATTAATAGAGTTTTGTCTATACATGCTATAAGCATTCATTGCACGCATAAGTACTCCTTATTTCTTTTTAGCATTAGCAGCTTGATCTATTAGCATTTGGACTGAACTAAAAGAGTTATTAGCCTTTGATATCTGCTCATCATAAGCAGCAAACCTAGACGCCATCGTGTCATAGCGGGAGTTTAGTAACTCCATGGCCTGCTTTTTATCCTTATCTAGGCTTTTAACTTCTTTTTCAAGGTTCTGCTCAAATATCTTTAGTTTCGCATTACCGCCATCTAGTAAATCGGCCAAAACTTTGCTAATTTGCGGGAAAACTCCCGGAGTTAACTTATCTTTACCAAAACTATCTTTGCCATCTTTCCCATAGAAGAGATTCTTAGCAGCTTCTGGGTCGCTATTAACCATAGAGCTAAGCTTAGATTCATCTAAACTCATAACACTTTTATCATTAATAGTTATGCCATAGCTTACTAGGCTTTTTACATCTATACCAACTCCTACTGAGTGAAGTATGGCTTGGTTTAGATTAGGTCTTATCTCTCTAATAGTAGATTCTGTATTAAACACGCCACCTTTTCTAGTCTCTGGGTCATATCTAGTGCTTGCATCAAGCACAGGGACTAGTTCATTATAAGCCTTAACAAAGTCTTTAACCCCATCTATTATCCCTTTAGTGTTGTTTTTAACGCTAATAGTTACTGGAGAGTCTTTAGGCGTCACAGAGTTTAAAGTAATAGTAAGCCCGCCTATGATGTCATTTACCTGATTAGTAGGTCTTCTTATCTCAGCACCATTAAAGGTAAACTCAGCATCACTTGCAGTTTGGATGTTTTTAAATCTAAATATATCTTTTTGTATCTTAGAGTAGTCAGCTAACTCGCCCTCTTTTAAGCCTAAAGCTTCTAGGGCTTCTTTGTTTTCTTTACCATCAGCACTAAGCTTTATAGTGCCTTTTGAAGAGTTCAAAGCTAGCTTTGCATCTACTTCTTTAGCGTTTACTCCATCTATCTTATTAAGCGCTTCTGCTATAGCTTTGGCGTTATCTTCTGAAGTGTTGCCTTCTTTGGTTAGAGTGGATAGATCAAGTGAGGTATCACCTACTTTTATACTTCCAAGAATCTGACCAGCTTTAACTGCAGTCTTAGCTTCAAGCATATCATCGCTTTTAGATTCTAAGTTGTTTTTATAAAAGCCTAGCGTTCCAGCCTTTGTTCCCCCAACTATGACTGGAAGACCACGCCTATCATTGATTAATACACTCTTACCCTCATCACTTAGCCCTACGTTTATATCTCCCTTATCATAAAGCTCTTTTAAGCTAGGACTATCTTCAAAAGCCTTTTTTAATGCATCTCTTATGGCTTCTGGTTTTTGCTCAGCTGCTGAGTTAGCACCTAGTTTTAGGTTGATACTTACTTTTTGTGGAAGACCATTTTTATCTTTTATCTCTACGAAAAAGTCTTGCTCTCCTTGTATGTCAATTGGCGCTTGAGGGATCTTTTCTGACTTTAAGATAGACCCAAAGTAAACTCTTGATTCCTCTCCGCTAGATTTTGAGTTTATCATCAACTGATAGGGGTTTTGCCCCCCTGTTTTCATAACTATGCCTAGCACACTTCCATTAGTAGCATCAGTTATAGCTTGAGCTACATCACTTAGAGTCATGCCAGCTTTTATATTTACCTTGTAATTTTTACTATTACTAAAAAACTCTAAGACTCCATCTTCTTTGCTAAACTCAGCATCTTTAGATGCATACTTTGTATCTACTTCATTGATATCGTTTTTTGCTAGGCTTCTTATAGCTACATTTATATCTTGAGTAGGCACGCCCGGTGCAGCACTTGCTTCTATGGCACTCCCTGAAACGTGCACATCCCTTGCTATATAGCTTGAAAAGTCACTTAAAGACTTTACGTTTGAGTAAAGTGCACTTAGCTTTTCTTTTATCTCGATTAGATTTTTTTGCTTTTCTACATTTTGCTCTAGTTTTCTATCAGTAGGACCTATCAACGCCTTTTCATCAGCCTTTTTAAGCTTATCTATAACATCGTAATTTAATACAGAACTTCCTAAGCCTAGAGAGCTTAACTTACCCATAGCCATTATAATAACTCCTACTTTGAAACTAGATTCTTAAAAAATCTAAACCTTTTTATCAAAAATACTACCTATAACATCCCTCATCCTCTTCATAAGCTCTATAGCCTCTTTAGATGGAATCTCTCTTATAATCTTCTTATCCCCGGCTTCTTCGACGGTAACTACAAGGCCTTTTATATCGTCGTTGTAGGTGAAGTTTATGCTAGTGTTAACTTCTTTCATCTCTTTGTTTAGCTCGTGGCTTAAACTAGTTAACTGCTCTTTTAGCTTACTATCATCTTCTTCATTTATGCCTGACTTTCCTAGTGGCATATTTGGTGCTATCTTTGGTGTGCTAGGCTTTATCTCCTCTCCCGCACTAGAGGCCATTTGCATCAGCTTATGTTGTAATGTTAGATTACTTCCTTGTATTTGCATTACATCTCCTTATGTCAATTATTCTATATATTACTATATCCTGCTATATCGTCTAAAATCTGGATTTTATAAATTTTAAGATTCCAAAACCCTGCATTTGGTTTTAGTGAAGCAAGATGTCAAAGAGGATGCACAAAAATGAAAATAAGGTTAAACTAAAAAAATCTAGGCTTTATGATTGTTTTATGACTTAGCATTATTTAACCTTAACACTAGACTATATTAGTAATAATAATAAGCAGCTATCCCCCCTTTCCTAGTACAAAGAAGCACAGGAGTAGGTGGAGGTAGTAGGTGGAGTAGGTAGGAAAAAGTAGTGATATTTTTAATATTTAATTGCAATAGTTAGAAGTAAAGCTTGTGCCTTATACATTGCTAATGCATATGACCATTGTGTCATCTTCTTTAAGCTTGCATAGTGCAATATCTTAAAGCCTAGTAGTTATGCCCTTGCATCAAAACTCCATCTTTATAGTAGCCTTTAAAAACTAAGCGTCCATTTTGGCAGTAGCTGCTAACACTACCATTTAAGTTGCCATCTCTATAAGTAGAGTAAGTTTCTACATTGCCATTATTATAAAACACAAAAGATAGCCCATCTCTTTTGCCATTTTTAAACTCCATCTGTGCACTCATACTGCCATCTTTAAAGTACATAGTAAGTCTTCCATCTAGCTTGCCATTAGTATAGTTTGCAAGCTTTCTAAGCTCGCCTGTTTCATAATAAGACTTATATACCCCACTCAAACTTCCATCAACATAGTTTTTTTCTTCTTTCAAAGTCCCATTATTATAAAACACATAAGAGACGCCATTTAAGACGTTATCCACGTAGTTTTCTATCCTTACTATTTTACCTTTGTCGTCATAGTAAGAACGCTCTTGTGAAGTACTACTTTTTGAAGTGCTTACAACTATGGAAGGATTCCTAGTTAGACGATATAAAGAATCTAATATGGTGTTTGCATAACTAAGTGATAGGCTAGATACTACAAAAACCAACATTAGTAACTTTTTCATAGCTTTTCAAACCCCACTATATAAAATCGCTCGCCATCTATAGCTATATCAAACTTTTCTCCAGTCTTTAAGTCTATAAGATAGCACTGATCTAGTGTCTCTAGATTAGCCCTAGCTACTGGTATCTGCTTTAAATGCCTATACACATCTTCTAAAGAAACACATAAGTCTGGAAAACCAAACATAGTCAACTTGTATGTAAAGTCCATCTTAACCTTCCCTGCCTGTTATACCTAAAAAAGTAAAAAATATTTTACTAAAAGGCACTTTTTTGCTCTGAAATGCTAGCAATCAAATGAGTTTTATTATAGCAAGTTAAATTATTTATATCCATGCATTAGATATAATTTTGCAATCAAAACTTAAAACAACCAACTAAAATTTGATTAAGGCAGGCTCTAAAAATGCAAACACAAACAAGAATAGCTCAGACAAGAGGTATAGATCCAAACGACACAAACTGCAACCGCGATGACATAAGCTTCATAGACGCTTTATTGAACCCAAAGGCAAGTTATAATGGACTTTACACACTTGAAGGTATAACTCCTATACCTAATATAAACTCACTTAGGAATCTAAGCTATCAAGAACTCTCAATTGCCATTTTTAAACATCTAAACATAGAATCCTCTCTAATAGACCACGCACTAAAAACTTACGATAAGTTTGAAGAGATAGCTCCACTTAAAAAGATTAGCAACCACTTATATGCACTAGAACTCTATCACGGTCCAACTTCTTCTTTCAAAGACATGGCACTAGCACCTTTTGGAGACTTGCTAGATTCTATGGCAGGGAAAAATAATGAAAAATATCTAATCCTTGCTGCCACTAGTGGAGACACAGGCCCAGCAGCGCTTAATGCTTTAAGAAACGCACACAACATAAAAGCTATTTGCATGTACCCAAGTGGAGGCACAAGCAAGATACAAGAGTTGCAACTTAGCACCATAGATTCTAAAAATCTTAATGTTTTCAAGATGGAAGGCGACTTTGACACAGCCCAGAGTACTTTAAAACTTTTGTTAAATGACCCAGACTTTAGAAAGCAAGTAGAAGCTAAAGGCTATAAACTAAGTGTGGCAAACTCTGTAAATATCGTGCGCATAGCTTTTCAGATAGTCTATTACATCTGGGCATCTTTTAGATTTGAAAGCTTTAATGAAAATGGAATGTTTAATGTTTTTGTACCAAGTGGTAATTTTGGCAATGCTTTAGGGGCGTTTTTTGCTAAAAAACTAGGTGCTCATATATCTACTATAAACATCTCCACTAATCCAAATGACGTCTTAGATCACTTTTTCAAAACAGGAATCTATGACATAAGAAACAAACACCTTATCCTAACTTGCTCTCCAGCTATGGATATCTTAAAAAGCTCTAATATAGAAAGGCTGCTTTATGCTTACTTTGGTACTGCTAGGACAAAAGAGCTTTATGAGCACTTTGATAAAAACAACTTTTTCAAGCTTACTAAAGATGAGTTAAAAGAGTTACAAGCAACCTTTAAGTCAAAAAGCATCTCTCAGGCTGAGTGTTTAGAAGGGATAAAAGACGCCTACTCTAAAAACTACATCCTAGACCCTCACACAAGTAACGCCTACATGCATGCTATAAGTTCTACTTGTCCACTTCCTAGCGTTATAGTTTCAACTGCACACTGGAGTAAGTTCCCAGAAACTATGCTAAAAGCCTTGCTTGACAAAGACGCAAACGATGAGACAGCGCTTTTAGAAGTCTCTCTTAAAACAAAAAGCGAGATTCCAAACGCCATAAAGTCACTCTTTAATAAAAAAGTTGTCCATACTGAGATCTATAGATCAGGGGACATAAAAGACGAAATATTAAAATGGTTATAAAAAATAAACTTTTTTCTAACTTTTTATCACCAGTGTTTCCTATGGTGGTGCAAAGTTATTAAAATATGACAAAAATAGGAAGCCTTCATCTCTGTGTGATAAAATGATAATCACTATTTATTATTAAATAAGAAGTTATACATACATACAAGGAGATTCAAAATGACGAAAAGATTAGAAACTTTAGAATCTATACTAGAAAGACTGAGACTGTCTATAAAGAAAAATGGGCTTAAAAACTCAAAACAAAGAGAGGAAATAATCTCTGTGCTTTATAAAAACGGCACCCACTTAAGTCCAGAAGAGATAACTGCTCAGATAAAAACAACAGATAAAAACACAAGCATCTCTTCAGTTTATAGAATCTTAAGCTTTTTAGAAAAAGAAAAGTTTATAACAACTCTTGAAGCTGATAAAAATGGAAGACGCTATGAGATAGCAGCAAAAGAGCACCACGATCACATCATCTGCTTAAACTGTGGAAATATCATAGAGTTTGTAGACTCAGATATCGAAAGACTACAAATCTCTATAGCTGAGAAGTTTGGTGCCCAGCTTATAAGTCATGATATGAGACTTTTTGTCATCTGCTCTAAATGCCAAAAAAATAATGCTAGCATCAACTAAAAACTATAAAGCTATATCACAAACAACTCTAATCACTTCTAGTTGTCGCCCTAGGCGACAACATCACTTTTATAATCTCACTTTTATAAGCAGTTATTTTATAACTTGATTTTAGGGTGTAGCGTGTATAACGTGGCACTCTATCAACTATATAAGATACCAAGAAGTACAATATGCACAACTATGCCCTCCATACTTCAATAAAGCCTTAATATTTAATTAGCAAAAGCATCTTTTATATACCCCACTTCCTTGCCGTACTCCTAAAACACTAAGGTAGATCGCTTACAAGTAGTTATATATTATAAAAGCCTTTTTAGTTTTATAGAATCTAGAAATATATAATTATCACGCAGCACATAGCATAATGCAAAACACTACACACACCAAGCAACTAGTAAGATAAAAAAGGTTATTAAAGATTTAAAAAGTAGGTGGTGTGCTCAGAGGGATTCAAACCCCCGGCCTACAGGACCGCAACCTGTTGCTCTATTCAGCTGAGCTATGAGCACGATATTAAAATATAAGGCTAGTAAAAAGAGGTAGATTATAGTAAATTTTGCCTTTTTAAGCAAGCCTACTACATCTAACCTTACAAAACTATGCTTTAAGCATCTTAGCTACTTCTTTAGCGTGATAACTTATAATGATATCAGCCCCTGCCCTTTTAAAAGCTATCATATTTTCTAGCACTAATTTATCATAGTCTATAACGCCTAGCTTTTTACCCGCTTGTAAAAGTGCGTACTCACCACTTACATTATAAACTGCTAGAGGCAAAAGCGAGGCTTGCTTGATAGCGTGTACTACATCAAGATAAGCTAAGGCTGGCTTTACCATTAATATATCAGCGCCTTCTTTTTCATCGCTTAAAGATTCTAAGATAGCATCATTAGTATTAGCAAAGTCTTGCTGGTAAGTCTTTCTATCGCCAAAGCTAGGTGCACTATTAGCCACGTCTCTAAAAGGTCCATAATAGCTTGAAGAAAACTTAGTAGAGTAACTCATAATTGGCGTGTTTATAAAGCCTGCTTCATCAAGCCCTTTTCTTATAGCATAAACTTGCCCATCCATCATAGAGCTAGGTGCTATGACATCAGCCCCAGCTTCTGCTAGGATGACTGACTGCTTAGCTAGGTTTATAAGCGTTAAGTCATTATTAACAGTGTCTTTATCTAAGATTCCACAGTGACCATGATCTGTATACTCACAAAAACACACATCAGCTACTACTAACATCTCTGGAAAGGCTTTTTTGATAGCCCTTATAGTTTTAGCGACTATAAAGTTTTCACTATCTAGTGCCTCACTTCCTATAGAATCTTTTTTAGCTGGAATCCCAAAAAGCAAGATAGTATTAATGCCTAAAGTCTGCAAGATATCACACTCTATAAGTATCTCATCAACTGACATCTGAAAAACACCGGGCATAGAGCCTATCTCGTTTTTAATGCCCTCTCCATGTACTGCAAAAAGAGGATAGATAAAGTCTTTTATATCTAGTCTAACATCTCTTACTAATTCTCTTACATTACTATTTATCCTAAGTCTTCTAGCGCGTCTAAACATATCTTTCCTTTGACTTTTTATCGCATAGCTTTATGCTTTTGTAGTTTTGTAATTATAGTTTATAGATTAGTAGAAATATTTAGAAGTTACTTTAAGACTAAGCTTAAAGTTAGTAAAGCAAGCTATCAAACTTACTTTAGAATCCAGTCAAAGATTCTAAAGTAAAAGGATGCTACTGAAGTAGTTTTAGTACGTTTTGTTGTACAGCGTTTGCTTGTGCCATAGCAAAGCTTCCACTTTGAGCTAGGATATTGTATTTCGAAAAGTTTGCACTTTCTTGAGCAAAGTCTACATCTCTTATCTGACTTTCAGCTGCTTTTACGTTTACTTGGGTGATTGAAACGTTGTTGATAGTTGAAGTAAGCTGGATTTGCACAGAACCTATATCAGCCCTTATCCTATCTAGCATAGCCCTAGCAGAATCTGCCATGTCCATAACAACCATAGCACCTCTTAAAGTAGTCACACCAGCCCCTAGTCCTTGCTTATTAAGATCAGCTTGTGCAGAGTTGGCATTAGCCCCACTAGCACTGGCTATGTTTTTATCAAGGTTGCCTTTTAAAGCCCTTAAGTTAGTTGTGTACTCTGCTATACCTTGGGCTGAGTGGAAGCCTATGTGAGAGTAGTTAGTACCACTTATGATAATATCTCTTGCATCAGTTCTAACTAGAGTTAGTCTTCCAACTGTGGTGTTATTCATACCAGATACACCTACAAAGCTTCCTCCACCAAAGACTTGTCCACTAGCACTTTGTGCGTGAACTGCTATAGCACGACCGTCGTTGCTTTTTAGGTTTATCCTGCCTGTTATATCTATATAAGCTTCAACGCCCGTTCTATCTTTAACAGAGTTAATAGCATTAATCAATCTTCCATCAGCGTCATTTTTTTGCACATCATCTATAGTACCAATTGAGACGTGATTTATCACTAGTCCTCTTATGGTCCCAGACTTAACTGGCACTCCACCA
The DNA here is from genome assembly GCF_002272875.1 of Helicobacter sp. 11S02629-2. Lineage (GTDB taxonomy): Bacteria > Campylobacterota > Campylobacteria > Campylobacterales > Helicobacteraceae > Helicobacter_I. Next base: position 16,252 of record NZ_MLAN01000010.1, read on the forward strand.
GTAGCCATAACGTTATAAGAAGCCCTAACTCCTAGCTGATCAGAATGTTTATTAATGATATCGCTTAAAGCACCAAGCCCAGTTCCAGCACTCGTAGAGATTTTAGCAGTTTCTATAGTGAAGTCTTTAGCGCCATCTACTTCTTTGAACTTTAGTGCTACTTCAGTTAAGTTAGACGCTCCAGCACTAGCTTTCATGCCTATGCCATTCATAGAAGATGTTTCCATCCTTACTTGACCTATCTTATCGCTACCAGTTGGCCCAATAGAAGCTTTTACAGTAGTGTTAGAGTAAGCACCGATTTGAAATTCTTTATTAGAAAAAGACCCACTTAACATCTGCTGACCATTAAAGCTTGTGGTATTAGCTATATTATCTAACTCTTCTAGCAGTCTTTGTATGTCGCTTTGAAGGGCTTTTCTAGATTCTGTAGTTTGACCATCTTGGGCTGCTTGTATGGCCTTAGTTTTTACAGTATCAAGTATCTTTATTTGCTCATCCATAGCCTTATCAGCTATCTGAATCATACCTATGGCATCATTGGCATTTTTAACAGCTTGACCCAAACTATCACTTTGACTTCTCAAAGCATCAGCTATAGCCATACCTGATGCATCATCTGCCGCCTTATTTATCCTTAAACCAGAGCTAAGCTTCTCTAACGCATCCGAAAGATTTCTGTTGTTTTGCATACCTATAGCATGTGCGTTAAGCGCAGCCACGTTTGTATTAATCCTAAAACTCATGTCGCATCCTTTGCAAAATTTGAAATACGATACTTTTTAAGCAAGTCATGTTCCAAAGTCTTAAGTTTTAAGATAAAAAGACGATATGAAGGGGATTTTAACTGTAATCAAAGCTTTTTAATATCTACTATGTCATATCGATGCAAGTATCTTCTAGCATCAAAATTAATATTTTTATCATGGACTAAAAAGGAAGCAATAAAAAAAGGAGTAATAAGATAATCCCTCCTAATAAGAGAGGGAGAGTAAAATAATCCTTAATTGAAAAAGAGATTTAAGGCTGTGGCAGTAAGTGGCTTAAGTTATATAGCTTTATAAGTAAGCATATAACTTAAAAGATATCTTTTAGAATCTTGTCCCCATAGTAAACTCAAAGTAGCTTGGATAGTCACTTAAGAAGTTGTTATTTTGTCTAATCTTAGAAGCACCCGGATATGAGAAGACTGAAGTCCCGTTATACCATAAGAAAGGGAAGACTAGTACTATAGGACCCATAGGAGATACCCACTCTATAGCCGCCCCTGCCGCACCTCTAGGTAAAAGTGAAGTAGGACCGCTAAAGGTTCCAAACTGCTTAAAGTTAGCTTGATTGTTTGTTCCTTTATAGGTTAAGAAACCATAGTCTGCATAAAGGCTAAGTCTCATCTTAGCACTAGGTATAAGACCATAGCTTAGCTCTACTGAGTTAGTAAAGATACCATCTCCACCTACGCGAAGACCAAACTCATCATTTGGAGAGATAGAGTAGCTATAAAAGCCTCTTATAGTGCCAACTCCACCCATGTAAAAAGTATCATTTAAAGAAAAGAAGTCATTTTGTGAGTATCTTAAAAGATAGCCTGCTTGGACTTTATATCTAGCTATCAAGTCTATATGCAAAAGCTTTGAAAGATCATAATAAAAGGCATTTTTAGTATAAAGTTTTACATATCTAACATCTCCTCCAAGACCTGCAAGCTGGGCAGATACTGAAGCACTTATACCGTTTTTAGGGAAGTAGTAGTCATCAGTGTTATCAAAGTTTAGACTTGGTGTAACTGAACTTTTTATAGGGGCGTTAGAGCCAACATAGTTTCTATCCCATATACCTCTTATTACACCAATACCAACGGCATTCAGCAATGTATCTGGAGCATTATGCAACACTTGACTATCTATGCCAGGTATATTTGTGGGAAATACACGCTCATCATGGCTTGCATAGTATCTATTATATAAAGGTTGAGAATTCCCAAAAAGATCTATAAAGCCATAGGTATTAGTCCTATTTAAGTCATAGCCTACATTAAGCCTTAGGTTAGGAAGTAAAAGTCTACCTACGCTAAAGCCTCCACCTATAGTCTCTTGAGAGTAGACATAACTTAAAGAGTTAGCATAGTAAGCGTTAAATGACACACTCCACTTAGAATCTAATATACGAGGGTTAGTCAAAGAGGCATTAAAGTTTTGCTGGGTTAGACCTCTTAGCAAGCTAGAGTTAAGTCCACTTCCTAGTAAGCCTACTTGCCCACCAAAACTTACATTAGCCCCGATACCTGCTGAAAAACCACTTCCAAAAAGGTTTCTTTCATTAACATTAGCATTAACCATAAGACCATAGAAGCTTCCATAACCCACACCAAAGACTAGCTCACCTGTCCTTCCTTCAGAGACGTTAACCACTAAGTCTATTAAGTCGTTAGTAACGCGCCTTGAATCAATACGCACTTTATCAAAGTAGCCTAGCCTTTTAAGGGCATTTTCTGACTGGGTTATCTTAGTTAGAGAGTAAAGATCTCCGGGGGCTATTAAGACTTCACGGCGGATTATCCTATCGCCTGTTCTAGTATTACCAGTTATAACGACGTCATTAATATGTACTTTTTGCCCTACATCTATCCTAAAGTCTACGGTTACTTCTGCAGTTTTTGGATCTTTTTTGAGATCTGGAGTTATAGCTACGTAGGCATAGCCAAGGTCAGCTATCTTAAACTTCAAAGATTCTATATCTGTTCTTACATTTTGTATATCAAAGATAGATCCTTTGACTGTTAAAAGTTTTTTACTTAACTCTTTTTTAGTTATGACATCTTTGCTTAGGTTAAACTCTACATCTTTAACTTTATACTGAACACCTTCATGGACGTTGTAATAAAGCTTAGCTTTATAGTTGTCCATATTAGCTTCTAAGAAAGGAGTTGAAACATGGGCGTCTAAGTAACCATGTCTCATGTAAACATCTTGGATTCTAAGAGGGTCAACTTCAAGTTCGTTAAGTATAAGTTTACCGCTGTTAAGTCCGGGGAGGAAGCCTAAGAAGTCTCTTTGCTTGTTAGCACTTAGAGATTCTATAGTTCTTTTTTTAAGGTTTTTAGCACCATTATAAGTGCTTTTATCTATGACTATAGTGTTACCACGGTTTACATTAAGGATTATAGAGACTGCGTTTGCATTACTTAGCTTAGTTATCTCATCTTGTACTACCGTGCCATAAAAGCCTTTATATTCAAGGGCTTTTAAGATGACATCTTTTGCATTTTTTAGCTTGGTGTTATCAAAGGTATCGCCTTTTTTGATGCCTATTTGCCCATAAAGTGTATCTTTTTCACTTTGAGTACCCCAGCCTTTAATCTCAATACTAGCAACACTTGGTTTTTCTTTGAAGTGAAAAGTTAGTACACCCTTATCAAAAGTGGCATATACGTCATTAAAATAGCCTTGATTATAAAAATTTACAACTGCCTTATCTATGGCTGCCTCATCAAGCGTACTGCCCTCTTTAATATTACTTATATCAGAAGCTAGCTCAGATGAGATATAGCTTAAGCCCTTATAGTCAATCTTTGAGATCTCAGCCGCAAGTGCGAACTGAAAGAGAAGTAAAAAGGCCAGTGTTATAAATTTTAACATTACTATTAATCCTTGGTTAAATGAAAGAAAATAGACATTATACTAGATTAAAAATAGTAAAATACATAAAAATCACCTAGGTAGGTTAATGACTAATTTTATATCACTGTATGCTGTCTCTGTATATTCCCTAGCATTAGGCCTAATATTTCTTAAGATCCCTCTTAAACTAAGAATCTATACCAAGCTAGCCATCTTTGTGCTAATACTAATAGTTCTTAACATAAGCATAGAAGGTATAAGCATAGCTAAACTTATATATAGCGTCTTCGATATGCCAAGTATACTCTTATTACTAATATGTATCTTAAGTTTAGTTAGAACCTTTGTAAAAGCTACACCACTTTCTATATCACGTGCTGGTTTTATAAGCATCTTTGTAGTTTGGATACTGCTTTTTTTAAACACACTAGGCTTTTTTCACATAGGCTTTGGCGTGTATAATGATCAAATCTTAATCACAGCCTTAATCATAGCTATACTCTACCTCATGGATCAGAACTTAGGAATCTTGCTTCTTATAAGCTTTTTCTTAACCCTTGTGCTGCCTTTCCACATAGATATGCTAAATGGCTTTGTAGATAGCTTTGTAGCACTTTTTGGCTTTTTAGTCCAAGGCAAGAAGATAAACTATGAAAATCTTCACAAAGCCCTTTTAAAACCTAATATAACTAAGGCTTAGGGATTTAGCATTTCTCATGGTCTAGAGGGAGAAAGATAGCATCAATACATAAAAAATTATGCTATCTATAAAACCTTAGCTTAATACTCAAACTTAATAGTATTCATAACATAGCTTCTATCACTAAGCACTTTTGGGGCACCACTTCTTTGCAAGCCAGTTAGCACATCAAAGCCAGCATTGGTGATATTAGTAAAGTAGTTTGCTTTTAAAGAGTAGGTTATATGGCTAGTTAAAAAGACATCAAGCCCTAAGATTAAAGAGTACTCAGTCGCAAGTGGGCTATTAGAGTAGCGTCCATCAAGCTTTATATCAAGATACTTGCCAATCTCAAAGTTTGAGTAAAGTAAAATGTTAAATACGTCTTTATTAACAGCGGCATTAAGTGAGGGGCCATTTATAAAAACTGAGCTATCCCATATATCTATATCCATAGGATTCCCATAAGTGCCAAATCTCGCATTTGCATTGCCAAAGTTTTTATAAAGCCCAAGCCCAAGTGAGTACTTTTCATTAAAGACTACATCTTGTCTTAAAAATATAGTCCCAGTCACTCCACTAGTGCTTCCAAAAAACTGCCCTACACCCCATCTATTAATAGTTGGGTCATAAATTGGCAAGGCGGCTACTATCTTAGTTAGATAACTTATCTTGCTATCTCCAAAAAGTAAGTCTAAGCTAGCCCCGGGAGCTACATAGTCTTCTATCCCATAGTAGGCATAAAGCTTGAAGTTGTAAAAATCTCTTTTTAGTTCATACTCGGCATTTATCACGCCTGTTGGTATATAAAGGCGTGAGAAGTCATAAAGCCAGCCACTCCCCCATATAGACATGGAATCTGTTCCAAAAAGTGTAAGTTTTTGCCCTTCGCTTAGTTTAAAAGCAAGATTTACCCCTTGGGCATAGCCACCAAACCAAGTGCTAGCTTTCTCAAAGCGACCTAAGGTTATATCTAGATACTTATTAGCATACTGCAAGTAAGCATCATAGACTATAACATTTCTAGTATTAGCACTGCTTGCTTGACCTAGCCCTAAGTAGCCTGCATAAAAGCCTATGTAGTCATGACCTAAAGAGTTTTCTACACCAAAAGTAGCACGGGTGGAATCTTGCAATAGTCCTCCAGCCACACCACCAAGCCCTAGCTTAAAGCCTTCATACTCATAGTAGATTCCAAGATGTGCTAAAACTGAAGCATAGCTTTCTGTAGGATATATCTGCCTAGCTTTATCTATAGCATTTTTATTAAGCCCAGACTTGCTAAAAACTTCAGCGCCAGCTTTGAAAGAGAAGTTATTAGTATTAAAGATGTTAGCATCCATTTTAGGGCTTACTTGCTTTACTGCCTGCGTGTTTAAAGGCTTTGTTTTATTGGTTAAAACCTCTTCATTAGCTAAAACATAGCTTGAAAGTAAGAGGGCATTTACACTTAAGAGTTTTATAGCTTGCACCTATCTCCTTTTTAAATATATAAGAATATATTCTATATAAAATACAAAGCTAATACAAACTACTATAATTGCAACGCACATTAGCCTTAGTGTCATTTTTAGCAAAAGGTGGGAATCTATGAAAACAATTCAGTATCTGCCAGTAGATATATTTGGCTCGGTTATGGGAATGAGTGCTTTAAGTATGGCTTGGATAGTAAGCACTCACTTTTATGTATCCTATGTTTATGCGGCACTAGCTGTGATAACTTTTATCTTTGGCTGCATAGTTTTTATACTAAAGTTTACTAATAAAACTTGCTTTACAACCTTAAAAGAAGACTTCATGGACAAAAGTCAAAAGCCATTTTATTCAACCTTTTGCATAGCTTGTCTTTTGCTTCCTAATCTTATACATAGATTCGTACCGACACTAAGCTACTATCTATGGATATTTGGAATAGTTACTATTTTTATCTTTTCTACTTACATAACACTTATGTGGTTTAATACAAGACATACTTTTAAAAATCTTACAGGTGGGGTTGTAGTGCCTCTTGTAGGCTTGCTAAATATCTCTTCTGCTTTGCCTCTTTTTAAAACTCCTTTCTTTAGTGACTTATCTATAATAAGTATAAGCATAGGAGTAGTTTTTGCCGTACCTATAATTAGTATTTTGATTATTAGAATCATGTATATAAATATACCTATGAGCCGCAAGGCAGCAAAGTTTAATGGAAGCTTAGCCATCATCTCAGCGCCATTTTGTGTAATCTTTATAGCCCTAGAAGGTATAGCTAATATAAACTATATCTCTTATGGACTGTTTTACTCTGCCTTTTTTATCTTTGTAGCCTTAAGTCCACGCATCATAAAAATGCTTATAAGCCCTTTTAAGTTTCCTTTATGGAGGACTTCTTTCCCTATAGGTCTACTTGCAATCTGTGCTATAAAACTACATCATTTTGAGCCTGATAATATATTTTTAACTGTATTTAGCTATTTTCTGTTATATCTTGCCACTGTGGTTATAAGCTATTATTTTATAATGACTTTTTACGCAATAGTAATTAAACGGGATATAAGGATAATTTTATGACTGAAGTTTTGTTAGATATATGCAACGCAAAAAGGCAAAGGATAGCCAAGAAAGGCTTTACACTAGGTCATGTTATACCTTATAGCCGAACCCATCCAATAATAAAGCCAACCTTCCCGCTTTTCATAGCTGAAGTTAAAAGAAAATCGCCAAGCCTAGGAAGCTTAAAAGACATCAAACACCCTGCCCTTCTAGCTACAGCTTATAAAGACTGCGGGGCTAATGCCATCTCAGTGCTTTGTGAAGAAGACTACTTTGGAGGAAGCTTAAATGACTTAATGGAAGTTAAAAAAGCCTTACCAGAAATCTGCGTTTTAAGAAAAGACTTTATCTTAGAGCCAGAAGAAGTAGAAGTAAGCTATCTAGCTGGGGCTGATATGGTGCTTTTAATAGTTAACCTTTTCTTAGATGACTTTAAAAAGCTAGAGCTACTTTTTAACACCTGCCTTAAGTTTAATCTAACGCCTTTAGTTGAAGTCCATGATGAAAAAGAACTAGAGATGGCTTTAAAGTTAGATATAGACTATGGAATCCTTGGTATAAACTCTAGAAACCTAGATACTTTAAAGATTAATAAGCTTAATGCCTTCATCCTTCGTCAAAAAGTCCCAAGTGAGATTCCAGTTATATTTGAAAGTGGGATAGATAATAGTTATGATGCTTTTATAGTAGGAAGTGTGAGGTTTGAAGGCTTTTTGGTTGGAAGCTATCTTATGCAAGCCCTAAATATGCCTAATATGAAACAAACCCTCTTTTCTAGACTTATAAATCTAATAGCTAGCTTTAAAGCAGGTGCACAAAGAGACTTCTTTTACAAGCTTGTAAATATGTTTGTAACTAAAAAGCCACCACTTATAAAAGTTTGTGGCATTAATAATATAGACTTTGCTTTAAGTGCTTCAAAACACGCCCACTTGCTAGGTTTTGTGCTAGTAAAAAGTAGCCCACGCTTTGTGGATGCTAAGTTTTTAGAAAAGATTAATGAATACGAAAATATAAAAAATGCACTTAAAATTGGCGTAGTAGCTGATAAAGAAAGTTTAAAGCTAGGATTAGAGTTAATAAAGAAAAACTTACTAGACTGCTTACAACTTCACGAAGCTGAAGACTTAGATAATGGTTTATATTTTGGTTTAGATTTAAAAGAGGCTACTTTTTGCTACTATAAGGCAGTTAAAAATGTAGATTCCAAAGATAGTCTTTTAAATCTACTAGATAGTAGTCATGGAGAAGGTATTGAGGCTGACTTAGATTCCATATCAGGCTTTGATAACTTAGCAATAGCAGGCGGGGTAAGTGAAGCCAACTTAGAATCTTTTTTAAACCTTAGTCCAAAGCTAATAGATCTTTGCTCAGCCCTAGAAAGCAGCAAGGGCATAAAAGACACTACTAAATTAGAATCTTTTTTTAACAAACTAAATACTTGCAACTGCAAGAAATAATAAAGGCACTAAATGGACATGATTTCAGTTACTAACGCTAGTGGAGTAGTAGAAACCTACACTCTTAACACTTATGCAAGATCAAGCGACTTTTCTTTGATGCAGCAAATCGGAGAAAGCGTTATCTTGGCGACTATTTGTATAGATTTAGAAACTGATGAAACTCTAGATTTTTTACCCTTAAGTGTGCAGTACATCGAAAAAAACTATGCTATAGGGCGCATCCCTCAAGGCTTTAATAAAAAAGAAGGCAAGCCTAGTGAAGGAGAAGTCCTAACTTCAAGGCTTATAGATAGAAGTCTTAGACCACTTTTTCCTAAAGACTTTAGATATGGCGTGCAGATAACTGTTATGGTTTTTTCTTATGATGGCAAAAGTGACCTAAGCAAAGATGCACTAAATGCAGCAAGTCTTTGTTTGTATCTTTCTTCCATACCTCTAAAAAGAGATGCTATCTTAAATGCAACCAGGATAGTAAGGCTTCCTAGCCTTCCAGTTGATGCAAGGCTTAATGTAGCAACACAGATGAAGTCTCTAAGTGGCTCAAGCCTAGATCTTTTTGTAAGTGGGATAGAAGAAGATCTTCTTATGATAGAGATGCAAACACCTAAGGTTCCACAAAGCAAAGAAGCTGCTGCAGTCATAGAAGAGATAGAAGAAGATGAGCTATTAGACGCTTTAAGGCTAGCAAAAGAGCAGATTTTAAAAAACTCTACTATCTATAAAGAAGCCTTTAAAGATAGGGGCAACAAAAAGCTAGTTATAGAATCTAAAAGCTTAGATAAAGCCAAGCTTGAAAGCCTAAAAGCTGAATACTTTTCTACCTTAAAAGATATGCTTAAAACACTTTCAAAAAGCGAAAGAAGTACTTTGATGAGTGGCTTTGTCAAAGAAAGTAGTACTAAGTATGAGTTTGATACCAAGCCTTATATAGAAGAGATCATGCATGAAGTGTTTCGCGACCTTGTCTTAAAAGATAGGCTAAGGGCTGATGGTAGAGACTTTAATGAGATAAGAAAGATAGATATAAAAAGTAATATCTTGCCTTGTGTGCATGGAAGCACACTTTTTACTAGAGGACAAACCCAAGCCCTAGTAAGTGTAACACTAGGCTCTGAAAACGACGCCCAAACCCAAGAAAGCCTAAGCTTGCTATCTAAAAAAAGAGTTATGCTTCACTATAACTTTCCACCCTTTAGTGTGGGAGAAGCTATGCCTATCTTTGGCACTTCAAGAAGAGAGTTAGGACACGGAAACCTCGCACTTAAAGCTATAGAATCTAATATCTTAGAAGACTACTACATCATAAGGATAGTAAGTGAGATCTTAGAATCTAATGGCTCAAGCTCTATGGCTAGTGTGTGTGGTGCAACGCTTTCACTACTTGGGGCTGATGTAAAGATGAAAAATAAAGTAGCTGGCATAGCCATGGGGCTAGTCCATGATGAAGGCTTTAAAGACTTTGTCATCTTAAGTGATATCTTAGGGCTAGAAGACCACTATGGAGACATGGACTTTAAAGTAACTGGAACGCGCCTTGGCTTTAGTGCCTTACAGCTTGATATAAAAACTAGTGGCTTAAGCCTAGAAGTTTTAAAAGCTGCTTTAAGCCAAGCAAGAAGTGGACTAGATCATATATTAGGTCTTATGGAGGCTGTAACCATCACGCCTAATCCTAACATCTTGCCTAGTGTGGAACGCTTTCAAGTCCCATCAAATAAGATAGTAGACATCATAGGTCAAGGTGGAAAAACTATAAGAGATATCATCTCTCGCTTTAATATATCTATAGATATAGATAAAGATAACTCTATGGTGGTTATAACTTCTAATAATAAAGCCAATCTAAGTGAGGCAAAAGACTACATACAAAGCATCATCCATAAAGAAAAGCCTAGCTTTAAAGTGGGTCAAGAAGTAGTAGGAGTTGTAAAAAATATAAAAGACTTTGGAATCTTTTTAGAGATTAATGGCAGTGGGACAGATGGCTTACTTCCATCTAAAAAGATACAAGATATAAGCTCCATCACCCAAGGTCAAAGCTTAGAGTGTGTTATAGTTAATATTAATGCCAAATCTCAAATTGAGCTAGGATTTAAGGGATGAGAGAGAATCTTGCTTTAGTTTTAAGCTTTATAGTGACCTTTGCTATCATCATCTTTGGTAGCTTTAGGCTTTATGGCGATGTGTTTCAGTATATGCCGCTTTATGTCTTTATATTTCTTTTATGGATTAGGGCTTACAGGCCTGCTATTGGCCTAGTTTTTGCAACGGCAATAGCTTTTTTAATCATGAGAACTATAAAAAACTTCTTTGGCATAGTTAGTCTATATAACCCTAACATGGCTGAGATTTCAAGGAGGCCTGATGTCTTAAGTGACTATGATGGCTTCCCAAGTGGACACTCAACTGGCTCTTTTATAGGAGCAGGTTTTGCAACTGCCCTTTATGGCTACAAAGTTGGCTTTTTAGTAAGTGTAGTTTGTGCATTAGTTTGTTGTAGTAGACTTTATGTTAATAGGCACACTTTAACTCAAGTCTTAGTTGGGGCACTACTTGGCTTTTTAGTAGGCTTTTATATAGGTAAGCTTTATAGTAAAAAAGTTATAGCTTTAGAGCCTAGTTGATGAAGTTTAGACGTAAAATCTCTCTCTTTTGGGAAAGCCTAAAGTTTAAGTATCTTGACTTTACGTCTAATGAAAAGATCTTCCACTATGCCTCAAGTCTTAGCTTTTATAACATCTTTTCACTCATCCCAATCTTACTAGTAACTATCTCTTTCTTACAAGGCGTGCCTTTTTTTAGAGATAAGATACACCTTTTCTTACACACCCTTTTAGAAAACGTCCTACCTTCAAACCTAGAAGATGTAAGCGTGATAGTTAACAAGTTTTTAACTAATGGAAAAGAGCTTGGGATAGTTGGCTTTTTAGTAGCACTGATATCTTCTTTTGTCTTTTTTAGGAGTTATGATGATATAAGTGCTAGGATATTTCACTCCAAAAAACGAAGCTTTTTTGACTCCTTTATAACCTACTGGCTTTTTTTAACACTTATACCGCTAATGTTTGCCCTATCAGTTTACTTTGGCAGCCTTTTTTATAATGAAAGCGTATTTAAAGACTTATGGCAGATTTTTCCTTTTATAGCTACTTGGCTACTTTTTGGCATACTTTTTAGAATCTCAGCTAATGGCCACTTAAACTTTTTTGCCCTAGCCATATCTAGCCTGCTTGGGTCTGTTGTATGGTTTGTCTCAAAGCTAGTTTTTTTCTACTATATGTCTTATAACAAGTTTTATAGCACTATTTATGGATCTTTATCAGTTGTGATGTTTTTGATGCTTTGGGTATATGTCTCATGGCTTATATTTTTAATAGCAATGAGGTTTTGTAGAAAGCTAGATGTAAGACTTAAACTTATAGCTGAAAGAGAAAGACAAAAAGATCTAGAAAAAGATCTAGAATTAGAAAAAGAGAAAAATATAGAATTAAAAACAGAAAGACTACAAGAGCATGAGTTAGAAAAAGAGGCTATGCAAAGTCAAAAACTTAATGAAAATCAAAATCTTACTGATACAAAAATGTTAAATAAAATGGAAGATGTTAGAGAAGTAAAAAAAGTGGTGGACCCTGTAGGACTTGAACCTACGACCGATCGGTTATGAGCCGAGCGCTCTAACCAGCTGAGCTAAGGGTCCGATTTAAAAGTGATGATTATAACAACTTAAACTTAAAGTTTTTTTAAATTAATTTTTATAAAGGAAGCAATATGACAAATAAAAACTTACAAGATAAAGATTTAGATTCTAAACTAAGTGAAGAAGAAAAAAGAGTTATCCTTAATAAAGGCACTGAGAAACCTTTCTCTGGCGAGTACAACAACTTCTATGAAGATGGAATCTACATCTGTAAAAGATGTGGCGCTAAGCTTTTTGATAGCAAAACTAAGTTTAGCTCAGGCTGTGGCTGGCCAAGCTTTGATGATGAGATGTTAGATTCTTTAGAGTATGCAACTGATGCTGATGGAAGAAGAACTGAGATAATGTGCAAAAACTGTGGCGGCCACCTAGGGCATGTCTTTAAAGGTGAAGGCTTTACAGATACTAACAAAAGACACTGCGTGAACTCAGTCTCTATCAAGTTTGTAAAAAGATAAGGTTAAGTCAATGAAACCTCTTTTTGAAAACAAAGGCATACTAGATTCTAATGCCGTAACTAAACTTGCACTAAGTAATGAAGTCTTAATGGAAAATGCAAGCCTAACCCTAGCTAAAAACATAAAAAAGCAAGCCCTAAAAAGAGGACTAAAAACTGTGCTTTTTTGCATAGGAAGTGGGGATAATGGCGCTGATGGCTTAGCAGCTGCTAGGATTTTAGATTCCATAAGTAACCTAGATATATCAATATATAAAGTCTTAGAATCTAAATCCAACCTCTGTAAGCTTCAAAGCCAAAGGGCAAGCAACCTAAACCTAACTTTTGTAGATAGCTTTGAAAAAGCTGATATCTTAGTAGACTGCGTTTTTGGCACTGGCTTTAAACCAAAAAGTGCCAAAACTAACACAGGACTAGATGCCAAGCTTGATATAAAAACAGCCCTTGACTTAGAAGCCAAAGAAAGCCATATAACTAACTTTGCTTTGAGTTTTAATAAAAGTAGTGCTTTTAAGATAGCTTGTGACTGCCCTTCAATGCTAGGAAGCACTAACTCCTTAAAAGCTAACCTAACCATAGCTATGGGTGCTTTAAGCCTAAACCTTTATGAAAGCAAGGCAAAAGACTATGTAGGCAAGATAAAGATAGCCCCTTTAGGACTTAAAAGACAAAAGTATGAAAGTGGGAGTGCTAACTCACCCTACTTTGTCTTAGAAAAAAGCGATCTAGTCCTTCCTTCAAGAAAACTCCAAAATGTCAATAAAGGCACTTTTGGACATGTCTGCGTAGTAAGTGGAGAGTTTAAAGGCGCTAGCTTGCTTTGTGCTAAGGCTGCTAGTGCTTTTGGAAGTGCTTTAGTTAGTGTGCTTGGCTTTGACCCAAGCGTACTAGACCCAACTTTGATGCATGCTGAAGTATTACCCCCTCATGCAAATGTCTTAGTACTAGGGCCCGGACTTGGCAGAAGCAACACTTTAAGATATGAATCTTTACTTAAAGAAGCACTAAATAAGAATCTAAAAGTAGTACTTGATGCAGATATGCTTTATCTTCCTAGCCTTTGGAAGATACTTGATAGCTATAAGCAAGCAGACATCATCTTAACACCTCATCCAAAAGAGCTTTTTTCTATGCTTAAGTCTCCTTTTGATAGTCTAGAAAAACTACTTGATAATATGCATAAAGTCGCAAGTAGCCTAACTCTTGAGTATCCAAACGTTGGCTTTGTATTAAAAGGGACTAATACCATAATTGCTAATAACGGCAAGCTTTATATAAACCCACTAGGACACTCAAGCCTTGCAAAAGGTGGAAGTGGTGATGTCTTAAGTGGGCTAAGTGGTGCCTTGCTAGCCCAAGGCTACTCAGTCAAGAGTGCTGCAATAAATGCTAGCCTTGCCCACGCCCTAGCAAGCAAGACTAAAAACCCCTACTCTTTTAGCCCGCTAAAACTTATAAAAAATGTAGGTAAATTAGAATCTAGACTTAATAAAAAGTAAGAAGTAAGATTATAGATTCTATGCGTTTTGACTTAGATAGCAAACTTTTTAGCAACTAGAAAGCTAGCTAATGTCAATCCATCTTTAGTAGTGTATAAGAGACTTTTAGAAGTCAAGAACTCTATCCTAGCAGCCATCATCTTAATGATGACCCTTAGCAAGCCAAAAGAAAAAGAAATAAAGCAAAGAAACTATGTGCCTTTTAGTTATAAATATATTAGTTAAAGACTAAAACATGGTTTTGTTTTATACTACACTATTCTTAAAAGGGTTAAACCCCCATAACACTAAATTAAAAGTGAGATTCCATGCAAGATAATGCCTACTCTGTAGCCCACAGCCCTGATGCTGATGATGTATTTATGTATTACGCTTTAAACTTTGGCTGGGTTAGCTGCCCTTATAAGCTAGAAAGCAAAGCCCTTGATATAGAAAGCCTAAATGTCGCAGCCTTAGAATCTACCTATGATATAAGTGCCATATCTTTTAGCCTTTATCCACTTATCAAGCAAGACTATGCACTCTTAAGGACTGGCGTTAGTTTTGGTGAGGGCTATGGCCCTAAGATGATAAAACGAAAAGGTGAAAGACTAAAAGAAAACTTTAAAGTAGCCTTGTCTGGGACTAATACTACTAATGCCCTTCTTTTTAAGATAGCCTATCCAAAAGCCCGCATAACTTATATGAACTTTTTAGATATAGAAGATGCAGTCTTAAAAGGGCAAGTAGACGCAGGCGTGCTGATACATGAATCTATTTTAACTTTTGATGAAAGCAAGCTTGAAGTTGAAAGATTTATCTGGGATATATGGCAAGAGCTTTCAGGTGGTGGGCTTCCTTTGCCACTTGGTGGGATGGCACTAAGAAGGAGTATACCTCTTAATAAGGCCATAGTGTTAGAAGACGCTTTGATAAAAGCTGTAAAAATCGCTCTTAATTTTAAGCCCCTGCTTTCAAAGATGCTTATAGCACAAAATCTTGTAAGGGTTAATGAAAAAGATTTAGATACTTACTTAGATTTATATGCTAATGAAAACTCTTGTGAGTTAAGCGAAGTGCAACTAAATGCTATAAACAAGCTTTATGAGATAGGCTTTAAGCATGGATTTTATAAAGAACAAATAGATGCAAGAAAGTTTTTAATCCCTAGGGAATATGAAGAACTAAGAAAGGGCTAGAGTACAGTTAAAGCAAGATAAGCCACTTACTCGCTTATCTTACAAACTGCTATCATATAGCTATCGCTAAGGTTTTTTGGGCTCTAAAATGTAGTGATTAGGACGTTTTACATCCCAACTGATATCAGTTTTTACAACCCTAGCAGGATTGCCAGCGATAACACAGTTTGGCATATCAAAGCTCTTAGCTACAACGCTTCCAGTACCAACCACACAGCCACTAGCTATAGATACATTTTTAAGTATCTTTACATCAGCTCCAACCCAGATATGATCTCCAAGCCTTATAAACTTGCCGACGTTTAAAAGACTGCCTTCTTTATCTAAGATAGAATGAGTATCAGTGCAAGAAAGTTTTATACCGCTTGAAAGCATGCAGTCCTTACCTATGGTAACTTCACTATCATCTTCTAAAAGCAGTATCTCTACTTCAAATGCACCAGAATCTTCTCCTACACTAACGATGCAGTTTTTAACCGGACAGTCAGCAGTTCCTATTTGTACTCTACCCGTAAAGGCTCTACCAGTTTTTGGTATATAGACTTTATTACCCTCTCCATGTATTTCTACATAAAGTTTTGGGTGTTTGGGGACACTAACTTCATTGTCCCCATAACTTTTAACCTTGCTTTTTAGAATCTTCTTTCCTCTTAGCAAATCTATAACATCTTGAAAAAAGCTACCCATAGATTCTAGATAAGTCCTCTTTCATACTGACTAGGGATTTCTACTTTTAGCCCTAGCTCAAGCCCTGCTTTTATAGGGAAGTAAGGATCTAAAAGCATATGTCTGCCGATATAGATGGCATCTACTAGTTCATTTCTAACTAGTCTATTAGCAAAGCGTGCATTAGTAACTAGCCCACCACCAAAAGTAACTAGTCCTAAGTTTTCTTTTAAAAATCTTGCTGGCTCTATCTGATAGCCATCATAAGTTTTTATAGGCTCTTCAGTAACCCCACCTGTACTTACATCTAAAAAATCAAGCTTTTCTTTAATAGGATTTAGATAGGTCAAAAAGTCTTCTGGCTTGTTGCCTTTTGGGTTGTAGTCAAAGGCTGAGATTCTAAGACCTATGATTATATTTTTAGCTTGTGCTCTTACTTCTTCTAAAACTTGCTTTAAAAAAAGTGCTCTATCTTTCCCATACTCATCTTCTCTTGTATTAGTAAGTGGAGAAAGAAAGCTAGAGATTAAATAGCCATGTGCCCCATGAAGCTCTATAAAGTCTAATCCTGCAAGCTCTGCTCTCTTAGCTGCACTTCCAAAGTCTTTTACAACTGCAACTATCTCTTCTTTGCTTAGTGCTATTGGCGCTTTATACTCACTGCTAAATCTAACTTCACAAGGTGCCTTAGGAGTGATGCCCGGAAGATTGCTTTTACGTCCAGCGTGGTTTAGTTGTATACCTATAACTGACCCTAGTGCTTTTACACAAAGTGCTAGCTGCCTTAAAGGCTCTATTTGACTATCATCATAAAGCCCTAAGTCACGCTCAGTTATACCACTATCTTTAGAGATAGAAGCAGCCTCCATGATGATAAGTCCAGTCTGCCCTATAGCACGGCTTTCATAGTGGGTTTTATGCCAGCTATTAACCCTGCCATGTTCAGCACTATACTGACACATAGGTGGTAAAACTATACGGTTTTTTATCTCTAAGTCCCTTATCCTATAAGGTGAAAAAAGGTCTATGCCCATAACTATCCTTTTGTATTTGAAAGTATCTTTTAAGTATAACTTTTTAAGATAAAAACACTTCTTTTTATGCTTGCTTTTACTATAAAACTTTTTAGCAAAGCTTCTTTGCAAAGCTTTCACTACCCCACTTAATGGCGTGCATTGCTTACTGCCTACGTTCTTGTTACATTAATGCCACTACATAATTAAGACTAGCCTAAGTGTGCAATTTAAGGCTTTTTTATTTAATGGAGATTCCTTAATGTATATAAAAGTAACATAAGGTATATTGCAAATGTATCTTATTTGTACATTTTTAAGATTTCTTGTTATATTTTAGGTGCATTTGTGTAGTATATAAGAAGCTTTGGCGAAAAGACACAAACTAAACAATCAAAAGGAAACGCGATGGAAAAGAAAATAAAAACCGCACTTAAGTCTTCAGTGTATGCTATGTTAATACTAGGCACAGTTGGGTCTTTTGGCTCTTTACAAGCAAAAACCAGCCTTATGGATGTTGTAAGCAATGCAAGTGTAGATGGCTTTGGTTTCATGAGATGGGCTGTGGTAAATGGTAAAGATGGCGATGGTCAAAGATACCAGCTAAGATTTAAACCTACTGTAACTACAGGTGAGGTTAATGGCTGGAGTGCAAGTGCGGGAATCTTCTTTTCCATAGGTAGTGCTACTCCAGATGGCAACTATACTAATGATGAGATTCAAGGATCTCGTGGCTTTAGAACAGATATGGGTGGCTCTGATGTCTTTAATATCTCTAACTTTTATGTAACTAAAAATATAGCTTCTTGGCAGACTATGCTTAGAGCAGGTGTTATGAACCCTCTAACTCCTATGAATGATGTAAACCTAGATAGAGGTATAGGAGTATATGCAACTAATAAAAGCTTAGAGTGGGCTAATGTCACTTTCCTTTGGCTAGATAGCTGGATGAGTGATGATATGTATATAAGATCTTTTGGTTATAAAGGTAGAGATGAGCACAAATATGAAGGTGGTGTGGCTAATGGCGACCTTACAGGAAGTAGTGTGCTTAATAACGCCATAGGAGCAGGTATAGGTAATGACCTTGTAAGTATAGGACTAAGCAAAGAAACAGGTGATTTTAAGTATAGACTTTGGTATACCTATGGAGAAAAGCTATTTAACTACATGATCTTTGCTGATACTAGCTATACCTATCATCTAAATGATGCTAATAGCTTTACTATCTTAGGTCAGATAGCTGCTACAGGTTTTCAAAACCGCTTCCAGTACTTATCAAAGTCTAAGTTTTTCCAAGAAAGTGGTGCGATTAGTAGTCCTTACTCAGCTGCAGAGATAGCAAAAAATAGAGGTGTGTATAACATTAATGCAACCTATAAGTACGCCCCACCAGAATCTAAATTTAGCTTTGATGTAAACCTTGGGGGTGCTGGTAGCTTTGGAGATGGCTATGGTGCACTAATAGATAACACAGGTGGGCTAAAACTAGGTGGAAATATATGGAATACCTTTGATGGGGCTGAGCGAAATGGTTATGGCATAACTGGGGCTGGAGCTTTAAAAGGTAGCTATCTAAACTTAGGCTATGCCACTATTAATGGACAGTATGGAAAGCTAAATCTAGGCTTTAATGTAACGTTTATAGATACTAATAACTATGTAGTACTTCGCAAGGCTTCAACAACTGGAAGTATGAGTGGGGCAGCAAAAGATACACATAGAACTATTACATCAAAGGCTGTTGAAGCTGGAAGTAGTAAAAACCCAACAGTAACTAGTGGCTTTAAAGTCCACTTCTTTGAGATAGGACCAACTTATAGATACAACTTTACTAACAATCTTGCACTTATAGGATACTGGAAGTTTGCAGTTGGCGATTTAAGCTTTAATATCTTAAGATGGCAAGTAATGTATACATTCTAATAAAAAGGAAAAACATGCCATACGTTGATGTAAAACTAGCCGGAAAGATAACAATAGAGCAAAGAAGAGAGATAGCTAAAGGCATCTCAGATGTGATTAATGAAGTAGCTGGCAAGCCAAAAGATAGCATCTATATAACTTTTACTGAGTTTGATAGAACTAACTGGGCAAAAGGCTATAACATACTAAGTGATATGGACGAAAAAGCTAATAAGTCTTAGCACACAAAAAGCTTTTAGAATCTTTTTTAGATTCTAAAGGCTGGTTTTAAAAATCTAGCCTTTTAAGTGGTAATAACTGTTATAATCACGCCAATCAAAAAAGACCATACATAAAAAGAAAGACCATACAAAAATATGCAAACTTCAAATGAGACTTCAGAGCCAAATAAGACTCTAAAACAAAGCACAAAGCTTAAAGATGATATCTACTATGAAGTAGTTATAAGCAGTGATGACTTAGAAGTTTTAGAGTTTTTTGGACTTGGGCTAAGCGAAAGTGAAGGCATAGAGTTTTTAGAAGACAACATCTTAAAACTCCCCTAAGATTTTTAACTAAGATACTTCCTTTGAAAAAACTAGCACTTATTTTTATCCTTGCCCTTGGGGCTTATAGCACTACACAGCTAAGTGCTGATGACAAAAAAGTAGATAGCACAAAGACAGATTCTTTAAAAGTAGAAACTAGTAAAAAAGATACCAAAACACAAGATACAAGAACTTCTTACGCAAAAGGCTGGGAGATAAAGCTTGAAAAGATTTCCCTTAACTTCTCTCAAACTTCTTTAAACAATCAAAGAGAATACGCCTCTTTTAGAGATACTAACCTTACTGGCTTTTCTCAGCTTGTAGTACAAGAGTATTTTAAGTTTAACATAGACTATCACGCTAGGTACTTTGTCGTTTTCAACTATCTTAAAACTGACTATGGCGTGACTTTTTTAAATCAAGCTAAAAAAACTATTATGAATGAGACCAGAGATAGCGTAGTTTTAGCAAGTGACTATACTCAAAGGATAGCAAAGCTAAATCTTTGGGTTGATAAGCTAGAGATTGGGCCATTTGCAAAGCTTAGCTTTCAGACTGAGTTTACTCCAAGCACTCCAAGTGGAAGGATGAGAATCTTAAACCTAAGTAGTGGCATAAAGCTTTTTGAAGGTAAGTATATAGATAATGTCTATGTATCGCTTTTTGGCGAGCAAAACTTTACAGAATCTAACGCCTATGAAGGCTTTGGCTGGCAGGGAGGCTTTGAACTAAAGTATAAGATTAATGATAAAGTTAATCTACTTTCACATTTTAGTTTTAAAGACTATATCTTAAATACAGCACAGCCTAGCTTTAACCCAAAGTACCAGCTAAGTGCTGATATTACTATAGATTCTATACTTTTTGGAAACTTGGCGGTTTCGCCATTTTTAAGATTTTATATGCTAAAAGGGCGATATATAAAAGACATAGGAAGCAACCTCTTGCTAGGAGTTAGCCTCTCTTTTAGCCATACGTTAAAAAAGCCAGTTAATATAGCACTAACTAATACAACAGATACAAGAATGTAAAAAGCACTTTAAAAAGGATAAAGCAAGATGCTAGTTTATGAGATAAAAGGCAAGCTAAAGGCTAGCACCCTAAAAGGCGAGCCAAAAGAGCTTAAAAAGCACACCATCATTTGGAGAACTTCAAAAAGCCTAGAAGAGATAGAAGCTATCTTAAAAGACTATCAAGAAGACTTACAAACAAAAGATAGCTTTGAATATGCAATCTATGAAAGCAAAAACATAGACTGGATAAAAGAGTATGAAGATAGTATAGAGCCTATAAGTGCTGGAGGATTCTACATAAGACCTAGTTTTAAAAAGCCCCTATCTTTAGAAGAAGCAAAAGAAAAAGGCTTGCTTGAGCTAGTATTAGACCCTTCTCTTAGCTTTGGCAGTGGGCACCATGCCACTACTTTTATGTGTATAGAAGAGCTTGCTAAGCTTGACTTAAAAGGCAAAAAGTTAATTGATGTAGGCTGTGGCAGTGGAATCTTAAGTCTTATAGCCACTAAGCTTGGTGCTGAAGTAGAAGCTTGCGATACAGATGAAGAGGCATTAAACCAAACTAGGCTTAATTTTCACAAAAATGGAGAAAATTTGCACAATTTATTCCACGGATCTATAACTAAAGGAGAAAAATTATCTTTTAGAGTATATGATGTTGTCGTAGCAAATATCGTAGCAGATGTGATATTGCTTTTAAAAGATGCATTTTCAAAGATAACTAAAAAAGATTCAGTTTTGATACTCTCTGGAATCATGGAAGGAAGGCAAAAACAAATAGTTGAAAGTTTTTCAGACTTCAGGCTTATTACCCAAGTCTGCAAGGATGAATGGGCATGTTTAAAACTTGTTAAAAGATAATATAATAAAAAAAACTAGATAAAAGGTATTAGATGAATGGTCCAAATGATAAAAAACCTATGAATAAAAACCCATTATTGGTGTTTATAGTACTAGTTATAGTACTAGTCATACTTTTTAAGATTTTTACACCAAGCGAAGGTGGGGGCATATTTAGCGGCTTTGGCGGTGGAAGTGCCGTTAGCAGAAACATAGATTATTCTGAGTTTAAAAACCTTGTAGAAAGTGGAAAGATAGATTCTGTGCAAATTGGCCAAACCACTATTAGAGCAAGAGGTGAGGAATCTGGCGTTAAGATGCTTTATATGACTAGACGCGTGCAAGATGCAACCCTTGTGCCTCTTTTAGATTCTAAACATATAAAATATAGCGGCTATAACGAATCTAACTTCTTTACTGAGATCATAGGCTGGCTACTTCCAGTTATCATAATTATCGCTTTTTGGCTTTTTATGGCAAGTCGTATGCAAAAGTCTATGGGCGGTGGAATCTTTGGTATGGGAAGCTCTAAAAAGCTAGTAAGTGGCGAGCGGCCTAATGTGAGATTTGATGATATGGCGGGCAATAAAGAAGCCAAAGAAGAAGTCGTTGAAGTGGTGGACTTTTTAAAGTTCCCAGATAGATACTCACGTCTTGGAGCAAAGATCCCACGCGGTGTGCTTTTAGTAGGACCTCCAGGGACTGGTAAGACCTTACTAGCTAAGGCAGTTGCAGGGGAGGCAAGCGTGCCATTTTTCTCTATGAGTGGAAGTAGCTTTATAGAGATGTTTGTAGGGCTTGGTGCAAGTAGGGTTAGAGATCTTTTTGAGATGGCTAAAAAAGATGCACCAAGTATCATCTTTATAGATGAGATAGATGCTATAGGTAAAAGTCGTGCAGCTGGGAGTATGGTAGGTGGGAATGATGAAAGGGAACAAACGCTAAATCAGCTTTTAGCTGAGATGGATGGCTTTAACTCTGATATCGCCCCTGTTATAGTTTTAGCTGCGACTAACCGTCCTGAAGTACTAGACCCAGCCCTTCTTAGACCGGGACGTTTTGATAGGCAAGTGCTAGTTGATAAGCCAGACTTTAATGGAAGAGTTGAGATCTTAAAAGTACATATTAAAGATGTAGTTTTAGGGCGTGATGTAGACTTACAAGAAATAGCTAAGCTTACAGCCGGACTTGCAGGTGCTGATCTTGCAAATATCATTAATGAAGCCGCCCTCCTTGCTGGACGCTCTAACCAAAAAGAGGTTAATCAAGCCCAGTTAAAAGAAGCAGTTGAAAGAGGCATAGCAGGCTTAGAGAAAAAGTCACGCAGAATCTCCCCTAAAGAGAAAAAGATAGTTGCCTACCATGAAAGTGGGCACGCAGTGATCTCAGAGATGACAGAAGGAAGTGATAGGGTTAATAAGGTCTCTATCATCCCTCGTGGTATGGCAGCCCTTGGTTATACGCTAAATACTCCTGATGAAAACAAGTATCTTTTACAAAAGCATGAATTAATCGCAAAAGTAGATGTTTTACTTGGTGGACGTGCTGCTGAAGAAGTTTTCTTAAAAGAAATCTCAACTGGTGCAAGTAATGATTTAGAGCGTGCAACTGACATCTTAAAGGCTATGATTAGCTACTATGGTATGACTGAAGTAAGTGGTCTTATGGTTTTAGAAAAGCCAAGAAATGCCTTCTTAGGTGGCGGTATGGGTCAAGCGCGTGAGTTTAGTGAGCAAACTGCACAAGCTATTGATGACTTTGTGAGGGGCACTTTGGATGAGCGCTATAAGTTTGTAAAGCAAACCTTAGAAGACTATAGAGACGCTGTTGAAGTCATGGTAAAAGAGCTTTTTGATAAAGAAGTCATAGATGGAGCTAGAGTTAGAGAGATAATCTATAACTTTGAAACTGAAAAAGGTGTTGAAAAAAGCAGGCTTATAGCAAGGGATGATGACTAGAAAAGCCTTTTGCAAAGCAAACATGCTTAAAGAAAGCTAGTTTTATAAAATAAGATGTAAAATTATGCTTTCAAAGCCTTTTATTGCAAAGTTTGCGGGCTTATAAGGTATCATGACATTTAGTCATATGATTAAGCTAGTCAAGGAGAAGACATGTTTTTAGAAAAAGAGGGAAAAGCAGGCGCACTTGTCATCTTAGTCTTGCTTTTTATCTTTTTGTTTTTAAGCCTTTATACCATATCAATTATCATTTTTATATGTTTATTAATCTGGCTTAAGCTTTTTAGCACTAGGGTTATACTGCCTTCACAACCTGAAAACATCATCGCACCTATTAATGGAGTGATAAAAGATATAAAAACAGATTCTAACTTCCACACTATCTATATAAAAACTAAAAATAGCTCTAGAATCTATGCACCTTTTGATCTAAGTGAGGCTAAAGTAAGTGAGATTCATGGCTTTAGTTTATTTTACGGGGATGAAAACATCAAGCCTATACTTAATGAAAACACTACCTTAAAGGCTAACTATTTTGCCAACTCTTGTGTAAAATCTATGGAGATAAGTATCTACCCAACTTTCTTTAAGTCAGCAAATCTTACTATAAGTAGGAGTAACCCAAACTTTTTAGACAAGATAGGGTTTTTAAACTTTGGTCTACTTGTCATAAGGCTAGATAGCAAAGAAAGTCTAGCTGTGGCAATTGGTGATAGTTTAAAAGGAGGCGTAAGTCCTTTGTTAAAACAAGATCATAAAAAGGATAGCAATGAAGATCAATCCACTTTACATACTGCCTAATCTTTTCACAGCAGCTAGTATATTTTTCGCAGTTTTTGCAATCATCCTCGCACATAATCAAAACTTCGTGCACGCCTGCTGGTTTATCCTGCTTTCTATGGTCTTAGATGGACTTGATGGAAGAGTAGCAAGACTTACAAACACAGCTAGTAAGTTTGGAGTTGAGTTTGACTCTCTAGCTGATGTAGTCGCTTTTGGAGTAGCACCTGCTATGGTTTTATACTTCTATGTGGGTGATTTTTATGGACGCTATGGTATAGCAATTAGCGCTCTTTTTACAGTTCTTGGTGCTGTTAGACTAGCTAGGTTTAACATCTCTACTGGCACTGAGCCCAACTCCTTTGTAGGCTTGCCAATCCCGGGTGCTGCTGCAACACTTGTGCTTTGGATACTTTTTGATGAGCATGGAGACTATGGCTTTTTTAAAGGAAGTCTTTTTACAACCCATGGCTATATTCTTTTAATTCTAGCCTTTGTATGTGCCATACTTATGGTTAGTAACATCCGCTATCCAAGCTTTAAAAAGTTTAAGTGGGATCTTAAGTCTTTTATCATAGTACTTATCTTATTAGCCCTAGTTTTTGTACAACCAGTTGTAACCTTAACTGTTTTGATGAGTCTTTATGTACTCTATGGCATAGTAAGATGGATAATAATCATTTTTAGATTCATAGTTTTTAGAACTAAACCTAAAAAAAACTAGATTCTATAAACCCAAAGTAAAACTTATATATGCACTCTTCAAAACAGCCTGATCTTGTAAGAGATAGCATACTTAAGCTTTTCTTGCACTACTTTGTGCCTATAACTTTTACCATGCTTGCAATGTCTAGCTACTCAGTCTTTGATGGCTACTTTGTAAGCCATAGACTAGGTGATAAAGGCATAGCAGCTATTGGCGTAGCTTGGCCATTTTTCCCTTTAATCATAGGTATATCTATAATGTTTGCCTTTGGAACCTCAGCCCTTACAAGCTTTTTTCTAGGGAAGAAAAAGCCTAATATCGCACGCATGATATTTAATACTAACTTTTATTTTCTTTTTATCCTCTCTTTAATAGTTGGAGTGATATGCTATTTTCTAACTGGGCACATAGTCTCAGTGCTTGCACCAAATCTTGATGCTACTACTTTTCATCTAAGTGTTGAGTACTTAAAGATTATCTTCTTAGGGCTTTTTGCCTTGATGCTTCATCCTATGCTAGATATTAGTGTAATTAATGATAAACGCCCTCGCCTTGGCATGATAGCTATGCTAACTGGTGCAGTTTGTAATATCATCTTAAACTACTACTTCTTATACATCTTAAATCTAGGCATAGCAAGCTCAGCCTACTCAACCCTAATAGGGCATCTAATAGGAAGCCTTATTCTACTAAGCCACTTTTTTTTAAAAAAGGGCGATATCTACTTTGTCTTCGCCTTTAGATTCCGTATGGTTTTAAGGGCGTTAAAGTATGGGCTTCCTCACGCAGTAAGTGAGTTTAGTGCTAGCTTTACTATGTGGCTTTATAACTACTTCTTACTTATCGTTGCTGGAAGTATAGGTGTGGCACTTTATGGGGCGACTTTATATACTGGCTTTATCTACTTTACTTTAGTCTTTGCCATCTCTCAAGGACTTCAGCCAATCATTAGCTTTAACTATGGGGCTAGTGAGTTTGCAAGACTAAGAGGGATACTTTTCTTTGGGATAAAAGCTGCTTTTGGAATCTCTATCTTTATCTATATAGTTGTCTTTCTTTTTAGTCCACTTTTAGTAAGGCTGTTTTTAGAAGATGCAACCTTAAGGACTGAAGGCTTACACGCTATGCATATCTACTTTATAGGCTATATCCTTTTAGCCTTTAATCTCTTTATAGCGGTCTTTTTACAAGCCACACAGAGGGTTTATAGCTCTTTGATAGTGACTTTTTCTTACACGCTAGTCTTTGCAGCCATCATCATCCCAATATTTGCTAAGTTTTTTGGTCTCTATGGTATCTGGTATAGCAACGTCATAGCACAGATTCTTAGTCTAATAGTCACTCTAAGTGTTTTAGTCTATGAGTTTAAAAGAGGCGTGCTAGTAAAAGGCAAGATGCGTGTTAGAAAGTAGTGCAATAAAAAGACTTAAGAGCGCTAAAAACCTTTTAGCTTTTTCTGGCGGGCTAGATTCTAGTGCTTTGTTTTTTTTGCTTTTAAAAGAATGCATTAACTTTGATATAGCCATAGTTGACTACCAAGTTAGGGAATCTTCAAAAAAAGAAGTTGCCTACGCACAAAGCCTCGCTAAAACTTACAAAAAGCACTGCTTTGTCTTAAAAGCACCAAAGATAGAATCTAACTTTGAAGCAGAGGCTAGAAAGATTAGATATGAGTTTTTTTACTCGCTTATGTTTGAAAAGGGCTATTTAAATCTAGTCCTTGCCCACCAGCTAAACGATAGGCTAGAGTGGCTTTTGATGGGGCTAAGTCGTGCTTTAGGCTTAAAAGGCTTAAGTGGTTTTGAGGCTATAACTAGTCGTGAGATAAGTAAAGATGAAAATGCAAAGCTAATCTATCTTATAAGACCCCTACTTAACACTAGCAAAGATGAGATAAATGCATTTTTAGATTCTAGTCACATAAAGCACTTTCTAGATGAAAGCAACCTAAGTGATAAATACTTGCGTAATATCTATAGAAAAAACTACGCCACGCCTTTGCTTAACATGGCAAGAGAGCAAATAAAAACTAGTCTTAACCTACTAAGCAAGGAATCTAGACTGCTTTATAAACTGCCTTTAGTCTGCAAAGATAAGGGGCTTTACTACTTCAAAACTAAAGCCTTACATATAGATATAGTCTTGCTTGATAGCCTTTTAAAAACACTAGGCTATCAGATGAGTAAAGACCAAAGAGTGCTTTTGCAAGAAGCTTTAGAATCTAAAAAAGACATCATTTTAGGCGCGCGCTTTATAGTTGCAAGTAATGATGCTTTTATCTATCTTGCTAAGACTTTAGATTCTAAAGTGACTTTGCCTAAAAAGATAAAAGACTTATATAGAAGAAAAGGTATACCTCCAAAGATAAGGCCTGTACTTTTTAGTTTATATGGAAAAGCTTGGATTTAAGATTATTTTTATGGATAGTTGTTTTATGTTTTGATGCTAGGAGAAAGACACACATGATGTGACATAGCAAATATTGCTTTCTCCTTCCATTGATACTTTAAACGCACAAGTGGTAAGCACAGCTTAAAGGTGGTTTCCCACCTTTAAAAAAGCTTTAAAGATTTTTATCTAGTATAAAGATAATGTATCTTTAGACCTTCATATTTTTAGGCTCTTCAAAGATATCAACTCTCTCTACCTTACCTTTATACTTTTCAATGTTTACTAAAGCAGTATGTGCACAGTTCCCATCAGCTAGCTTTGAAGTAGGTATATCCATAGTTAGCACGTTCGCACAGCCATTTTTACACATACCTTTAGAATCTGGATTATACCAAGCACCCTCACTTAGATTAACCACGCCTTCTCTCATATCTTTAGTGACATAAGCCCCAGCTAGCACTTCACCTCTTTTGTTAAACACCCTTACAAGATCACCAGTTTTTATGCCTTTTTTCTTAGCATCTTTATCATTTATCCATATAGGCTCGCGACCTGCTATGGCAAACTTATCTCTCAAAGAAGTGTTGTTTAACTGAGAGTGAAGTCTTGATTCTGGGTGAGAGCTTATCATGTGGAATTCTGCAGGTTTATCTTTCATACCTAGCCACTCAGCTGGTTCAAACCAAGATGGATAAGCACGGCAGTCATCATAGTTATACTTAGCTATAGTTTCTGAATATATCTCTATCTTACCACTTGGAGTGCCTAGTGGGTTTAATATAGGGTCACTTATAAAGTCTGTGCTTGAGACAAAGTCTTTATTTTCTTCTGGGATCTCAAAAGTTAGAGGTTTGTTTTCTTTCCAGAAAGTTTTAAAATCAGGCATATCTATATGCATAGCCTTAGCTTGACTTAAAGCTTCATTATAGTAAGTTTCTATCCACTCGCTAGGAGTTTTATTACCCGTATACTCTTCATAGAATCCTAACTCTTTAGCAAGGTCGCTAAATACTTCATAGTCATCTTTGCTTTCAAACTGTCTTTTTACAAGTGCTTTCATAGGGACTATGTTAAGGTTAGAGTACTCACCACTCATAGATATATCATCTCTTTCATACTCAGTAGTTATTGGCATAACTATATCTGCATGCCTTGCAGTAGCAGTCCAGTAAGGCTCATGGACTATTATCGTTTTTGGTTTTTGCCAAGCTTTTAAAAGCTTATTAGTATCTTGGTGATGATGGAAAGGATTCCCACCTACCCAGTAAACTAAGTCTATATCTGGATAAGTTATCTTTTCTCCCTTATAGTCTATAGTAGCCCCCGGGTTTAATAAAGCATCTGCAATTCTTGCAACTGGGAAGTGGACTTTAGAAGGATTACCCTGTTTACCCATATCCATACCGCCTACTACTGCAGCCTTTGCTCTAGGACTTCCATTATTACCATAGTGGTAGCTAAAGCCATAGCCTCCACCCGGAAGGCCAATTTGCCCTATCATAGAAGCTAAGGTTACAAGCATCCAGTGAGGTTGCTCACCGTGATGGGCACGTTGTAATCCCCAACCTGCCATTATCATAGTTCTATTTTCAAACATAACTTTTGCAAGGTGCTTTATAGTCTTTTCTTCAACACCTGATATAGAACTAGCCCACTTAGAATCTTTAACTACTCCATCAGTTTTACCCATCATATAGTCTAAGAATTGAGGAAAGCCAGTAGTGTAAGTATCCACAAACTTTTTATCATACTTTTTAGTTGTATACATTGTGTGCATGATTCCTAACATTAAAGCTACATCTGTGTTAGGTATAGGTTTTATCCACTCAGCATCTTTTATATCTTTATAGAATCTTACAGTCTCACTTCCTATAGGGTCTATTAAGATTATCTTTTTGCCGCTAGTTTTAAGCTTGTTAAAGAACTCTAGTCCTGT
The DNA here is from genome assembly GCF_002272875.1 of Helicobacter sp. 11S02629-2. Taxonomy (GTDB): domain Bacteria; phylum Campylobacterota; class Campylobacteria; order Campylobacterales; family Helicobacteraceae; genus Helicobacter_I. Next base: position 45,130 of record NZ_MLAN01000010.1, read on the forward strand.
GCCATCACTTACAGTCCATGCTATTTTTAGAGTATTAAGTGGATTAGCTCCCCATATAACTATAACTTTAGAGCTTTCAAGGATGACTGGATAAGTAGTTTGTGCATCATAGATTTGAAGTCCACCAACAACATAAGGCATAATAACTCTAATAGCCGCAGTTGAGTAAGTCTCAGTAGTATCTATAAACCCCCCACTCATGCCCATAAAGCGTTTTAAAAGTGTTATGGAGTTGTGCATATTTCCACTACTTTTCCAGCCATAGCTTCCAGCAAAGATTCCACTAGCACCTTTTTTCTTTCTAGTTTCTTTTAAAGAAGTAGCTATAAGCTTTATAGCTTTTTCATAGCTTACACGCACCCACTCATCTTTGCCTCTAAGCTCAGGTTTATTGTTGTGTGGATTTTCAAGAAAAGACTTTCTAACCATAGGGTACTTGATTCGCGACTTAGTGTAAATTAGATCTTTAGTGACGCTTTGGAGTGGATTAGGAAGGCTTTCTTTATAAGCACCTTTTGAGCTTACTACTTTGCCATTTTTTACTTTTACTTTTAAGATACCCCAGTGTGCCCCAGTTAGAACTTCGCCGTTTTCTACTAGCTTAGTTACATACCTCATCTCTTTCGCTTTACTCATGACTTCACCCATCTTCATGGCGTGAGTAGACTTATCTGCTTCAGTTGCACTTAGTAGTTTTGGTGCTAGTGGCACTAGTGCAAAAAGTGCACTTGCTTTTAATATACTTCTTCTTGAAATACTCATGCTTTTTAGTTCCTTATTTTAGTTTTACGCTTAATGCTGCTTGAAGACAGATTCTATTACTTATAGAATCTTTTGTTTACTAAAATTATTTAGGAATCTTAAAAAATGCTAATTTTTATGTTAATTTTTATATATTTTTATGAAAAAGTAGATTTAAAGTAAAAATAACTTTACCCTCTAAATATTTTTTATAGAATCCTTAGCTATTTTTACAAAACTTTTAAAGGCTAGATGTTTTTTGCCATTTCACTAAGGTAGCTTGCAGCATTATTAAAAGCATCTTTTTCATCTTTTGCCCTATCTAGTATGGTGCTATAGCCAACTACGCCAAGAGACTTTAAAACTCTCTCATCTAACTCTTTATGCATTCCTGCTACAACTACTACTGACACACCTTTTGCCTTTGCCCTTCTAGCTATGCCAGAAACTGCTTTGCCATTGATACTTTGTGTATCTAGGCAGCCTTCTCCTGTTATGACAAGCTTGCAGTCTTTAAGTAAGGAGTCAAAGTTAAGTGCGTCAAGCACGCAGTCTATGCCTGATTTTAACTCTGCTTTAAAAAGTGCTATAAGAGGAGTAGCCAAACCGCCACCTGCACCACTTCCTGCTATATCTATATGCTTAAGATTAATGCTAGCGGCTATGGCAAGCTTGTGGGCGTAGTGCTCCATACCAGATTCCAAAAGAGGAAGCATGTCTTTACTTGCACCTTTTTGAGGAGAAAAGATATAAGTAGCGCCCTCTTTCCCTAGCAAAGGATTAGTAACATCACAGGCTACTTCTATCTTACACTTTTTAAGGAGGGGGTTTAGGCCACTTACATCTAGCCTTTTTATATCTATAAGTGTGCCACCAGTTGGGATAAACTCCTTATCTTCATGGTTGTAAAACTTCGCTCCAAGTGCACAAAGCATGCCCGCTCCACCATCATTAGTAGCAGTGCCGCCTATAGTTAAAAGGATGGAATCTGCCCCCTTTTCTAAGGCATAAGCCATCATCTCACCCACTCCATAAGTGGTAGTTAACATAGGGTTTCTTTCATCTTTTTGTAAGTGGTTAAGTCCACAAGCCTCAGCGCTTTCTATGATGGCAGTCTTTAAGCCTTCTTTTTCTTCTAAAAAACCAAGCCTAGCGTTTATTGACCTATTAAGCGGGTCTTTAACTGTGAGAACTTCTTGCTTTTCTTTTTTGACTAAGGCATCAAGCGTGCCATCTCCTCCATCAGCTATAGGAAGGGCTATAAAATCATGGTCATTAAAACGGACATTTTGCAAAAGTCCCATGACTATAGCACGCGTAGCATCAAGCGCAGAAAGACTGCCTTTAAAAGAATCTGGAGCAACTATCACACTTTTCATACTCTCTCCTTTTTGTAAAAAGCTAAGAGTATTTTAGTACTTAGTAGCACTAATTATTCAATTTTTATGGATAGGTTGTAGCTTTGATAACTAGAAAGTATTTCGTGGCAGTAAAGCCACGCTAAAGAAAAAAGTGCTTTTAGCAATTTAGTGCCTGTGAAATTTATGACTAAGTTCTAAAAGTGCTGCTTAGTATCACTTAGTGTAAAAAGTGCCTAGTGCCTGTGAAATAAAGGGCGATATTATGCTCATCTGCACAAGCTATAACTTCATCATCCCTTATGCTGCCTCCTGGCTGGATTATGGCACTAATACCATTTTTGCTAGCTATCTCTACAGAATCTTTAAAAGGCAAAAAGGCCTCACTTGCCATGACGCTTCCTTTTATGTCTAATCCCATATCTTTGGCTTTTTTAACTGCATTAAAAGCGGCATCTACACGGCTTGTATTGCCCATACCTATGCCAACTAGTGAGGCATCTTTAACATAAGCTATAGAGTTAGACTTAGTAAGCCCAGCCACTATATAAGCTAACTTTAAGTCTAAAAAGCGTGACTTTGGCAAAGAAGCCTTGCTAACAAGCCTAGCGTCTTCTATCTCAGAATCTTTTACATAGTCAGCCTCTTGGACTAGCACGCCACCTTGTAAGATTCTAATATCTAGCTTTGGAGCTGGGAGGTTAAAGTCATAAGTAAAAAGCTTAATGCGTTTTTTAGCACTAAAAAGCTCTAGTGCTTCTTTGGTGAAATCAAGTGCTACTATAACTTCCATATAGCCTCTATTTATCTCCTTAGCTAGCTCTAAGTCCAAAACACCATTAATAGCTAAAACTCCACCATAAGCACTCACACTATCACACTTAAGGGCTTTTTTAAAAGCTTCTAAGTGAGTGTCTTTCAAACTTACACCGCAAGGATTGCCATGCTTTATAATAACAGCGATTTTAGAATCCTTAAAGTAAGTTGCTAATTTCAAGCTAGCATTTATATCGCCTATATTATTAAAGCTAGGGTTGCCTTTTAGGGCTTTTAAAGAGCTTGCAAAGTCATTAGGCACATCACTAGAGTAAAGGGCACCTTTTTGATGGGGATTTTCCCCGTAGTTTAAATCATAAGCCTTAGTAGCACTTAGTAGTAAAGTCTCTGGCAAGGCCTCATCTCCAAAATGCTTTTGCATAAAAGAAGCTATAGCACAGTCATAATCTGCAGTGTGACTAAAAGCTTTTAGCATAAGCTTAGCTCTTAAGTCACTTTGGGCTTTTTCGTCCTTATCTAAAACATCTAGCACTTTAGAGTAGTCTTTAAAATCACAAACCACATAAACATGCTTATAGTTTTTAGAAGCAGCGCGCAGGAGGCTTGGACCACCTATATCTATGTTTTCTATTATCTCATCTAGGTTAGTTGTGCGTTTTGTAGTAGCTTTAAAAGGATAGAGATTAACACAAACTAGTGCTATCTCTTTTATCTCTAACTCACGTGCGACTTTTAGATCCTCTTTGTTATCCCTTCTATAAAGGATACCTCCTGCGATATTTGGATGAAGAGTTTTAACTCTTCCATCAAAAATCTCTTTGCTTTTAGTAAAGTCTGAAACCTCTATAGATTCTATATTAGCCTTTGATAAAGCTGCCCTAGTGCCACCAGTACTTAGAATCTTAAAGCCCTTAGCCACCAAACCTTTAGCAAAGTCTGTAATGCCATTTTTATCACTCACACTTAAAAGTGCATACTTCATAAACTTCCTTTTTGATGACTTAATAAAATGACTTAGCCTTTTTGCTTGCACTCTTTGCAAGTGCCTATAAAGATAGCACTTACATCATAGATATCATATCCAGTTGCCTCAGCACAAGCCTTCATAGCCTCACTCATATCAAGCCTAACATCTTCTAGCTTGCCACACTCTTGACATGCAACATGTACATGTTTGTCATCACAAAGCTCAAACTTTTGTTTTTGTGAAGGGGCTTTTACACTTCTTAGTATATGGGCATCTTGCATCGTGTTGATATTTTTATAAACTGTGGCAAGAGATATAGACGGATAGGTTTTTTTAATCTTTTCATAGATGTCTTCTATGGATATATGACCACTGTTTTCTATCTCTTTAAGTATGGCAACTCTTTGCGGCGTAACTTTTAAATTTTTGGTTTTTAGTTCGTTTTCGTAATTCATTATTTTAGTCATCATTTTAACCTTGAGAAAAAAATAGGTAGTTATAAACTTAGTTTTTATTTTATCTTAAACTTATGTATTTGGTATTTGCTTAAGTTATAATTAAAATCACAACTATAATTGGTAAAAGGACTAAGTATGTTTGACACCTTAGGAAGCGGTTTTAGAACAGTCTTAAATAAGATACGTTTTAGTGATGATTCTAAAGCTTTAGATAAAGCACTTGATGAGCTTAAAAAAACTCTTCTTAAAAATGACGTTTATCACAAAACCACTAAAGAGATACTTGCACAAACTAAAGATTACTTTAAAACTAACCCTATAGGTAAAGAAAACTTCTTAAAAGCCCTATCTTTAAGCCTAGAATCTATACTTAAAACCAATCTAAACTATGGCTTTTCTTACTCAAGCGTACCGCCAACTTGCGTGCTAATGACAGGTCTTCAAGGAAGTGGTAAAACTACAACTTCAGCCAAACTTGCCCTATATCTAAAAGGTAAAAATAAAAAAGTACTTTTAGTGCCTTGTGACTTACAAAGACTAGCTGCAGTAACTCAGCTTAAAACACTAGGAGAAAGCATAGAAGTAGATGTCTTTGATAGCCAAAGCACTAAGCCATTAGAGGTTGCAAAGGAAGCTTTGAAGGTTGGCAAAAACTATGATGTTTTAATCTTTGATACAGCTGGAAGACTTGCTATTGATGAAGCTTTAATGGATGAGTTAGATTCTATAAAAAAGCTAGTTAAGCCTCATGATATCTTTTATGTAGCAGATTCTTTAAGTGGGCAAGATGGCGTAAGAAGTGCTAGTACTTTTAATGAAAAAATAGGCATAAGTGGCGTCATCCTAACTAAGTTTGATAGTGATAGCAAAGGCGGTATCGCCCTATCAATTGCCTATCAGATAGGTGTGCCTTTACGCTTTATAGGGGTTGGTGAAAAGCTGCCTGATTTAGAAGTCTTTTTGCCAGATAGGATTATCTCTCGTCTTATGGGTGCTGGAGATATCCAGACTTTGGCTGAAAAGACTGCTTCAGTCATGAGTGATAAAGAAGTAAAAGACATACAAAAAAAGATAAAAAAAGGAAGCTTTACTATAGAAGACTTCATAGCCCAGATAGAAAATGTCAAAAAAATAGGCTCTATGAGTTCAATAGTAGGCATGATTCCAGGACTTGGCAATATGGCTAGTAATCTAAAAAATATGGATCTTGATAATAGCGAAGAGATAAAAAACATAAAGTGTATGGTTAACTCTATGACTAAAAAAGAACGACTTGACCCTAGCATACTTAATGGCTCAAGAAGAAAGCGTATAGCTAAGGGAAGTGGCTTAGAAGTAAGCGATATAAATAGGGCTTTAAAACAGTTTGATATGGCAGCTAAGATGGCAAAACAGTTTAGTGGCAAAAAAGGTGCATCTGACTTTATGTCTATGTTAGGACAGATGAAGGCACAAAGAAGATAGCCTTTAAAAAACCCTTAGATATCATAAAACATAGACTTATCACCTTGCAATAAGGATTCTAGTTTATGTTTTAAGTCTATAAAGTCTTTGGTGTCGCGCGCTGGCTTTATATGATTTTCTACAATCTTAGCTATGTGTCCCTTACTCATAACAACTATCCTATCTCCTAAGGTGATGGCTTCTTGTATATCATGGGTTACAAAGATAGTAGTCATGGCATTAGCCTCTACCATCTTTTGTAAGAAAACTTGCAAGTTAACTCTTATAAAGTTATCAAGGGCTGAAAAAGGCTCATCTAAAAGCAGTATCTTTGGGTTTAAAGCTAAAGCGCGTGCTATGCTTACTCTTTGGGCTTGCCCGCCACTTAGCTCGCGTGGGAACTTATTGACATGATCTTTTAGTCCAACTATCTCTAAATATTTTAAAGCAACCTCATTAGGATTAGAGACTTTATTAGCCTTTAATGCAAAGACTACATTTTGCAAAGCACTCTTCCAAGGAAGCAAGGCATAGTCTTGAAAGATTTTTAATCTATCTCTAGCTACTGGAGTAAAGATCTCACCTTCTTTATTAGGCTTATCATAAAGCTTAGAATCTATACACACACTCCCAGAATCAAAGCCTATAAATCCACAGATGATATTTAAAAGCGTAGTCTTACCACAGCCACTTTCTCCAAGCAAGGTGATAAACTCACCTTTTTTTACATGCAAATTTATGGAATCTAGTATAAGGTTATCATGATAGCTCTTTTTAAGATTAGTTATCTCTATCATACTTTACTCCCAAGTCTTCTTTTTATAGCCTTTTCTATACGCTCAAAGATAAGATGTAAGCAGTAGCCTATAATGCCAATAACCACCATAGCAGCTATGATGCCATCTGTTTGAAGTAGGTTTCTTTGGTCTATTATCATATAGCCTAGCCCACTTTGTGCCCCTACCATCTCGCCTACTACTAGATTTATCCAAGCTAAGGACGCACTCATCTTTAAAGCACTAGATATACCTACAAAACTCCCCGGAAGCGTGACGTTTATAAATCTTTGAAAAGCACTTGCTCCAAAGTTCTTACTAGCATCATAAAAGACTTTATCTATACTATAAATGCTACTTAGAGTAAGTAAAAGCATAGGAAAAAAGATAGCATAAGCTATGATAAAAATAGTTGGAAGATCTCCTATACCAAAAACTATAACTATGATAGGAAACCACGCTATAGGCGAGATAGGACGAAGGATCTGGATTAATGGGTCTAGGGCTTTGCTTAGTGTTTTAGAACTAGAGATGATAAAAGCACACACTATGGCGATTACACTGCCTATAACAAAACCTATGATATATCTTATGAGACTAGATTCTATGTTTTTAAGCAAACTACCATCCATAATAGAATCTTTCAGGAAGATAGCTACTTGCCAAGGACTTGGGATGATGTCACCACTAAAGGCCTGCCAAATCCCGCCAAAGATGATAATAACTAATATGCTAAGTAGTTTTATCTTCATGCTATGTCCTCTATAAAGTTATCAAGATTTAGATTATGCATCTTTCTTGAAAGCTTCTCTCTTATGATGAAGTCTTTAAACTCTTCTAAATGCTCTCTTTTAAGTCTTAAGTTATCAAAGCTTGTTAGGTGTTTATCAAGCACTACTTTTATAACCGCATCTTTTTGCCCTACCTTATTAGGCAAGAGGTGCATACTAGCTTGATGCAAAGAATCTTTTAAAGAAGCTATGATACTTGGTGTTAAAATCTCTTCTCTTGCACACAAGATACAGCAGCTGTGATTAGGATAAATATCTTTGCTATAAGCTAAGGTTTTTGAGATCTTTCTTAAGTTGCCTATGACGCCAAAAGGCTCAGCAACGATAAAAGCATCTATACTTTTATGATAAAGGGCTGCTTGCATCTCAGGAGGCGACATATCTATAGTTTGTATGTCTTTTAGAGTTAAATTACTCTTATGCAAGATTCTATCTAGTAAAAAGTATTGAGAAGAAAAGCGTGAGGGCACAGCTATCTTTTTGCCTTTTAACTCTTTGAAGCTTTCTATTTTAGAATCTAGCCTTACATTTAAAGATGAGCCATCACTATGGGCACGAAGCAGTGCTTTTATAGGGGTGTTTTGTGCTTTTAACTCTAAGGCAATAGGCGCTAGGATAAAGGCTAAGTCTATAGCGTTTGCCTTAAAAGCCTCAGCTAGATCACTCCAAGCACTAAACTTTATAGGAACTAAAGTATGAGTTTTATTATCAAAAAAATCTTGGGCTGAGATAAGAAGATGATCAGCTATTGGCAGATAGCCAAACTTTAAGCCTTTCTTTAGTCCCTTTTTTAGATCACTTGTAGTAGGCCTTGTGCTAGCAAAAAGTGAGTTTGCTAGAGGCAAGCTTACTAGGGGGAGATTTAGTGCTAGTTTTAAAATATCGCGTCTATGTTTCATCTATCTTCTTTTATGTGTTTTAAAATTTAATGGAAAAATATAACATAAAATAATATTTACAATATGTGTTTTTAAATTTATGAAGATTAACGCGGGCTTTTATCATGCATCTTGACAAATGCCAAAATGATATCTTTATAAAAAATCTTTTAAAAGATAAAACATACTTTACTTTTATATTTTTACACTAAGTGCAAGAACTTATAATCTAATATTATTACAATTAATCTTAATATTTTTAAGCTATAAAACTAAGAGTTAGCCAGCTAAAAAGTGCGTAATAAAGCATAAAAGAAGAAAAAGCAAAATGCAGAACTTAGAGTTTAAAAGGGGCTTATAAAGCCCCTCTCCATAAGTTTATATTCTAAAACTAGAAATGAAATATTAAAACTAGAATTTGCCTTTTATCTCAGCTACCCAGTTTTTGATTCTTTCATCAGTTAGGTCATCTTGGTTAACTTCATCTATTGCAAGACCTACAAACTTACCATTTTCCACAGCTTTTGAGCTTTCAAACTCATAACCATCAGTTGAAGTTTCACCTATAAACTTAGCGCCTTTGGCAATTGCTTTAAGGTCGGCTAGTGCGTCACAGAAAGTGTCGCTATAGCTATCAGAATCTCCTAAGGCTATTAAAGCAACTGTTTTTTTACTAAAGTCTACACCTTTTAGTGTTTCAGCAAAGCTTTCCCAGTCACTTTGAAGTTCGCCATCACCCCAAGTTGAGCTAGCAAGTATTAACTTATCAAAACCTTCTAGCTGTTCTTTAGTAGCATTAGCTACATCAAAAAGCTGAACATCGCCTAACTCTTTAGCCACTTTGTTACAAACTTCTGTAGTAGTGCCGTTATCGCTTCCAAAAAATAAACCTATAGCCATAAAAAATCCTTCTAAATATTTTCACAAACTTTTATGTTTGTCTATGTAAAATAATACTACATTTTTATACAGGAGCACTTGAATGGCTTTTCTAGATTTTTCATCTACGTTACTTTTTACACCCGGTCCTACTCCTACCCCAGAATCTTTGCGCTTAGCTATGGCTCAGCCCACTATGCACCACCGCACAAAGGAGTTTGAAGCCATCTTTGGCAGCGTAAAAGCTTCTTTAAAAGCCATGTGCGGGATGGAAACTGTTGTCATGCTAACTAGCAGTGGGACAGGTGCCATGCAAGCTGCTCTTAATACTTTTAGCAAAAAAGGACTTTTAACTATTAATAGTGGGAAGTTTGGCGAACGCTTCTCTTTAATAGCAAAAGCCTTTAATATCCCTCACATAGAGATAACTAATGAGTGGGATACTCCAGCAAGCCTAAGCTCCATTAAAGAAGCCCTAGATATGTACCCAGATATAGATTCTATAAGCTTTCAGATATGTGAATCTTCTGGTGGACTAGAACACCCTTATAAAGAAATAGCCGCCTTTGTAAAAAATATAAATAAAAACATATTTGTAATAGCAGATGCCATCACTGCCCTAGGAGTAGAAAAGATAGACACTACTAATATAGATGTCTTAATAGGTGGCTCACAAAAAGCCTTCATGCTGCCACCTGGACTTGCCCTCTTAGGTCTAAGCAAAAAGGCTAAAAACTTTGCTTTAACTAACTCTAGAGGCTACTACTTCAACCTAGCTAAAGAGATAAAGTCTCAAGATGACAACACCACAGCATTTACCGCAGCCACATCTTTGATAGTAGGACTTAAGGCCTACTTTGATACCTATGGAGAAAGCTTAGAATCTGTCTATCATCACACCTTAAAAATATCTAAGGCCACTAAAAAAGCCTTACAAGCCATAGATTTAGAGCTATATCCAAAAGTTAGTGCTAACTGCATGTCAGTGTTTAAAAGTGATGATGCAAATGAGATAATAAAACTCTTAGCCAAAAAGTACAAGATTATATTAGCAAATGGGCAAGATAGGCTAAAAGGAAAGATTTGCAGGATTAATCACATGGGCTATGTGCCGGTTAATGAAGCAAGTTTTGTGCTAAATGCTTTAGAGCTAGCACTCCAAGACTTAGGTATAAGAAAGTTTGAAGGGAAGGCAAATAAGGTCTTTTTAGAAAACTACTACAGTCTAGATATGGACTAGATTCTATGTTGTAGAATCTAGACTTAGTTAAAGGCTAGTTTTTAGCTATGTATTTTTGTGCGATTCTAAGTGCGTTAGTAGCAGCACCCACACGAAGTTGGTCAGCTACACAAAATAGATGTATGATACTTTTATCACTTATATCTTGGCGGATACGCCCTACATAAGTAAAATCAGTATCAGTTGATATGGTTGGCATAGGATAGATGTCTTTTGCTATCTCATCTATCACCACGACATTTTCTGCCTTGCTTAAAGCCTCTCTTGCGTCATCTGCATCCACGACATTATCAAACTTTATAGTGATACTTTCGCTATGACTGCGGATAACTGGCACACGCACACAAGTAGCACTTACATCAAAATCAGCATGCATTATCTTTTTAGTTTCATTAACCATCTTCATCTCTTCTTTTGTGTAGCTGTTATCTAAAAAGACATCTATGTGAGGGATGAGGTTAAAAGCTATTTGATGTTTAAAGGCCTTTGGAGTTGGCTTAGTCTTACCTTCTAAATATTCTTTAGTTTGATTAACTAACTCTTCCATACCCTTAAGACCCGCCCCACTTACTGCTTGATAAGTGCTTACATCAACGCGCCTTATGCCAAAGGCTTTATGGAGTGGATTTAAAACATGCACCATTTGTATAGTTGAGCAGTTTGGATTAGCGATTATTCTACTTTTATATTCAAATATATCTTGTGGGTTAACTTCTGGGACTACTAAAGGCACATCAGGATTCATCCTAAAAAAGCTAGTATTATCTATAACTAAAGCACCCGCCTTTGCAGCATGAGGTGCGTACTTTTCACTTACACTTCCACCAGCTGAGAAAAAGGCTATCTCTATGCCTTCTTTTTCAAAGATAGATTCTGTAGTTTCTTTTACTTCTATATCTTTGCCTTTAAACTTTAGCTTTTTACCTGCACTCTTGCTACTTGCTAGCAAAACTAGCTTTGAGATAGGAAACTTTTCAGAATCTAAAAGCTTTAAAAGCTCTAAGCCAACTGCACCACTTGCTCCAACTATGGCTACTACGTATTGTTTTTGCATTGTTTTGTCCTTATATGTCTTTAGTAAAATGAGTTAGATTCTACCATTTAGCTTACTAAAAGCGTTACTTTGATACACTGCTTACTAAAAATGCCCTTTTATAAGGAAAACTACCTATGAACATAAGAAACTTTTCTATCATAGCCCATATAGACCACGGTAAAAGCACCATAGCTGACTGCCTTATAAGCACTTGTGGGAGTATATCAAGCCGTGAGATGACTTCTCAAGTTATGGACACTATGGATATAGAAAAAGAAAGAGGCATTACTATAAAAGCCCAGTCTGTAAGGCTTAATTATAAGCAAGAAGGCAAAGAGTATATTTTAAACCTTATAGATACCCCAGGGCATGTTGACTTTAGCTATGAAGTAAGTCGCTCTTTAAAGTCTTGTGAGGGCGTTTTATTAGTAGTAGATGCCGCTCAAGGCGTGCAAGCCCAAACTATAGCTAATGTCTATATAGCCATAGAAAACAACCTTGAGATAATCCCAGTTATTAATAAGATAGATCTTTTAGCTGCTAATCCAGAAGCTGTCATAGAAGATATAGAATCTACTTTAGGCATAGACTGCTCTAACGCCGTGCTAGTTAGTGCAAAAGATGGCAGAGGGATAGATGAGCTTTTAAAAGCTATAGTAGATCTTATCCCGCCTCCTAAAGCTAGCCCAAAAGACGCACCTTTAAAAGCTTTGATTTATGATTCATGGTTTGATAACTATCTTGGAGCGTTAGCACTGGTTCGTGTTTTTGAAGGGAGTATAAACAAAGGCCAAAGAGTGATGCTTGTAAACTCTAAAGAAAGCCATGAAGTACTTAGCCTTGTTTATCCCCACCCACTTTATAAAGAGCAGACTTCAAGCCTAGAAGCAGGAGAAATAGGCATACTTAATCTTGGTCTTAAAAGCTTAGATTCCCTAGCTGTGGGTGATACTATAACTGATGCTGCTAATCCTACTAAAGACATAATAGAAGGCTTTAAGCCAGCTAAACCTTTTGTATTTGCAGGTATTTATCCGCTTGATACTGATAGATTTGAAGATCTAAGAGAAGCGCTTAAAAAACTTCGCCTTAATGACAGTGCCCTAGTTTTTGAACCAGAATCTTCAGTGGCATTAGGCTTTGGCTTTAGGGTAGGCTTTTTAGGGCTTTTGCATATGGAAGTAGTGAAAGAAAGGCTAGAGCGTGAGTTTAACTTAGAGTTAATCGCTAGTGCGCCTTCAGTTGTTTATGAAGTAGGGCTTACTAATGGCCAAACACTTAATATTAGCAATCCTTATGAGCTTCCAGCACCAAATACTATAGCTTATATAAAAGAGCCTTATGTGAGGGCAACTATCATAACTCCAAGTGAGTTTTTGGGTAATGTCATCTCACTTCTTAGTGCAAAAAGAGGTGTTCAAGTAAACATGAGCTATCTTAATCAAACCCGTGTTATGCTAACTTATGACCTCCCAAGTAATGAGATAATAATGGACTTTTATGACAAGCTAAAAAGCCATACTAAAGGCTATGCAAGCTTTGATTATGAAGAGCTTGACTATAAAGTAGGCAATCTTATAAAGCTTGATATACGCGTCGCAGGCGAAGTAGTAGACGCCCTAAGTGTGATAATAGAAGAATCTAAAGCCTATGAAAAAGGGCGTAATCTAGTCCAAGCTATGAAAGAAATCATCCCCCGTCAACTTTTTGAAGTAGCCATACAAGCAAGCATAGGCAATAAAGTCATAGCCAGAGAGACAGTAAAGTCTATGGGAAAAAATGTCACTGCAAAGTGCTATGGTGGGGATATAACGCGTAAGCGAAAACTACTAGAAAAGCAAAAAGAAGGTAAGAAAAGGCTTAAGGCTATAGGTAAGGTTGATATACCTCAAGAGGCATTTTTAGCCGTGCTTAAGATTGATTAAAAAGATATCAATATAAGCGTAGTGATAGCAAGTAGGCTTTAAACACTATCAAGTATAAGTCCTCTTTGATTAGACTTAAAACCTACTTAACATCATGAGTGATGGAGAGATAGGTAAGGAGTTTTTAGCATTAATAACGCTATAGGTTTCCCACTGGTTATTATCAGGGTTGTTGATACGTTCCCAAGGCGTCCAGCCTTTAACATATGATTGACTTCCTTGTGCAAAAAACTGAAGTATTTGTTTTCTTGTTTCTACGTAGACATAGTATTTATGAAGTGTCTCAGCACTTCCTAGTCCACCTAGTAAAACTACCCCCCCCCATATTAAAACTAAAAGGCGATGAAGTAGATATATCACAAGACATAAAGCTAACTGCTATGCAAGAAAAAAGCCAAGTAAGCATAAAAGCTTTTTGCCAAACAAACAAAATCACTTACGCACAAGTCGCAAACTGCACTAA
>NZ_MLAN01000011.1 GCF_002272875.1 Helicobacter sp. 11S02629-2
CATTTTGCATAGACTGAGTTATCTCTTCTATAGCAGTAGCAGATTGTTCTAAAGAAGAAGCTTGTGCATTAGAGCTAGTTGATAGATTAGTAATTTGTGTATTTAGCTTTTTAGCTTCTTCATTAAGTAAAGAAGCAAAGCTTAAAGAACTTTTTAACATCTTTCTTATTTCTTCTCCTAAGGCATTAGTTACTCTTTCTACACTACCTTTATTAGCTATATTACCTTTATCATCTAATACAGAAGTAGAGAAATCTAATCTAAGATAGCTATCAAATACTCTTTCTATTTCATTCATATTACTTCCTATCTTAGTTTCTAATACATCTAACATATTATTAAGTACATCTTTAAGTTCTAGTAATTGAGGATTAGCAGGGTTTTTAGTTATACGTATACTTAGATTACCTTCTTCTATAGTCTTAGCTACTTCTAGGGCTTGTGATACTGCTGAAGAGTCTTTGGAGAGAGAGTTTCTTGTTTTATCCATAGCAGAATCTATAGCTTTTGCCATCACTCCTAATTCATCAACTTGCTTAAAATCTAGCCTTTTTACATCTTCTCTGCTTTCATGGTTTATAAACGCAAAAGTATGAACTAGTGTTGTTTGTATCTCTTTAAGCCTTTTTATAAAAGTCTTTTCTATATAAAAATAAAATAAAAGAATAATAACTATGATAGCCACTATAGAAGCTATGATAATAAATGTCACAAGAGAATATAAGTCTTTTAATATCTCGCTTTCTGGAACCGTTATTAAAGCACTCCATTTAAGATTAAAAGGAGGGATGATAAAAGTTTGCGTAGAAAGCGCTCTTTTAATGCCTCTAAAAGATGTGACATGAGAAACATCACTAAAGTTTGACATCTTATCAATGACATCTTGCTTGAACTCAGGCGTATTATTTATATCAGCTAAAGTTTTGCCTCTGTACTGCTTTAAAGTATCTGCTACGATTATGCCTTTTTCATTTACTATATATCTATCTACACCACCATAGACAAGTTTGCCTACTGAATGAGTTAAAGCTTCATTTAAAAAGTCTAAATTTATCCTCTGTTGTATTAAACCAACTACTTTACCGTGGTGAAAGATTGGAAAGTTTGCTGAGATTGTATAGACATCTTTGCCATTTATGTTGCGTAATGTTGGATTACCCAGAATTGGCTTGGCACTTTTAAATGCAGTTTGTGGAGTTTGAGAAGATAGCATGATGCGTTCAGTAGTAGCCCTATCAAGTAGTTTTACACTATCTGCTTCTTGAAAAGAGCCCGCAAAGATTCCATCTTTACTCATAGAATCTCCACCATTTAAATTTAGATAAATCCCGCTAAATACTATTGATTTATTAATTTTATTGATGATGTAAGCCTCTTGGCTTAAAGTCTCTATATCTACACTTTTATTAGAATCTAGTAGCAAGCCTATATTTTCCGCACTCACCAGCCCAGAGGACACAGCATCCCTCATCTGAAAGTTTATATAGTTGCCTATACTCCTAGCCCTTGAAGCCATGATATTGTCTGCATTATCTAACATACTTCTTTGCACGTTTATAATCACTGCGAGCACAAGCAGTGCAATTACAATTATAATAATGCCTGCTATGCTTAAGCCTATCTTTAATCCTATGCGTCTTGAGAATACATTTTTAAGCAATCGTTTACCTTTTTTTAAAAATACGCTTCTTTATGTTAAGAATAGTTATCATTCTAACCGTTTTTTTTTTTTTTGTAAATATCAAGAAAGTATTAAGTTAGTTTTAATAAATATTGACATATTGGATTATAAAGATTTGAGGAAGGGTAGATATTAGGCTTTAATCCATCCTTCTACTCCCCTTTGCTAGGAGAGAAAAAGATGGCAATAGGATACTTTTAAAGATGAGAGAGGAAGCTAGTAGAAGGAACTTTCTTGTGTATGTCTTTGATTCTAGATGTAGCTTTAAACTTCTGCTACATACTTATCCCTTTCATCTTTTTTTGTGCTTTTAGTAGTTGGCAAAAGTAAGACTTTATAGCTAGCTTTAGAATCTAAAAAGACTAAAGTTATAACATCACCTACTTTTATGTCCTTTGCACCTTTGGCAACTACGCCATTAACTAGCACACTTTGGTTATCGCACATATCTTTTGCAAGACTTCGCCTCTTGGTTAGATTAACTGTGTTTATAAACTTATCTAGTCTCATTTTACTCCTTTTAGTAAGCTTTATGTGTCGCTACTTAAACCTAGCATTACTTAATAGCTACTTTACGCTTAGCTTTATCTGGCTATCTTCTAAGTCAAACTTGATGGTTTTTCCTTCAAAGTTAGAATCACTACTTAGTATAAACATAGCAAGCTTATCTTCTATCTCTTTTTGCATACTTCTTTTTAAAACTCTAGCACCATAGGCACTATCAAAAGAAGAATCTATAATATAAGTTTTTACCATATCACTTAGCTCTACTTTTAGCCCTCTTTCTTTTAGCCTTTCATTTAAGTCTTTGACTAGTAAGTCTATGATTTTAAGCACACTTTCTTTTTGCAAGGCTTCATAGATGACTACTTCATCAAGCCTGTTTAAAAACTCTGGCTTAAAGTGGTGCTTTAACTCAGCATGTATAGTTTTAGATCTCTCATCACTATCTTTAGAATCTAATATAAGACTTGAGCCTATGTTAGAAGTTAGGATGATGATAGTGTTTTTGAAATCAACCGTTACGCCTTTATTATCAGTTAGTCTGCCATCATCTAGGACTTGAAGCAAGATATTAAAGATATCTGGGTGGGCTTTTTCTACTTCGTCAAAAAGCACTACAGAGTAGGGCTTGCGTCTTACTGCTTCAGTTAAGATCCCACCTTCTTCATAGCCCACATAGCCCGCACTTGCACCAATTAAACGGCTTACATCATGCTTAGCCATGTACTCACTCATATCTATCCTTATAAGCTCTTTTTGAGAGTCAAAAAGAAATCTCGCCAAAGCCTTAGCACTCTCAGTCTTACCAACCCCTGTAGGGCCTAAAAAGAGGAAGCTTCCTATAGGTCTTTTTGTATCGCTAAGGCCGGCTTTATTACGGATGATGGCACGACTTATCGCATCTACTGCTTTATCTTGTCCTATGACTTCACTTTTTAAGTGGTCTTTTATGTGCAAGATTCTTTCTTTATCACTTTGAAGCATTTTGTTAACTGGGATATTAGTCCACTTTGAAAGCACTTCTGCGACACTTTCTTTATCTACTGCGTTTCTAAAAAGATTAGAGTTTTTAGTGACATTATCCCACTTGCTTTCATACTCTTTTAGTACTTTTTCAAGTGCTGGGATTTCTGAGTACTCTATCTTTGCTGCTAGTTCAAAGTTAGCTTCCCTTTTAGCCTTAGCGTTATCCCTTTTTAAGGTGTCAATCTTAGCCTTAGTATCAGCCACATCGTTAAATATCTTTTTTTCACTTTCAAACTGGGCTTGCAAAGACCCCATATTTTCTTTTAAGTTAGCAAGCTCTTTTTCTATCTCAGTAAGCCTGTCTTTGTTTTCTTCTTTAGATTCAAAGATTAGTGCTTGCTTTTCTACTTCAAGAGAGCTTATCTCTCTTTTTAGTTTTGAAAGCTCTTTTGGCTCAGTCTCAAGCGTCATCTTTAACTCACTAGCTGCTTCATCTATTAGATCAATTGCTTTATCAGGCAAGAATCTATCTGTGATATATCTAGCTGAAAGCTTACTTGCAGCAACTAAGGCACTATCATGTATGCTTACATTGTGGTGGTTTTCAAGGGTGTTTTTTATACCGCGGAGGATTTGTATGCTTTCATTAACACTAGGCTCTTTTATACTTACTGGTTGGAATCTCCTAGCCAAAGCTGCATCTTTTTCAAAGTACTTTCTATACTCTTTTAAAGTAGTAGCACCTATAGTTCTTAACTCTCCACGCGCTAAGGCTGGCTTTAAGATATTAGCAGCATTCAAGCTTCCTTCACTTCCACCAGTGCTAGAAAGTGTGTGTATCTCATCTATAAAAAGGATGATATTATCATTACTACTTGCTTCATCTATAACGCTTTTTAGTCTTTCTTCAAACTCACCTTGATACTTTGCCCCAGCTATAAGTGCTGTCATATCAAGTGAGATAAGAATCTTGTTTTGCAAAGAAGTTGGCACTTCTTTAGATTCTATCTTTAAAGCTAGTCCTTCTACAACAGCAGTTTTTCCAACTCCGGGCTCACCTAGTAAGATGGGGTTGTTTTTAGACTTACGCATTAAGATCTGCATAACGCGCTCTATCTCTTCATCTCTCCCTATAACTGGGCTTAGCTTCATGCTAGCAGCTTGTGCACTAAGGTTTATACCGTACTTTTCTAGGGCTTCTAAAGTGTCTTCAGCGTTTTTGGAATCTAGCTTTTTGCCACCTCTTAAAGTCTCAAACTTTTTATGTAGCTCTAAAACATCTATACCTTTAAAGAAGGGCTCAAACTCTTTTAGATTAGCTCTTATATAGCTATCTACTCCTATGTAGGTGTCTCCTAGACTTGCTGCGTAGGCACTTGCATTTTGTAAAGATTTCAAAAAGCTCTGGCTTATGCTTATGTTTTGTAAAGTCACATTACTAGCAGTTGGCTTAGAATCTAGGGCAGCTTTAAGCTTTTCATCCAAAAGGGCTCTATCTTTTTCATCTAGACATCTATAAAGCATAGAATCTGAGTTACTACTAAGTGCTAGTAGCATGTGCTCATCTAACACTTGGCTGTGTTTATAGTGTAAGGCTAGGTTTGCAGCTTTATCAAGGGCTGTTGTTAGTTGGTTAGTAAGGTTGTTAAGTAAGTTGTTATCTTGCATGATGTGGCTCCTATGTAGATTCTATATTTTAGCAATCATGCATTATAACTGCTAAAAGTTAACAGACTTAGTAAAATGTATCAAAAAACTTTAGCTTAGTACTATCAACTTTTGTAAGCCTTTTAGTATGAAGTTTTATAAGTTTAGTTAAGTCAAGCTTTTAAGCATAGGCCTTTTCTACCTCTAAGCCCTGCTCTTTTAGCCACGCTAAAGCAAGGTTAGCTTCTTTGCCTTTTATCTCTAAGACTAGATGTCCTATCTCTTTACTTCTTAGCTCATCTATATGACCACTTATGATATTTACTTCTATATCAAAGTGCTTTATGGCTTGAGAGATTAGGGGCTGTGAGTACTTAGGGCCAGTAAAAACTACGCGGTAGATAAACTCACGCTCTATCTTTATAGCCTCTAGCTCATCTTCATAGCCTAAAAGCTCTTTTGTGACCTTATTACTAGCCTTAGCAAAGATGCTAATCACATCTCCACTTTCTACGATTTTACCAGCGCTTATAACGCACATCTTATTACAGATCTCTTTTATAACTTCGATTTGATGGGTGATTAAGACTATGGTTAGTCCAAGCCTTGCTTGTAAGTCTCTAAGTAGCTCTAATATGTCTTTGGTAGTTTTAGAATCTAGTGCAGAAGTGGCTTCATCACAAAGCAAGACTTTAGGGTGATTAGCTAAGGCTCTAGCTATAGCGACACGTTGTTTTTGCCCACCACTAAGCTCTTTTATATAAGAATCTTTTTTTTCACTTAAGCCAACTAAGCCTAAAAGTTCATTAACACGCACCTTTATATCGCTTCTCTTCCAGCCTGCTATCTCTAGGGCGTAGGCTATGTTTGAGTAGACATTTCTTGAGCTTAAGAGGTTAAAGTGCTGAAATATCATGCCTATTTTTTGGCGGGTAAGCTGCAAGTTTTTAGAATCTAAACTAGCGATATTTATGCCATCTATTAGCACCTCTCCACTTGTTGGCAACTCTAGTGCGTTAAGCAGTCTTATAAGCGTAGACTTGCCAGCACCTGAGTAGCCTATGATCCCAAAGATATCTCCTTTTTGCACTTCTAAGTTTATGTCTTTTAGGGCTTCAAATCCGTTGTCGTAAGTTTTATAAACATTTTTAATAGAGATTATGGCGTACTCCTTTTTGTAGTTTTCACAGAGTGCAAGTTTCACATAGTGAGTGTATAATAGTTTCAATACTAAATTTTAAAGTATAATCAAAATTAAGCTTAACATAAGGCAAAAACATGATAGAAGTTTTGATGATAGAAGATGATCTTGATATAGCTGAAGTTTTAACTGAGTGCTTAAAGCAGCATGACATTAACGTTACTAATTTTGATGAGCCCTATACTGGTATGAGTGCGCTAAATGTAAAAAACTATGATTTACTTTTGTTAGATTTAAACCTTCCTAATCTTGATGGTATGGAAGTGTGTAAAAGAGTAGCTAAGCAAAAAAATATACCTATAATCATCTCTAGTGCAAGAGGCGATATAAACGATAAGATTAACGCCCTTGATAATGGGGCTGATGACTATATACCTAAGCCTTATGACCCAAAAGAGTTAGCCGCAAGGATCCACTCTCTCCTTAGACGCTACTCTCAAAAAAGCCCAGAAGTTAAAACTAGCGAAAAAGCTTCTATATTTAGGATAGACAAAAACAGCCATGAAGTTTACTTTCAAGATAAAAAGTTAGATCTTACAAGGGCTGAGTATGAGATACTAACCTTGCTTATAAGTAAAAAAGGGCATGTTTTTAGCCGCGAAGCCATAGCTATAGAATCTGAAAGTATAAATCCAGAAAGTTCTAATAAAAGCATAGATGTGATAATAGGCCGTTTAAGATCAAAGATAGAAGAAAATCCAAAAAACCCAAAACATATAATCTCAGTTAGAGGCGTTGGATATAAGCTAGAAGGCTAGAGTAGCTTTTAGATTCTAGTAGATGGAATCAAAATACATGCTTGCCACGCCTATCTAAAGACCTCTTAGCACGTGATCTAGCATAATGATATAGAAAGGATTCTATATCTTGTGTGCTGCACTCCTAGCATATGATATAAGATAACTACCTACATAAAAACGCTAGATTTTGAAAACTTACAGCTTTGCTTAGCTACTTTTTTGACCAAAAGCATCCCTTATGCCTTCACCTATAAAAACTAGCGAGCTTAAGATAAGCGAGACTATGACAAAGGCAACTATTGCTAGGTGAGGGGAGTGGAGGTTGTTTTTAGCTTGATTTAAAAGCTCCCCTAAGCTTGGTGTGCCTATAGGCATACCAAAGCCTAAAAAGTCTAGGCTTACTAGCGTTGTAATAGAGCCTGCGATGATAAAAGGCAAGTAAGTTATAGTTGCTACTAGTGCATTTGGTAAGATGTGTATAAAGATTATACGTGTGTTGCTAAGTCCTAGGGCGATACTTGCTTTTACATAGTCGTGTGCCCTTGCACGTAAAAACTCAGCCCTTACAACGCCAACTAAACTCATCCAGCTAAAAGCCAAAGTTATAAGTAGTATAAACCAAAAGTTAAGCGTCACTAAGCTTGCTAGGATGATAAGTAAAAAAAGTGTAGGAACTGAACTCCATATCTCTATAAATCTCTGACCAAAAAGATCAACCAAACCTCCATAGTATCCTTGCAGTGCGCCTACTCCTATGCCTATGATACTACTTAGTAAGCTTAGTATAAGTCCAAAGGCTAAAGATATAGAAGTGCCATAAAGCACGCGGGTTAAGACATCCCTCCCTTGGTCATCAGTGCCTAAAAGATGCTTTAAGCTTGGGCTTGTAGGCGGTATAGTTTTAAGGTGCCAGTCTATGCTTGAAGGACTGTAAGGGATTGGCGCTTTTATGATAAAGGCATCTTTAAGTAGGTGTTTTACATAGGGGTCATTATAATCAGGGCTTGTGTAAAACTCCCCACCAAAAGTAGTCTCTGGATAGTTTATAAAAACCGGGAAGTAGGCCTTGTGGTCTTTGTAGATAAAAAGTGGTTTTTCATTAGCTAAAAAAGGTGCAAAAAGGCTTATAACGCAAAGAAATATAAAGATAAAGAAAAACACTCTCGCACGCCTATTAGCATAGAATCTTTTTATGCGTAGTTTAAATAAGGAATCTATTTGTACTTCCTTAGGCTCTGCTTCATCTAAAAGCATGCTAGCAGGGACTTGGTTGTTATCTATGATTGGTGCTTTTGTATATTTAGATTCCATCACTAGCTTTTTGCCTTATCAAAGTTTATACGCGGGTCTATGAAAGTATAAAGCACATCGCTTATTATCCCCATTATTAGCCCTACTAAGGTGAAGATAAACAGTGTGCCAAAAACTACTGGATAATCTCTCTTAACTATAGAATCAAATCCTAAAAGCCCTAAGCCATCAAGACTAAAGATTATCTCTATCATGAGGTTGGAGCTAAAAAACATACCAACTAAAGTAGTTGGAAACAAAGACACCACTAAAAGCATAGCGTTTCTAAAAACATGAAAGTAAAGTATCCTTTTTTCACTAGCCCCTTTACTTCTAGCTAGTACTACATACTGCTTACCTAACTCATCTAAAAAGGAGTTTTTTACTAGCAAAGTTAGAGTTGCAAAGCCACCTATGCAGATGCAAATTATCGGTAAGGCTATATGCCAGAGGTAGTCTACTATCTTGCCAAAGAGGCTTAGGCTTTCAAAGTTATCGCTAGTTAGACCTTTTAGCGGAAAGACATCAAAGTAGCTTCCACCTGCAAAAAGCACTATCAAAAGTACGGCAAACAAAAAAGCAGGTATGGAGTTAAGGATGATGACTATGAAGCTTGAGATGGAATCAAAGTTAGTGCCATTTCTAACTGACTTTAAGATTCCAAGAGGGATAGATACAAGATAGATTATAAGCGTGCTAAAAACACCTAGGGTTATAGAGACAGGGAGTTTTTCTTTTATGATGCTTATCACACTTTGGTCACTATAAAAGCTATCTCCAAAGTTAAGTGTCGCATAGTTTTTAAGCATAAGCCAAAAGCGTTCGCCCAAAGGCTTATCAAAGCCATACATCTTTTTAAGCTTTGCTATTAACTCAGGCGGGACTCCTTCAGTACCTTTATAGTGCTCTTTAGTATTAAGCGTGCTTTCAGTTTTAGCATTTGCAGTTAGCTTTGCAGTCATTTGTTCAATGGGTCCACCGGGTGCAACTTGGATGATAAAAAAGTTAATCGCAATAATCCCAATCAAAGTTGGTATGACTAGTCCTAAACGCTTTAGGATGTATATAAACATTATTTACTCCGTGCATTAAAGCATGATTATAGCAATGTATAATTTAAGTTATCAAAACGTAAAGTTAGGGTTTTTATATGTCACAAGTAAGCAAGGCTTTGCACATCCAAGGTCAGTGGGGTAGTTTTGTCCCAAAGAAGAATCTAAAAAACCTCTCTAAAGAGTTAGAAGGCTATGCAGATTCTGATATCTTAATCTACTTTGAAAATGCAAGAATAAGCATGCTTTTTATCTCTTTTTTAAGAGAGCTTTTAGTGCACAACCGTATCAAAAATGTCTATGTTTTTTCTAACGATAAACTTATGCTTAGTATGCTTCATCAACTAAGCTCAGATAAGTTTAACCTTTTCATAAATGGTGCATTTTTACCTTTTTGTATAGATGAGAGAACTGACTGTCTAATCAGAAAAAGAAACTATATAGTTTACTTAATGGACTTTATAGGTAGAAAAGTAGTAAAAGCCTTAAAGCACACAGTACTTTTTTTAAACTTTTTAGGACTAGTTATCTACTCCTTTCTTAGCTACTTTGTAAGGCCTAAGCGATTTCGCATAGGCTCAGTGTTTTATAATATGTCTAACTCTGGCTTTAAAGCCCTTTTTATAGGAGTAGTGACTGCTTTTATAGTGGGCTTTGCTATAAGCTTACAAGGTGCTTTGCAGCTTAACTCACTAGGTGTGCCTTTAATGAGTATAGACACAACAGCCAAACTTTCTTTAAGAGAGATGGGGCCTTTTATACTAGCCCTTGTTATAGCTGGGAGAAGTGCTTCATCTTACACTGCTGAGATTGGCTCTATGAAGCTAACTGAAGAGATGCAAGCTATGCACACTATGAATCTAAGCATGATGCACTTTTTAGTTTTACCAAGAGTTATAGCCCTTATAATAGTTATGCCATTAATGACTTTTGTGGCTGATGCTTTTGCACTTTTTGGTGGGATGCTTGCTATAAAGTCATCTTTGCATATAGGCTTTGAGCAGTATATAGATAGATTCTATGAATCTGTTGCACTTTATCACTTTTGGATAGGGATTATAAAAGCGCCATTTTTTGGCTTTGTGATAGCAATAGTAGGCTGCTTTTATGGCTTTTTATGTAGTGGTAATACCCAGTCAATTGGCAAGTACACTACAAGAAGCGTAGTAAGTGCCCTCTTTTGGATAATCGTTGTTAATGCGGTTTTCTCTCTTATCTTTTCTAGTCTTGATTTATAAGGGAGTAAGATCGTGGAAAACATCATAGAAGTAAGCAATCTTAGCACAGCTTATGGGAGCTTTAAAGTCCATGATGATATAAGCTTCAAAGTCAAAAGAGGCGAGATCTTTGCCATACTTGGAGGTAGTGGAAGTGGTAAAACTACCTTGCTTCAAAGCATGATTTTTATTAATAGACCACTTAGTGGGACTATAAAACTAGAAGGCATAGATATATGGAAGATAAAGCCAAGTAGACGCTATGAAGTTATACAAAAGTTTGGAGTTGTATTTCAGTTTGGTGCACTTTTTAGTTCTCTTAATGTTTTACAAAACATAACTATAATGCTAGATGAGTACTCTAAATACCCAAAGCATCTTTATCACGATATAGCTGTTTTTTGGCTAGAAAACGTTGGGCTTGGCAAGGATGTATGTGAAAAGATGCCTGATGAGTTAAGTGGAGGGATGAAAAAAAGGGTGGCTTTAGCACGTGCTTTATGTATAGAGCCAACAGTGCTTTTTTTAGATGAGCCAACTTCTGGGCTAGACCCTGCAAGTGCTGGTAAGTTTGATATGCTTATAAGGGACTTAAGAGATAGATTTGGTGTGACTATAGTTATGGTAACTCACGACTTAGATTCTGTCATAGATGTTACAGATAGATTTATCTTGCTTGAAAAGAAAAAGATTATATTTGAAGGGACTTGGAAGGAGTTTGCAGTGCTTGCTAATAGCGGTAAGATTAAAGATTCTATATTTAACTCCTATAGGGGAGAGCGATTTTGGAAGCATTAAGAAGGTAGGAAGTTAATGGAAAGAAATGTAAATTACGTAGCTATAGGGATAATCTTTTGCCTACTTTGCGTACTTATGGTTATCTTTATAATCTGGATAGGGCGTATAGATGTTGGTGATTCTGAGTATAAAAGCTATAAGGTTTATACTACTAGTGATGTAACTGGCATAGGTGTTAACACTCCTGTTAGATATAAAGGCATATCAGTTGGAAACATCACCAAGATGGCTTTTTCTAACAAAAGAGATGGAGTAGTTGAGATAGATGTAGATATAAGTAAAGATATACCAGTTAAAAAAGGATCAGAGCTTATGATAGATTCTCAAGGCTTAGCAGGGCTTAACTACTTAAACCTAGTCCAAAGTAAGAATCCAGAAATCATAACTGATAGCAAAGATGCTACCCTTTCACTTAGTAAAAACGCAATAGGCAAGCTACTTGATAACGCCCAAGATATATCAAAAGATATGCAAGATATAGTTGCAAATGTCAAAACACTAACTAGTCCAAAATACACAAATGAGATAGTCCATACACTTGATTCCTTCCAAGATACAAAGCAAAAACTTGATACGCTTTTAGTAAATACAAATAAGCTAGTTGTAAACTTAAACACTTCAGTGGCAAGGGGAGACTTTAGATATAAAGATATAGTTGCCCCACTAGCTAATCAACTCCAAGATGGAATCTCTCAGATGCAGTCTTTTTTTCAAAGGGCTAATGGCTTTTTAGATAGGGTAGAAAGAGACCCCTATGATACTTTGTTAGGTAAGCGTGAGCTTAGTAGATAGCCTAGCTTGCAAGACTATATAAACTTATAAAGAGGTAGAAGCTTTGAATCTAAAACATCTTTTATTATTACCAGTTGTAGCCTTTGGTCTTCAAGCCTGCGTAAGTCTTAATCTAAAGGCTACCTTACCACCACAGACTTACTACAGTCTAGACAAAGAGACTATAACTCCAACTTGCCAAGGCATACTTGAAAACATAAAGCTTGAAACCACCGTCTTAAGCCCTTATGACGCTAAGGACTTGCTAGTTATAAATAGTGATGGTGAAGTTAATAGTATAGATTCTATAAAATGGGTGGACTTGCCAAAAAACATGCTAAGAAATCTAGTAGTAAAACTAGCTTTAAACAACTGCATACACATAAGCACTCAGGCTTCTTACTCAGAAAAACTTGACACATTGAGGCTTTATGTTAATGACATGCATTTAGTTGTAACTAATGCTAGTGAAGTAAGGGATAATCCTAACTTAGAAAAAGAATACAGCTCTAGAATCTTTTTAGCCTATGACTTACTTTCGCCTAATGGAGTTAGGCTAAAAAGTGGAGTAGTGCTAACTACAAGTAAGGATAAAAATCCAGTCTATGCCCTGCAAGATGCCTTAAAAAGTGGGGCTTTGAAGGTTATAGGACAGGTTAAAAGTTATAATGATGAGGTAAAAAAAGATTCTAAGACTAAAGAAGATAAGTCTATACCAAAGGCAAAAATATGAAAATAGCAACTTATCTAAGCACTCTTGGAATCTGTGCAAGTGCCCTTTTTTTAATAGCTTGTAGTGATAGCACAGTTAGTAGTGATAACTATGATAAGTACTTTCAAAAGTACACAAAAACCATCTCTACAGCAGAGTGGGAAAGGATGCAAATAACAGCCCTTAATAATAGCTATAAGATACAATTTAGCAATATAAACACTACCAAAACTCAAAACTGCACCCTTTACTCACAAGGTATATTTTTAAACGAAAGCACAGCTAAAGTCTCTAGCGGACTGCTTTTAAGACCTAATAAAGCTAAAGATATGACCATAGTTGTTAAGCAGCTAAAAAAAGGTATAGATGTAAAGATATCTAATATGCCAAAGTTTATAGAGATCTGTGGTGATATACATGCAAATGCAAGTGGTGCATATGACTTAAGTGAGTAAAGATTAATTTAGCTTTATAATAAAGCTTACTTTACTATCCATGCCATATAATTTTATCTACCTAAGCCTTCTCATCCTAGAAGCATTTAGCTTATAAATCTTGCTAGCTTTATGCTTTTTAAACCCCCTTTTATCTAACACATAAACATCAGCCACGCTTTTAGCAAACTCCAAAGAAAACTCTCCCTTATGCATATTTGCAGAACTTGAGTAAAGCCCAGATTCAAAAAACTTTAAAAAAAGATTAAAGTTAGTATCTTTACTTACCCTAAAAGATTTACCTTTAATAATAAAACTTTGCCTTTTAGCATGCCTTACATGAGACTTAAAAGCACTTGGAATCCTAAGTTTTTTAAAGTTGACAAACTGAGTTAGAAGCTTTTTTTTAGATGGGGCATTTTTTGTGTGGTTTAAAATAGCTTCATTAGTGCTTAAAAGCCCTAAAGTAGTATCAGTTTGGGCTAGGTAGACTAGGCTTTGCAAGATTACCTCCTTATATTTGGTAGAATCTAGAGTTATGATTACTTAAATTGTATCTTTTGTGGTTGTATGTTATGTGAGTTTTTAAAAACTAAAGGAGTTGTGGGTGCTATATTTGCTAAGTTTTGGAGACATCAGATATAAAAAAGCACACGCTAAGCTTAAGGCAAGTGCTTTAAAATATGGTGTTGATAAAGTTATCTTAAAAGATCAGTTTGACCTTTTTAAAAACCATGACTTTATACTTAAAAACCGCTACACACTACGCCAAAAAAGAGGTTATGGCTACTGGCTTTGGAAGCCTTACTTAATCTTGCAAACTTTAGAATCCTTAAACGATGATGATGTTTTATTTTACTGTGATGCTGGAGTTGAGATCTTACAGCCTTTAAAAAAGCTTTTAGACAAGATGGATGATACTAAGCCTTTGTTATTTCACATAGACCATATTAACTTACACTGGGTTAAAAGGGTTATCTATGAAGCTATGAAGATAGATTCTAAAGACTATGCTAAGTTTCAAAATGCCCCTCAGCTTGCTGCAACTTATATGTTTTTAAGAAAAAATGACTTTACTTTAAATCTAATAAAAGAGTGGCTTAGGCTTTGTGAGATTCCATTTTTAATAGATGATAGCCCTACGCCAAGCTTAGAAGAGTTTATAGGCTTTAAAGAAAACAGACACGACCAAGCTATCTTAGCTATGTTAAAAACAAAATATGATATAAAGACATATAGAGACCCTAGTCAGTATGGAGCAAAGTATGATGACTTTGACACACAAGTTTTTAACCTTCACAGACTTAGAAGTCACAAATGGTTCCACAGAGAGAAGTTTCCCTTCTACTATCAGTGGAAAGAACTAAACGATAAAGATTGCAAGTGAAACAGTTTTTTAAACGCTACTATCCCTATATAAAGCAGTACAAGCTTTACTTTTTTTTCGCCATAGTTGGTATGATCCTAGCAAGTGCGGGGACTGCTGGAGTGACTTATATCATGAAGCCTTTGATAGATAAGATATTTGTAGATAAAGATATGAGTATGCTTTATATCCTGCCTCCAGCCCTTATCATCATCTTTTTAGTAAAAAGTCTAGGGGTTTATACACAAACTTATTTTATGAGCTATATAGGGCTAGATATAGTTAGAAAAGTGCGTAATGACATGTTAGATCACTTACTAAGCCTTGAGATGGCATTTTTTAACAAAAAGCGAAATGGCGAGCTAATCTCTCGTATAACTAATGATATAAATGTCATCCGCGCTGGAGTTAGTCACTATATAACAGACTTTGCAAGAGAGATTTTAACCATCATAGGACTAGTAGCAGTTATCATCTATCAAAGCCCTATACTTGCCATCATTGGCCTTATCATCATGCCTCTTGCAGCTATCCCTATAAATATCATAGTTAAAAAGCTAAAAAAAGTAGCACGTGCTTCCCAAGAGACTAATCAAGATATAACTTCAAGACTAACTGAGATATTTAACAATGTAGAGATTATAAAAGCAAGTAATGGCGAAACTATAGAATCTAAAAACTTCAAAGATGGAAACATGCGCTTTTTTAAGCTAACTATGAAGTCTACTAGGATCTCTCAGCTAGTATCACCACTTATGGAAGTACTAGGTGCTATAGCTATAGCCATAGTTGTCATAGTAGGAGCCTTTCAAACACAGCATGGAACTCTTACTACTGGAGGCTTTTTCTCCTTTCTAACTGCTATGCTTTTAATTTATACACCAATAAAGCGTGTATTAGCAAGCTATGCTGCTTTTCAAGAAGTGCTAGTCGCAGGTGATCGTATAGGTCAGATACTAGATGTTAAAGCTGGTATAAAAGATGGAAAAGAGACTTTAAGTCCTCCTGTAGATTCCATAAAGCTAGAAAATGTAGTGCTTCACTATGACGACTTTGCTGCGTTAAATGGAGTTAACTTAAGCTTTGCTAAAGATGAGATAACCGCCATAATAGGCAAAAGTGGCGCTGGGAAAAGCTCTCTAGTTAGCCTTTTGCTAAGGCTTTATGATGCAAGTAGTGGAAGCATTGCTATAAATGGAGTAGATATTAAAAACTTTACTCAAACTAGCTTAAGAGATAATATAGCTATAGTGACCCAAAGGATCTTTATCTTCCATGACACCATAGCAAGTAACGTAGCCTATGGTAGCGAGATAAATAAAGCACGTGTAGAAGAAGCACTAAAGATCGCTTGTGCGTGGGAGTTTGTAAGCTCTTTAGAAGAGGGCATGGAGACTGTGCTAGATGAGTTTGGCTCTAATCTAAGTGGTGGTCAAAGACAGCGTATAGCTATAGCTAGGGCTATATATAAAAATCCAGATGTGCTGATACTAGATGAAGCTACTTCAGCCCTTGATAGTCAAACTGAGCTTGCCATAAAAGAAGCCTTAGAGAGGATAAAAAAAGGAAAGATCATCATCCTTATAGCCCACAGACCAAGTACTATATCACTAGCCCATAAGATAGTTTATATGAGTGAAGGAAGCATAAAGGCAATTTACAGTGCTAAAGAGTATGAAAAGATAAGCAGTAGTCTTACTTATGATTAAGCACATATAAAAGTTAGCGGTTAAATATAAGCTTGTAAGTCAAAGTATATTCTCGCCTATTTTACGCTGATAAAAAATAGATTCCATAAATTTATAGAATCTATTGTTTATTAAAGTCATTTCAAGACTGCTTAGTAGTCATGGCAATTAGATATTAAAAAGTATAAAAGACTGTGTTGGTTTTAGAGTGCCTTAGTTGCCTAAAATCTATGGTGTGGTAATCAAATACAGAGCTATCCTTACTTAGAGTGCATGAAGCTACAGTCTTAGAATCTACATTAAAGTATAAGTTATAGGTATCTCTATATAAGTTTTTTCCTTTGGTGAAGGGAAGTGTTTAGAGGCTTTTTTGATAGTTTTTATAGCTGCTTCATCAAGTATGTCATGTCCTGAGCCTGAGACAACTGTGATATCACTTACTTTAGGACCGATATCTATCAAAAACTTTACTACAACTGTGCCTGTATAGCCCCTACGCTCAGCTATAGCTGGATACTTGTGCCTTTTAGCTATGGCGTCTCTTATAGCTTGAAAGAAGGCATCTTGCACGCCATCGCTTGCTTTTAGCACCTTTATAGTTTTTGCATCATGGCTAGTGCTTAAAGCCTTATCGCTTTGCTTGTTGATATTATCTTTTTGTGGGGCAACTTTTGGTGCGTCATCAGTTTCTTTTTTTGGCTCTTCTTTAGGGGGCTCTTTTTCAACTGGCTTTTCTATAGGCTTTTCAACTGGCTTCTTTTCAGCACGTATAGGGCTTGGGTCTTTTTTGATAGCTATATCTCTTTTGGGCTTAGGCTTTGGTTTATGCTTATGTTTAGGTTTTGGCTTTTTTGGCTCTGGCTTTTTTACAGCCTTGGAGGCGTGTACTGGCTTATCTATAGTTTGGGCTAACTGGGCTAGGTTGATAGTTATGGTGTTTGGGCTATCTTGCTTTATCTCTTTTGCAGTACTAAAGTGAAGCACCATCACAAGAAAGATAATAATACTTAGTACTAAAGCTATGATGTATCCTGCCCAGTCGCATAGTATAGCCCTTAAAGTACTTTTCATGTTTTATCTTTTTTCGGTGATTATCTCAAACTTATCTTTATCATGACCATTTTTGGCAAGTAGATTTAAAACTAAGACAAAGTTATCATAGCTTGATTTCTTATCTCCTTTAAACTGCACCATTTCATCTTTTGGGAGGCTTTCTAGCTTGCTTTCTAGCTCTTTAGTTGATACTTCTTTATCATCTATGTAGATTTGGTTGTCTTTGTTTATAACTATTAGTAGTTTTTTATTGTTTTCTTTTACCACTTTAGAATCTGAAGCATTTGGCACATCTACTTTTATCTTGCCTTGGGCTATGAAAGTAGATACGGACAAGACTATGGCTAAAAGCACAAGCATGATATCTATAAAAGGAACTATATTTAATCCATCTCCTCTTTTTATCTTCATCACTCTTCTTCTTTGCTTGATATGTTATTTAGGGTTTTAAACTGGTTAAGATTTCTTTCAGCTATCCTTAAAAAGATATTGTAAAGCACAAGGGTTGGGATGGCTACTACTAGACCAAGGGCTGTGGCTTTTAGGGCTAAAGATAGACCTACCATGATAGTTTTTACATCTATGTTGCCACTTCCACCCATGTCATAAAAAACAACCATGATACCTATAACTGTGCCTAGCAGCCCAACATATGGGGCGTTAGAGTAGACTATGTGGAGTACTGTTAGATTCTTAGTGACTTGGTTTTCTACCTCTGATATGTCTTTATAAGCCTTAAGTTTAAACTTGCTAAAAAAGATTATTCTCTCTATGCTAAACCATATGACTAGTAAGCCCATGAAACCTAAAACACTAAAGACCATGGGGTCAAGATACTCTTTTAAGAACTCCATAAAACCACTCATTTGCACCTCCTAGACTATGCTAAAAACTAAGGTATGTAAAGAAATATTGTAAGACTAAAATTATCAATATTGTAAGCTTTTTAAAATTAAATAGTTATCAGTTTGTGCTAAATATGATAAGTACTTTTAAAAATTGTTATCATTGTTAATAATAATATAAAAAATGCTATTTTGCGTTAGATAGTCACTGTATAAAGTTAAAAAGGCTCTAGAAATGGTCTTTTAAGAGTTGAAAAAGAAGGGGTGATCTTTATAAAAAGATCACAAAAGTTAGTTTATTTTAAGCTTTTTGATATGACTTTGTCTATAAGACCATACTTTGTAGCTTCTTCAGCGTCCATGAAAAAGTCTCTATCACAGTCTTGGATTATCTTTTTGATGCTTTGTCCTGTGTTTTTAGCAAGGATTTCATTTATCAAAGTTTTCATCCTGCCAATTTCTTTAGCTTGGATTTCTATATCGCTTGCTTGACCTTTAGCCCCACCAAGAGGTTGATGTATCATAATACGTGAGGTTGGAAGGGAGTATCTTTTACCTTTTGCTCCACAGCTTAAAAGGAAAGCGCCCATAGAAGCAGCCTGCCCTATGCAGATAGTACAGATATCTGGCTTTATATAGTTCATAGTGTCATAGATACTAAAGCCACTAGTTACACTGCCACCGGGCGAGTTTATATATAAAAATATATCTTTAGTGGCATCTTCGCTTTCTAAAAATAATAACTGGGCTACTATACTACTTGCCATGTTATCTTCTATCTCACCACTTAGCATAACTACTCTATCTTTTAAAAGACGTGAGTAGATGTCATAGCTTCGCTCACCTCTGCCTGTTTTTTCTATGACGTAAGGTATGTAGTTCATGTTTACTTCTTGCTAGTATCTAGCTTGGAATCTAAAAGATTAGTGATTATCCTATCTTCTATCATGGCCATTTTAACTGCTGGGAAAAGGTTGTTTTCTTTGTAGTAGTTTAGTACTTCTTGAGGGTTTTGCTGTGAAACTAAAGCTTCATAATACACTGCTTGCATAACTTCATCATCTTTTACTACGACTTTTTTCTCTCTTGCTATCTTATCTATGATAAAAGTAACTTTCACACTTAAAGCAGCAGCTTCTCTAAAAGATTCAAACTTTTCTTTTACCTTTTCTTGATCACTACTTAGCTTATCTATATCTTCTTTGCTTAGGCTTCTTACTTCGTTATTAAAAAGTACATTCATCTCTTGCTCTATGATGTTTTCTGGTAGGTCAAAAGTGAACTTTTCAGCCATGTTCTTTAGCACTTCTTGCTTTAAGTCATCATTATAAAGTTTTTGCTTAGCTTCTTTGAAAAGCTCTTCTTTAGTCTTTTCTTTTAGCAAGGCTAGATTAGCTTCTTCGCCTAAGATCTTTTTAGCTAGGGCGTCATCTATAGCAACTTGTTCTCTTTCTTTTATGGCATTTAGTGTTACTTTAAAAGTTACAGGTTTGCCAGCTAGATGCTCTGCTGCATAGTCACTTGGAAAAGTGATATCTACATCTTTAGTCTCACCTACTTTCATGCCTACTAGTGCTTCTTCAAAGCCCGGTATAAACTGCTTAGAATCTATTTCTAAAGCAAAGTTTTCAGCACTACCGCCTTCAAACTCTTTGCCATCTATAAAACCTTTAAAGCTTATATCTGCTATTAGTCCATTTTCCAAAGTGTCTTTTTTAGATTCCACTAAGTTTGCTTGTGCTTTAGCAAGGTTTTGCAGTCTTTCTTCAACTGCTTCATCAGTTATAACTGGTGCTTCAAAGCTAGGCACACACTCTTCTAGGTTGGCTAGATCAAACTTAGGATAAAGTCCTATTTTCAAAGAAACATCTATGTTGCCATCTTTTTCTTCAAACTTAGTTATAGCTGGCTGCCCAAGTGCATCTTTTACTTCTACTTTTAGCTCTTTTAAAGCATCATCATAAAACTTATTTAAAAGCTCTTGCTTAGCTTCAGATTCAAGCTTATCTTTATACTCTTTTTTCACCAAACTAACTGGCACTTTGCCCGGTCTAAAACCGTGCATTTTTATAGTCTTTGCATATTTTGTAGCTAGAGAATTAATCTTTTCATCTAACGCAAGCTTTGGTATTTGTCCCTCTGCAGTTGCATTAGCTTCATTTACTCTATTTGTAGTCATTAGCGTTCCCTTAAGAAGTTGTTAAGTAATCTTGCATTATAACCAAAAAAACATATCCTAAAAGTTAAGTTAAGAGCACATAATGTCATTACACAATCTTAAAATGAAGCTTTCCCAAAATATCAATCTTTCTCCACAATATGGAATCATAGAAGCGGTTGAAACAAACATCATAAAAGCTAGTGGCTTAAGCCCATCAGTAGGGGATGTAGTAAAGCTTTTAAAAAGCGATGGAAGCAGTAGTGAAGGTATAGTTATATCAACTCAGAGAGAGACTTTTATCATCTCGCCTTTTGGTTTTACTGAGGGCTTTAAAAGTGGTGATAAGATAATGATACATAAAGAAGGGCTTAACATGCCAGTAGGAGATGGCCTCTTAGGACGCGTTATAAACCCACTAGGAAAGCCTCTTGATAACTTAGGGGATATTAAGATAGACGCCCATGTGCCAATCATTAGTCAGCCTATTTCTGCTTTAAAAAGAGGCCTTATAGATGAAGTCTTTAGCGTTGGAGTTAGAAGTATAGATGCCTTGCTTACTTGTGGAAAAGGGCAAAAGATGGGGATCTTTGCTGGAAGTGGAGTAGGGAAGTCAACTCTAATGGGCATGATAGTTAAAGGAAGCAAGGCGCCTATAAAAGTTATAGCTTTAATTGGCGAAAGAGGGCGCGAGGTACCAGAGTTCATAGAAAAAAACTTAAATGGGAATCTTGAAAATACCGTGCTTATAGTAGCAACTAGTGATGATAGTCCTTTGATGAGAAAGTATGGTGCTTTTTCTGCTATGGCAGTGGCTGAGTTTTTTAAGTCGCAAAATAAAGACGTACTATTTATCATGGACTCAGTTACTCGCTTTGCCATGGCACAGCGAGAGATTGGCCTTGCACTTGGCGAGCCTCCAACTTCTAAAGGCTATCCGCCAAGTACTTTAAGCCTTTTGCCTCAGCTTATGGAAAGGGCTGGTAAGGAAGAAGGTAAGGGGAGTATTACTGCATTTTTTACAGTGCTAGTTGAAGGAGATGACTTAAATGACCCTATAGCTGACCAAAGTAGAAGCATACTAGATGGTCACATCATGCTAGATAGGAATCTAACTGACTTTGGAATCTACCCGCCAATTAACATCTTAAGTAGTGCTTCAAGACTTATGAATGACATAATAACTCCAGAGCACAAAAAAGCTGCCATTAAGTTTAGAAAGATGCAAGCTTTGTTAAAAGAAAATGAAGTCTTAATACGCATAGGAAGCTATCAAAAGGGCAATGATAAAGACCTAGATGAAGCCATAGATAAAAAGCAGGATATAGAAGACTTTTTAAAGCAAGATGAAAACGAGAAGTCTGAGTATGAAGAGTGCGTAAAAACACTAATAGAACTTTGCTTTTCAAACACGTAGTTAAACCTATCTAAATGGGCTATAAAGCCTCTTGTCTTGTTTTGCAAGTTAAATGAGTGTGATAGAAGCATCAACAGGGGTAATGCAAGACTGCTACATGGATGTAGATATCTTCTAGTACTAGATTACAAGATTCTTATTATCACTAACTTCAAAGACTTGCAATTAGTGATAGCTTGCTAGGTTTAAAGCATATGGCCTAGTTTTTTCTTCTTATCTTGGAGATACTTTTCATTATACTCATTAGGCTTAATGATGATGCTTTCTCTTTGTACTTTTGCGTATTTACCCATCTCATCTACCTTCCTTGGGTTATTAGTTAAAAGCTTTATCTCTTCAATATTAAAATGCTTAAATATCTCTCCAACTATGCTGTACTCTCTAGCGTCTTTTGCAAAGCCTAAGGCCTCATTAGCCTCAACTGTGTCATAGCCCTTATCTTGCAAACAGTAAGCATTAATCTTATTGAAAAGACCTATACCTCTTCCTTCTTGCCTTAGATATATAAGCATACCCCCAGCTTCTTTAATCTGTTCCATAGCCAAAGCAAGCTCAGGGCCACAGTCACACTTCATAGAGCCAAAAACATCGCCAGTTAAGCACTCAGAGTGCACTCTAACTAGAGGTACTTTAGGGAGTGGGTCAGTAAAGACTACAAGGTGTTCTAATATCTTATCATCAAGGTACTCTTTAAAAGCTACAGTAGTAAATAGGCCAAAACGAGTAGGTAGCCTAGCAGCATTTGAAACTTCAAACTTCATTTTCACAACCTCCATAAGGGTAATTCAGCCAGTAAGTTTAGCTAAAGTAGATAACAAATACTAAGATAATAATCAAATTGATTTTCAAAACTATCTATATAATGCAAAAGCTTATATAGCTTTCTTAAAATAAAAGTAGTTTGTAGGGCTAAGCAAGACTACTCAAAACGATTTCTTCTTCCATTTTTCCTTTTGGCTTCTTGGATGGCTGTATTAAGCTTATTAAGTATGAAGTGATTACGCGTGTTAAAGTATAAGAGGAGTTCAGACATTTGTTCATTACTTAGGGCTTCAAGGGCATTTCTAACATTTTCATTAAAAACTTCTTCGCTTAAGTTTGCTGTATCTTCAAAGACTTCAATGTACTTTTTATAGCTTTTTCTTTGTTTTTCTGTAAGCCTGTTTTGTTCAACTATGGTGTTTTTAATATCAACTAGCTGTTTTATGTTCATATCAAAAAGCTGGGCTTTGCTATAAATCTTACTTATTTGTAAGATTTTATTTATAACGTCTTTTTTCTCTTTGGTGTTATCGTAGTAGGGTTTATACTCATCTTCCATATCTGCTGGGAGGTAGTGCTGCATGATGTCAAGCTTTATAGTAGTTAGGTCTTTTACATACTCCAAAGTTTTAGCAGAAGAAAGCTTGCGGCAAGCAGATTCTAGTGCCATGACGTCTTCTCTTATGCCTTCATAGTGGTGTATTAATGTTTCTTCTTCTTCTTTTGGCAAGTCTTTTAACTCCAAAGCTATGGAATCTAAAAGCTCATCTTGAAGCATGGCGTGCATGATGTTTATTATCCTAAGAAGTTGCTTGCTTGAGATTGGCAAGTTTACTTCATGTATAAAAGAGGCTAGATCACTTGGTGAGTAAAACTTAAGGTGCTTATGTATAACATCATATAAATCAGATACAGTTTTTACGCTTGCAAGGTCGTTTTGTAAGATTTTATGCTCTAAGAATATATTTGAAGTTTGCAAGATGTCATCATCTTTTATTAAGTCAAAGTAGTAGCTGAGGTTTTCTTTAACTAAGTCTTCATAGTCTTTAACTAAGTCTTCGCTATCAGTTTTAGAGTAATCGCCCCCATGGGCTTTAATATACTCTCTCATAGTGAAGTCATCTGGGATGGCTGGCTTTATAAGGCTTTTTTCATCTTCTATAGAGTTGTTATTAGCTTCTGCCATTTAGAGTTCCTTAAAAGCCTTATATAGCTTTAACATCTCGATGTGGGCTTTTAAGTCATGCACCCTTAAGATATTAGCCCCATTTTGCAAGGCATAAAAGTGAGTTAGTGCTGAAGCTAGACCTCTATCTTCTAGCTTACTTTCAGTTATCTCTCCTAGGAAGCGCTTAAAACTAGCCCCTATTAAAAGCTCTTTGCCAAAGTGCTTAAAGTGTCTAAGGTTTTTTAAAAGCTCTAGATTTTCTTCAGTGTCTTTTGCAAAGCCTATACCTACATCTAAGATGATGTTTTTACATCTATGTCTTTCTAAAAGCTCTAGCTTAGTTGCAAAAAATAAGTCTAGTTCTAAGAAAAGATTCTCATAGTTTGTAAGTGAGGTCATAGTCTCTGGAGTACCACGAGTGTGCATTAAGATATAGTCACAGTCTTTTACAAGTGGTAGCATGTCATCTCTTACTAGCCCACTTACGTCATTAACCATCTCAAAGCCATGTTTTAATGCCTCTTTTGCAGTGGCTGCGTTATAGGTA
The DNA here is from genome assembly GCF_002272875.1 of Helicobacter sp. 11S02629-2. GTDB lineage: Bacteria > Campylobacterota > Campylobacteria > Campylobacterales > Helicobacteraceae > Helicobacter_I. The sequence continues at coordinate 24,018 of NZ_MLAN01000011.1, forward strand.
TCTATACTAAAAGTTACAGCTTCGTTTTTTAAAGCCTTGATCGCTTTAAAGATATCTTTTAAGCGTGCACACTCAGTCTCAGCATCTATAATCTTGGCATTAGGCCTGCTTGATGCAGCACCTATATCTATGATATCAGCACCTAGTTCTATGTCTTTATGTATGGCCTCTATAGCACTTTTAGAATCACAGTGGCTTACATAAAAGCTATCAGAAGTGATATTTACTATGCTCATTAGCCTTATGCCTTCGCTTTTATAAGACTTTAAGAACTCTTTTAAGGTATCAGCTACTCTTTTAAGTCCAAAAGGCTGGCGATTAAGTGCTTTTATAAGTAGTTTTAGCTGCTTTGGTGTGCCAAGAAGCAAGCAGTCATAGTGAGTTTTGGCACTAGTTATGGCATCTTTTGGGGTGGCAAGCTCAGCGCCAAGGCTTAAGGCGTTTTGCTTTATGATGTGCATGGCTGGAGTTTTTAGCTTTTCTATCTTAAAGCCTAAAATCTCAGTCTTATCATCCATTATATGAAGTCCACTTAAATCAGGCCCAAGCTCTACTAGCTCGCGATGTAAGTTTTCTACCATTTTTATATACATAAATCCTCCATAATTACTAGCTTAATATCTACATAGATTTAAAAGCAGTGCCACAAAGGCAAGGTGTGGGGCAAGTTTTGAGTTTAATGCGTGACTTGCATTTCTAAAAAGCTCTAGCTCTAAGCTATCAAGCTTTTTTTGTGCAGAGATAGTAAAAAGCAAGTCAGTTAACATCTCCTTGCTATTTTGCTGGCTTTGTGGGTTAGATTCTATCTCTTTTATTAGAGTATATATTTTTTTTATATTGATGGTTTTTACATCTATGGGCAATGTGTTTAACTCTCTTTTTTGCCTTAGGTCAACTATCTGCATCCTTGAGCAAACCGTGCTTAAAAGTGCACTTCTTGAGTTAGTAAAGATTAAAAAGATGATATTAGCTGGGGGCTCTTCTAGAATCTTAAGCAAGGCGTTTTGTGCAAAGATATTAAAACTATAAGCAAAGATGGCAATGTATTTAGTATGGCTAGCTGCTATATAAGCCTCTTCTATGATGTTATGTGCATCATCTATTTTTAACTCTTCTACTTCATAGATGCTTAAAAATTCAGATTCTATACTCTCACTAAGTAGAAGTTTTTGCTCTTCTAAGTCTTGGGCTAGGATGATGGTTGAAAAGTTATATGGCTTAATCATTGAAGTTAAAGTTAGAAAAGATAGCACCAAAAAGTGCTTTGTGAAATAAATCAAACATCTGCAAAAGCTTAAAGTCTAAAAACTCATCTTTAGAATCAAGCGTAAAAGCAAACTCGTACTTTTCATCTAGTATCCAAAAGAGGCCATTTTCTTTATTTAACGCAAAGTTTGCATTGGGATTTTTAGCATTACCTATATACCAAAAAGCATATTTTGTATAGCTCATATCTAGCAAGTCATAGACATCATCATTATCTTTTCTACCTTTAGAATCCCTAGTGCTAATTAGCTTAGTAATAGAGCTATCAAGCCCATAGATTGGTATAAAAGGTCTATCGTTATAAGCAGTATTAATCCTATCTAATATGTATTCATAAAACCACTTCAAGCTATCATCAGTACAAAGCAGCAAGGTTCCACCACTCATGATATGCTTTATAGTCCTTTGCAAACCTTGAGTGAAGCCTATCCTTTCCATCTCCAGCCAGCCAGACTGCGTGCCTATGGCTTGTACTTGATTCCTAATAGCACTTAGAATCCAGTCATTAATGCTATCCATGTATAACTACTTATCTAGCTCATATATGCTGTGTAAGATTCTAACGCTTAGTTCAGCGTACTTGATATCTACAAGTACTGAGACTTTTATCTCACTAGTGCTTATCATCATGATGTTTATGTTTTCATCTGCTAGGGCTTTAAAAGCCTTTGCGGCTACTCCTGAGTGACTTTTCATACCAACACCTACTATAGATACTATGGCTACTTCTGTGTCAAACTCTAAAGTTGCATCTTTGTAAGTAGCAAGGCAAAGTTTAGCTTTTTCTAACTCATCTTTTGGGACAGTAAAGTCAAGGTTGGTTTTACCATCTCTTCCTACAGTTTGAACTATCATATCTACATTTATGTTTGCATTTGCTAGGGTGTTAAAAAGATGACTTGCTATGCCCGGTGTGTCACTCACTCCATATAAACTAACCCTTGCTTGGTTTTTGTTTAGTGCTATACCACTTACTATTGGCTTTTCCATAATGTTATCTTCTCCTGTTATTAGTGTGCCTACATCTTCACTAAAGCTTGATTTAGCATAAAGTTTTACATTCCATTTTTTAGCTAGTTCAACTGAGCGGTTTAGCAAGACTTTTGCGCCCATACTAGCAAGCTCAAGCATTTCATCATAGCTAATCTTTTCTATCTTTTTAGCTTTAGATTCTATCCTAGGGTCAGTTGTATAAACCCCATCTACATCAGAGTAGATCTCACAAGTATCAGCCCCAAGTGCCCCGGCAATCGCCACTGCACTTAGATCACTTCCACCACGTCCTAAAGTGGTTACTTCACCATTTTCATCCACCCCTTGGAATCCTGCAGCTACTACTATATAGCCCTCGCTTAAAAGCTTTCTCATATAGGTTGTATCTATGTATTTTATACGTGCTTTTGTGTGTACGCTATCTGTTTTTATGCCAGCTTTTCTACCACTTAGGCTTTTTGCTTTTAAGCCCATGTTGTTTAAAGCTATGCTTAAAAGGGCAGCAGTTATCCTCTCACCACTACTTAGTGCCATGTCCATCTCCCTTTCATTAGGAAGAGGTGTAAAGTGGTGGCCATAGCCTAAGATCTCATCTGTAACCCCACTCATAGCAGAGACTACTACTACCAAAGAGTTGCCTTTTTGTGCACACTTTGCAACTTTATTTGCGACGTTTTGGATTCTGTCGCAGTTCATAACGCTAGTGCCGCCGTATTTTTGAACGATAAGCATTAAATGTATCCACCTTTTTTAAAGTAAGTCAAGACTTGTTTGTAAGCTTGCTTTTTGAAATGGTTAATCCTAGACATCATAATAGGAAAACTGACAAACTCATAATTACAAAACTCCGGCTCTGGAGTATTTATGTTAATAAAGTTATCTTTTAATCTAACCAAAAAGTACTTTTGTATCTGCCCATCAAAAGGATAGCCCTTATCTGTCACCATTTTTCTTGCTATGTCTTTTGGAAAGTCATATTGTACCCATTCTGGGTGCTCTGCAAGCACTTCTATATTGCAAGTTCCTATTTCTTCTTTTAGCTCTCTAAAAAGTGCCTCTTTTGGGCTTTCTCCACTATCTATGCCACCTTGAGGAAACTGCCATACACCCTTTAAATCGCATCTTTCAGCTAAAAAAAACTCACATATTCTAGGATAGTTGCAAGATAGTATTATGGCTGCTACGTTTGGTCGGTATATTTTTTCTTCCATGCCACTACCTTGTAAAATTTAAGATTTAAAATAATATCATTTTAGTATAATGACTTTTTAAAGAAATGGCTTTTATGTTTATCTTAGATCAAGAGGCATAAAAAGTATGAAATGTATTGGAACTTAATAAAGTGAAGACAAATTATAAGGCACTTTTGTGCGTGAGCATGTTATTTTTAAGTACAACTTTAGGTTTTGCTACAGGTCTTAGTCAGGATTCTAGAGTTGATGGTGATGGTTTGTTTGTAGATATGGGCGGGCAAGATTCCTACCCAGATATACATCGCTTTAACCCACAAACTATCAATCAATACAACGCTTCACTACTTAACTCCCTAAGCGTTAAGTCTGAGTTTTTAGCCTCCTTAAAATCTAATGACAACCTTATAAACATAGACACAAGAAGATGGGTCTACCTTCTAAGTCAGTATGAAAATGGCAAGCATATAGTTTCAACTCTAAGAAAGATGCTAAGTGATGCTAACGTGCCTCAAGAGTTCTTATTCCTAGCGATGGCAGAAAGTGAGTTTAAGTCTAAGGCTTATAGCTCTAAAAAGGCTGCTGGTATATGGCAGTTGATGCCAACTACTGCAAGGGAGCTAGGCTTAGTTATAAACTCTCAAGTAGATGAAAGGCGCGACCCTATAAAAAGCACTGAGGCTGCTATAAAGTATCTTCGCTTTTTGTATAAGTCAACTGGTAAGTGGTATCTTGCCGCCATTGCTTATAACTGTGGTCTTGGACGCTTGCAAAAAGGTATAAAAGCTGCGGGGACTGATGACTTAGAAGTTTTACTAGATAAGCATAAGCAGTACATCCCACTAGAAACTAGAAACTATATAAGAAAGATTCTAGCTATGTCTTTGGCATTTAATGATGTTAATAATCTTAATCAGGAAAACAAAACCTACCTTTTGAATATGGGCGCTAATGACAGCATAGTAACTGTGCATGTTTCGCCGGGTACTAGTTTAAGTAAGATAGCAAGGTCTGCTGATATGAGTTTAAGTGCGCTTAAGAAGTACAACTCCCACTTTAAAGAAAACTATGTCCCACTAGGCAGGATAAGATATAGTGTTTATCTACCTTATGAAAAGCTAAGCTATTTCAAACAAAACTTTAAAGATAGTAATAAAAACTCAGTCTTTTTAGCCCACACCGTAAAAGCAGGAGATACACTAAGCTCTATAGCTAAAAAGTATCATATATCAGTAAGTGAGATAAAAGATGCTAATGGCCTTAAAAGTGCATTTTTAAGTATCAACCAAAAGTTAATCCTTCCAATAGATAAGTATAAGTACCAAAGACTAGCAGCTAATGATAAAAAAACTGAAGCTAGGGCTACTACAAAGACTAACATTAGAGGGCAGGGTTATTATGTACACACTGTAAAAGAGGGTGATACTTTAAGCTCTATAGCCAAAAAGTACAATATATCCATTAGAGAGATAAAAGATGCCAACTCTCTAAATAGCTCTTTTTTAAGTATCAACCAAAAACTTATACTACCAGTTGTTAAATCCAAATATGAAAAATTAGCTTTAGATAACAAGGCTTACAAACGGGGATTTTAGGTTATGCGCCTAAGATTTGCTTCTTTTAAGAGTCTAAGTTTTGCCCTTCTTGTCGGAATCTTTTTTATAGCTTGTGCTAGTGAGAGTAGATATGCTGGTGGTATAGGTAGTTTTAAAGGCTATGAAGGATTACAAGAGTATAACTCAAGTGGCCCTACTAAAAACTCCATAGCTAGGAGTTATAACTCTGCAGGAGAGGGCTTTGTAGCCTCACTAGTTGAACCAGATGCTTACTCACTTAGAAGAGGTGGTGGCAGTACTTATATGCTAACTCCGGGTAATGGCACTACTCCTTATGAAAGCTTTGGTGGTGGCTTTGGGAGTAGTGATGAAGATTCTTTATATGGTGGTATGAGAGAGAGTGCGGCTATACAAAGGGCTACTATGAGACCTTATACCATAGCTGGAAAGACCTACTATCCAACGCAAACAAGAGTTGGAGACACCTATGATGGTATAGCTAGTTGGTATGGGCCAACTTTTCATGAAAAGGCGACTTCTAATGGCGAAACGTATAATATGTACGCCCACACAGCCGCCTCTAAAACGCTTCCTATGAATACGGTTGTAAAAGTTTTTAATAAAGATAATGGCAAAGTAACAGTAGTTAGGATTAATGATAGAGGTCCCTTTGTAGATGGCAGGATAATAGATCTTTCAAACGTAGCAGCAAGAGATATAGCTATGGTAGATAAAGGCACGGCTAATGTAAGATTAGAAGTTATAGGCTTTGGTGGCATGATAGCCAAGCAGAAAGAGAACTCACTTAGTCCAACGCAGCAAGGGCGTTTAGATTCTTCTATTAAAGTTGGTGGGTTACAAAATAGTGCTACTCCTTTAAACTACGCTGTTCAAGTAGGAACTTTTAGTAAAAAAGAAGGTGCTAGCTTTTTAAAACAGTCTTTAGAGGCTAAAACTAAAAACTATAAGGTTGAAGTCTCTAGCATCTCTAATAAGTACAGGGTTTTAGTAAAGGGCTTTAAGTCTGAAGGTGAAGCACAAGACTTTATGAACTCACATTCAATCAAAGGTGTAATAATCGCAGAGTAGCTTATACTTACAAAAAAAGGCAAAACATGACTAGCATTTCTAGAATCACAAAAGAAACAAACATAGAGCTAAGCTTAGAAGTTTATGGCAGTGGGCAAGCAGACATAAAAAGTGATGTTGGGTTTTTAGATCATATGCTAGAGGCCTTAAGCAAACACTCTTTGATGGATTTAAGCTTAAAGTGCAAAGGTGATACACATATAGATTATCATCATAGCACTGAGGATATAGGTATAGTTTTAGGTAAAGCACTTCATGATGAGCTTTTTCCAGTAGGCAAGATAGAAAGATATGGTAACGCTGCTGTTGTTATGGATGAAGCTTGTGTTGAGTGTGACTTAGATGTGAGTAATAGAGCTTTTTTACTTTTTGATATGAAGGCTGCAGAAAATGGCTTTTTTGGAAAAGTGGGCAGTTTTGATGTTGAGTTAGTAGAAGAGTTTTTTCGTGCAGTTAGTATGAACTCAGGCCTTAGTGTGCATCTAGTATTAAAAAGAGGTAAGAATCTCCATCACATCATAGAAGCGACTTTTAAGGCTTTTGCGGTGGCATTAAGACGTGCAGTTACTGTTAATGAAAGAGTGCTTATGCCAAGCACTAAGGGATGCTTATAGGAAGGGTTATGACAACTAAAGAAAGACAGCTAAAAAAAGATGTATCAAAAAAAGACCTTATGATAAAAAAGGCCAATATAGAGCTTATAGTCCTTGATGTAGATGGGACTTTGACTGATGGTAAGATCTACTATCTTGATGGCACAAAGCAAGATTCTATGAAGGCTTTTGATGTTAAAGATGGGCTTGGCATAGTTAAGTGGCTAAAGGTGGCTAAAAAAGAGCTAGCTTTAATTAGCGGTAGGAAGTCAAAGTCTAGTGAGGCTAGGGCTAGTGAGCTTGGTATAAAGTACGTTTATACTGGTGTTAGTGACAAGGCTAAGTGCTTACAAACTCTTATAGAAAAACTTAAGCTAGCCCCGCAAAATGTAGCCATTATGGGTGATGATGAAAATGACTTACCTATAATCAAGCTAGCAGGTCTTAGCTACGCGCCAAAAGATGCTTATAAGAGCGTGGTAAAAGAAGTTGACATCGTAGTTAGTAAAAAAGGTGGGGAAGGGGCTGTAAGAGAGATGATAGAAGACTTGCTAAAAGTTAGAACTAGTTTTAATTACAGCAAAGATGTTTGAAAGCCTAAGCCTTAAGCTATGAAAAACTACACTAAGAAAAAAAACCTAGTACTAAGACGTAAAGAGGGCAGGACAAATGCCTTTTATGGAATCTTATCTAGGCTTAATGTCATAGTAGTGTTTTTTGTACTTTTGCTAATCATCACTTTTAGTTCATTTTGGACATTTAGACCAAGTAAGATGCCAACTCACAAAGTAGAAACTAACCCAGCCCTTATGGAAGTGCAAAACTTCAACCTAAAAGAGGCTGATACCACTCAAGTTAGTATGGATATAACAGGGCAAAAAGCCATGCAGTATAAAGATAGAGATGAGTTTGTAGGGTTTAATGCTAAGCGTAAGACTATAGATGATACTAAAAAAGATTCTGGCATGGAGATTATTAGTGGACCTAAGGCTACTTTAAAAGGTGATTCTTACTACTTTGATGATGGGGTAAACTACACAAAGCTAGATGCACTTAATCAAAAAGATATGACTTTTTATAGCCAAAAAGGTATCTATAACTCTAGGCAAGAGATCTTTAGAGGCAAAGGGGCCTTTCACTTAGAATCTAATCTTAATAGTTCAAAAGGCATAGATATCATCTATAATAAAAAAACTAATACGATAGAAGCTAAAGACATAACTGCTTTTATAAGCCAAACTAAAGATGGGGATAAATGAGACTATTTATAACTTTACTCTTAAGCCTTGCTTTATTTCAAGGGATCTATGCTGCTAGTGCGTCTAAAACTAGCACTAAAACTACTAAAAAGCCTGAAGACAAGATAGAAGTCACTGCTAAGACTTTTACTAGTATCAACAACATAACTGTAGTTAAAGGCGATGTTTTTATAAAAAAAGGCAAAGATACTTTGAATGCTGACTTGGTTAAAATCTATACAGATTCTAAAAGGCGCCCACTAAGATATGAAGCCTTTGGTAATGTAAAGTTTCACACTTTTACTGAAGATGGAAGAGAGCTTAGAGGAAGTAGTAAAAAGCTAATATATAACGTAGTTAAAAAAGAGTATTCGCTAATAGATGATGCTTTTGTGAAAGAAGTCAACAAGCCAAATGTGGTAAAGGGTGACTTAATAGTACTAGATAGTAATGGCGAGTATGCAAATGTCGTTGGCAACTCTAAGCAGCCAGCCCATGTGACCTTTTTGCTAGATGATAAAGATAGTGGCAAATAGCTAAAGGCTTTAACCAAAGTAAGCACACTATGTTTTTGGATATAAAAACAGCTTTGGTTTATCTATAAAGATAGCCCAAAAACTACATAGCTAAAAAGTTAGAAAGTAGCCTTCTTCCCTCCAAGCTTAAGATGCTTTCTGGATGAAACTGCAAGCCATACATCGGTAAGCTTTCATGACAAAAAGCCATCAATATGCCATCTGCATAGGCTAGGGCACTAAGGCTTTTAGGCAAGTAGCTTACATATAAAGAGTGATAGCGACCTATCTTTTTTTGTTTTAGGCCTTTAAAAAGTGCTACTTTTTTAGCCTTTAAACTAAGTCTTAAAGTCGAAGTTTTGCCATGCACTGGGGCATCTAGGCTTTCTACCTTGCCTCCTAGTGCGTAGGCTAGACACTGATGTCCAAGGCAGATTCCAAGTAAGGGCTTAGATGATAAAACTTTAGAATCTAAGTAAAGCTTTATAAACTCTAAATGAAGCTTAGCGTTTTTAGGACTGCTTGGTCCGGGGCCAAGTATAAAGTGGCTATAAGATTCTAAGTTTAGCTTCTTTAGTTTAGTTCCCGGATTTATAACATCTACTTTGCTGCCCAATTCTTCAAGATAGCGTTTTATGTTAAAAGTAAAAGAATCAAAGTTATCAATAAGCAAAGTTTTTTTTATCACTTTAAAGCCTTACTTCCACTAAACCATAGACTGCATTACTGCAAAAAACTCTAGTGCCTTTTAAGTTACTAGGCAGTAAGATGGCCTCTTTTACTTTAACTAACTTAGAATCTAATCTAGTGCCTTTTTCTAAAAGATGTGCCCTGTAAGTACCTCCTAGCAAGCCACATTCTAAAGGAGGCGTTAGCAAGATATCATCTTTTAAGACATAAAAGTTACTCCTTGTGCCTTGTGTTAACTCACCTTTTTCATTGCAAAATATCTCATCAAAAACTAAGCCTTTAGCAATCTTTTCCATAGTCTTAGTAAACATCTCACGGCTTGAAGTTTTGTGATATAAAAGGTCATTTTTAGAATCTAGTATAGTTTTTAAGATGGCTATCTTAGTAGTAGTGATAGGCTTTTTATCCCTTCTAGTTAGACTAAGTCTTCCTTCCATGCTTACACTTAGCTTATAAACTCCACTTTCTTTTATAGAAGCTAGTAGCCTTAAAATCTCTTTCTTATCATAAGGCACACCAAAGTACTCTAAGCTTTTAGTAAGGCGCTTTATGTGTAAGGCTTGATGTCTGATGCCACTAGTAAAAAGCATAGTTTCAAAGACTTCTAAGCTAGGGCATAAAAACTTAGGGCTTAAAAATCTTGCCTTTAATCTAAGCTCGTTTTCTTCTTCTTTTGCCTTGCTATCCCAGACTATACCCCCACCTACAGCATAGTTATAAAACTTAGAATCTTTATACTTAAAAAGCGTTCTTATAGCGACATTAAACTTAGTCTCTTTGGAAGATATAACGCCTATAGCCCCACAGTAAAGATTCCGTGGGCTAAATTCTAAGCTTTTTATATGGCTTATGGCAGCTTTTTTAGGCGCGCCAGTTATGGACCCACAAGGAAAAAGAGCACTAAAAGTTTTAGCTAAGCTAGATTCTAGCTTTGCCTCTATGACACTTATCATCTGATGGAGGCTTTTAAAAGAGGTGATAGCAAAAAGCTTAGTGACTTTTACCTCTCTTGCTACTTTACTTAGGTCGTTTCTTAAAAGGTCAGTTATCATGACATTTTCACTACGGTTTTTTATATCGTTTTTAAGATAGCTTTTTAAAGCCTTATCTTCTTCTTTGGTAGTGCCACGTCTTATTGTGCCTTTCATAGGCATAGTAGTTATAACTTCATCTCCCCTTTTAGAATCTATGCTAAAAAAAAGCTCAGGAGAAAGAGAGATAACACTCATAAAAGGTAGATCAAAAAGGGATACATACTTTGTCTTTTGGAAAGAGTAAAGGGTAGAAAAGATGTCTTTTGGAAGGGCTTTTGTGTGCACTTCTAGCATATGCGTAAAGTTTATCTGATAGACCTCACCTTGCTTGATAAGGCTTTTTATGGAATCTATCTTTTTTACATAAGTCCTAGAATCTAAAAAGTTAGTAAGGCTTGGCATAAAGCTTTTAAACTTTGGAGGCTTAAACTCTTTTAATCCTAACTTCCTAGCTTCTTTAAAAAGCATAAAAAAAGCTAAGGGTTTTTGGCTTTTTTTGCCCTCTTCTAATGCGTCATAGTTTATAAACCCAACATAGTAAAACTTAAAAGCCTCACTTTTTCTATCTTTATCTATAAGTTTTAAAAGACTTAAAACTTCAAGAGCATTAAAAGCGCTAAAAGTGCTAAGAAGTCCTTCATAGACCTTTTTTCCAAAGACGCAAGTCAAAGCTAAAAGGCCTCCACTACCACATCATCTAAGTAGTCCTCGCTAAAAATGATATATCGCTTAGGTATAAGTGGCACCAAAGAGGCTTTAGTAAAAAGGCAGTCAACTGGGTTTTTTAGCCCCAAAAGTAGTTTTAACTCTTCTTTTGAGCTAGCCTTTAAAACTGGCATAAGTCCTAAAGAAAGGCTTGTTGCAACTAGTTCATTTAGGCTTTTTTTAGAATCTATATAAGATAGGTTAAGCAAGATTCCATCGCTGCCTGCTATGGTTGCTTCTAAGACTTGATAAGGGTCTATATTCACCCCACCAGCTATTAAAAAGTAGGGGCTTAAACGCCTAAACATGCCTACATAATCCATAGACTGCAAGCTATCTACTATGATAGTTTCATACTTAAAGTTTAAGTCAAGATTCTTAAAAGCATCTTTTGGGCTAACTTCTGCATTTTGAAAAAAGCCTTCTAAAAAACTTTCACTTAGATAGGCTACTTTAGTGCCACCTTTAAAAGCTTCCATCACACTTTCTTTGTAGCTAAGACGTGGTGGGAAGGGGTTATAAGCTAGGCTTCTTCCTAGTAAGTTAAAAGGCATAAGGGCTTTTTTAGATTCTAGGCTTTCTAGTACTTCTTTTTTTAGTTTCTCTTTATCTAGCACTTTATCGCCTTTTAATTTTTAGTGCACTTTTAGTTAGTGCTAGATTTATTTGTCTCATCTTTAAAGATACTTTTTTGGTGCAGTAGCATCTCTGGCTCTTCTTCAACTATGCTTTTATCTATAAAAGAGAAGGTATCTTTTGCTTTTTTGTACTCTTTGTTTTTATAAAAACCCCAAGCTAGGGAATCTAAATAAGCAGGGTTAGTTGGGTCTATGGCCACAGCTTGTGATACATAGTTTAGCCCTGATTTTACATCTATGTCATGGTCTATTAGCAAGTAGCCAAGGAAGTTATATAGATAGCCTTTTAGGGCTAGATTAGGACTGCTCCACTTTTCTAGACTTTCTTTTAAGTTGGCTATTATAGGTTTTAAAGTCCTCTTATTTTTTTTGCTTAAAAGCTCATATCTATAAGTGGCTTCAAGACCTAAGAAAGAAGAATCTTTTTTTATCTTATAAGCTTTTAGTGCTTCTTCGCTTGCAAGCTTGTAGTCTTGGAAGTTTGCATAAATGTAGGATAAAAATACATGATAGTCATCACCCCATAGCTTTTTGTTATCTTCTATAAGGCTTAAAAGCTTAGCTTTATCTTTCATATTTAGATAGATATCAAGTAAGAACTTGCCAGAGTTGATATCTCCTTTAGCAAGCTTGTCTTTTAGTATATTAACTAGGCTATCTACATCCCTAGCTGTGTTATAAGCGTATAAAAAGTCTCCACAAAAAGCACAGTCGTTACTTTTCATGTAGCCATTTAAAAGGCTTAAAGCATCACTTCTATCTTTTAGCTTATCAAAGTAGACATAAAACATCTGTAAGAGTAGGGCTTCTTTTAGCTCTTTTGGTGGGTTTTTATCTATGGCTATCTTGTACTCGCTTAGTGCTTTTTTAAGATAGTCTTTGCTTTCAGGTGATACTTCTGCTAAGTCATCTTTTAAAGCTATGGCTTGATAAAGCTCTCCAAGCTTAGAGTTTATAGTAAAGCTATCATCAACCTTGCCTAGCTCTTTTAGTATAGCTACTGCTTTTTCATATTTTAAATTAGCAGCATAGTAGTCTACTTTTATGTTTTCTAAAGCACTATTTTCTGGGCTTAGGGCGTCGTATCTTGGAGTTAACTTTTCAAACTCTAAAACATATTTATAGGCTTTATCAAGATTTCTTACTTTCATGTTTAAGATTGCAAGATTTTTTAGTAAGTAGGCATCTTTTGTGTGAGAGTACATGTCTTCATAAAGCTCTATTTTATCCTCTAAGCTTTGTTTTAAAGTCATCTTTTGTACAGGGGCTGTGTCACTTGCCCTAAGCTTATCATCAGTCATCTTTATCATATCAAGATCGCTTAAGTCTTTAGAGAAGGCGTAAACATTAAGTGAGATTAGTAGTAGTAAAAGTAGTTTCATTTTTTCCTCATATTTATAAATCCAGCACAAGTTTGTTCTAGGTAGCTAGTATCTTGTTTAAAACTTTCCCAAAAAGGAAAGCTTATGCACTGTTTTGGTCTAACCTCATAGATGGAACATCTTTTTAGATTCTCATCAAAAAATATGCAAGCAAGGCCAAGTTTTTTATCATCTGCTTGCTTTTCTAGTAGGGAGAACTTATATCCTACCTTCTTTATGTATTTTAGACAAAACTTATCAAAATCCATCCCCAAAAACTTCGCTTGTGCCTGCATCTCTTCTAAGCTTACAAAGATATAGCCACTTTCCCCACAACAACACTTCCCACCACAGCCCTCACACGCACTAGAATCAAACTCATAGTTAAATCCAGCTTGTCTTAAAAGTGCCACTTAGTTTCTTTCTTTGTAGTCGTTATAGCCAAAGCTTTTTAAAAGCTTAAAGTCACCTTCTTTTATGACCCCAAGACTTGGAAGCTCTATGCCATTAAAAGTAGTGTTTTTGACTATAGTGTAGTGGATCATGTCTTTAAAGCAGACTTTATCGCCTATATTTAAAGGCGTATTAAAACTAAAGTCTCCTATGATATCTCCAGCTAAGCAAGTAGGCCCGCCAAATCTATACTTATAAGTCCCTATAGTTTCACCTTTATCTTCTTCTAGGTGCTTGCCTTTTAATTCATCCCTACTTATCTTATAACAGCTTGGGCGGTAGGGCATCTCTAGGCAATCAGGCATATGATTACTAGCACTCACATCAAGTACTGCGACTTTGCCTTCATTTTCTACTATATCTATAACGCTTCCTACTAAGTCGCCAACTTGCCAGCCTATAGCTTCACCGGGCTCTAATAAGACTTCTATATCGTTATAGCGTTTTTTAAACTTAGCTATCAAACTAACTAGTAAGTCTCTATCATAATCTTTTCTAGTTATATGATGTCCACCACCAAAGTTAACCCATTTTAAGTCCTGCTCTTTTATAAAAGCACCAAAGTGTTTTTCAAAGTGCTCTAATGTCTTTTCTAAGGCTTTAGAATCTTGCTCGCAGTGGGTGTGAAAGTGGATTCCATCTAGTTTTATATCAAGCTCTTTTAGTAAGTGCTTATGCTTTTCAAACTCGCTAGGAGTGATGCCTAGACGACTTTTTGGTGCACAAGGATTATAGATTAGTGGTTTCACTTCACTATAGAGTGGATTAACCCTAAGACCTATTTCAACTTTAGAATCTAAGTGCTTATTGTGTGCTTTTATCTTAGCTATAAAGCTAGTTAGTTGATTAAAAGAGTTAAAGATAATGGTACTAGCTATAGGTAGTAAGGAATCTATCTCCTTATCTTTATAAGCTGGAGAGAAAACACAAACTTCTTTTGCCTTATCTTGTGACTTAGCCTTGCAAGCTAACTCTTCATAAGCAAGCTTTGCTTCGTGTAAGCCACTACAAGTTGCTCCACTTAGCTTTTGTCTTATATAGTCAAACTCCCTCCAAAAAGCATAGCCTTTAAGTGCTACTAAAACTTTAGCTTTGCTTCTTTTGGCTATGTCATCTAAGATATCTATATTGCTTTGAAGTGCTTCATAATCTAGCACATAGCAAGGACTTGGAATCTTATCTATATGTTTTAAGATTCTATTTTGCACTCTACTTTTGCTATCCATACTACTTAATCATGTATTTTTGTAAAGCACTTGCCACTTCTAAAGGGTTAGACTTAGATATGAACTCTTCAGCATCAAGCGATCTTGCCATCTCTTCATTACTTGAGCCACTCATAGAAGAGTTTACAATTATTGGTATATTTTTAGTTCTAGGATTAGACTTAACTTGCTTTATAACTTCAAAGCCGCTAGCTTCTGGCATCTCAAGGTCAGTTATTATCGCACCTATCTCATCTATATGAGTAGTTGGCGCAAAGAGGTAGTCAAGCAGTCTTTGACCATTTATAAAGTCACTATGTATGACGCCAAGCCTGTTTAAAATCCCTTGCATAGTCCTAAGTACACTTGGACTATCATCAGCTAAAAGCACAGTTTTAGAACTGTTTAGCTGTTTTACTTCTTCTATCTCTCTAGCTTTTTCGTCATCTATCCAAGGGAAGACATCTACTAGCATCTTTTCTATATCTACTACTTGGACAAGCTTCCCATCATAGTATCTTGTGCGCGAGACTAGCTTGCCATTACCTGCACCCTTGCTAAGGCCTGAGCTTTGTTCCATCTCAGTCCATTTTTTATTTAAGATTCTATCTGCTTCATAGATCCTAACACCTATAGTCCATCTTGAAAACTCACATATCATAACTATGACGTCATCGTTTTTATTTCTAGCTATGCCATAAGGTCTTAAGTCTTTATCAGGGGTTTCTGGGTCATAGTAAAACCACTTTCTCATATCTATTAGAGGTATAGTTAACTCTCTTATAGTTATAAGCCCTTCTACTAAAGAGTTTGGCTCATGACTTACTATAGTTATGATGTCATCATACTTTACAACTTCTCTTATCTTAAAGACGTTTACTGCATATAAGTCTTTACCTTCTTCTAGTCTGAAGCATAGAAGCTGAAGTTCATTGTTTTTATGTAAGCTAGTAACTTGATCAATATTTGACATAGCCATAGTTATAACCTTGAAAATTTGGAGTACTTTTATCATAGCACAATACTTGCCAAAACCTAAAAAGTTAAGAATTTTAATTCCAAGCTTTTAAACCTTCATGAATGGCTTTAAAGATCTAGTCTTTTTTAAGAACGTTTCATAACTACTAGTATGAAAAAATGCCCTCTGTGTATCAGTGTTACAAAAAGATACATTTATGTTGTATATTTGCTTGTTTTGTGTATATATTCAACGCTGTTTTGAGAATGCTTAAGGGCTTTATCTGTTATAATTGATGCCGTTTATATGTGGTCATGTACATTTAATACATTAGGTTCTTTGTGCGTCTAAAATTAACTCCAAAAAGCAAGGCAAACTGTAGCAACTTAGCATGGCATCTCATATTTACAAAACTTAATCCAAAACTCTTGAAAGGGAGGCTTAAATGCAAAATAACAATGTAATTGAAGGCTATTTGGGCATAACTGCTGATAGAAAAAAGAGCAGGGTGCCAGCTAGACTTGATGTTATACAGAGCGTCACAGGATTTATCTTAGCTATATTTATGATAGTGCACATGCTGCTAGTATCTAGTATATTAATTAGCCAAGACTTTATGTACAAGGTTACTAAAGTTCTTGAAGCTGATTTTTTAGGGCCATTAGGAGGTCCGTGGGTAGTATCAATCATAGCCATAATAATCATAGCCATAATGGTAATACACGCATTTTTTGCTATGCGTAAATTTCCTATAAACTATAGACAATTTAAGATTTTAAAGACACACAAAGGACTTATGAAACACGGCGATACAACTATGTGGGTTATACAAGCAGCCACTGGTTTTATTCTTTTCTTTACTGCTGCTGTACACTTATATGTCATGCTTACTCAACCTGGAAGCATAGGACCTAATGCATCCTCTTATCGTTTTGTTACTGAAAACTTCTGGATACTTTACATAGTGTTACTTTTCACTGTTGAACTTCACGGAAGCATAGGACTTTATAGAATTGCTATTAAATGGGGTTGGTTTAAGTCTCTTGGTATCAATGGTTTAAAATGGATTAAATGGATCATAACTGTAGTATTTATAGTTTTAGGTCTATTTACATATGGAGCTTATGTGAAAATAGGTCTAGGTCATATGAATCCTTCAAGCCACGGCATGGAGTACTATAAGACATTAGATGCAAATACATATGGTATGACAAAGTAAGCAAAGGAAGCGAATATGAAAATAATATATTGTGATGCATTAATTATCGGTGGTGGACTAGCCGGACTTAGATCTGCTATAGCTGCTAGTGAGAGGGGTTTAAACACTATAGTTCTTAGTTTAGTTCCTGTTAGAAGAAGCCATAGTGCAGCTGCCCAAGGTGGTATGCAAGCAAGTCTTGGCAATAGTAACAAAGGAGCTGGGGATAATGAAGATGTGCACTTTGTGGACACAGTTAAAGGAAGTGACTGGGGTTGTGATCAAGAAGTAGCAAGGATGTTTGTTACTACTGCACCAAAAGCTATACGTGAGCTAGCACAGTATGGGGTGCCTTGGACTAGAATCAAAGCTGGTAAAAGACCTGCAGTTATAAACGGTCAGCACGTGCAGATAGAAGAAGCAAAAGATAGAGAAGGGTATATCCAGTCTCGTGACTTTGGTGGAACTAAGAAGTGGAGGACTTGCTTTACAGCTGATGCCACAGGACATACTATGCTTTATGGAGTGGCTAATGAAGCT
This sequence comes from Helicobacter sp. 11S02629-2, assembly GCF_002272875.1. Classification (GTDB taxonomy): domain Bacteria; phylum Campylobacterota; class Campylobacteria; order Campylobacterales; family Helicobacteraceae; genus Helicobacter_I. Next base: position 41,240 of record NZ_MLAN01000011.1, read on the forward strand.
TATAAACATGGTGTTGATATACAAGATAGAAAAGAAGCAGTAAAAATCATTCATAAAGATGGTAAGTGTTATGGTGCTGTCGTAAGAGACTTAGTTACTGGTGAGCTTAGTGCTTATGTAGCAAAAGGTACTCTTATGGCAACTGGTGGCTATGGTAGGATTTATCAAAACACTACAAATGCAGTTATCTGTGATGGTGTTGGAGCGGCTGTTGCTATGGAAACTGGTATCGTAAAACTAGGAAACATGGAAGCAGTTCAGTTTCACCCAACCTGCCTAGTCCCAAGTGGAATCTTGATGACTGAAGGTTGTCGTGGGGATGGTGGTATTTTACTAGATGTAGATGGTCACCGTTTTATGCCTGATTATGAGCCTGAGAAAAAAGAGCTAGCAAGTCGTGACGTTGTTAGTCGTAGAATCTTAGAGCACATTAAAAAAGGTAAAGGTGTACATGGACCATATGGTGATTTTGTATGGTTAGATATAGCTATACTTGGAAGAGCACACATAGAAAAAAACCTAAGAGATGTCCAAGAGATAGCTGAGATCTTTGCTGGGATTGATCCAGCTGATGATGAAAGAGATTCTAAAGGCATACCAAAAGGTGCAGTACCTATTAGACCTATGCAACACTACTCTATGGGTGGTATTAGGGTTAATCCAAAAGGTGAAACTGCACTAAAAGGTCTTTTCTCTGCTGGTGAAGCTTGCTGCTGGGACTTACACGGGTTTAACAGACTAGGTGGTAACTCAGTTAGTGAAGCGGTAGTTTCTGGAATGATTATTGGCGATTACTTCGCAGAGCACTGTGTGCACGCAGAGGTTGATATAGAAACTTCACTAGTTGAAGAGTTTATAAAAGAAGAAAGTGACTATCTAAACAGCCTTATAGATAATGGTGGCAAAGAAGATGTTTACACTATAAGAAATGCCATGAAGCAGATTATGGACTTAAAAGTAGGTGTTTTTAGAGATGGAAAAGAGCTTCAAGAAGCAGTTGAAGAACTAGAAGAGTTAATCAAACGTTCAAAACACATTAACGTTAGAAACAAAAAGCTTCATGATAACCCAGAGCTAGAAGACACTTATAGAACTCAAAGGATGTTAAAAATCGCCCTTTGTGTAGCATACGGAGCTGTTCAAAGAACTGAAAGTAGGGGAGCACACACAAGGTTAGATCACCCAAAAAGAGATGATGCTAACTGGCTAAATAGAACCCTTGCTTCTTGGCCAGATCCAGAGCAAACTCTTCCAACTTTAGAGTATGAGCCACTTGATATCATGAAGATGGAGATAGCACCTGCTTATAGAGGTTATGGCGATAAAGGAAACTTTATACCTAACCCTAGAAAAGAAGAAAGAGAAGAGCAAGTTGTAAACACTATAAAAGAAGTTGAAGCTAAAGGTGGCGATAGATACGCAGTTCAAGATGCCCTTATGCACTTTGAGTTACAACCAAAATACAAAGAGATAAATGAAAGACTAGGCGAAGTTGACAACAGATACACAGTGCAAGATGGACTTAAGCCTAGTGAAACAGCACAAACCCCAAAAGAAACAGTAGGAGATGCTAAATGAGTTCTGCAGCCCAAACTAAAGGAAGAGAGATAATTATAAAAGTTTTAAAGTTTGATCCACAAAGTGCAGTTTCAAAGCCTCACTTTAAAGAGTACAAACTTACAGAAACTCCATCTATGACTATCTTTATAGTTTTAAACATGATAAGAGAGCAGCAAGATCCAGATCTAAGCTTTGACTTTGTGTGTAGAGCTGGGATTTGTGGGAGTTGTGGGATGATGATAAATGGTCGTCCACGCCTAGCTTGTAGAACTCTAACCAAAGACTTTCCAAGTGGTGTTATAACCCTTATGCCACTTCCGTCATTTAAGCTTATAAAAGACTTAAGTGTTGATACTGGTGAGTGGTTTGCTGGTATGACTAAAAGAGTAGAAAGCTGGATACACAACAAGGAAAGAAGAGATATCTCTAAGCCAGAAGAAAGAATCGACCCAGATGTAGCACAAGAAACTTTTGAGCTAGATAGATGCATAGAGTGTGGTTGCTGTATAGCAGGCTGTGCTACTAAGCTTATGAGAGAAGACTTCATCGGAGCTGCTGGACTTAATAGGATAGCGCGCTTTATGGTTGACCCTCATGATAAAAGAACACTTCAAGACTACTATGAAGTTATAGGTGATGATAACGGTGTTTTTGGATGTATGAGTTTGATAGCTTGTCATGATGTATGTCCTAAAAATCTACCTCTTCAAAGCAAGATTGCTTACTTAAGAAGAAAGATGATTAGCATGAAATAGCCTTTTAATAAAGCCCTTTTTGCTTACTGCAAAAGGGCTTTATGCCAACTTCTAGCTTTTTTCTTACCTTTATTACTACGCTTTAAACATTCATATATTTTTAGATTCTATGCCTTAACCCTACATTCTTTAAAACTTTTCATTTTTTGGAATCTAAAAATAGCTTTATAACTTACAAAATCTTACAAACTATAAAAAGTAGACTTTATACCCCCTAGCTTTGTAAGTTTTGCCCTCATTCACACTTTTACGTTTTTGTAAAGATATGTAGTGTGAAAAAATATTAATTTTTATTAAAATTGCACTAAGATTGTTTTTTATTACGTTTTTATACATACTATTTAAATCAAGCTGTAGCTATTAGGTTGCACGCAAGAAAAGGAAAAGCATTATGGATATAAGTAAAACACCACAAAGTGAGGCTAGCAAGATAGACAAAGACCCGCTTATAAAAGCAGCCATGGAGCCAGTTAAGACAAAAAAAGGGCTTTTTAGCTTTTTGCCAGCAAGTCTTTTTGGCAGTATCATGGGGCTTGGTGCTATAGCTATAGCTTGGCATTTAGCAAGTAGTGAGTTCCCAGTCATCCCAAGCATGATAGGCAAGGTCATAGGAGCTATAGCAACTATTTGCTTAGTTATTATGATAGTTTGTTACTTCTTAAAGATAGTTACTAGTTTTCAAAGCTTTAAAGCAGAGTGGATGAACCCTGTCACTAAGCCGTTTTTTGGGACATTTTTTGTTTCATTTTTGATTATGTCTATGGTTATGTACCACTATAATCACGTGCTTGCCCTTGTAGTTTGGATCATAGGCGCTGTTGGTCATACGCTTTTTGCTATGTATACGATGAACTACTGGCTTACAAAAAAGCAAGAGATAGAGCACATAACTCCAGCTTGGATTATCCCTATAGTTGGGCTTTTGGATATACCTCTTGGCTTTAGGCAGTTTGGAGATCTTTTTGATACTAGTATATGGGGACATGATCTAAGTTTGTTTGCCTTTGGCGTTGGTATGTTTTATGGAATCCCAGTTATAGTTTTTATTATGAACCGCCTTATAACTCATAGTGACTTAGCTTCTAAGATACTTCCTACTCGTATGATACTAATAGCCCCTTTTGCAGTAGCAGTAAGTAGCTATATAGAGATAACCTTACATATAGATCTTTTTGCAGATGTGCTTTATGCTATAGCTATATTTACATTTATCGTGCTTTTACCTCAGATTATCTCTCATCTAAATATCTGCCCTTTTAGATTCTCATGGTGGGCTATATCTTTCCCATTAGCAGCCCTAGCTATAGCTGCTTTTAAGATCTCAGCCCACTATCCAGATAGAGTGGAGTTAAAAGTCTTAGCCTTACTTTTCTTGATAGTTTTTAGTATAGCTATCATTTATATAGCTATTCGTACTTTAAGAGGTATATTTAATGGCAACTTAGCTGAGCTTTAAAAACTAAGGTATCTTTAAGTTACACAAAGGCTTTATCTCTTTTGTGGTTTTAAAGCCTTGCGACTTATCTTAATCTTGACGTGGCGGCACAAGAGATTTTTAAAAATCGTCACTATTTAAAAGAATGCTATAGAATAACGCATCAAAGAAATTTGATAAGTTATAAATTAAAGGACTTCATGATGGAAAGACAAGCAAACTCTTGTACAACACTTTCACCAATAGATAAAGCAAAACTAGAAGCCTTAGCAAAAGAAGGCAAAGCACACCCAGATGTTATAAAAACTTTAAAATGTAAAACTGTGGCTAAAGGTAAATTTAGACATGAAAACTATATAAGAAACCTAGCACCTTACATCGTTGATGAGCCACCTACGCTTTTAGGTGAAGACACTGCACCAAACCCAAGTGAAGCCTTACTAGCAGCACTTGGAAGTTGTATAGCAGTTGGAATCCACGCTAATGCGGTTAATGAAGGTATAGAGATCTACTCTTTAGAGTTAGAGCTAGAAGGCGACTTAAACATAACTGCAGTTTGGGGCACAGGAGATCTAAGCGAGACTAAACCTCTAGGTTTTACAGATGTAAGGATAAAAGTTAATCTTGATAGCAACGCTAGCAAAGAAAAACAAGATGCACTTATAGCCCACGCTGTAAAATGGTCACCAGTGGCAAATACTCTAATGAGAAAAGTTAACGTAGTTGCAAAATAAAGCCTTATACGTGGAGTTAAGCTTCCACGTAGCCTTTATATCTTAAACCTTAAAGGAAGTACAAATGCTACACACCATTTTAGAAAAAGAGCTAACACCAAAAGTAGAAACTATAGACAGACATGGATTCTATCCAGAATCTATACTTAGAAATATGGGCAAAGTTGGAGTTTATAGACTAAATGACATAGAAGAAAATGGACTTAATAAAAATATAGAAGATATGAGCTTTGTCTCTAAGGTGTGTATGACAACTGGCTTTTGTGTATGGTGTCAAGATGTACTAGGCTGGTATCTTTATAATACTCAAAATATGAGCCTTAAAAACAAACTTCTCCCCCTAATAGAAAACGGCTTAGTGCTTGGTGGCACGGGGCTTTCTAACCCTATGAAAAGCTATGCCAAGATAGAAAACAACCACTTAAGTGCTAAAAGAGTAAGTGGAGGCTACGTGCTAAATGGCACTCTTCCTTGGGTCTCAAACCTGCAGTATGGTCACTACTTAGGCGTCATCTTTAATGTAAGAGATAAAAACCATAACGTGATGGGTGTAGTTTACTGCGACCCTTCAACTATGAAGTTAAAAGAAAACATCCACTATAGTGCATTAGAAGGCAGTGCTACTGCAAGCGTTATTCTAAAAGACTACTTTATGAGTGATGATGATGTGTTAGCAGACCCTGCAGAGCCTTACTTAGTAAATATCACTCCGGGCTTTATCCTCCTTCAAGCGGGCATGGCTATGGGTGTCTTACTAAGCTCTCTTGATGTTATAAAAGCTTCTAATCAAACCCATCATCATATAAATAAGTACTTGCCCTTGCAAGAAAGTGAGCTAGAAGCAAGGACTGCCTCCTTAGCAGAGACTGTTTATAGACTAGCTAAGAATCCTTATGATGTTTTTAACCCTTTTTACTTAAGAGAAGTTTTAAGAGCTAGGCTAGAGGCATCTTACTTAGTCTTAGAAGCTACTCAAAGTGCTTGCTTGCACGCTGGAACGCAAGGCTATCTATATAGTGCTAAAGCCCAAAGAAACTTAAGGGAAGGCTACTTTGTGGCTATAGTCACACCTTCTATTAAACATCTTATAAAAGAGCTAGAAGATATAGAAAATGGCGTAGGCGTCATGTCAAATTGGAAACAAGTAAAAGACATAGGCTACTATGAGATATAGCGTTTTATGGGTGATTTAAGTAGGCAAGACAAGCCAAAAGTCTTTTTTAAGACCTTTGGCTGCAGGAGTAATATCTATGATACTCAAGTGATGATGAGTAGTTTAAAAAACTATGAGATAACCTTAGATGAAGATAAAGCAGACATCATCATCTTAAACTCTTGTACTGTTACTAACAGGGCTGATAAAGAGTGCAAAAGCTATGCAAGGACTAAAAACGAGCAGGGTAAAAAAGTACTTTTTACAGGCTGTGGAGTTAAGATGCAAGGAGAAAGCCTTTATAAAGAAAGTCTTGCTTTTTCAGTCTTTTCTCACTCCCATAAAGAAGATATAGATTCCATCCTTTCAAAAGATAGAATCTTTTTAAGCAAAGATAGTAAAAAGCTAGATACTACCCTTTTGCCCGCCATGATAGGCAAGGTAAAAGGCTTTGTTAAGATTCAAGAAGGCTGTAACTTTAAATGCAGCTACTGCATCATCCCCTATGTTCGTGGCACAGCTAGAAGCTTTAAGCATGACTTTATACTAGAACAAGCTAGTCTTTTGGCTAAAAGTGGAGTTAAAGAGCTAGTACTAACAGGGACTAATATAGGAAGCTACGGACTTGATACAGGCACTCACATAGCTACTCTTATAAAAGACCTAGCAAGCATAGAAGGCATAAGGCGTATAAGACTAGGAAGCTTAGAGCCTTCGCAAATTGATTCTAAGTTTATAGACGTTTTATCTAACCCAAAGCTAGAAAGACACCTTCATATAGCCTTGCAGCACACAAGTGAAAAGATGCTACACATCATGAATCGTAAAAATACAGTACAGCATGATTTAGAGCTTTTCTTAGAGTTAGAAAGGCTTGGCTTTTTCTTAGGAACAGACTACATAGTAGGGCATGTTGGAGAGAGTAAAGAGATATTTAATAAAGCCCTTACTAACCTAGAAAAACTCCCTTTAACGCACATCCACCCTTTTATCTACTCACCAAAAACTGGCACCAAGTCAGCCACTAACCTAGCCATGCTAGAAAATGTACCAAAAGTAGAATCCAAAAAAAGACTTCACCTTATCCAAGATTTAGTTAAAGAAAAGAACTATCAAAAACGCCTAGCCTTAAAAAAACAAGGCATTCCTTTAAATGTCCTTATAGAAAGCGTAAAAGATAAGACTAAAGAAGCTACAGGCTTTGATGAGTACTTTAACAAAGTGACTTTAGATTCTACAAACTTAAGTTTAAAAGGTAACTTTATAACAGTCACAGACTACGAAGTAAAAAGCGAAGGTAACCTAGCCTTATCATGCTAGCACTAGATGTAGGCTTAAAAAGGATAGGCGTAGCTATATATATAGAAGGTATCATTTTACCTTTAGCACCAGTCATAAGACGTAATAGAACCCAAGCTGCAAGCGAGATAAAAGCGCTTATAGAAGAGAAAAAGCCAGAATTTTTAGTCATAGGACTGCCTAGTGATGAAGGTATGCAAAGAGGTATAAGACACTTTGTAAACTTGCTAGAGTTTAAAGGTAAAGTGCACTTTATAAATGAAGACTTAAGCTCAAAAGAAGCTTGTGAGCTACTGCTTGATAGGGCACACAAAGAGCGAAGCAACGCTAGAAAAGATGGCAAACTTGATAGCCTAGCTGCTAGCTTAATCTTACAAAGGTTTATAGATACTAATGCCAGATAATATAAATAATAACATACACATACCAGTTTTACTAGATGAGGTCTTAGAGACTTTTAAGCCCTTAAATGAAGGCTTACTGATAGACTGCACACTTGGCTTTGGAGGGATGAGTAAAGCCCTTTTAAAAGACCACCCAAAACTAGAAATCATAGGTATAGATAGAGATGAAGACGCCCTTAGCTACAACCAAGATATAGAGCGTCTTACAACGATTAAAGGTAACTTTAAAGAAGTGCTACCAGAGCTTATAAAAGAGCATGGCAGCAAGATAAAAGGTGTCCTAGCAGATATAGGAGTTAGTTCTTATCAGCTAGATAATATAGAGCGTGGTTTTAGCTTTAAAGGTGGGGTGCTTGATATGCGTATGGATAAAAGCCAAGATCTAACTGCAAGCTATGTTTTAAATCACTACTCAAAGCTAGAGCTAGAAGCCATCTTTCGCGATTTTGGTGAGATAAGGGAGTATAAAAAGCTAGTATCTTTTATACTTGAAGCTAGGGAGAAAAAGGCACAAGCTAGGATGCTACTAGATGGCTATGACCTACAAGAGATATGTCTTAAAGTCAGTCCAAAAAGTAAGATTAACGCTAGTACTTTAGCTTATCAAGCCCTGCGTATAGAAGTAAACTCTGAGCTTGATAATCTCACAACGCTTTTAGAATCTGCTAAGGAGCTAAAAGATTCCATCCTTGCTATCATCTCTTTCCACTCTCTTGAAGACCGCCTAGTAAAGCAAGCGTTTTCTGACTTTGCTAAGTCTTGTATCTGTGATAGTAACGTGATGAAGTGTGTGTGTGGAGGGGATCACTCTTTAGGCAAGGTATTAACTAAAAAGCCTCTAACTGCAAGTGCTGCTGAACTAAAGCGTAATAAGCGTTCAAGGAGTGCTAAGCTTAGGGCTTTTAAGTTTGACTAGTCGTTAAGATAAGATGCATTATATAGATAGTTATCTGATAAACATAAACCTAGCTATATTAAAACCCTTTTACATACTTATATATTAAAGATATAAAGATAGCAAAAAACACTACTAGCATAAAGATCTTCACTATCTTTTGCCCTTTTTTTATAACTAGGCTAGAGCCTACATAGCCTCCTATCATATTAGCTATGATTAAAGGCACTATGATGCTATACATTATCTTTCCAGCGATTATAAAAGTTACTAGGCTTCCTATATTAGAAGAGAGATTTATAGCCTTTGCTAGGGCGGAGGCGTGTACTAAGTTAAGTCCTATAACCACAGAAAAGCCAAGTATTAAAAAGCTTCCAGTTCCCGGCCCAAAAAATCCATCATAGAATCCAACCACCAAAGCTATAAGCGGAGTAAAGATATATATGTCTTTTCTGGTCATCACTGTTTTATCTGAGTTCTTTTTGGGTATTAAAGTTAAGATTAAAGCTATGGGTAAGATTATAAAAAAGACTTTATATATGACATGAGTATCAAGCAAAAGCACAGTTTTAGAGCCGAAAAATGCCCCCACTATCCCAGCTATAGAGCCAGTGATAGCTGCTTTATAGTTTAAAAGTCTATGGCGTATAAAGTTTATAAGTGCTACTAGCGTGCCAAGGGTGACTATGGACTTATTAGTCCCTAGTGCTATCTCTGGTCTTATGCCAGCAAGCAGTAAAGAAGGCATAGTCAAAAGCCCCCCACCTCCAGCTATGCTATCTATAAATCCAGCTAGAAAAAAGATAACTACTAGTATAACTACTATCCATATGTCCATCTTTTCTCCTTTGTGTAAACCCTAGTATGAAGAATAGTTGATAATCTTTATCTACTAGTTCACGTTCATCCTATATAATCTTTCATAATATTTCCGTAGACATTAATATAGCATTAACAAATCAAAAATGTGAGAGAATTGTAGATGTTAGAAAGATTCCATATAGGTCATAAAAGGGTTAAGCAGCTTTTAGCCCTTTCTTTTGTGTTAAGTGCTGTCTTAGGACAGGCTTATGCAGATGGGACACCTCAGAATGCTGGGGGTAAGTTTAATGGAAGTACTGGTTTTACTAGGGCTAGGTCTGTTAATGGGAACTATTTATATCAAACTAGTCAGGCAAATCTAACAGTTAATGGCTTTATTTCTTCAAGCATTTACTATCTAAAAGATATCAACTACTCCATGAACTCAGACCTTAATAAGACTAATATGCTAACTGTAAATCTAGCTGGCTCTAGCCTTATCCTTGGTGCTGATTCTGCTACTAATGGAAATACTGGCAACGTTTTATTGGGAGCTTTTAGTGGAAGTACTACAAAGTATAACACTGGGGTAGCTTTTAGCGGTGCTAAAGATTTTTATATAAGGGGTAATGCATATTTTGGGGGAAACTATGCTCAGCATGGCGCGAGTGTGTACGGCGGTGGTGGAGCACAAGTAAGTATTAATGCTACTGGTACAGTTCATCAAGATGGTACTTTAAGTCTTATACAATGCACTACATCTGGCTGCCAGACTAACCCTACAAGTTTAACCATAACTGGGGCTTCAGCTTTTAAATCAACTGGTACTATAAACACTTCCGGTAGATCAAAGATAGATGCTTCAAGTAGTGATGTAACATTAAATATTTTAAATGCCCTAGATTCTGTAACTGTTAATGGGAAAAGTATAACTATAAATACTTTAAATTATAGTGATATAGGCCATGCAGGCGCTAGTGCACACGTAATACTAAGTGCAACTAGTGGCGATGTAAAGATTAACAACAACCTAACTATAGGCAACAACGACAGCCTTAAAGTAAGTGCTACTAATCTCACTACTAAAGATATCTCTATAGGTAGAGGTTTACAAGGATCAAGCATAGATCTAAGTGGTATTAGTGATACTACTAAGCTTGGGAATCTAACTCTTGGTAATGCAGGTGGAGATTCTAGTACTATGACTTTTATCGCTGGGGGCAAAAGCTTTGAAGCAGGTAATATCACTTCTTTAAACTCACCTACTTCTCAAACTGTAATAGACCTAAGTAAAGTAACTGATAGTGTAAAAGCTGGCGTTATAAATCTAGGCGGGAAAAATACACTAACAGTAGGCTCTAAAAACTTTAGTGCTACTAGCCTAGAAGCAGGCTCTGGCTCAAAGCTAGACTTTAGCAAAGTAAGTGAAAGTTTTAGCCTCACTAATCTCACTCTTGGTCTAAACTCTAGCCTTGATCTCTCCCAAGTCACAGGTGATACTAAGATAAAGAATCTTTCTTTTAGTCCAGCTATAGCGGGTACTACTGGAAGCACTTCAGTCCTAAAAGCACCTAAAAGTAATATCACTGTAGATAATATATCATTAAGCAACACAGCCTTTGGCTCAAGAGATAGCATAGAGGGCAAAGATATCAAAGTAGGCTCTATAAACTATAAAGTAGCAGGCGTTGCAGGAAGCGAGTTAGAGTTAGCCCTAAAAGGAAGTGGGGCTATCAGTATAGATAAGCCAGTTAATCTAGTTAGTTGGAATAAACTTTCAGCCACTGGGGTTAATCTAACCACAAGTGATATAAGTACGCAGATAGTCTCACAGTTAGACTTTAGTGGTATAAGCGGAAAAGTCAAGATGGGAAGTATTTTGCTAGGGTCAAGTAGTACATTAGTAGTAGGAGGAGAAAACAGCAAGGTTACTGACTTTACCTCAGGTGATATCTCAAGTCGCACTGCTGCTTTAGGCAATGTAGTAGATCTAAGCCATGTAACTGATAATACAATAGTTGGCAATGTAGCACTAGGAGATTCTGCGACATTTAAAGTAGGCTCTAAAAACTTTAGTGCTACTAGCCTTAGTGCAGGACTAAACTCTACTTTAGATCTAAGTAAAGTAAGTGAAAATCTAGCTATAACTAATGTCGCTTTAGGTCTAAACTCAAAGCTAGACTTTAGTGGTGTACAAGGCACTACTCATATAACTAATCTTAACCTTAACCCAAGCATAGTTAATCTAACACTTGGAAGCACTACTACTATAGATGCTAAAAATAGCGATGTAACTATCAACAACATAAAAGCATCTAATACCACAGCAGGTGCTAAGACCAATATACTTGGTAAAAATATCACAGTAGATACTATAGACTACGCAGGCACTAGGGATGCTAATAGTAATGCCATTATAAAAGATGGCGCAGCTGGTAGTGTGCTAAGTGTAAACTTACAAGGCAGTGAGGATGTAAAAGTCACAAAAAACATAGCACTTCATGGCTATAACGAATTAAAAGCAAGCGGAAAGACACTAGAGACTAAGGACATAACTACAGGTGGTAACTCCTTTTTAAGCTTTGGTGATGTTAGTGATAGTATAAAGCTTGGGAATCTTAACCTTGGTGACTTTAACACTCTTACTATAGGCTCAAAAAATCTTGCTTCTGGAACTATATCAGTGGGTAATGGCACTACTTTAAACCTCCAGCACCTAACTGATAGCTCACAAGTTGGTGTTTTAAATTTTAGGGGTGGAGGCACTATAAACGCCCCCGGCATAGATGTAAATCTAACTAGTGTCAACCTAAGCAACCTTCAAAAACTAACAGTGCATGCTAAAAACTTCTATGCTGATAGGGTAAATGCTGCAGGGCTTGATAGTGCTGGGGCTTTAGTATCAAACTCAACTTTAGACCTAAGCTCTGTTGCTGGTAAGTCGACTATAAAGACTATGGGTTTAAAAACTGCTAGCGTTTATGGCTCCAACTTTGATATAGGTAGCCTTGTCGTCCAAAGGAATAATAATACTTGTATAAATGGCAACTGTAATAACAACACAGTCTTTTACTCTAAGCTAGATGAGGTAAATATAGGCAATCTTTACTTATACCAAGGGGTTAGTGGAGTAGATAGGGCAGGGCTAGAGTTTAGAGGTGATGGCACTACTAGTAAAGATTCTAGTATCAACTTAGGAACTGCTACTTTAGACTCTTGGTCTATCTTAAATGTTAAAAATGTAGCTAGTGTTAATGCAGATAGTTTAACTATGCTTTTTTCTAGTGCTTATCTTCCCACCCTAAACGCTAATACCCTTACCTTCCAAGATGGTGCTTCAGACTTACATGTAAGTGGTGATACAAACATCTATAAAACCCTCCATGTCCAAAATGACTATGCTAATGTATATAAAGCTC
>NZ_MLAN01000012.1 GCF_002272875.1 Helicobacter sp. 11S02629-2
CATTTTGCATAGACTGAGTTATCTCTTCTATAGCAGTAGCAGATTGTTCTAAAGAAGAAGCTTGTGCATTAGAGCTAGTTGATAGATTAGTAATTTGTGTATTTAGCTTTTTAGCTTCTTCATTAAGTAAAGAAGCAAAGCTTAAAGAACTTTTTAACATCTTTCTTATTTCTTCTCCTAAGGCATTAGTTACTCTTTCTACACTACCTTTATTAGCTATATTACCTTTATCATCTAATACAGAAGTAGAGAAATCTAATCTAAGATAGCTATCAAATACTCTTTCTATTTCATTCATATTACTTCCTATCTTAGTTTCTAATACATCTAACATATTATTAAGTACATCTTTAAGTTCTAGTAATTGAGGATTAGCAGGGTTTTTAGTTATACGTATACTTAGATTACCTTCTTCTATAGTCTTAGCTACTTCTAGGGCTTGTGATACTGCTGAAGAGTCTTTGGAGAGAGAGTTTCTTGTTTTATCCATAGCTTCATTAATAACATTAGATATAACTCCTAGTTCATCTTTAGATTTAGAATCTAATTTATTTATATGTATGGCTTTTTCATGGTTTATAACAGCAAAGGCATCTATTAAAGTAGCTTGTATATTTCTTACTCTTTTTATAAAGGCTTTATCTATATAGAAGTAGAAGAATAAGACTATGATGATGATGGCTACTATGGCAGTTATGACTATGATCCAAATTAGGGTGGTTAGAGGATGTAGTGCAACTGATGTTGGCACTGCAACCAAGACATTCCACAAAGTGCCAAACTTATCAAGCTTAAAGCTGTTATTAACAAGGATGTAGCCTGTGCCATCTGAGCTTATCTTTTCATAAAAGTCATCTCCATTAGCAAAATGGGTTTGGAGGGAATCAAAGCCTTTATAGCCTGAAAATAGCCTTATATCGCCTATACGTTTAGAGCTATCACTAGCTACATTAGACACAACAGCCACGCCATCATATATAAGATACCTACTAGCACTTCTTATGATATCACCCTCTGGGATATCTGTCATATCGCTTATTATCTTTTGCATAAAGTGCAAATTTAGCAGTTGGGCTACTACACCTATAACTTTCCCATCCTTAATAATAGGAACTGCTAGCTGAACTATGTTGTACTCTTTGCCATTTATAGTCTTTACAGCAGGCCTACCCATACTTATCTTACCTTCTAGTGCAGACCTTATAACTGAGCTACTTTCTATCTCATTAAAAGCTTCCTTATTGCTAACAAAAGTAGAATCCCCATCTGCATTACTTATAACCCTTAAAAGAGTGTTGCCATCAGGTGCTACATATCTTGGATCATCAGTTTTAGTTTTAGCATAGATTAGAGAGCTTAGTACTGCATCTGAAGCGTTATTTAAAGACTTTACCTCTGGTGCGACTAAAGATGAAGGAAGCATACCCCAGTGACCTATGACATTACTTGCCTTAGAAGCAGTTACACTCATAGAAGTACTTGACTGCGTTATCTTGCCTTGAAGCAAGGTACTCATACTTTCTGATGCTAGGCTTAATGTTTGTTTTATAGATCTATTCATAGCGTTGCTAGTGTTTACCGCGGCTATTATGCTTAAGACTAACATCACTATAAAAGTAACTATAACGACTACTACTGCGACTTTTAAGCTTATCTGCTTTTTCATTACTAAAAGCTCCTTTAGGATATATGCCCTTTATCTAATCTACATCCACTAGAAAAATCAAACTTGCACAAATGAACATAAACTATATAAAAGTGAGAACAAAGTTTTCTTCCATTATGTCACATTTACGCCAAAATATATATCAAATCTAATCAAAAGTAACTTGATTTTTAGCCATACATAGTGCAAGTAAAGATACTCTTAAATATTTAAGAGTTTCACCCTAGTGGTGCAAAATGCGATTTTACCTTTTTAGCTAAGCTAGTAAGTCTAAGTCTATATTTTTTGCATTTAATTTATAACAACCCCTAAAGATAGGAGTTTTTTAGAATCTAGATTCTTTAAAAGTCTAGATTCTAAGCTAAATTTTAGATTTATAAAGCTTGTTTTAAGCATTGAAGCAAAGATTAAACTTGATTCTATAAAAACTAAAGTTGATTAAGCTGTGCTTTTCAAACTATACAAAATTATTTAAGATAAAATTTTTAAAATTTTATATGCAAAATTAGGGCTTCATGAAAAAAATTTTATTGTTTTTTATGCTTTTTTTCGTTTTTGCTGGAGGCGTAAAAGCAAACGATATCGCAAGGTTTAATGGCTCTGAGTGGTTTAGAGGCTTTGGTGATGTCTTTACTTTGCTTCCTTTGTATGCAGGTATAGCAAGTCTTGCTATGCAAGACTATGAGGGCTTTGGGCAAGTCCTAGCTGGAAGCTTAGTCACTCAAGGTGTAGTAGAGCTTAGTAAAAGGAGTTTTGAACTAAGTGCTAGACTTGGTCACCCTAGGGAGTTAAGCCGTCGTCCTGATGGAGGACACGACTATAAAGGTATGCCTAGTGGTCACTCAGCTGGGGCTTTTTCAGGTGCTAGTTATATATTTTATAGGTATGGCTGGAAGCCAGGGCTTCCAGCCATACTCCTAGCTACTGCAGTAGCCGCTTCCCGCGTAGTAGCCCATAGACATACTATAGCCCAAGTAGTAACTGGAGCTGTACTTGCTTGGGGAGTAGGCTATCTTTTTACAACTAGGTATCATAGCTTTATAGCAGTGCCTTCTATAGGTGATGATGGATATGGACATACAGTCTATTCTTTAAACTTTTCTAGGAGATTCTAAGCACAAAAACTAAAACAACTTTGACAGCAAACATAAAAAATAGCTAAAATGTAGAGAACTATTTTTTAACAGCCTTGGTGTTGCATAAAAAGTAATTGAAGTTAAAGATTACTAAAGGATAGGTTTTTGTCTTTTTCTCATAAAAAGCACCTAGGGCAGAACTTTTTAAAAGATACTCTTATAAAAGATAGAATCTTCTTATCAATTCCCTCTTTTGCAAAAGACTTGCAAATCGTTGAGATAGGGACTGGATTGGGCGATTTGACCCAAAGACTTTTAGACTTTGGAAAAGTTGTAACCTATGAGATAGACAAGGACTTAGAAGCACCTTTAAGATCTAAGTTTGATAGCGCTTTGAAGGATGGATCTTTAGAGATAAGATTTAAAAACATCATGGATTCTAAAGATACTAACATCTTTGAAGGAGACTACTTTTTAGTAGCTAACCTCCCTTACTATGTAGCGACTGCCTTTATATTAAAGGCTTTAAAAGATAAGAACTGCAAGGGCTTTTTGGTGATGATACAAAAAGAAGTAGCACTAAAATTTTGCGCACTAAGTGGCCAAAAAGAGTTTTGTGCACTAAGTGTTTTAAGTCAAAGCCTTGGAGAGATAAAATATCTTTTTGATGTAGAGGCAAGCTGCTTTGAGCCTGTGCCAAAAGTAGATTCTGCTGTGATTTACTTTGTCAAGACTAAAAGCTTTATAAGTGACTTAGAATCTTTGCTAAGACAGGCTTTTAAGTCTCCAAGAAAGATGCTTTTTAAAAATCTAGAGATAGATAAAAAAGAGTTAGAAGAAGTGTTTATCAAACTTAATCTAAGCCTGCAGATAAGGCCACATCAAGTATCAACTGATACATATATAGATTTATTAAATCAACTACAAAAGGTAGGAAAATGGAAAACAACAACGAAAGAAGTGACCTAAATGAAGGTCAAAAAAAGCATACAGAAGTAAGGACTGAAAGAAGCACGCACCATACAAGAGATGGCGCAAGCACTAAAGAAAACCCAAAAGATGGCAAAGAAAACGTAAGAGAGAGAAAAAAGTTTTTTAAGCCTAAGTTTAAAGAGTTAAAAGAAGCTAACAGTGAAGAAGCTGAAGGCACAAACAGCCAACAAAAAAGATGGAAAAATAGACAAGATACCAAAGCCCCTAGAGAAGAAAGAGGTCATAAAGAAGGACACGAAGAAAGGGCTAAGTCACCAAGGGAATCTAAAAGTGCCGAAGGGAAAGACTTTAATAAGTTCAACCAAAAAGGAAACTTTGGCTTTAAAAAAGACCTCAAAAAAGGCGTAGAAACTAATACTAGAGCACAAAAAAGTAGCCTTAACCCCCACTATAAATTAAATCTTGGCACAAAAGCAAGTGTGCGTATAACTCCACTTGGCGGACTAGGTGAGATAGGTGGCAACATGACAGTGTTTGAAACTGAAAACTCAGCCATAGTCATAGATGTCGGTATGAGCTTTCCTGATGAAAACATGCCCGGTGTTAATATTTTAGTGCCTGATTTTAGTTATCTTCAAACTATAAAGCACAAGATTAAAGGTGTCATCATCACCCATGCCCACGAAGACCACATAGGAGCAGTGCCTTATCTTTATAAGATCATGCAGTTTCCACTTTATGGAACTCCTTTAGCACTAGGACTTATAAGTAATAAGTTTGATGAGCACGGCCTTAAAAAGTGCCGTGACCTCTGCCACGTTGTTGAGAAAAGAAAGCCCGTGCAAATTGGCGATTTTGAAGTTGAGTGGATTCACATAACTCATAGCATCATAGATGCAAGTGCTTTAGCTATCACAACTGAGGCTGGAACTATACTTCATACAGGGGATTTTAAGATAGACCACACACCTATTGATAACCTCCCTACAGACCTTCACCGCCTAGCATATTATGGTGAAAGGGGCGTTATGCTTATGCTTAGTGATTCTACTAACTCCCATAAGCCCGGCGTTACTCCTAGTGAAGCAAGCATAGGTCCAGCTTTTGACCACCTCTTCCAAAGTGCTAAAGGAAGAGTTATCATGAGTACTTTTTCTTCTAATATACATAGGGTCTATCAAGCAATCTTACATGGAATCAAGTATGGAAGAAAAGTAGCAGTCATAGGCATGAGTATGGAAAAAAACCTAGATCTTGCAAGAGAGTTAGGCTACATAGACTTGCCTAATGACATCTTTATAGACGCACACAAGGTAAACACTCTCCCTGATAATGAAGTCTTAATAGTCACTACTGGATCACAAGGAGAGCCTATGAGTGCACTTTATAGGATGGCCACTAATGACCATAGACATATAAACATAAAACCAGAAGACTTAATCATCCTTTCAGCCAAAGCCATCCCGGGTAATGAAGGCTCAGTCTCTAGCATACTAAACCTTTTAATGAAAGCAGGTGCAAGGGTAGCCTACCAAGACTTTAGTGAAATCCACGTTAGCGGACACGCTGCCCAAGAAGAACAAAAGCTTATGCTTAGACTTGTAAAGCCTAAGTTTTTCTTGCCAGTACACGGTGAGTTTAACCATATAGCCCGCCATAAACAGACTGCTATATCTTGTGGAGTTTTAGAAAAAAATATCATCTTAATGGAAGATGGCGACCAGATAGAAGTTAATCCAAACTATATGAGAACAGTAAAACACGTAAAAACTGGCAAAGGCTTTATAGATAACAATACTAATAAATACATAGATGCAGAAGTAGTCACTGAAAGAAACGCACTTTCAAAAGATGGAATCTTTGTACTAACTTTAAGGTTTGATAATATAAGTAAAGAAGTCCTAAGTCATAAGATAAATGTTTTTGGAATCTTAAATCAAAAAGAAGAAGAAGCCTTTGCAGTAGAGTGTTTTGAAGCTTTACTTGCACATATAGAGGTAGCAAAGCCTTTTGTATTTAAAGATTCTAAGGCCTTTGAAGCTGACCTTTTTAGCTTTTTTAGAAAACTCCTTTTCAAGAAGTTTAAAAAATACCCTGCCATATTGATAAATGCTTTTTTTACTAACGAAGTTCAGCAAACTCCAAAAGAGCAAGTTAGAGAGCATAGAAAGGCTCATAAAAGTGAGGCTATAGAATCTAAAGAAGATGAAAATCTTGAAGTAGAGAAAAAAGAAAGAGCTGAAAAACCAGCCCAAAAACACGAAAGATTTGAAAGAAGTGAGAGAGTTCACAGAAGTGAGCGAAGTGAAAAGCCTGAAAGAAGTGAAAGAAGTGAAAGGCAAGCTGATAAGGGTGAAAGGAGTGAGAGACGATTCCACACACATGAAGAGCTGCTAGATGTTTTTAATAAAGACTAAAAGCCATGCAAGCAAACATAGATAAAGACTTTTTAAGCCTTATAAATAAAGAAGCAGCCAGCCTTTTAGACTATGTCAAGCATGCTGACTTAAAAGACCTTAGTGCTATAGTGACACTACTTTTAAACACAGAAGGCAAGGTTGTCTTTTGTGGTGTAGGCAAGTCTGCACTTATAGCCAAAAAAGCCTCTGCTACTATGTCAAGCACTGGGACACCAAGTGTATTTATGCACGCTACTGAAGGCATGCATGGTGACCTTGGCATGTTAAGTCCAAAAGATAGCCTTATAGCCATAAGTTATAGTGGTGCAAGCAAGGAGCTACTTGAAGTCTTGCCACATGTAAGAAGACTAGGAGTAAAGATAGTTGCTATAACTAAAGATAGAGATTCTAAGATGATATATGACTATATCTTGCCACTTGGCAACTTAGAAGAAGCCTGCCCTCTAGGCATAGCCCCTACTACTTCTACAACCCTAACCCTTGCTATAACTGATGCTTTAAATGCCTCTCTTATGATACAAAAAGACTTTAGGGCAAAAGATTTTGCTTCATTTCACCCCGGTGGTAGCCTTGGACTTGCCCTCTTTGTCAAAGTAAAAGACTTGATGCAAACAACTAGCCTTCCAATCATCACTGAAGATACTAGCCTAAAAGATGCCGTACTTGTCATGAGTGAGTGCAAGCTTGGCTCTTGCCTTATAGTGGATTCTAAGGGGGGTTTAAAAGCAGTTTTAAGCGATGGCGACTTAAGGCGTGCTATGACTAGAGAAGACTTTAATCTAAATAGTCCAGCACTACTTTTTGCTAATGTCAATCCAAAAACTATAGATGATAAAAACATGCTAGCAATTGATGCCTTAAAAATATTAGAGTTTAATAAGATCCAACTTTTAGTAGTGATAGACAAAGATTCTAAAGTAGATGGAATCTTGCATATACACACTTTAGTAAGTGCTGGGTTTATGCCTAAAAGAAAGTAGGAATCTTCTTTTTTGCAAATGTAGCTAGTATAAGATTAGCATAAGGACTATCACAGCTTACAAGTAAGCTTCATGGTGGTATATATATACTAAAAAACCACCCTATCTTCTATTACACTAGGAGTACGCACTACACTAAAAGTATGCAATAACAGCGTGGTAAACCACTTCTTTTAGTTGCCGCGTTCTGCGTGCTTTCTTAGCAAACAATTTAAGCATATATCTCTTACTAAGTGATATTGCATTATGCTAGAAGTAGACCATAAAGTCTACAACGTGGTAATAAAATATTTATAAGGAAAATCTTAATATTTGGCTAAAAACTAGTTATCTTGAAGTCATACTGACTTGCAAAGATTTTCAAGCCTTTGTTTAAGTCTTCATTTGTAAGCTCATTAGCAGGTTTTTGTACCATGTCAACACTTACGTTATGCATAGAAGGTTTTTCTACTATCTTTATCTCGATATTTTTCTTATTAGATCTTAGGGCTAAAAAGAACTGATTAGCTAAGTCATTCATAAAAGCTATGGCATTAGGGTCAGTTACTAATTGCGGAATCATCATCATACTTATAGTCTGCAAACCAGCTACAGCTGAGTTAAAGTCCACTTTTTGACCGCTGTTGTTCCCACTGTTCATAAACTCTAAAATAGTAGTTTTAATAATGCCCATATCAAGTATAAGATCTACTTTATCTATCCTAGAATCACTTGGCATCTTTAGTGCTTCAGACTTTGCTTTATCAAACACCTTAGCGTGCTTATAAGCTTCATCATGTTTATATCCGCTAACTTCCATTTTATAGGTGGCATTAGGTGCACTAAAGTTACAGTTTGAGTTTGCTTTATATTCAAGATTTTCGATTTTATTTACATTTTTGCACTCTAACTTATTGGGTATCAAAGGTTTTAGACTATCTCTTAAAGAAGCATAAAAGTCAGACCTTTTATCTAGCGTAAGATGCAAGTTAGAATCTATTTGTGTTTTATTAATATTTTCTTCAGCCTTAAAGTCCTGTATAAAGTTTTTCTTTTTTACATCATCGCCTATATTGCAAGTTGCCTTATTGCCTTTTAGTTCGCACTTTAAGTCACTCTGCTTTAAGCCAACACTTGCAAGAAAGATGCTTAACTCGTGATTTAAACTAGGTGCTATATAAGGCGGCATAGAGTTTACAAAAGAACCCATAGTGTCTGCTAAAGCCTTAAGCTCTTTTATAGCTGAAGCTTGTGCACTATCTTGCGTCACTGCCCCTGTGTTCATATTGCTTGTATTCATATCCATAGAGTTAGTAGGATTCATGCCCATAGGACTTGTGCCATCCACACCTGCAAAAAGTACACTACTAAGACTAAGTGAGAGTAGTATCGCTTTAAAAAACTTCATTTATATAACCTTTATTAAATGCAAAATTTATATCCTATACCCCATACAGACTGAATATATTTTGGTTCTTTAGCGCTATCACCTAGCTTTGAGCGGAGATTCCTTATATGGGTATCTATACTTCTTAAACCTGTGTCTTCATGTATGGCGCTTATTGCTCCAACTATCCTCTCACGACTTATAGGTTGAAGCCTATTTTCTATCAAGAATATTAGTATATCAAATTCCGTGATGGTGAGATCTACTACTTGATTATTAGACCGAACTACACGCCTTTCAGTGTCGATTGAAAGTGTGTCAAAGACCATCTCTCTAAGCTTAAAGCGTCTTAAGAGTGCATTAATCCTAGCTATAAGTTCAGCTGGCTCATAAGGCTTAGCTATATAATCATCTGCACCTTGGTTAAAGCCTTGAATCTTGTTGAAAGTGTCATCTCTAGCACTTGAGATTATTATAGGTATCTGAGACATCTCTCTAATCTTGCAGCAAAGCTCTAAGCCATCCATCTCAGGAAGAGTAAGATCAAGTATGGCTAAGTCTATGCTCTCCTTTTGTATGATATCAAGCGCTTCTGTTGGTGATACTATGCTTATGACATTAAAGTGAGCTTGATTAAGATAAGTCTTGATAAGCGTTTGCATATCTAAGTCATCTTCTATTAATAGTATTTTACTCATATCACTACTTCCTTTGTTTAGATTTAAGATTACTGCTTAAGTGCTAGTTTTTATATAAAACTATAAAAGCATCACAACGATAAAACATAAAGTCTTATTTTATGCACATTTTGACAACTAAAACTATTTTTAACAAAACATAAAGTGTAATAAAACGCATTTTTCTACTTTTGGCTAGGAAAGACTACACTTTTAAGTAAGTCTACATCTAAAAGTATAAAGAATAGTTCTTTTTAGAGTTAAATTATAAATAAAAAATTATCTTTATAAGTGAAATTAACCCCCAGAAATAGGGCAAATGATAAATCTAAAGCCTATGAAAAATAATAAGTATTTATAAAAAGACTTAATATGCCTAGTCTAATCTTTTCATACATAGTGATAAAGTATAAATAAAATGCCAAATAAAAAGAATAAAGTAAAATAAAAAGAATAAAGTAAAGAGGACAAAGCTAGGAGGATAAGCTAGGAGGATAAAATAAATAGGGCTAAAGCCCAAGCCCCTTAAAGGGACTTAAAAATGCATAAGTTTAAAAGCTATACTCTAGCTTCTTCTCTTCTTTGAAGCGCTTCCCATCTCTCATCTACTTCTTTTTGTAAGATGTCGATGATGTGTTCATTTTCTTTTTTGAAAAGGTGTTTAAATCTTCCTTGTGCAGCTAGGTAATCTCTTACTGGTACTACGTTTTTAGGTCTATAAGTTATATTTAACTCATGTCCATTTATAATCTCATAAAGTGGGAAGAAGTGGCTATCAACTGCAAGATCACAAATATCTACAGTTTTATTATGATCAAACTTCCACTCAGTAGTACAAGCACTAACTGCGTTTATAAAGCAAGGACCTTCAGTATCTATGGCTCTTTTTATCTTAGCACTCATATCTTTCCATTTACTTGGAGAAACTTGTGCTACATAAGGTGCGCCATGTGCTGCCATGATAGCTATCATGTCTTTTTTGTGCTCTTTTTTACCAAAGCTAGTGCTTCCTGCTGGAGTTGTAGATGTGCTTGCTCCCATAGGAGTTGAACTACTTCTTTGACCACCAGTGTTAGCATAGTTTTCATTATCAACACAGATATAAGTAAAGTCGTGTTCTCTTTCAAAGCACCCACTAATAAACTGGAATCCTATATCATAAGTAGCACCATCACCACCAAAAGCTACAAACTTTGGTTTTTTGCCTGTGTAGCGACCTTTTTTAGCTAGGGCTTTATACATAGCTTCAGCACCACATATAGCAGTAGAACCGTTTTCAAAACCTATGTGTATCCAAGGTATATCCCAAGCAGTGTGAGGATAAACTGCAGTTGAAACTTCTAAGCATCCTGTTGAGTTACCTATAGCTATAGGGCCATCTACTACGTTTAGCACTTCCCTTACTATCATCCCATGAGCACATCCCGGACAAAGTAAATGCGCACCTTCAAATCTTTCAGCTGTTTTGCTAAACTGTTTTAAGTTTTTTATTTCTTTAGTCATTTTTCACTTCCTTATAGTCTTAATTAAAGCCCATTTTAGCACCACGAAGACCTATGAAAAGCTGAGTAGCGTGAGTTAGTTTACCAGCTTTAACATCTTCGTTCATAAGAGAGTAGATATCACATAGTTCAACTTGAGTTAAGTCTCTCTCACCTAGTCCATAGATATAGTTAGTTAGCAATGGACGGTTTTTGCCATTAACCAAAGCGCCAGATATCTCATTAAACATAGCGCCCATAGCACCTGCTGGACTTGACTTATCCATAATAGCTATAGCTTTTACATTTTGGAAGGCATCATGAAGCTCAGCATAAGGGAAAGGTCTCAAAACATGCACTGTTACAACACCAGCTTTTATGCCTTTTGCCCTCATAGTATCACTTGCAACTTTTGCAGATTCATAGCTTGTGCCTATGGCAAATATCGCCACTTCTGCATCTTGCATATTATAAGTATCTATTAGGTCATATTTTCTACCAGTTAAGTCAGCAAACTCTTTGAAAACTTTTTTTATCACAACTGGTGAGTTCATGATAGCATGGTGAAGTTGTGCTTTATGTTCATAGTGCCAGTCTTCTTCAGCTTGGGCACCATAAGTTGCAGGATGTTCAAAATCTAAAAGAGGATTATGAGTTTTATACTCACCTATAAATTTATAAGCTACATCATCCATTAGTGGGCTTACGTTTTGTGCTGTGTGAGAGCTTAAGAATCCATCTTGGTTTACAATAGTAGGTATCCTTACGTTCATATCTTCAGCGATTTTAAAAGCCATTAAGTTAAAATCATAGGCTTGCTGAGGGTTGCAAGTACAAAGTTGTAGCCAGCCAGTATCTCTTCCTAAATACATATCAGAGTGATCTCCGTGTATGTTTAAAGGTGCAGCTAGGGCACGGTTTACTAGGTTTAAAACTATAGGTAGTCTCATACCACTTGCTTGATAAAGCACTTCTACCATCAAAGCAAAACCTTGAGAGCTAGTAGCTGTAGCCACACGTCCCCCAGCAGCAGCAGCGCCAACGCAAGCACTCATAGCAGCGTGTTCAGATTCAACTAACACAAGCTCGCCATCTATATAACCATTACTGTGAAAAGTACCGTAGTTTTGTATAGTTGGAGTTGAAGGGGTTATCGGATAGGCAGCGACTACATCGATTTGTGCTTGTCTTAGGGCGTGGCTTGCAGCTGTGTTACCATCCCAAACTTCCTCATTTAATAGTTCATATACTTTTGCCATAACCTTACTCCTTAACTTTTTTTTCTTTAGCTGGCCATTTTGCTATAGCTTCTTGCTGTGTTGTGAAATCTTGGAACATTATTAAAGACTTAGGATTAGTAGGGCATACATCAGCACATATACCGCAACCTTTACAGTGTTTATAATCAATACCAGTCATTTTTTCATCTCTTACTAAGATAGAGCTATCTGGGCAGTACACCCAGCAAAAATAGCAATTTATACAATGATCTACATTGTGTACTGGTTTATCAACTCTCCAGTGAGATACGCTTAAGCTATAAGAGCTTTCATCAGTATAGTTTCTATTTTCTGGGTATATGTCTAAATTTTCTATGCCTTTAGATTCTAGTGGGAACACAACTGCACCCATAGCTAGTTCATTCCAACCTTTTTGTACATTTTTCATGTTCAGTCCTTTAAATTACTTGGGTTATTTAACTTCATCATATGCGCGTTGAACTGCTAACATATTGCCATCTATTAGTTTTTGAGGTAGTTTTTTACCTAAAACTTCTTTGAATGCTTCTTTGAAAAAATCAAACTTTAATAAAGGCGTGCCAGAAAGTTCTGTAACTTTTATAAGTGCGCCAAGCATAGGGGCATTTGGTATAGGCTTACCTAGTGTATCAAGTGAGATTTTTATGCAATCTACTACGTAAAATTCTTTATCTTTAAGATCTGGTTTTTTAGCTATAAGCTCTTCTTTGCTTAGGTGAGTAGTTATTATGTATTTTGTGGTAGGTTTGGTTGATTCAAATATATCTGCTATAAATGTAAGACCCGGGTCTATAACTAAAACATAATCCGGAGACATATATTTTTCATGATTTAATATAGGTTTATCATCTATCTTATCAAACGCTGCCATTGCCTCGCCTCTTTTAGCTGAGCCATAAGTTGCAAATGCTTGCACTTTCTTGCCAGTTCTTGCGACTATATCAGCTAACCCTTTTGCACCTGTCACAGCACCTTGTCCGGCACGACTATGCCATCTTATCTCTAACATTTTTAACTCCTGTGGTTTTGGGTTGGGTAAATGTAATTCAATACTAAAATATTAGCTCCACAAACATTTAAAACCTAATCAAAACATCATAAAACTAATTTTTTTGTATGGGGAATTTTAACATGTTTTGTTCATTTTAAGCCAAATATAAGAAAATATGCTTAGTTCTGGGCATTTTTAAAGTCTATATCTCTAACTCTTTTAAGCCTTAAAATCACCTTTCTAACTAGCTTTAAAAGCAGATAGATTATCCTTATTGCAAAGATTTGGAATCTATTTTTAGCATGCAAGTAACTAAGTGCTAAGTAGCCCTGTAATAATAAATCTTTACCTTCATCATAAACTATCATGCCGCTGTTTGGATCTAAAAGTAGGATTTTAGGAGTGATGTTTTTTACTTTGGCTTTGTCTCTTAAATCTATAAAAGTTAACTCGCGTCTTTTTTTCATGCTCATAAATTTTTGATAGTTTTGACAGATATCACACTTAGAATCAATAAAAACAAAGATCATATAAAACACTTTTTTTAATAATAGATTTTTAACATTTTATAATCTTTACACTTTATATATAATCTCACCTTATCAAATCCTACAAAGAGGCAAGCAAATGGAAGACTTAAAAGTAAAAGATAGTAATGGTGCAACTTTAGAAAATGGCGATAGCGTAAGTGTGATAAAAGACCTAAAAGTTAGTGGGGCAAAAGCAACCATAAAAAGGGGCACTACTATAAAAAATATACGTTTAAATGGAAACGAGGGCGAAGTAGAAGCAAAAGTAGATAAGTGTGGCGTCATAGTTTTAAAAACTTGCTTTCTAAAAAAAGTGTGACTTAAGAGAATATGCTAAAAGACTATATGGATAAAAAAGGGCTTGAGTACGCCCCTTTTGATAAGGCTAGAGTACATAAAATTTACGCTCTTTTAAAGCCAAATCTCAAGCTGCCAAACCACACAGTCCACATCATGGGGACTAATGGCAAAGGTAGTACTGGACGCTTTATCACTCAAAGCTTGCAAGAAGCAGGCTTTAGCACCCTTCACTTTACTAGCCCTCATATATTTAGGTATGAAGAACGCTTTTTTATAAACAACAAGATAGTAGATTCTGAGACTTTAGAAAAGGCGCATAACTTTTTACAAAGTTTTAGTTTTATAAATGAAGCTAGCTACTTTGAATATAGCTTTTTTCTTTGTCTAGTGTTAGCACAAGGACTTAACTATCTTATAGCTGAAGCTGGGGTTGGAGGCGAGTATGATGCTACTTCTTGTATAAACTATGATGCAAGCATATACACGCCAATTGATTTTGATCATAAAGACTATCTTGGCACTACTTTAGAATCTATAGCTACAACTAAACTAAAAGCAATGGATGGGCTTACTTTTATAGGGCTTCAGCAAGAAACAACCAAAAAGATAGCTTTAAAGATAGCTAAAGAAAAGAATTTAAAGCTAGTTTTTCAAGATGATACGCCTTCAAAAGAAGTAAAAGCCTATGCTAAAAAGTATCATCTTTATCCTTTTTTAGAATCTAATCTTAGTCTTGCAAGTCTTTTTTTAGATTCCATAAAAGTGCCTTTATTAAGCAAGCCTTTAGACTTACGAGGAAGGTTAGAAAAACTACAAGATAACCTCTACATAGACGTAGGGCACAACCTCCACGCAGCACGCAATCTTTCTTCTATATTTAAAAATATCACACTAATTTATAATACCTACAAAGACAAAGACTATGAAGAGATATTGCACACACTTAAGCCTATCTTAAAAAAAGTGCTTATCTTTAAAGTTGATAATCCTCGTATCCTAGCCCCAGAAGCGCTAAAAAGCACACTAGAAAGCTTAGAGATAAAGTCTAGTTTTATGCAAGATTTGACTTTAGACCCAAAAGAGACCTATGTAGTATTTGGAAGTTTTTCATTAGTTGAAGCATTTTTAAAAAGATATGAAGGGGTTTTGTAGTAGTGCTTTTTATAGCAAAACTACAATGAAGGCTAGACTTCTAGAAAAACCCTAGCAGTCTATTAATGGTTAAGGATGACCTTAGCTGTATATAAAAGTTAGTTAATTAATGATGGGTTATCATAGGTATAAGTAGACCTTCTTTTACTTCCATATACTTTTCGCCACCAACTAAGTGTTTAACTATCTCAAGACCAAAAAGTATAGCTGTAGCAGGACCAGCTGAAGTGATGATATTACCACTTACTACTACTGGCTTATCTTGTCTTTGGCCATGGCTTATAGGTCCTTCACATCCCGGATAGCAAGTATAGTTATCAGGCAATACTTTTGCTTCTTCTAGTACTAGTGGAGAAGCACAAACTGCTGAAACTAGCTTTTGTTTTTCATTTAGTGTTTGAAGTATTTTTATGATTCTGGCATCTTTTTTAAGATTATCCATACCATCCCAACCGCCCGGTAGTGCTATAGCATCAAGGCTATCTACATTTACATCATCAAGGCTTACTTCAGCTTTTACACCTATGCCATTAGCACCAACTACTACGTTAGCACCATTAAGCCCAGCTATTATTACATTCACACCGGCTCTTTTTAGCGTGTCAGCTATGCCCATAAACTCTATTTCTTCAAATCCAGTTGCTAAAGGTACTAATACAGTTTTCATATTCATTACTCCTAAATTTTAAATATTTTTGGATTCTATCACAATTGATTTCACTAACAGTAAATTATTACTAGTAGCTAGTTTAATGTTTAAAATCTTTTATATATCATCTAGCTCTTGACCTTTTTTATAAGCAACATGCTCTATAGCATTAACCCTCATAGAGTTAAGAAGTGCTATTAGCGCAACCCCAACATCACCAAATACAGCCTCCCAGATATTTGCCACGCCCATAAGCCCTAAAACTATAAATATTAATTTTACAACTAGTGCAAAGATTATATTTTGCCAAACTATAGTCCTAGTTTTCCTAGCTATCTTTATACTTAGTGGCAAGGTTATAAGCGAGTGAGTAAGGATAACATCAGCACTTTCTTTACTTACATCTGATCCGTTATTCATCCCTATACCTACATCACTTCTTTTTAAGACTATGGCGTCATTTATACCATCTCCCACAAAGGCACTTTTAACATTAAATTGCTTTTGAAGCTCTAGATACTTTTGCTCTTTTTGCTCAGGACTTAAATTAGCACTATAGTTTGAGTGAAGCTCATCTGCTATCTCTTTGACCTTAGCCTCACTATCTCCACTTAGTATGTAAGTGTTTTTTATACCTAGTTTTCTTAGGCGTCTAAAAGCTTCTAAGGTATCAACTTTTAACTCATCATTTAGATAAAAGATAGCTTCTAGCTTTTTATCAACTGCCATATAAACTATAGAAGATATAACCGCTTCTCTATGTACTTCTATGCCATTTTCTTCTAAAAAGCTTGCGTTTCCTAAAAGCACATCTTTATCTTCATACCTTGCTTTTATCCCGCGCCCAGCGACTTCTTTTACATCACTTACATTAAGTGCATTTAGCTTATATCTAAAAGCCTTTGCTAGTGGGTGGTTACTAAAAGCTTGGATATTACTTGCTAGATCTAAAAGGAAGGCTTTTTTGGTTTCATAGCCCTTAGGGATATCACTAGATTCTATAATCTTAGAATCCACTATGCTAAAGCGTCCATTAGTCAAAGTCCCAGTCTTATCAAAGGCTATAAACTTAACGCCATTTAAGGCTTCTAAGTATTTAGATGCTTTAATCAAGATTCCATACTTGCTAGCCACTCCTATAGCACCAAAGTAAGCTAGTGGCACACTTATAACTAAAGCACATGGGCAACTTACCATAAGCACGACTAAAGCTCTATAAACCCACTCTCCTATAGTCCCCCCAAAGATAAATGGGAATCCAAAAGCCACTATCAAACACACTACAACAACTATAGGCGTATAGTACCTTGCAAAGACAGTTATGAAGCGTTCACTCTTTGCCTTTTTATCAGAAGCTTGCCTTACAAGCTCTACAATCTTAGACATCCTAGAATCTTCATACTTCTTAGTTACTTTTGCCTTTAAGGGTATGTATAGATTTATCACGCCTTGCTCTAAGCTATCACCTACTACTACTTTAGCAGGCAAGCTTTCTCCATTTAGATTAGATCTATCTACATGTGAAGTCCCTTCTATAATCTCACAATCTAGTGGCACCATGTCCCCTACCCTTATAAGTATCACTTCACCTATAGCTACATCTTTTGGCGATACTTTTTCTACTTTACCTTCACTTGTGACTAGGTTAGCTAGTTTTGGTGCTTTATCTATCAAAGACTTTATGGAGTTTTTAGACTTAGCTACTGCCCTGCTTTCTAAGTAGTCCCCAAGACTAAAAAATAGCATGATGGCACAGGCTTCTGCGTAGTGACCTAAAATTATTGCTGCAATACTTGCTATAAGCATAAGCATATTTTCATCAAAAAAGCTTAAAGACTTTATGCTTTGATAAGCACCCTTAAAGACATTTCTTCCAGCTATTAGATAAATGATAGCTAGGATAAACCATATGACATAATCTATAATGTCTTTATGTGAAAAGCTATTTTCCCCATGCATATTATCCACTATATACTCTATGCCGCCTGCAAAGATAAAAACTATAAAAAGACCAAGCAGCAAGAAAAACTCTTTAGAAAAAAAGTGCTCTTTTGGCAAGGAATCTTCATCTTGAGAGATGTTGCTATCTGGCTCTATCTTTTTAATAGTAGCTATGACTTGCTTTAAGTCACTAGTCATAACTTCTAGTGTGCCTTGTACGTAGTCCAAGTTAGCTTTTTTAACAACTTGTAATTTTCGCAAGGCATCTTGTAACTCATCTACACAACTTGGACAGCTTAAGTTGCTTATGTATAAAATGTATGTTCTCATTTTGAGTAAAAACCTTTTCTTATAAATGTATAAAAGTGTAAAATCGTAATTCCACATAATAGAAGTATAAAAATATCAGAGAATATATAATTTTAAGTTTAAATTTTTTATAGAATGAAAGCTTGGTATAATCGCTTATTACAAAACACAAGGAGCATTAGAGTGGGAACAACAGAGATAAAAGACAAAATGAAATGGAACAAAGACGATACAACGTGGACACTTAGCCTCTTTGGCACAGCCATAGGAGCTGGGGTGCTTTTCCTTCCTATAAGTGCTGGCATGGGAGGTCTTATACCTCTTATCATCATACTTATACTTGCCTACCCCTTAACGTTTTTAACACATAGGGGTCTTTGTCGTTTCGTGTTAAGTGATAAAAATCCAAGTGATGATATAACTGGAGTTGCTGGCAACTACTTTGGAAAAGTTGGCGGGTTTATAATAACTCTTGTGTACTTTTTTGCAATCTTCCCTATAGTTTTAATATATAGCGTTGGTATTACTAATACCTTAATAAGCTTTGTAGTACATCAAATGGGCTATGAAAACTTTGGGTCTAGTTCACTAAGCAGGATAATAATAAGTCTAATCTTAGTTGGAATCTTAATGATAATCTCCTATCTTGGAGAAAATGTAGTAACTAAGATTATGAGTTATCTAGTCTATCCTTTCATAGCCTTCTTAATCATAGTCGCACTTTTTTTAATCCCTCAGTGGAATACATCGCTATTTGAACACATAAGCTTTAGTGGCGTGCCGGGCGGCCATGGTATGTGGTTTACTTTATGGCTAGTTATACCAGTTATGGTGTTTTCTTTTAACCACTCACCTATAATTTCTTCTCTTGCAGTACATGAGAAAAAAAGATATGGCGAGCTAGCTGATAAGAAAGCTTCTAAAATCATCTCAAGAAGCAATATCATAATGGTAATAGTTGTTATGTTTTTTACATTTTCTTGTGCGCTTTGTCTAACACCACATGACTTTGCCCTAGCAAACAAGCAAAACATATCAATCCTTAGCTATGTAGCTAATAAATTTAACGCCCCAATACTAGAGATAATAGCACCAATAGTTGCCTTCGTCGCCATGTCTAAAAGTTTCTTAGGTCACTATCTTGGTGCAAGAGAGGGCTTTAATGGTATAGTTAGAAAGGCAAGTGGGAAAAACATCTCTGAGAAAAAGCTAAACATAGCTGCAGTTATCATTATGTTTTTAATAGCTTGGTTTGTAGCTTATGAAAATCCAAATATCTTAAATATCATAGAAGGTATAGGTGGACTAGTGCTAGTTGCCATACTTTTCTTAATGCCAATTTATGCTATCTGGAGATATCCTGCTTTAAAGGCTTATAGAAATATATGGATAAGTATATTTGTAGTAGTCTTTGGGATAATAGCTATAACAGCAGCGATTTATGGTTTAGTGTAGGATATATCTAAATACTAATTTAAGGTATATCGAAGTATTAAAAGGTACACAAATGGATAGCGTTTTTGAATTATATAAAATCGGCATAGGGCCTTCAAGCTCCCATACTATGGGGCCTATGAAGGCTGGTAAGATGTTTGCAGATGAGATGCTAGAAAAAAAGATAAAGCCAGCTAGCTTAAAAGTGCATCTTTATGGCTCTTTATCCATGACAGGTAGGGGTCATAGGACTGATGAGGCTACAGTTTTGGGACTTTGTGGTTATGAAGCAAAAAGTGTAAATATAGATTCTATTGAAGGGATCTTAAAAACTATCAAAAAAGATAAAAAGTTAAAAGTTGATGGCAAAGTAGAAGTTAACTTTGACTATGACAAGGATTTGATCTTTGAAAGTACTTTCTTAAAAGAGCATCAAAATGCTATGACTATAGAAGCCCTAGATGCAAACAAAAAAGTACTCTATGCAAATACTTACTTTTCCGTAGGTGGAGGCATAGTTAAAACTAGAGAAAATATAGGCAAAAAAGATAGTGGCAAGCATCACAAAGTGCCCTTCCCTTTTAAAAGTGCAAAAGAGCTACTTAAGCACTGCAACGATAACGCCTTGTCAATCTCAAGCGTAGTTATGCAAAACGAACTAGCCATGCATACAAAAGAAGAGATAGAATCTTACTTTAAAGATATCTATAACACTATGGATGCTTGTATAAAAAGAGGTGTTTCAAAAGAAGGTGTTTTAGGTGGTGGCTTGAAGCTTCCAAGACGTGCTTTTAGTCTATATAAACAAGTAGTTAGCAAAAACTCAGATGATCCATTAGTAGTTTTTGACTGGGTGAACCTCTTTGCCCTAGCAGTAAGTGAGGAAAACGCCAACGGTGGACGCGTAGTCACTGCCCCAACTAATGGCGCTTGTGGCATCATACCTGCTACTTTAGCCTACTACAACAAATTTGTAAAAGAGCTAGACTTACATATGTATCTAAGATACTACTTAACAAGTGGCGCTATAGGCATGCTTTATGTTAAAAATGCCTCTATATCTGGTGCAGAAGTAGGCTGTCAAGGAGAAGTAGGCGTAGCTTGTAGCATGGCAGCAGCAGGTTTAGCAGAGCTTATGGGTGGTAATGCAAAGCATGTATGCATGGCAGCAGAAATCGGCATGGAACATAACTTAGGGCTTACTTGTGACCCAGTAGATGGCTTAGTGCAGATCCCTTGCATAGAAAGAAATGCCATAGCAGCAGTCAAAGCTATAAACTCAGCACGCATGGCACTTTATCAAAACACTGAATCTAAAGTCAGCCTAGATGCCATCATAGCTACAATGTATGCTACTGGTAAAGATATAAGCGAGAAGTATAAAGAGACTTCAAAAGGTGGTCTTGCACTAAATGTCTGCCACAATAACTCTTGCTCATAAGCCTTTTATAGATTCTATAGTTATATAGAATCTATCTTTTATAAAGTCATCTTTTTATCAGTAAACATAGCTTGCATACTTACTATAGGCTTACTACAACAAGCATGGCTATCTAATCACATTACATCACATATCATCACTATAGACTTATAGAATCTACATCCTTACAGGCATAAGTAAAAATATCAATAATTATTGATAAATTATATAAAATATCAAGATTAATTCTTACTTTTAATATTAATTAAGCTAGAATCTTCTCCTAAACTTCGAATAAAAGGATATAAATGCAAACTAAGAATCTTGTATACAAACCTCTAGTGCTTGCATCTTTAATATTTTCTTTCTCTCTAGTAGCAGAAGGCAGCTCTAGTGATCATAATTTCACAAGTGATGATTCGTTTAATGTAAATACAAATTTAGGAAATATCACTACTACTAAAGATAATCAAGGCACACTATCACTAATAACTAAAGATATAAAATTTACAGATATAAGTAGAGATGAAAGATTTAAAACCATACCTCGTATAAAAAGTATAGTTTTTGATGGAGAGAGTGGTAATAAACTTCTGGGAGATAAAGAAAACTTTGATAATGATATTAGAGCATATAGCATAAGTATAGGAAATAGTAATCAAGGAACCAATGAGATAAAAGCAGGAGATATGGAAGTTGATGACTTAAGCTTTAAAGGAAGCATTACAGCCAACAAGCTTAAGGTTACTAAGCTTACTTTAGATGGAGGAATATCAAGTTTTAAAGATAGTATAGATAGTGGAAACCCGCTAGATCTAATACTTAAAAATGGTGCTAGCATAACTACTGCGGATATAAAAAATCCCGCGAAACTAACCACAGAAGGCGGGGATAGCGGTAAGATAAATAAAGTAATAGTGACAAGCACCAGCACTCTCCCTAGTTTTAGTAGTGCCAGCCTAAGCCCCTTTACCACTATAGAATCTAAAGGCGGTTTTTCTATAACATCTACGACATTTAATTTTTCTACTACAGAAAATAGTTTTAATATAGGCACAATAGAAACGGGAGAATCCTACTTAAGGTTAGCTTCTTTGCCTAAGATTGATGGAAAAAAAGATAGCCAGACAGCTGATAAAAACAACTTGAGAAAGTTTATGCAAGCCGCAGGTGTAACCAAAGATACCAAAGATACCAATGCCCTATTGTTAAAAGAGGGATTCTTGAGCGCAACCTCTCATGATAATTTACAAATCTACTACAGTAGTGCACCAGAAGATGATGGGGATTTTTTAAGTCAAACATATACTGCTAAAGATATAACAGGAAAAGATAAGGGAAAATACAAGCTAGTAGAAGAAAAGCTTAAGTCTAACTTTATCTTCGTTGACTTTTATCTTGGCAAGAAAGAAAAGACTGCAAGCGAAGGGGATAAAACCATAGACCTCCTAGCTAAATATAATGACAATGGGCTATTTGAACTTATAACAGACACCAAGCCAGATGAAGGCTCTACAAGCGATAAGCCTCAAGGTGATGATCCTAGCACAGGCACTACAGATTCTACCACGCCATCTAGTCCTCCAAGTAGTGAAGGCACAAAGCCAAGTGAAAAAGACAAAGCAACAAATAGCAGTGATAAAACAAAGCCACAAGCTACCCCAACTTCTAAAAGTGGCGTAAGTGGTAATGTCCAAAGGCTAGCTGTAAGCATAGGTAAGTTTGGTGGTAAACATAAAAGCACTACAGGAGGCACATCTCCTAGCGATAGAGTATTAAATCAATTTTTTATCATAGAAGGTGATAAAAGAGAGCAAAGAGAAGGTGCACTTAACAAGCTAGGTGACTTACTTCCTAGCGACTTAGATAACTCCTTGCAAAACTTCGCACTAGAAAACCAAAACACAACTACTAGCATAGTAGATAACATCGTGCAAGATTCTAGCCTTGCTAACTCGCTAAAAGCTTTAAGCAAGCTAAGATTTGCCAGTGCTTTGACTACTAATACCACTGATACTAAAAGTGACAAAGACGCTATAGAATATGTAGAGTATATAGAAGAGCCTAGTAGTGAAGTCTATGCACAAGCCTTTTATCAAAACATCTTTCAAGGCACTAGAACCGGCATCAAAGGCTACTCTTCTAACTCTTTTGGACTTCTAGCTGGCTATAACTATAGAGTGCTAGATCTAATAGTAGGTGGGAATCTAAGCTATGCTAACTCTATGGTAGGAAGGGAGACTAACTTTAATACCATAGCACCTAGAATCTATCTCTACTCGCTAAATGAAGGCTTTACCTACCAAGCAAGCCTAGGTTACGCCTTACACGCCATAGGAAGCGAAAGGATACAAAGCTTTTTGGGAAGCAAGGCTACTTCAAGCCATATAGCTAATGAGTTTAATGCCTCTTTTTTACTAGGCTATAAGATGAGTTTCAACCATCACAGCATAACTCCAGCCTTTAGACTTACCTACCTCTTACTATCTCAAAACCCTTATGAAGAAAATGGTAGCTTTGGACTAAAAATAGATTCTAAAACGCAACACGCCTTACTGCCTAGTCTTGGGGCTAACTATACATATACGATAAATGAAGACTTTAAGCTAATGGCTGGGGCTTTTATATTCTATGATGTTTTATCTAAGGATCCTTTGGTTAATGCCTCTTTATTAGATGGGGAGATAAGCTTTCTTGTAGCAAGCCTTGGTAATGAAAGCCTAGGAGGCAATGTCAATCTTTCTTTAAGCTACGCACTAAGCGAGGCGCAAAACTTAAGCCTTACTTACTTAGGCTCTTTTAAAAGCTCTCTAGTAGCTAGTGCTATAAGTGCCAGATATGGATTTAGATTCTAAGGGAATTTAGATTCTAGGGAGTGAATTTAGATTTTAAAAAAGTGGACTTCAAAAAAAGCAAGGATTTAGATTTTATAAAATAAGTCTAGATTCTAAGCTTAGTTAAGCCCTTGCCTATAAGCCAAAAAGCTTAAAAGCCACTTGCCAAAATACAAACTCTACAAGCTTTTTGAAATGGATTCTAAAATATCGCTAGCACCATTTTCTATAAAGTAAGCAACTATGGAATCTACAGCTTCTAAAGCCTCATCTTTTTTAAAGCTTAGCTCTTTTTGGATGATCTTACTACACTCTAAGTCACTCATGATGGCTTTAAAATGTAGTAAGCTGCTAGGCTCTTTTAAAGTCACATGCACGCCTATAGGCACTTGGCAGCCGCCATTAAGCCCTTTTATAAAGCGTCTTTCAAGACTACAACAAAGTGAAGAGTTTTCATCACTTAGACTATGCAAAAGAGAGTGTATTGCTTCATCTCTAGGTAAGCTTGGGCTTCTACACTCAATCCCAAGTGCACCCTGCCCCATAGCCGGGATAAAATCTAGCTTTGTGATATAAGGAATCTTATCTCTTAACTCTAACCTATCAATGGCAGCACTTGCTAGGATTATGGCGTCAAACTCGCCACTTTCAAGCTTTCTTAGACGCGTTTGGACATTACCCCTAAGAGAGAGGGAGTTTATATCACTTCTTAGCATTTTTAGCTGAGTAGTGCGCCTAAGAGAGGTTGTGCCTACTTTGGCATTTATAGGCAAAGCACTTATATCTTTATACTTAAAGCTTAAAAAACTATCGCTATCATCATGTCTTTTAGTAATGCTTGCTAGACTTAACCCTTGTGGAATCTCAACTGGGACATCTTTTAAAGAGTGCACAGCAAAATCTATCTCGCCACTTAAAAGTTCATTTTCTAACTCTTTGGTAAAAAGTCCCTTCCCGCCAATCTTATGAAGTGGGACATCTAGTATCTTATCGCCTTTAGTTTTTATGGCTCTTAGCTCTACTTTTATGCCTTTAGATTCTAAAAGACCTTTTATAAAGTTAGCCTGCCAAAGGGCTAGCACACTATCTCTTGTGCCAAGTTTTAATATACCTACATCACTCATAGCGCTATCCCTTTTAAAAAGCTTTCTACTTTATCTATGTCTATAAGCTCTTTAACTAGCCCCTCTCTTGTGACAAGCTCAACCTTGCCTTCACTTAAGTTTTTACCAACAACTATGGCGTAAGTAAAGCCTATAAGCTCAAAGTCACTTATCTTTACGCCATATCTTTCATTTCTGTTATCAAGTACTGTTTCTATGCCTTGCTCTTTTGCCATAGTGTAAAACTCTATGCCTTTTTGAAGTTCTTCTTCATTTTTAATATTAGAGATGATGATATCAAGCTTAAAAGGGGCTAGACTTCCCCACACACAGCCCCTATCATCAGCTTTTTGCTCTAAGATAACACTCATTAATCTAGAAACACCTATACCATAGCAGCCCATCTCTAAAGTGGCATTTTTGCCATTTTCATCTAAAAAGTTAGCATTTAATGGCTGTGAGTACTTACTGCCTAGCTTAAAGATATGACCTACTTCTATACCTTTTTTATACTCTAAAGTCCCACCGCACTTTGGACAGATATCACCTTCTTGTACTAAAACCAAGTCATCATACACCACGCCACTAAACTCACTTAAGTCTATCCCTACAAAGTGATGGTCTTTTTCATTAGCCCCAGCTACTAGATCACTTGCGTTTTCTAGCTCATTATCAAAGACTATAAAGTTTGAGTTAGTAAGGTGCTTTATAGATATAGGCCCACAAAATCCAGCAACTAAGTTATAGCTTTCTAAAAACTCTAGCTCTGCTACTTCTATGCTTAGCACTTTGGAATCTAATCTACGCAGTGCGTTTAAAGCTTTAGTTTCTTCTATATTATCAAGCCCACGCATAAAAAAGACTGCTATGTCTGAACTTCCATCACTTAGGTTTACTTTATAGATTAAAGCTTTTATGCAAAAGTAGGGATCTATCTTAAAAAACTCAGCTACAGATTCTATAGTGCTAGTATTAGGCGTGTGAAACTTGTGATAACTACTAGCATTAGGTGGCACGCTTGGGGCTTGCTTAAAAGCCCTCTTAGCTGCTTCTATATTACTTGCATAGTCACAGTCTTTACAAACTACTATAGTGTCTTCTCCAGAGTTTGCTAGTGCCATAAACTCTTTACTTCCACTACCACCTATTGCCCCACTATCAGCATCAACAAGCCTAAAATCAAGCCCAAGCCTAGTAAAAATCCTCCTATAAGCTTCTTGCATGTTTAAAAACTCACGCCCTAAGTCTTCTTTATTAGAGTGAAAACTATAGGCATCTTTCATGATAAACTCTCTCGCCCTAAGCAAACCAAAACGAGGGCGCAACTCATCTCTAAACTTAAGGTTAATCTGATAGAGGTTTAAAGGCAGCTGCTTATAACTTCTTATATAGGCTTTAGCGATATTAGTCACGCACTCTTCAAAGGTCGGTCCTAAGACATACTCTGCATTTTTCCTATCACTAAAGACTGCTAGCTCTTCTCCATAAAAGTCATATCTTCCGCTTTCTTGCCAAAGTGAAGCTGGAGTTAAAAAGCCCATACTTACTTCTAATGCCCCTGCTTTATCCATCTCTTCTTTTACTACTTGCTCTATCTTATCAAGTACTCTTTTTCCTAGTGGCAAGATGTTATAGATACCACTTCCAATTTGCTGTATAAAACAAGCCCTTAAAAGATACTGTTGGCTTAAAAGGGTGGCATCTTTTGGCGCTTCTTTAGTGGTAAAAGCAAAAATCTCATTAAAGTGCATGGTCTTTCCTTTGTCTTTGTTAGCCTTTGGCTTCTGTAGTGTCATACTCACACTTATATCTATTAAGCATAAAGCTATCAGAGTTTGCGAAAATATTGCCTATAGATTCTAATATAGAATCTGCTTGCTCGCTATTAGCAAGCTGCTTTAATCTTATAGTTGGCATGTGTAAGAACTCATTCATAACGCTAACTAGTAGTTTTTCTACATTAGGAGTTAGCTCACTTGGGATATAGCCTTTTTTGACTGCCTTGCTAAGCTTGTTATTTATACTAGCTTTTGCTTTTTCGCGCATAACTTTTATAAGTGGCTCAATATCTAGTCTTTCTACCCACTGAGAAAACTCTAAAACGCTTTGACCGACTATAGCCATGCCAGCACGTGCGTTATTTTGACGACCTAAGATATGATCTTTTGCTTTTTGACTTAGATCATCAATTGAAACTATTTCTAAGTTTGGATCAACATCACACTCTTCTATATTTCTAGGCAAAGATAAGTCATACCATATCCTTTTAGAATCTTTTTTAACTACCTTGCTTGCATTTATAAACTGCCCCCCAGCCATAGCACTAAATATCACATCATAGTCATTTACATTTTTTAGAGCGTCTTCAAAGTCTACAAATTTTATATTTCTATTAAAGTTAGCTATGAAGTCTAAGGCTTTAGACTTAGTTCTATTAGTCAAGGTTATATCAAAGTTATGGCGACTAAGATGTTTTATGCTTAAAGTCCCCATCTCACCTATGCCTAAAACTAGCACTTTACTACCGCCTAAAGAGCCATCTTTTAAAGAATCTAGGGCACTACTTACAGCTATAGAGGCTATGGAGACTGGGTTTTTAGAGATTTGAGTTGAGTTTCTAACATTAGCCGCACACCTAAAAGCAAAGTGCATAAGCCTAGTTATCTCCTTAGCACAAAAACCTCTATCATAAGCTAGTTTATAAGCACTTTTTAACTGCCCGCTTATCTGAGTTTCACCAAGTACTAAACTATCAAGGGAGCTAGCCACACAAAAAGCATGGTGTACTGCATCAAGCCTAGTAAAAAGATTAACTATAGACTTAAGCATGTTTATATCAAGATGTTTGATGTTTGCTATCTCAAGTAAGATCTCATCACAAAGCACTGAGCCTTCAGTATCAGCACATATATAAACTTCTAAACGATTACAAGTTGAAAGTACGACTACTTCTTTTATACCCTCTATGTTATAAAGCCTATTTAAAAGTAAGCTTTGTTCATCCTCATCCATACTTAAAAGTTCACGCAACTCTATGCTTGTGTTTTTGTGTGAAAAGCTAACTACACTATACATCTTTAAAAATCCCTTTCTATCATAGCCTTAACTATGGAATCTAGTTTTTGATTGCCCAATTTTAGTGCTAGGTCACTAGCTTTTTTTGCATACTCTAAAGCTAGCTTTTTAGCTTTTAATAAGCTTTCTTCTAGACTGTTTTTCAAGGCTTCTTTTTGAAGTCCATCTAGCTTTTTACCAAAAAGAGATTCTAAAAGCTTGGCGTTTTCTTTACTTTCGTGATAGAAGTATATGTAAGGAAGGGTTGTTTTTCCTTGTGCAAAGTCATTCATACTAGGTTTTCCTAAAGTTGCTTCATCTTGGGTTATGTCAAGTATATCATCGATTATCTGAAAAGCTATGCCTAGATTTAATCCATACTCATAGTAGGCTTTATGATCTAAGCCAGCTAGGAGGGCTGCACTCTCACTGCTTGCGGCTATAAGGCTAGCTGACTTTAACTCTATCATTTTTAAGTAAGTTTCTAAGTTACTATTTAAACTTTTACCTAGTTCTACATCTAGTATCTCACCTGCACTTAAAGCAGTAACACTACGGCTAACTGACTTAGCCACTTCTAAGGATAAAAAAGTTAGCTCATAAAAAGCACTAGAGTAAAGCACATCTCCTAACATGATAGAGGCTTTGTTGTCAAAAAGAGCGTTTATACTTGGTGCATTTCGTCTAAGCTTGCTTTCATCTATAACATCATCATGAAGCAAGCTAGCTGATTGTATAAGCTCTATAATCGCGCACAGTTTTAAGACTTCTTCACTTGGACTAGCTATGCTTAAAATTAGCTTTGAACGCAGCATCTTGCCTGTGCTTATTTTTTCAAACATAGATTCTATGTAGGGCACATCATGACTTTGGACTAGGTTTTTTGATATTTTATTAATCTGGTCTAAGATTTGTTGCAAGTTAGCTACCTCATTTAGTTAGTATTTTTTAATGCTAGCATCACCATAAAGCTCTAACTTTATAGTAGCTTTAGCCTTTAAGTCACTTTCTCCATCTTTTATGTCTTTAAAGTAAAGCTTTAAGTTGGGCTCATTCATGCTTGATGCTATACCGTTTGGATCTATTAGGTTTAAAGTAAAACCATTAAACTTTAAAGCCTTATAGCCATCCTTATATAAGATAAACTGATAAGGAAAGTTATCGTATTTTATTAAAACCACTAAACCCTTATTTTTATACAAAGTCCATCTTAAAGTAAAGTTTTTAGGACTTAGACTAGACTGTTTAGCAAACTTTTTAGCACTTATACTAGCCTTATAAACCTCATCTTTTTTTAAAACTAAGTTAGTGCTAAAAGTCGGCGCTAAAGTTTTAGCCTCTAAAAAAGAAGCTGGTAGCATCAAAACTAGCATCAAAACTAGCAAAGATGCTTTTTTAAAGTTCATTTATTCATTTTCACTTAGGATTTTTGAAGTAGATTCTAAAGCTATGCTTTGCTTGTTATCTTCAAGGCGTTTTTTTAGCTCAGCACTTTCATTTTTAGCCTTATAGTAAAACTCACGCAAGTCTACATTGCACTCTATCTCTTCAAACAAAAGCTCATAAAGTGCTAGCTCTTCTAAAAGCCTATCTAACTCTTTTGAAGCAAGCGTTCTAGAGGCGTTAAATATAACTTCTTTCCACTTATCTATCGGACTTCCATAAAACATATCGAGTTCATCTTCTTTGTTTTCCCACATGCTTGTCTCCTTAAGGTATTTGGTTAATGCTAGTTTACTTCATAAGTCTTAAGCGTTCGCTTACACTTAAAGCGTGTGCGTCTAATCCTTCATTTTGTGCTAATACTATACAGTCTTGTCCTACTTCTTTTAAGCCTTCTTTACTAAAAGATATAAGAGAAGTTTTCTTGTAGAAGTTTTCTACACTAAGAGGCGAGAAAAAGCGTGCACTTCCCCCAGTTGGTAAAGTGTGATTAGGCCCTGCTAAGTAGTCGCCAATAGCCTCACTTGTATGGTGTCCTAAAAATATAGCACCGGCATTTTGTATCAAAGGAAGTAAACTCATAGGGTCATTAACGCAAACTTCTAGGTGTTCAGGGGCGATTTTGTCCATTAACTCTACGCACTCTTTTAAGTCTTTTGTTACTATGATAGCCCCTCTTAAGTCTATACTTTTTGAAGCTATAGCCTTTCTAGGAAGGCTTTTTAAGATGGAATCTATCTCAGCTTGTACTTTTTTTGCTAAGTCTAAACTTGGGGTTATGAGAAAAGAGCTTGCTAACTCATCATGTTCTGCTTGAGAGAGTAAGTCAGCACTTAAGATTCTTGGGTCTGCGCTATCATCTGCGATTATCCCTATCTCACTAGGTCCAGCTATCATGTCTATATTTACATCTCCATAAACTAGCTTTTTAGCAGTAGCTACGTAAATATTACCCGGACCTGTTACTACATCTACCCTTTCTACTTTTTTATCTTTTCCACTAACTCCATAAGTCATAAGACCTATAGCACCAACTCCCCCTATCTTAAAGCCTTCTTTTATATCACACATATGCATGCTAGCAAGCAAGGTGTGGTTTAACTCACCTTTAGGCGCAGGCGTAGTTACTACTAGCTCTTTTACTCCAGCGACAATGGCAGGGATTGCATTCATTAAAAGTGAGCTAGGATAAGCAGCCTTACCCCCTGGTATATAAAGCCCAGCCCTTTTTACTGGTCTTATACTTTGACCTAGTAAGTTGCCATTAGCTTCAAAGTGGAAAAAGCCATTTTGAGTTTGCATAAAGTGAAACTTCTGTATCCTATCAAAGGCTACTTTTAATGCCACCTTAGTCTTAGAATCTAGCTTATTATAAGCTTCTTTCATGTGTGTAGGCTCTATCCTTAGCTCATCTAAGCTTTTTGGATTCCAAGAGTCATATTCACTTACTAGCTTTAAAACTACGCTTTCATCTTTTGCAGTTTTTATATCTTGTAAAGTTTTAAGCACACTAGGGATAATCTTATACATGTCCATATTAGCCCTATTAAGTATCTCTTCAAAACTAGCTTCAAAAGATGTATCTTTACTTTCTAGAATTTTTATCATCATCTATCCTTTTTTAGATCTATTAGACTTTGGGTTTATCAGATCTGCACCATATTTTAGATTGTCTCTATCAAAGTGAGTATAGATTCTACTAGTTTCTACACTTGAATGCCCCAAAGTTTCTTGCACTAAGATTAAGTCTTTACTCTTTTTATATAAAAGAGTGGCAAAACTATGACGCAGCATATGGGGGCCATTTTTTAGCTTTCTTATGCCTGCATTTATTAGTATGCTTTGAACTACTCTATAAGCATAGGTTGCATTTAGACTTTTTGTGCTACCAGTTATAAACAAGAGCTTAGACTTTTTACTATTAGGGATATTAGCCCTTAGTCCTAGCCACCTATGAAGAAGATCTCTTATATGGACTGCTTGCATGTAGACTATGCGATTTTTATTACCCTTGCCTATTATATTAAAACGGAAGTACTCTCCTTCTTCAAAGATGTCATTTATCTTAAGCCCTAGTACTTCACTTATCCTAGCCCCGCTATAGATTATTATCTTAACTAAAAGTTTATCCCTTGTGATATTTTTTGCTATCTTGTTTTGATAGTTCTCTAAAGATTCTAAAAATCTCCTTATCTCAGTATCATCTAAGTGATCAGGCAAAGCATCGTGATACTTTTTTAGTGAAGATTCTAACTTTATACGAAAGAGGTGAAACTTCCCAGCCTCTTTATCTATATAGTTGTTTTCTTCTATAAACTTAAGAAAGTTTAAAAGTACAGTTCTATAGTTTTTTTGGCTTGCTAGTTTTAAGTGGCTTGTAGTTATACTCATAAACTCACGAGCTAAATCCTCACTTATATCTTCCATAGAAGCAAGTCTTAGCTTAGTGCAGTAGTCATAAAATCGCTTCAAAGGCACCATGTAAGTTGTGATACCTAAAAGTCCGCTAAGCCTTGCTGTGCGGCATATCTCAACTATCTTTTCTATATTATTTTTACCGCCACTTTGTATATTTTGTAGTGCTTGTAAAAATAAGTCATTATCTTTAACTTTATAGCTTGCTAGACTAGTTAATTTATAGTATAAAAAACGCTCTATCCAAAAGCGGAGTGCGCGAGGAAAGTCATCACTAAAGTCTAGGGGATAGTTCATAGCTTAACCAAGATTAGGCATAAAGCTTAGTGGACTTGAAGCACTAGCATAGGCTTTTTTCTCCATCCTACCTGCTTCATAGCTAAGCCTTCCTGCACGAACAGCAAGCT
Organism: Helicobacter sp. 11S02629-2; assembly: GCF_002272875.1. Taxonomy (GTDB): domain Bacteria; phylum Campylobacterota; class Campylobacteria; order Campylobacterales; family Helicobacteraceae; genus Helicobacter_I. The sequence goes on from NZ_MLAN01000012.1 coordinate 31,841, forward strand.
TTAGTGCTTCTGCCATCTTGATAGGATCTTTAGCTAATGCAAGGGCTGAGTTAGAAAGTACGCCATCAGCGCCTAACTCCATAGCACGGCTTGCATCACTAGCACAGCCAATGCCTGCATCTACGATAACTGGCACTTTTACTGCTTCTTTTATAAAATGGATGTTATAAATGTTTTGGATTCCAAGCCCTGAGCCAATAGGTGCCGCTAGCGGCATAACTGCTGCCACTCCTGCATCTTCAAGCTTTTTAGCCATAATAGGATCATCATTTGTATAACATAGAATCTTAAAGCCATCTTTTGCTAGCACTTTTGCAGCCTCTAGTGTTTCTATAACGTCTGGATAAAGCGTTTTATGAGTATCACCTATAACTTCTAACTTTATAAAATCTAGTCCTATACCTTCTCTTACTAACCTAAAAAGATTTATAGCCTCTTTAGCCGTAGTGCAGCCTGCAGAGTTAGGTAAAAAAGTGATATTAGTCCCTCTAAAAAACTCCATTAAGTTTGGCTCATTAGTATTTAGTATATTTATACGTCTAACTGCCACTGTTATCATCTCAGCTTCACTAGCAAGGGTTGCTTGCAAAGTTGTATCAAAGTCTTTATATTTACCACTACCTACTATTAATCTTGAATTAAATTTTTTATCTGCTATTTTTAACATTTGTTTTCCTGTATTGTGTTTTTATAAGTTAATACTTTATAGCACTTATTAAATATATTGTAAAATATTTTTAAATATTTTTTTATCTTTTTAAAAGGTTCCTAAGTCATGCTTACATTTTCAGAAATCATACTCACTTTACAAAGCTTTTATGCAAAAAATGGCTGCGTCATCCTCCAGCCCTATGATATACCAGCTGGCGCAGGTACTTTTCACCCAGCGACCTTACTTAGAAGTCTTGATAAAGACCCTTGGAGTGTAGCCTATGTAGCACCCTCTCGCCGCCCAACAGATGGACGCTATGGGCAAAATCCTAACCGACTAGGAAGCTACTATCAGTTCCAAGCCTTAATCAAACCAAGCCCAGAAAATATTCAAGAAATCTATCTTGATAGCTTAAAGGCCTTAGGGCTTGATGTAGCACGTCATGATATACGTTTTGTTGAAGATAACTGGGAAAGCCCAACTTTAGGTGCTTGGGGGCTAGGCTGGGAAGTGTGGCTAGATGGCATGGAAGTGACGCAGTTTACTTACTTTCAGCAAGTTGGAGGGCTTCCTTGTGAGAGTGTAAGTGTTGAATTAACTTATGGGATAGAACGCCTTGCTATGTATATACAAGGTGTGGAATCTATCTTTGATATAAAGTGGAATGAAAAATTTACCTATGCAGATGTGCACTTGCAAAATGAGTATGAACAGTCAGTTTATAACTTTGAAGTAGCTGATACTAAGTTCTTATTTACCACTTTAGATGGCTTACACGGAGAGGCTAGAAACTGCCTTAAAAATGAGCTTTCTTTGCCAGCTTATGACTACACAGTGCTAAGTTCTCACATATTTAACGTGCTTGATGCTAGAAAAGCTATATCAATCGCCCAAAGGCAAGAGTTTATCTTGCGTATAAGAGAGCTTGCAAAAGAGTGTGCCATGCTTTATAAGGCTAAAGAGCCTGAAAGGATAGAAAGGCTAGCTGAGCTAAAGGATTTAAAAGCTTTTTAGTGCCTTTACTATAAGCTTGTGGGTTAGATTCTATTATTTTGCAGGCATATATTTTATATATTGATGCTTTACCTACAAAGCTATAGTTGCAAGTAAATGCCCTAGCTTTTTATCTATCCACGCAAACTCTTTTTGAAGCTTTGCTATGTTTGATATGCCCTGTTTTAGATGCTCGCTTGTGATGCCATGCTTTATAGATATACTTGCTTCCATGCAAGCACTCATCTTATCAGCAAAGTTTACTAAGCTCCCACAGACTGGGTTAAAACTATCTTTGTTGTAAGTAGCGATAAAAACTTCTACCTCATTAGACCCTAGGTGTTTTATAGCGCCATGGCTATTTATATATTTGTTATCAAACTCATTTTCTATATAGTATTTTAGATTCTTAGCTACAAGGTGTGGAATCTTGCTATAGACATTTTCAAGCATAAGCTTTTCTTCCATCTCTTTTAGATGCAGCCCAAGTCTTGCATCACTTTTTTTAACTGGTGAGATGATGTCCCTTGTAAGCACTTCTGGCAGGTCGTGAAAAAGACCAGCAAAGAAGTTATTAGTCCTCATCTTTTCACAAAGCCCAAGATCTAAGCTAAAAAAGTAACTTGCAGTTGCAACTACTAACATATGACCTAAAACGCTAGTAGCAGGCACTCTTGGAGTTTGACTCCAGCGTTTTTGGAATCTTAACTGTGCGAACATGTCTATTAAGTCTTTATAGTGAAGGGCGTAAAGGCTTCTAAGTGAGTTTAAAGAATCTTCATTAGCCCTTATAGACTTTGTGATGGCATCTTTTATATGCTGCACGCCATAAAGCCTAGGGTTAAAGTTATAGATGATGTCAAACTCCCACTTTGAAGCATAAAAGTGTGCTGCTAGTAAGATTTTAGATTCTATATCTTTAACATCACTGCTTAGATACTCCTTCATCTCTTCTAAAAAGTCTTTTGGAAGCTCATCTACAAAGCTTTCACAAGCAAAGTGAGCAAGCTCTTTTTTGCACTCTTTTTGCAGTTCATAAAAGATAGGCGGCTTAATGTCAGTTAAAGCTATTCTCTCAAAAAAGTTAAAAAGGAAGTACTTTATAAGCCTTTCTTTATCTATATGTTTGCCATTTTCTTCTTCAAGATTAACTAGTAAAAAAGCTATAAGCATCTTATGGGCTTGCTTATCAAGCTCTATAAACTCAACTGGGCAGGCTTGATCATTCCACCGTCTAATAGAGGCACTTACAAAAATGTGTTCTAAAAACTTTTTTCCAACCTTCATAAATGCCTCCTTAAGAAAAGCAGAAGTTTTTTAATTCATCCCCTCAGCTATGCCCATCATGATTATATAAAGCACTAAAAAGCAAATATACATTATCTTGCAACCCTTTACATACTTTGCAAAGCGCTCTTCACTAGTCCTAGCAAACTTTATCTTTTTAAGCCTTACGCCTTCACCTATGGCGTAGCATAAAAACACAAAGATCATAGCACTTATCTTAAAGTCCATTACAAAATGTCTCATAGCCAGCAAAAAGATTCCAGAAAAAAAGCTAACTGCTACTAGAAAAAACACTATGGGCATTATAAAAAAGAGTTTTGAGTTAAGTGCCTTGTAGGTTTTAAAAGTAAAAAGTACGTAGATGTACCATACATAGGGTATGAACAAAAGGCTTGCAAAGATTTGATGCAAAGTCCTTCCATCCATATAGGGGTTGATAATAGAGTGGTCCATCATGATTTCTAAAAGCCTTCCTTGTTTTTAAATAATACTTTTTAGTGAGTAAGTAGATTTTGCAAAAGGTAATATTAACTTTTTTTTATTAAGATTTTGGATTAACGCAAAACAAAGGACATGACTTACCGTAATGCTCCACGAAAAATATAAAAAAGCCATCATTTTATTAAATATGGGTGGCCCAAACAGCCCGACTGAAGTGCCTCTTTTTCTAAGAAATATGTTTAATGATCCAAATATATTATCTATCAAAAGTGAGAAAGTAAGAGGCTTTATAGGTAACTTCATAGTAAAAAAAAGAAGTGATAAATCAAGCAAGATCTATGAGGCACTAGGTGGAAGCTCTCCTATAACGCCTATAACTTTTAGCCTAGTAAAGAAGCTTCAAACTAAAGATGAAAGCAACTTTTACACTTACGCTATGAGATATACTCCACCTTATGCTGATATGGTCTTAAAAGAAATTAAAGACATGGGTATAACAGACTTAGTGCTTTTTAGCATGTACCCGCAATATAGCTTTACAACCTCTCTTTCTTCCTTCCAAGACGTACTAGAAAATCTTAAGATCTTAGACTACAAACCAAGTATAAAAGTAGTTGATAGATATTTTGATGATCCTTTATACATAGAGTGCATAGTAAAAGAGATACTAAAAAACCTAGGCAAAGATGACCCAAAAGACTTTGTTTTGATACTAAGTGCCCACTCCATACCAGTTAGTGTTGTAAAAAAAGGCGATAACTACGAAAAAGAGTGCATAGCAAGCAAAGAAGCCATAATTAAAAACTTAGAATCTAAAAACATCCACTTTAAAGACTGCATCCTCTCTTATCAGTCAAAGATAGGCCCTATAAAGTGGCTAGGACCAAATACAGACGCCACTATAAAAAAACACGCAAAATCAAAACTTATAATCTATCCATTAAGTTTTACCATAGATAATTCAGAAACAAAATACGAACTCTCCATGCAGTATCAAGACCTAGCTGATGAACTTAAAGTGCCAAGCTATAGGGTTTGTGAGTGCTTAAATGATAGTGATGATTTTGTAGAGTTAATCTCACATCTAACCAAAAAGGACTAACTTCTTATGCTTATGTTTAAACGACTTACTTTCCTGCTTCTGCTTTGCTGTGGTCTAGCCCTAGCTAATACTGATGATGGCTATACTTATGGTGAGCCTGACTTAAAAGGTATATTTAACCCAAACGCTGATATTAAAATAGATAATAAGCCTATATTTTTAGTCTTTGGACAAACAGGCTGTTACTACTGTGCCATGCTAAGGTCTGATATTAATAAAGATGATTTTTTAAAAAACTACCTTAAGGCAAACTTCTCGCCCTACTATATAAACATAAGACATGATAAAAAGCATAATGTTAGCTATCTGAAACTAAACAACATAAGCTCAAGAGACTATGCTAGACTTTACAATCTAACTGGAACCCCTATGATAGTTTTTGTAAGTGAGGAAGGAAAGACTATATTTAGAGTGTCTGGCTATCCCGGACATGATAGATTAGTAACTATGCTTAAGTTTATAAAAAGCAATAAGTGGAAGAGTGCAAGCAGTGAGCAAGAAAGGATAGTGCTTTATCAAAGTTTTGAAAAGTCTCTAAAAGAAAAAAAATAGTATTTAAGAAAAATTAGCCAAAACTCGAAACTTACGTCTTAAACTAACGCCCATAAACCCCAAAGAAAGAAAGGAAGTGTTATGAAAAAATATATTCTCTATGGCTCTAGCATATTAATCGCTGGTGTACTAATAGCCTGTGGTGGGGACGATGACGTCTCTGTATCTACTGGCTCTAGCCTAAGCTCTTCTCAAGTAGCACAGCTTCAAAATATAGATGAAAAAAGCTATGCAGGACTAACACACGTTTTCAAACCAACTTCAGATATAAAAACTGATAACAAACCTACCGTTTTAATCTTTGGGCAAAATAACTGCTACTACTGCGATAAGCTAAAACAAGACCTAAAAGAAGATAAGCCTATACAAGACTATATGGAAAAAGACTTTAGTGCCTACTACATCAATATAAGCTATACAAAACAGCATGATGTAGAGTTTTTAAACAACAAAAAAATAGACACGTTAAATCTTGCTAGGATGTATAACGTCGCAGGAACTCCTTCTATCATCTTTGCTTCAAAGACTGGTGCTACTGTGCTTAGGGTGCCAGGCTACGTGGCACAAGATGTTTTTATAAATGCATTAAATTTCACAAAAGATGAAAGTCTTTGGGAAAAAGCTAGTAGTCCAAATGACAGAATGAAGCTTTTTGCAACTTACAACGCCCAACATCCTAACCCTAAGGTCGCTATACAATGAAGGTAATAAAACTAATCATTAAAAATCTCTTTGCATCAATTGGGCTAAGCATAGCCTTGATGATAATCTATGCAGCAGCCATAGGTATAGCGACATTTATAGAAAAGTACTATGGAACTGTAGTGGCAAATGATGTCATTTATAAAGCGTGGTGGTTTGATGTATTAAACATCTGGCTTGGCTTAAACATTATAGGATGTATGATATTAAGCATAATTTATAGAAAGAAGTTTAAGTGGGCTATACAGATACTTCACTTTGGCTTTATCCTAGCAATAATTGGCGCTGGGATCACACGCTTTTGGGGCTTTGAAGGGACTATGAGCATACAAAATGGCGAAACTAGCCACTATGCAACTTCAGCTGATCACTACTTAAACTTAACTATGAGTAATGAAGTAGATGCCTCAAACTTTAATGTACACAATATCAGTGCAGATTCTATTATTTCTAAAGACTCTTTTCAGACTTCACTAGGCTTTAACCTTAGCCCTTATACTAGAAGCTCGATTAATGACTCTTTAGAGGTCTATGGCAAAAAACTAACTATTAAATCAATTGATGTAATAAACATCTCAAAAGAAAAGAAAGAAAACCTCTATGTTGCTAGGCTTAAAGTCACTTATGATGGCGTAAGTCAAAATATCAATGTAGTAAATAATGATAATAAAGCCTTTGTCATGCTAGGTGATAGAATCTTAATCCTTACTTGGGGTCCTAAAAAAGTAGCACTTCCTTTTGCCATCAAGCTAGAGAAATTCCATCTTGATATGTATCCGGGCTCTACTATGCACAGTGCCTACTCATCTGATGTTTTAGTAATCGATAAGGAATTAAAAGAACCTATGAAATTTAAAATCTACATGAACCACGTTCTTGACTACAGAGGATATAGATTCTTCCAAAGTTCTTATACAAGTAAAGATGTAGAAAGAAGTGATGGAAGCTTTACTACTATTAACACAGGTACTGTTCTTTCAGTTAATAAAGATCCCGGCAAGATTCCAACCTATGTGTCTTATGCTTTTATGATAGTAGGTGCGATACTGCTACTTTTTGTAAGAGATGGACGTTTTAGAAAGCTTTCACGTTTTGTTAAGTCTCAGAGGGCTTTAGCAGTATTAGTTGTAGTTGGTGCTACACTTGGCATGCCTCACCTTTTAAAGGCTAATGAAGCAAATAGCACAAGTAGTGTTCAAAAGATAGATATGCACGGTAAAGATAGTGCACTTGGATCTTTAGGCATAAGCTCAACTCCTATAGATACAGCTAAAGTTAGTGCAGAAGAATCTAAAAATGCAAAAGCAGAAGCCAAAGAAGCACCTAAAGAAGATTCTAAGATTGCTACTTCACAAGCCATGGAAGAAGCACATAAGAGTATAGAAGAATCTAAAGGCGTGCTAAATGATAGATATGCAGTACTAGAGCAAGCCTTTGCTAAAGATGACCCAGCTAGCATAAAAGCTAGGGTTGATTCCTTAAAGACTATCAAGTCAAAGTATTTAGATGAGTTTAAACGCTTGCAGATGCAAGATACTGATGGTCGTATAAAGCTAGTTGATACCTTTGCTACTGACTTGATGAGAAAGATAGTAGGAAGTGACTCTTATAAAGGCATAAACTCGACTGAGTTTTTACTAGGGCTTATGACACTTTCAAGCGATATGGCTAAGGTTAGATTTATAAAAGTTAGTGACAAACACTTAAGAGAGTTTTTAGGTGTAACTAAAGGCAAGTATGTCGCTTTAAGTGATGCTTTTGATATGAAAAAGATAGAACAAGGCGATAGCTCTACAGATTCTTATAAACTTTATAATCTCTTCCAAGACGCCATGAGAAAGCCTCAAGGCAAGCAAAATGAGTTTGATAAAGCAGTCATAAAGCTTAATGAACAACTAGGCTATGTATATCCGGGCAATATATGGAGCTATCTAAAAATCTTCCCTAATAAAAATGATAACTGGCTAGCCTTAGATGACTTAATAGTTAAAAAGCTAAATCCCGGTGCTTTCCAACTAAGCATAGAAGATGAAGCTAAGCTAAAAGAGATATCTCCTCAAACTGCCATTATCATTAATGCTATTGGAATCTTCTTTAGGGCTGAGATACAAATGGCTATGCTTGAACATGACTATAGCAATATGGATAAGCTTTTTGAGATACTAAGCAACTATCAAGATCAAAATGGTGGCCCACTTTTCTTAGATAAAGGACACGTAAACGCAGAACTTATCTTAAATAAAGTAGATATCTTCCCTGCCATAGAGTATGCTTACTTAATCCTTGGTATCATCCTTTTCATCTTTTCACTAGTTGCTATAATAAGAGATAAAAGGGTTAATAAGTACCTTGGCGGGACTATCTGGGTGTTTATGCTTATAACTTTGATAATCCACACCATAGCACTAATCCTAAGGTGGTATATCTCAGGGCACGCCCCATGGACAAATGGCTATGAATCCATGCTTTATATAGCTTGGGCAGCAGGTATAGCAGGTATCATCATACTTCGCAAGTCCTATCTAGCCTTGTGTAGTGCTACTTTCCTAGCAGGTATAGCCTTGCTTGTAGCCCACTGGGGCTTTATGGATCCACAAATCGGGAATCTTGTGCCAGTTCTTAAGTCCTACTGGCTAAACATCCACGTCTCTATCATAGTAGCTAGCTATGGCTTCTTTGGACTAAGTGCAGTCTTAGGTATCATAGTTTTACTACTCTTTATAGCAAGAGGCAAGACAAGACCACATATAGATAACGCCATAACTTCACTAACTGCCGTTAATGAGATGAGCTTAATGCTAGGTCTTTTCTTGCTAGTCATAGGAAACTTCTTAGGTGGTGTTTGGGCTAATGAATCTTGGGGTAGATACTGGGGCTGGGATAGCAAGGAGACTTGGGCACTAGTATCTATTGGTGTGTATGCAGTTATACTTCACGTAAGATTCTTAAAAATCAAGTACTTCCCTTACGTGCTTAACCTCCTAGCTATAGTTGGCTTTTATAGTGTCATCATGACTTACTTTGGAGTTAACTACTACCTAGCTGGTATGCACTCTTATGCAAGTGGCGAAAGTGCACCTATACCGCCTGCTTCTTATGTGATAAGTATCATATTACTAATCATCATAATAATAGCTGGCTTCAAAGCCAAACTTAAAATGCCTAAGTTTTAAGTAGTAAGCTTTCAAACTTAAACTAGCTAGTTTTAAACTTTTAAAACTAGCTAGAACTTAAACTTCTTCTTTCTTAATCCCTATAAGTCTTTTTAAATATCATTAGTCTTTGGCTACTACATGTAACAATTTTTTTACATATAGTTATTTGCAAATAAATAAGTATTAATAAAGATAGTTTTCTAGGTAAAAGGTATTCTCACCCATTTCGTGCTGATAAAAATTAGATTCCATAAAATCAAAAAAAGTTTTTTAAATACCTAGTTTCCACGACTTATTTTTATAAGTCTAGTAGTAAGCAAGTTTTGCAGTGACTAAGTAATGATATTTAATAAGAAATATGATTGTATAAAAGGCTATATCACTTGTAAGAGATGCACAAAGCGCTAAGATAAATCACGCATTTACAAGAGAGGCAAAACAAGTAAGGCTTAAAAAGCTTTAATAGTTAAGCTTAAAATCATCTACTGTTAACGTACTACCCGGTGCGCCTATAAAGTCATCGCCTTCATAAGAAGAAGAAAACACAACTATGATGTGGGTTGGATTCATAGTGGATATATCCCCCCAACTAGCAAGAGGCTGCTTATCTGATGGATCAAGACTTCTTTCATTAACCGTTTCAGGACCATACTTTAAGATACGCTTTTCATAGTCTTGCAAGCCTGCTGGGGCACTGCCATGTGCATAAACTAAAGGGACAGTTTGCTCCTTCCAAGTGTTTTGAGTAGCACTACTTCTAAACCATCCTATAGCTAACCTTTTTACACTCCCACCACTTCTATTTTCCAAGATGACATAAGCATCCATAGCATCCACCATGCCATCCATCTTACTATCCCTTCCATTTTCCACAACTGGGGCTGGCTGATACTTATACTTAAAAGAAAAAGACTTTGGCTTGCTAGTAAATGGCACGCCAAAGATAGGGCGGATCTGATTATCATGTAGTAAAAATCTAGAATCTGGGTCTATATAAAACACACCAGTAAACAAGCTTCCAGCAGCTATGCCTTTTTTAGCAAATACACCAAGTCCTACTTCATGTGTAGTAAGCCTTGCTGCAAAGCCTCCATTTTCACCTTGCACCTTATCAGTTGGCATAGCACCCCTTATGGCGTGCCTTCCTACGCCTTTTACATAGCCTGCATTACCAGTAGACCACGTGTTTTTAGAGCTTGCACTATCACCTATATCATCATAGTAATTATCATCATTTTTAACCGCATACCAATGCTCAAAGTCGCTATTAGGAAGCTGTACCCCTTTTATTATGCTCCCATGTTCATGTATATGTGGACTAGTCTGAGCTAAGGCCTCACTAGCAACTATACTCATAAGACTAAGCAGTCCAATTGATATATATTTCATTAACGTCCTTTATAACACAGGATGCAAAGTGATAATAATGCCATTAAATCCAAAAACTAGCCAAATAGTAAAATAACAAGGGACATGATAATTAAAAATTGCCATTTAAGCGTACAAAACTTAGTATTTTTATAAACCTTTTACCCTCTCTTTGATCTCTTTTAGCTGGTCTTTTAGATTTACACCATGACACTGTATATATACTTCACGTGGAAAATCCCTATACTTAAAGTTGTTTAACTGCAAAGAGATATTTTCACTTTTACCTACTTTTAAGTCCATATTAAAGCGATCTTTAAATACAGCTAGTGGCCTAAAAAAATCTAAAACTTTACCTTTATAAGCTCCAAACTTAGTACTACTTGACCTTAATATATGCACACCAACTTCACAGTAGCTAATATCTGCCATGCCCACATTAGTGACATTGGCATCTAAATAGTAAGTATTTACATATCTTAAAACTGTATCTTTTGATATGCTAGTTTCTATCTTGTAAAGTCTTTCTTGCATAAAGTAGCGCATGGCAAAGGGGATTAAAAGTATGATAACTATGCCTAATATAAAAGAAAGGATAGAAAGTGTCTTGTACTTAAAAACTAACAAAGCTAGAAGCACAAAGCATGCACCTATGCTAAATATGATGATATAAACTACTATCTCTAGTAGGCTAAGTGTCATTAAAAAGATTTCTATACTGTGAAAGATTTGCATTTGCTTTTTTACTTATTTATCTTAATTATGATTTACGCTGTCTTTTTTCTTCTAGTCCACTTAAGCCCATCCTAGCACTTAACTCTTGGTCTATCTTATCTAAGTGGATATCTTTATAAGCTAGCCCAACAAGTATATGATAAAACAAGTCAGCACACTCATGTACCACTTCTTTTTCATCACTATCTTTTAAAGCTAGGGCAAACTCACCTGCTTCTTCTATCACCTTTTTAGCTATGGCATTTGGTGCTTTTGCATAAAGACTTGCTGTATAAGATAGCTTAGGGTCTGCACTCTTTTTGGAAACAAGCTCATAGTAAAGCTTTAAAAGCACTGGATACTTAGTCTCACTAAACTCACTTTTAGATTCCTTATTAGAATCTAACGAAGTAAAAAAGCAGCTTCTTGCACCTGTGTGACAAGCACTTCCAACTTGTAGTACTTTTATCAAGATAGTATCACTATCACAATCTAGCCACATCTCTTTTACATGCTGTAAATTACCACTACTTTCACCCTTCTTCCATATACGATCTTTTGATCTTGAAAAGTAGTGGGCGACTTTAGAGCTTTGAGTAAGCTTTAAGGCTTCTTCGTTCATATAAGCAAGCATCAAAACTTCACTATTTTCATAGTCTTGAACTACGCAAGGCACTAGTGGATGCTTCTTCCAATCTATCTGCATGTATATCCTTTCTAAGCTTTATGGCTTTATCTAGTTTTTAACACTACAGGATGTGTTTTTAAAGCTCTAAAGTTAAAAACTCCCTGAAAGACAACCACAGTATATGTGAAATCTAGCATCTTTCCTCTACTCTTTATAGAGACTGGAAAAGAGGCATTAGCAAAAATGTGAGATTTTCTAAGATTTATAGCCATGTCGGTTATATAGTTTATATTTGGACTAGTGCCACTTATCTCATAAGTAGTTTCTTTTACATTGTTTTTAGGGTCTATCTTGAAGCCAACTTGAGTTACATTAAGATTTACAAAAAATGGATTTAACGCCTTTTTTATATCCCTTGCTTGGACGTTTCTGTGAAAGTCTTTTAGGGCTTGGGCATTTTGAGACTTAATTAGCTCTATCTTTGCATGTAAGTCTTTTTCTATCTGACTTACTTGTGCAAGACTTACTTTAGCAGAGTCATTCATAAAAGCTTGACCCTTATACTTAGCAATGGCTGGGACTATGATATCTATACATATGTAGGCACAAATTATTATAAAAACAGCACTCCATAAGATGTGACGGAAGATTGATTCTGGGTCTATGTTGTTAAAAAAAGACTTCATAACCCCTGCCCTACTTATCTTCTATACGATTTTGAAAATTCGCATTATTTCTTAACGTGCTTACTGATTCAAAGTTATACCAACCACTGCCAAGCTCTACAAAGCTAGACTTACTGTTATCAAATATACTTTTTAGCTGAGTTTGAAGTGAGTTTAAAAAAAGCTCTTTACTTGGAGTTATGCCTTTTATAAAAACCTCCCCTCCTGATATCTTGATCTCAGAAATCCTTATCTGACTTGGAATCAGATTTAAGATTCCAAGAAAAGCCTTAGTTAGCTTTGCGTCTTTTAAGTCTATATCTTTTATAAACTGGCCTTCATAGGCTAGTCTATCTTCAGCGTGTTGAAGTTTTGATATATTAGATAAGGTTTGTGCATCTGCATGCCTTATGCGCTCATAGTCTTTTTGCAATGCTAAAGTTTGTATACCTAGTACGAACTTAAATGCAAAAAGTATGACTATGGCTACTATGATGTAAGGAATCCAGATTTTCGTTGCTAGCTTTAAGACACTTTTGCTCTTTGCTTTTGTAAAACTATAAGTCATTTATCACTTTCCTCCTAGCTCTAACTCAGCTAGCTTAATCATCTCTTTGTTAACATCTAAAAGCTCACTTCTTATATCTAAAAGTAAGCCCTGCTTTATATGCATAAGCGACTGTACGGGCATATTATAAGACGCAAACACAACTACCTCATATAAAAATTCAGCTTCATAAAGCTTATTATGATAAAAGTCTTCTATAGCATCTTGCAACTTTAAAGTAACACTACTTATATGACCTAGATCTTGGATGATGTCTAAAGATATGGCATTGCTTGCATCAGTAGTCTTGCCATCATCTTTAAAATCAAAGTCTATAGAATCTAAATCGTCCAAATCTGTATCTAAGTCTTCTAGCTCTCCTAAATCTTCTAAGTCCAAACTGCTAGTGCTTAGCTCTTTATCTAAGGTCTTATTGACATTAGAATCTATAGGCTTAGTAGGAGGCAAAGGAACTTCTTCTTCGTGTAAGTCAAAGATAGCGCCATATCTTATACCTTTAGTGCTAGCTACCATTAGACACATGCTCTCTTTTTCTAGCAAAACAAAGAGTCTTAAGTTGGTATCAAAAAGCTCTTTTGCCCTAATATAAAGCACAAAATAAGCAGAAAATATATAATCTATCCCCAAAGACTTGCTGAATATACTTTCAAACTTTGCTATCTCAACCTTAGAAAGACAGATGTTGCTATTCATAACTTTTAACATTCTATAGTCTCTAACAGACACGCCATAGCTTTCAAATCTAGCCTTGTCGTTTGTCGGTAATAATATGTCATCATTAGTCTTACTCATGATGCATAAATAGCTAAAAAGATACTTATTTTGAAGCTTCCTTATGTACTTTACAACATCCATTGAGATCTGATAGTTAACTATCTTAAAAACCTTAGTTTCCTCGCTTAAGATGCCTCCAGATTTCTTAATAGTAACACTAACGTTGCATGAGTTTGCATTAAAGTTTACACATATATATACAGTTGAGTATATATTGGGGAATAATCGATGAAACGCCATGCTAACAAGACTCAAAGTAGCAACCTTTTATGAATTAAAAATTAGATTATAGCAAAGCTAAAAGCAAGGCTTAAAGGTTATTAATAGCTAGTAAACACTTTAGTATACGCTAGCAGATTTATTATACTTTTGCTTTACTTTTTTGCAAAATATTTATGCGTAATATTAGTTTTGTTATATTTTTTATTTTATAGCTTATATGCTTACTGCCTAATATAGCCCTATACTTTTCATCTACTTTTATATGTACTTCTTCAAGCCCTAAATAGAATCTCTTTTGTCTAAATTTATATAAAGTCTATCATATATCAAGACTTCATTACCACAAAAGACTATGTCATATGTTTTAGAGAGAACAAAGTAAAATGCTCTTTTGTAATTGCAGTGTTAATAATAGTCTTAATACATCCAACGCCATAGACTTTAGCCCCCTAGCAACAAACATAGCGATAATGGAAATAGATTCCATAAATCTATAGAATCCATATATTTATAAACCTATATATTTATAGAATCCACCCCCTATAGGAAGAGAATCTAAACTTAGATTTTCTTCCAAAAAAAAGCTTAGTATTGAAATAATTAGCCCATAAGAAGAGAATCTCTTTTTACTATTTATTCTTGCTATTTATCCTTACACTTCTTCTTTTAGATATTCTTTTTACTATCTCTCCTTACACTTCTTCTTTTAGATATTCTTTTATATCCTCTTCCTATTAGCATCATTCATTATCTCATCTGCTATATGAGTTACAGAGTTAGAAATCTTAGAAGCATCATCTGCTATGTTTACATTACCTTGAGTAGATTGCTCTAGTAAAGATATAGCATCATTTATCTGAGTTATACCATTAGCTTGTTCTTTTATAGATTCAGCCATGTCATTAATTGATTGAACTAAGATATTAGTATTAG
>NZ_MLAN01000013.1 GCF_002272875.1 Helicobacter sp. 11S02629-2
CTAATACTAATATCTTAGTTCAATCAATTAATGACATGGCTGAATCTATAAAAGAACAAGCTAATGGTATAACTCAGATAAATGATGCTATATCTTTACTAGAGCAATCTACTCAAGGTAATGTAAACATAGCAGATGATGCTTCTAAGATTTCTAACTCTGTAACTCATATAGCAGATGAGATAATGAATGATGCTAATAGGAAGAGGATATAGAAGAATATCTAAAAGGATGAATGGTAGGGAGAATATCTAGAAGAAGAAATAGTAAAAAGAGATTCTCTTCTTGTGGGGGGGGGTTTCTATAAGTTTATGGATTCTATAGGTTTATGGAATCTAGGTTTTTATTGTTTTGGATTCTATAAATTTATGTTTTGTTTTTCTCTATTTTTTATTAATTCTATATTTTTCTTGTATAACACAAACTATATTTATAAATAGCATTTATCACTTATCTATATAGACTAGTTTTTACACATGAGTAAGACCGGGAAAGTAAAGTTTAGCTAAGGCGACAATGCCAGATACAAAGATCTGCAGCCCAACTCCAAGTATCAAAAAGGCTGAAACCTTACTTATGACAAGGGTTCCTCTAGTGCCTAGTTTAGCTACTACAGCATGGGTTTTTGCAACACAGATATAAATTAAAAATATCATAAGCAAAACGCCAACTATGATAGCTGCCATATTTATAAAGTAGTGCAGGCCGATTTTAGAATCCCCTTGGGCTGCAAGCGTAAAAAGAACTGATATAGTCCCAGCCCCTGTCATTATCGGAAAAGAGTAAGGATAAAAAAGCTTTTCATTAAGCTTATCTAGGTCTATATCTAGGTTTTCTTTCTTATCTTCAACAGTTTTATCTTTATCTTTTGGAGAGCTAGCATCGCCATTTAGCAAGTCCATACCAGTTTTAGCTATCAAGATCCCACCTGCTAATTGTATGATGGGTATGCTAAGGCCAAAAAGCTTTAGTATCCACGACCCTATAAAAAGGGCTACTATACAAACTATTAGACAGTTAAGTGCTATCTTTTTAGCAGCATACCTTCTTTCTTGCTGGGAAAGAGTTATGATTAATGGCTCTATGATGAGTGCTGTGCCAAAGGGGTTTACAACTGGTAAAAGTGCCAAAAAAGCAAACACCACTAGTTGTGCAAAGCTAAATACTACATCCATCAAGAAGCTCCCATGCTATCAAACAAAAAGTTTTAAATCCTAAAAGATAACCACTTAAAAGGCAAAGATAGACAATCTTTTTATATTTACTAAAACGTATAATATTAAAAATACTTTTCATTTAATCACTTTGGCAAACAAAAAAAGCAAAATATCTTCACAAAACTTAGCCCTATTAAACAAAATGCCTACAAAACAACAAAGAAAGCTATCTCAATGCCCCAGTGCTTGCATAAACATAGGCAGATAAGACTTTATAAAGCTCATAACCCCAGAGGCAAAGATCTCAACTCCAACTCCAAGGATTAAAAAGGCTGCTACCTTGCTTATAGCCAGCACTCCAGCACCCCCAAGCTTGCTAACTAGCATATGAGTTTTAGACAAAAAGACATAGGCTAAAAGCATCATAGCTATAACCCCTATGATGATAGCACCCATGTTTACAACATAGTGCCAGCTAAGTTTAGAATCCCCTTGTGCTGCAAGTGTAAAAAGGACTGAGATAGTCCCAGCATCTATCATGATAGGAAAGGAGTAAGGATAAAAAAGCTTTTTGTTTAACTGCTCTCTGCTTTCTGCTTCATTTTTAGCATCTGCTTCTGCCTCATTAGAATCGACTTTTTTAGCAGGTGCGGTATCTTTAGCGTTCATTAGCTTAAGGCCTGTTTGGATGATTAAGATTCCACCTGCTATTTGTATAACTGGTATGCTAAGACCAAAAAGCTTTAGTATCCACGACCCTATAAAAAGCGAGACTATGCAGATAAAAAAGCAGTTTATAGCTATCCTTCTTGCTGCATACTTTCTATCTTTTTCAGACAAAGTTGAAAAAAATGGCTCTAGTATGATAGATATCCCTATAGGGTTAATAACCGGAAATAGCGCTAAAAAAGCAAATACCACTAGCTGCACAAAGCTATATAACATCTCCACACTAACTCCTCTTTTAATCCTAAATAAAAGGCAGCAAAAACAAGTGGTTATTCTATCTTTTAAACGTGTTTTTTACTATATAAGGCGTGTTTTGTTTGCTGTTTTTTATTAAAAAGTAGTGGCGTCAAACTAGCTATTAAGATAAGAGGGTTGATAAAAGAAAACTAAAACCATAATGATATAAAGGGTTAGTTTTTAATCCATTCACTTAAACTTTTATAACTTGCAAATATATTTGTGCTAAGTTATATTTATTAAATCAAGCCTTCTTTAAAACACTTAGCTAGTAATGCAAAAAACCTATATAACTAAACCTAGTCTTACACAAAACTCCTTAGCTTTTTTAAACTTATACCACTTTTAGTTTTCTTAGCTTTTATTTTCCAAAGTATCAAAAAGCAAAACTTGTAAAATAGCCCTGATAGCACGGCTTTTAGCCTTTAGTTACCAAAACTTAAGATAAAATTAAACTAAAAAAGATTCTATATGGACAAAAATCACACTTTACTAAGTGCTTCAGCAGGAAGTGGGAAAACTTTCGCCCTTTGTCTAACTTACGTGGCACTTTTACTACAAAAAGCAGAACCTTCAAAGATAGTAGCCATCACTTTTACAAAAAAAGCAAGCTTAGAGATGAGTGAAAGAATCTTAAGATTTTTGAAAACACTTTATGGATACTCGCGTGGCAAAACTAGCGATGCCTTAGCTAAAAGCCTTTTAGAATCTTTACAAAAAGACTTTGGGCTAGATGAAAGCTACATCACTAAAAATATAGAAAATATCTACTTTAACTACCTAAAAAGCAGTACTTTTATAGGCACTATTGATTCTTTATTTAACAAAATCTTAAGGCGTTTTAGCTTTTTTGTAGGGATAAAAAGCGACTTTAAAATAGACACTATAGACAAAAAAGCCTTGCTGCAACTTTTTTTAGAGCAGATTCTAAAAAATAGCCAAGAGCTAAACTTGCTTTTAGGGCTTATGAGGTCTAATGATAAAACTGACTTAAAAGATATCTTAGGGATGCTAGATACCTTGCATGATAAACTTTTTGAGTTTGAAAGCTATCCGATAAACACTTTTGATATAAAAGAAGGGCAAAAAGAAAGCACCTTATTAGAGTCTTCTTTAAAAAGCACGTTTATGGACTTTAAGGGCTTTTTAGAAAACATAGTTGTCTCTAAAGGACTAGATTCTAATCATCAATGGATAGTTGATACTTTTAAAAACTTTTCTAACAAGCCTTTAGAATCAAATCTTTTTTACAACTTGGAGTATAGAAATCTAGAAGCTTTTAAGCTTAGTGATACAGAAAAACAAACTGTTGCCAACTTCCAAATTAAAATACAAAACATCTTAAGGCAAAAAGAAGCCTTAAAAGAGAAGCAAAACTTCTACTACCTTTTAAAGATAGTTAGCCTTTATGAAGATGCTTTACTTAGGCTAAGCATGGAATCTAATACTTTAAGCTTTGATCTAGTCAAGCAAAAAGTTTTTGAGCTTATGGTCGGCAAGGGCACAAAAGAAGCAAAAAGCTTAAGTCCAAGTTTGATAGAAGAAAGAGGCTTTAATAGTGAGTTTTTTTACTTTAGGCTTGATGGTAGTTTTTCTCATATGCTTATAGATGAGTTTCAAGATACTAGCATGATGCAATATAAGATCTTTTCTCCACTCTTTGAAGAGTTTAGAAGTGGTAAGGGCACAAGCGAGATAGCAAAGAAGCTTTTTTTTGTAGGGGATAATAAGCAAAGTATATATCGTTTTAGAGGCGCTAACCCTGAAGTCTATAAGCACGCACAAAGCTACACTACACAAAAACTTTTAGAGTACAACTATAGGTCTAGCCATGAGATAGTAAACTTTGTTAATGACATCTTTAGTGAAGCTTACAAAGACACAGCTATAACTTATACCAAGCAGATTCCAAAAAGTAAAGAAGAAGGCTTTGTAGAAGTTGTGCTAACTCAAAAAAATGAAAGTGAAGATACCCCAGCCTATACTGCTTGTCTAAATGCACTAAATCACATAAACTTTCTCTTAAGCAAAGGCATAGAATCTAAAGACATAGCAATCTTAGTTATGAAAAGATCTATAGGGAAAATGCTTATAGATGTAGCAGAAGAAGAAAGACTAGGTCTATGCTTTAGTATAGATAATGAAGAAGAGCTTAGCAAAGCAAACTGTGTGAAGATAATCTTTTGTGCATTAAAACTTAAAGCCTTAAAAGATAGCCTAGAAGCCTTGCAAGATGACTATCAAAAAAGTATACGCGAAAAAGAAGCAAAGCTTTATCAAAAAAAGCTTAATAAGCTTTTAGGAAAAAGCTACTTTGAAGATGTGCCTTTGCCTAAAGACTTAGACTTAAGTCTATCTTTGCCAAAACAGATAAAGCAAGTCATAAACGCCTATCACCTAAACAGTGAAGAAGCCTTGCAGTTTTTAGAACTAAGCCTAGCAAGCACTAAAAATATCACCATAGACTTGCTTTATGAAAAAGCTAGCGAAGTAAAGTTTACACTAAAACAAACTTCTAGCTTGCAGATTCTAACTGTGCATAGCTCTAAAGGGCTAGAGTTTAAGCACGTGATATTTTTAGATACTAACTCTAGCAGCAGAAGTGAAAGCTTGCTATATGACCATGATGGGCTAAATCTAGAAAAGATAGTTTTAAAAACTAAAAATAGAGAGCGTATAGATGAAAGCTATGCTAAAACAAAGAAAAAAGATGAAGACTTAAACTTTATAGATAAGCTAAATCGCTTATATGTCGCTTTTACACGTGCAAAAGAAAGTCTTTATATCTCTCTAGTTAGACCTCAAAAAAAGGGCAAAGACATAGCAAGCATGCTAAAGCTAGAGACTTTTAAGAAAGGTCATATAAACCCGCCATTAAACCAAGCAAGTAAAAATGACAAATCTAAAAGCATGGAATCTAGAAAGTTTCACACCTTTGGAATCCACCCAGAAGCACAAAGTGAGTATCTAAAAAAAGATGATGAAAGCTATAAGCTTATATATTCTCTAGGGCTAAAAGATTCCAGTCTTCGCGGACTAGCCCTTCATAGAGGGCTAGAGTTAAGCCTTGGATACAAGGAGGGTAATCCTAACTTAGATTCCATACTTTCAAGTGAGTTTGGCTTTTTCTTAGATAGTAAAAGGCTAAAAGCCCTAGGCACAAAGGCCTTAAATCTAATAAATGATAAAGCCCTAGCAGGCTTTTTTAAAGATAAAAAGATAAGCTCTGAAGTAGCATTTTTATCAAACAAAAGACTAAGGAGGATAGATTCCCTTCTTTATAACGCTAAAGACTTTGTAGTCTTAGAGTTTAAAAGCTCTTTTAATCCTAGTCTTGCAAGTAGCTATAAAACCCAACTTAAAGACTATCTAAGCTTTATAGATACCTACTATAAGCCACAAACACTAAAAGGCCTTTTAGTTTACATCACACAAAGTGATATTAAAACAGAGCAAGTTCTACTACAAAAAGGAGACGTATGAGTGAACAAACCTACGACAAGATAGAAAGTGGCACCAGCCTCAGACAAACCTTAAAAGGCTTTATAGCGCATGAATCTTTTGGTGGGATTTTGCTATTTTTCTGTGTTGTGATAGCTATGGTCATAGCAAACTCTAATATTAAAAATATCTATTTTGATATATGGCATCACTACATAGATTTTAAAGTAGGTCCACTAGTACTAGCCCATATAAGCATCATACACTTTATAAACGACGTTTTGATGTCGCTATTTTTTCTAATGGTAGGCCTAGAGATGAAGCGCGAAGTGCTTTATGGAGAGTTAGCTGGGTTTAAAGCAGTTAGTTTTTCAGTCTTTGGTGCCATTGGTGGTTTAGTGCTTCCTAGTGTGATTTATATCTTTTTTAACCACGGCACTCAAAGTGCTGATGGCTTTGGCGTGGCTATGAGTACAGATACTGCCTTTGCACTAGGTGTTATCTTACTTTTAGGAAAGCGTATACCTCCAGTTATAAAGATCTTTCTTGTAACCTTAGCAGTAGCTGATGACTTAGGGGCTATCATAGTCATAGCTGTCTTTTATACAGAATCTATAAATATGGAATGGATCTATGTAGCTATAGTCTTAGTAGTCATACTTATCATCTTTAACTACCTTGATATCAAATACATCTCTTTTTATCTAATCATAGGAGTGATACTTTGGTTTGCCATATTTTTTAGTGGGATACATGCAACCATTGCTGCAGTACTAGTAGCCTTTATCATTCCGGGCAAGTCTCAAGTATCGCGTAATAGCTACCTTAAGCTAAAAGAAACCTATAATAAACTCTACTTTAGCACACGTGCAAGTGCTGAAAGCTTTAATGTCTTAGATGTAGAGCGAACAAATATCTTTTCGCGTATAGTCTTTGGCATAGGCGACTTTTTTAAAGGAGCTTATAAAAATATCAAAAACTTTATCAGTCCTAAAAGTGATGCACAGCGTGAAGTCGATATGCACGAAGAGCATAAAAGAGTAGAGCTGCTTGATACGATTTCTCGCTACTCA
The DNA here is from genome assembly GCF_002272875.1 of Helicobacter sp. 11S02629-2. GTDB lineage: Bacteria > Campylobacterota > Campylobacteria > Campylobacterales > Helicobacteraceae > Helicobacter_I. Next base: position 6,638 of record NZ_MLAN01000013.1, read on the forward strand.
AAGTATGCACAAAATCCACTAGTTAGGATAGAGTTTGTCTTACAGCCGCTAAATGCCTACTTTGTGGTCCCACTTTTTGCCTTTGCAAATGCCGGAGTTACAGTTGGTGCAGGCTTAAACTTCCATATAGATGGCATCTTACTTGGAACCATCCTTGGTCTTGTCATAGGAAAGCCTATAGGCATCTTTATCTTTACTATACTAAGTGAGAAAATCGGCCTTGCCAAAAGACCTGAAGGCCTAACTAACGCGCACATCCTTTCAGTTGGACTGCTAGCTGGCATTGGCTTTACTATGTCTATGTTTGTGGCAAACCTAGCTTATAAAACTAATATCGAAGCTATAGACCTAAGCAAGATAAGCATACTTATAGCCTCTGCCATAGCCGCAGTTGTGGGGGTTATAGGTCTTACTTTAAGCACTTCTAAAAAGTCTAACATCAAAGAAGAGGAGCTTTAAAAAAGATAAAATAAGCGTTTAGATAAAAAGGAGTAAAGGGCTATGCGTATAAGCGAAGTTTTAAACACAACCTATGGAAAACTACTTAATACTCCCTTTATAAGCGCTTTTACAAGTCTAGCTTGCAGCTTAGAGCAAGTTAAAACAGGTAGTCTTTTTTTTGCTAACGACAAAGATGATATAGCTAAAGCCATAGAAAAAGGGGCTTATGGCATAGTCTTTTGTGGCACATGCAAGATTATAGAAGAAGAGATAGCATGGATAGAAGTAGATTCTATATCTAGTGCTATAAAACTACTTATAAGATATATCTTAAGTATGCAAAAGCTAAAAGTAGTCTTGCTTAAAGACTTAGAGCTTGATATAGCTAAAGACTTAAGCTTGCAAGCTTATATCTTTGAAGGAAGTAGCAAAGAAAAGTTTATAGAATACATCTATAACGAACCTAAAAAAGAGCAATTTTTACTAACTAAAGACGCTAGCTTAAAAGACATCTTGCCTAATATTTTAGAATCTAAAAGTGTTTTGGAATCTAAAAGCCAATCTTTTCAAAGCTTGCCCTCTAAAAACTTGCTTAGCCTACTTAGACACACACTTTTTGAAAGCACGCTTCTTTATAAAGGTAGAGTTTTTAACCTGCCCTTGCCTTATATCTTAGTGCCCTACTTAGAAAGCCTTTTACATCTTTGTGAAAAAGAAGGTATAAGCTACTCTTTAGAAAACTACAAAAAAAACTCTTCTATCAACTTTTTATATCTAGATTCTAATAATCATCTAAGCGATAAAGAAACTTCTAAAGTGCTAATCCAAACTAGTAAACCTGAAGTCTTTTTAACCTATGCCTCCTACCTAGAAAAAAAGGCAAGCTATCTTAAGCTTATCTGTCTTAGTCTAGATTCCAAAACGCCAAGCTTAGAATCTAACACGCATCAAAAGATACTCTGTGCTAGCGAGGCTAAACTTATAAGCACTATAAAAGATACAGACTTTAACCTCTGCTTACTAGAAGGAGTAAGGCTTTCTTTTTTGCAGCAAAGCTTTGCTAAAGATACCACTTCAAAAGGACTATTTGATCTAACATGAAAGAGCTATATGAAAAAGAGCTAAAACTTTTAAGTGCTAAAGACATCCTAGCTTTAGAGGCACGTTTGCAGAATCTACAACTTCCAAAAGCTTTGAAAGTAGAATCTAAAAAAGGTCTTCATCTTAAGCTAGATACTCCCTTAACCCAAGAAGTAAAAGACTATATCCTAGCTTTAAAGCCTTGGCGTAAGGGACCTTTTTACCTAGAAGAGTATTTTATAGATTCTGAATGGCAAAGCTTTATAAAACTAAAAGCCCTTTTAAAAACCCTTGCAAGCTTAGGTATAGACTTAAAACAAAGCGACATCATAGACATAGGGGCTAATAACGCCTACTACGCCTTTGAGCTAGCTTTAAAAGGTGCACAAAGTATCACCTGTCTTGATCCAAGTGGGCGCTTTTATAAGCAGTTTGAGTTTATAAACAAACTAGCAAACTTTACAAATATAAACTATAGACTTTTGGGTATAGAAGATGCCTACTTGCTTAAAAAAAGTTTTGATTTAGTACTTTGTCTTGGCGTCTTATATCACAGAAAAGATCCCCTAAACACTTTAAAAGAACTTCACTCTCTAACTAAAAAAGATGGCACATTAATCTTAGAAACACTTATCATAAACCAAAAAGCCCCTTTAAGCTATACTCCTTATCCAAGCTATGCTGGGATGAAAAACGTCTACTTTCTCCACTCACCAAGTGCACTATCTAACCTAAGCTTACATGCTGGATTTAAGAGCTGCGACTTAGTGCATAAAAGCTATACTACTAGCAAGGAGCAACGAAGCACAGAATTTATAGATTCCAAAAGCTTAGGTGATAGTATAGAATCTATAAGGCCAAAGGTGCTGCGCGCTATATTTGCACTAAAACGATAAAAAGGATAAACATGGATGAGATAACAAACACAGCCCTAAGTGAAAGAAACATAGCCCTTGATATAAACACAAAGCTTGCTGGCGAGCTAACTCACATGTCTACTGGAGTGGCCCATCTTAACTTTACGCCAACTGAAGACATGCGATTAGATAATAGACTTGTAAGTAGTGGCTTTATCTTTAACTCCGCTAGCTTTTGTGCATTAAGTGCTGTTAATAAAAGAAATAGCCTAGTAATCGGTGCTGATATAAAGTTCCTAGCACCAATTGAGCTAGGCTACACTATAAAGTTCAAAGCTAACGCCCTCCAAGATGACACTAAAAAGATAGAAGTGCAAGTTGAAGGTTTTTTGCTTGATATAAAAGTCTTTTATGGCATGTTTTATATAGCAGTGTTTGATAAAGGAATCTTCAAGCTTAAAAAAGGAGAAAGCTAGTGTTAGTAACACTTATAGTACTTTGTGTAATCTTTATACTACTTAGCATATATCTAGCTATTAGCAACGTTAAACTAAAAAAACTTGAAAGTGAAGATGCTAGTAGGCTTAAGGCTTTAGAATCTAAGTTTAGCGAGCTTTCTAATAAGCTGCTTTATCAAGATGAGATACATAAGGCTTATAAAATACAAAAAGAAGAACAGATAGCTGAGCTAAAAGAAAGGCTTGAAAGTGAGTCTTTAAACTTTAGACAAGAAAAGCTAAGTCTTCAAAAAGGCTTTGAAAGTGAAGCACAAAGGCAAAGGGCTATTTATGATCAGACTTTAAAAGACACTAAAGCTGAGCTTCTTTTACAAAGAAAAGAGCACGAAGAAAACCTCAAAGCACAGTTTGAAAGGATAGGTGCTAGCATCTTAGAGAAAAAAGAAAAAGACCTAGAATCTAAGCAAACCCTAACACTAGACCCACTAAAACAAGCAATTGATCGCTTTAAAACTGAGCTTTTAAACTCCACTAAAGAGACACATGAAAAACAAACCGAGCTTAAAACTAGTCTTAAACACTTAATTGATCTTAATAAAGACATGGATGATACAACTAAGGCCTTAACCAAAGCTTTAAAGGGTGATAGCAAAGCACAAGGTGACTGGGGGGAGATGATACTAGAGCGTATGCTTGAAGCAAGTGGGCTTACCAAAGATAGAGAGTTTTTTGTACAAGCCAACTTAAAAGATGAAGATAGTAATAACTTGCGCCCTGATGTCATCATAAAACTACCTGATGAAAAAGTAGTCATAGTTGATTCTAAAGTTAGCCTAAGTGCTTATGCAAGCTACTGTGAGACACAAGAGCTAAGCTTTTTAGATGAAAACCTAGTAAATATTAAAAACCACATAGAAGGACTTTCTAAAAAGCAGTATCAAAACCTAGATATCTATAATGACACCCTCAGCAAAGAAAAGCTTGGCTTTAAGATAGAACAAAGTAGCTTTCAATATGTCATCATGTTTATCCCAGTAGAAGGAGCTTATATAGAAGCCCTTAAAAAAGATTCTAGCCTTGTAACTAAAGCCTATGAAAAAAAGATACTTTTAGCCTCTGGCAGTACTCTTATGCCCATACTTTACATCATCGCAAAAATTTGGCAAGACGCAGCACGTGATAAAAATATAAACGAGATAATAAAGCAGGTTAATAACATCATAGCTAAGTTTGAAAACTTTGAAAATGACGTGAGATCTATAGGCACAAATCTTGATAAAGCAAAAGATCACTATGAAAAAGCCCTTATAAAAGTAAGTGGCAAAGGCTCTATAAAAAGTAGCATTACCACGCTTAAAAAGCTTAAAACTAGCGAAGGCTTACTGCCTATAAAAGAAGATGATGCAAGTGAGGCTAGCTTAGATATGCAAAATAATAACTCTATACTTGTTTAGCGATATAAAAGGAAGTCAAAAATTTAGCATTGAATAATTAGGCTACAAGTAAGGCAAGATTAAAATACTAAAAAATGGATAAAAATACAAAGGCTAGTGTGGGCAAAACACCCTAAAAGTAGAATCTAAAAACTAGTCTTGCTTCTCCAAACTCTTTTTTGCAAAGTCTAGGGCTTCTTGGCTAGGAACTTCGCCACTTATCATGCGCGCTATCTCTTCTACCTTGCCTTCAAAGTCAAGTAATGTAAGGCTTGAACCATCCTTACTTTTTACCACCTTATAGTGGCTATCACCTAAAAGAGGCATATGAGGTTGGTGGGATATAGCAAAGATTTGATACTTAGCACTTAATGTTTTTAAAAGCTTAGCTACTCCTTGGCTTTCAACCCCACTTAAGTTAGCATCTATCTCATCTAAGACTAACACGCCCCCTTCATCACCTAAAGTACCACTTACGCTAGCTGCAACACAAAGCATGCAAAGCCTTAGCCTGTTGTACTCACCACTACTTAAGTTTTCTTTAGCAGTGCCATTTAGATAAAGACTTATATGCTCACTTCCTAGTTGACTTAAATGCACTTCTTCTAGCTTTAAGTCTATATTAGCTAAGTGCACACTTTTAGCATAGCCTGCAAGCAAGTCACTAAGACTAGGAAGACTAGCTGTTCTTTGTGCTTTTATCTTGACTGCTTTGGCTTTAAGATTAGTGCTTAAAACATCTATCTTTTTTTGTAAAGATTCTATATTAAAGCTTATGTTGTTATATTTCTCTAGGTTTTGCTTTTGGGTTTGAAGGTGGCTTAGTGCTTCTTCTATACTTCCATAGCGACGCTTTAAGTCGCCTAGGGCTTCAAGGCGAGTTAGGGTGCTTTCAGTATCAAGCTCTAAGTTCTCATACTCATCAAGCACTCTTTCTATCTCTACTCTTAAGTCATTAGCCACTTCTAAAAAGGCACTTGATTTTATACCTACACTTTCACAGAACTTAACTACAGCATCCATATTATCCATAGTCTCTAAGACTAAGGCAGCTTGAGAAAGCACCTTATCTTTAAAAGATAGCTTTTTTTTAAGCCCCAAAAGCTCTTCATACTCTCCAACCTTAGGGTTTATAGAATCTATCTTTTGTATCTCAAAGCTAGCAAAATCTTTGAGATTAGCTATATTTTGCTCTTCTAAGCGCAAAGCCTCTAGCTCTTTAAGTGCTAGCTTATAGTCTTTATAATCTTTTTTGTAGTCTTCTAAAAGTGTCTTATAGTCTTTAGCCTTTGAAGCTATCATGGAATCTAATACATCTAAGATATGCTCACTTTCTAGCTCGCTAGCGTTTTTTGCACTTATATACTTAGCAAACTTTGAAGTAAGCTCTATAACTTTTTTCTTTGAAGTAGCTTGGCTATTTACAAAGTAGCGCATGCCATTAAGACGCTTTATGCTTATAGTTAGCAAGTCTTTATCTTCTGCTAAGATATCTAAGCTTTCAAGCTCTTTATCTATATCTTTTACATTTATATCAGCTTCAACTAAGTCTGCATTTGGCTCTTTTAGTCCAAAGATACTAAGGATGGATTCTAAAAAGACTGACTTACCGCTTCCACTTGCCCCACTTATGACATTAAACCCGGGTGCTAGCTCTAGCTCTAAGTTTTTAAAAGTAGGAGAGTTTTTAACTAAGATTCTACTTATCATGCGCCCCAGCCAAACTTCTCTCTTAGCCTATCAAAGTAGTTTTCGCCTAAGTTGACAAGATAGGCTTTATGCCTTGCACTATGGACTATAAAGACTTCTTCTTTTAGGATTTCTAGCTTTTCTTGGCCATCACTTACTACGCAACTATCTTTGTTGAACTTAAAAGCTAGATAGAAACTATCATCTAAGATTAGTGGGCGTTGGGTTAAAGAGTGGGCACACACTGGTGTTAAAAGTATGTTTTTGCAGTAAGGATAGACCACACTGCCACCTGCTGAGATATTATAAGCACTAGAGCCTGTAGGGGTAGCTACTAGTAAAGAATCTAGCCTATATTCATTTATAAGCTTACAAGCACTATCTTTTTGACAAAGTATGTCTTTTTTACTACTGCTAATATAGGCTTTTATATCTGTCATAGAGTAGTCTTTCTTGCCTAGTAAGAACTCATTTAAACAGTAGACTTTTTTGCTTCTATGTACCTTGCTAGTCTTTTTGTCTTCTCTTACTATAAAGCCTTCTAACATCATATGTTCATTTAACTCATACTCGCCAGTTTTTAGACGCTTAGCCATGGCCTCTATATCTTCAGGCAAGATAGTAGTTAAAAAGCCTAAGTGGCCTGTGTGTATGCCAAGTATGGGGATGTTGCTAGAGTAGCTATTCCTTGCTAGTGAGATTAAAGTGCCATCTCCTCCTATGCTTATAAGCAAGTCTACTTCTTTTAAAAGTGCCTCTAAGCTTAAAGCGTCTTTATAGCCTAGCATAGTTGCACTTTGCTCTTCTAAAAAAGGCTTTATGCCAACACTCCTTAAAGCATCAACTAACTTTTGATATATGGGTCTGATTGAAGGACTATTAGGTCTAAGGGTTATGCCTACTTTTTTTATAGGTAGACTAGTCTTTGTAGACTTAAGACTAGTGCTATCTTTTTTCATCTAGCTAGCTACTTTAGAAGAGTTTTTTATAACTTCATAGGCTTCTTTTATCGCTCTAAAGCGAGTTATATAAGCGTCAACTATCTCTTTGTTTTTACCATATACAGTATCTGGATGATAGGTTCTAACTAGCTTTAAGTAGCGCGACTTAATGGTACTAAAGTCATCACCGATAGTAGAATCTAAAAGCGAGTAGCTTCTTCTAAGCTCTCTTTCTTCCTTAGTTAAAAAGCTTTGATTTATAGATCTTTCAAACTTCTCTTTACTCATAAAGTCATTAAACTCAAAGACTAATAAGACATTATGTATAACTTTAAAGCTTATAAGATTTATCACTTTATCCCAGAACTCTTCGCCCGTAGCATTTAGATATATCTCATTGCCTTTATCGCTTAAGCAGTACTTTTGAAATAAAAGCTTTATATATCTTTTGGCTACAAAGTTTTCTTTTTCCATCTTTAAAAGCATTCGGTTTACACCTAGCACGCTTGCTCTTATATGCACCCTTTCTAAAAGCTCAGCCTCTCCAGTTATCTTTATATGCAAAGGGAGATGTGCACGTTTTAAAGCATCACTTATAACTAGATCTAAGGCCTTAGATTCTAAGCTTGGGGCACTTGCGTGTATGCACCACTGAAGTAGATACTCTTTTTTATAAGTCTCCCCATCATCTAAGATTAAGACTGATGAAGAAAGCTTGATGTTTTGGCTAAAGTGCTTATTAGCGTAGTTTATAACCTTCCTTAGCAGAAGAGAGTTTTTTGGTAGTCTGATTTGTATGTATTTATCACAATATGAAATCATGCTAGGTTCTATGATCTGCCTCCTTAGGGGGGTTGTTATCTTAAGCCATTTTGTTACGTAAGATTCTAACACTTTTAGAAAGAGAATCCAGAAAATAGTAGATATTTTCCAAACTTTCAGAAAAGTGAGGGCTTACTCTTAACCAGCCGGGTTTTTCTTCTAGGTCATCAAAACTTTTAGCTTTTAAGCCTAAGAGTTCATGTCCATAGGGCCCAGCACAAGAGCAGCCTGCACGCGTTTGTATATTATACTCATGGCTTAACATATAGCTTAAGTCATAAGGGGATATACCAGCTATATTAAAGCTTATACAAGCCGTTGCATTTTTGTAACTTTCCCCATAAATGCTAATAGCAGGGATGCTTTTTAACTCGTAAAGTAAAACTTGTCTTAGTGCTTGCTCTTTTAGCCCAACATACTTAAAGCCTACCTCATCTACTAACTGAAATGCAAGAGTTGCCCTAACTAGCCCTAAGATATCTAGGCTACCAGCTTCTTCACGCCTTTGTATGTCAGAAAAAAACTCTGCCACTTCACTATTAGCATACTTTATACTCCCCCCACCTGCAAAGCTTGGAGGAAGGCTAGTATCATAAAGCTTTTTATCAAAAGCTAAAAGTGAGCTAGCACTTACTGCGCCTAAAAGTTTATGGCTTGCATAGCTTGCTATATCAAAGTACCTTCCTTCAACTAGGAGGTGCGGGCTACTAGCTGCTAGGTCATACATGACTATAAAGCCTTCTTCTCTTAAAAGAGGGCTTAGGTCTTTATAGGGGGCTATTAGCCCAGTTACGTTACTTGCTAGATTAAAGCTTGCTAGTTTTAGCCCCTTAAGCTTATCACTAGCTTTCAAAGAGGCAATCTTTTCTTTTACGTTTTCTAAACTAAACTCTAGCTTAGAATCTAAGCTTACACCTATGCTTTTTAGCAAGCTTTCTCTCCAAGAGATCTCATTAGAATGGTGTTCAAAGCCTCCATGCAGGCAGATTCCAAGTGGTTTTGGATTTAAAGCTTGCTTTAGTTTTGGAGGTATGTAGACGCCTAGGATCTCTTGGGCGCGCTTTATAGCAGAGCTTGAGTTAGGGAAGTTACAAAGCAGGGCAAAGTTTTCACTTAGTCCTAGAATCTTTTTTAATCTAGCCTTTGCTTCATCATAAACCTTGCCCATAAGCTGTGCGTGAGTGCTTGAGTGTGAGTGGGTATTAGCAAGATAGGGAAGAAGGTCTCGCACTCTTTTTTCTATAGGACTAAAAGCTAAGCTGCTAGCTGAGTAGTCAAGATAGACATGACCTTTATTTAAGATAGTATTTTCTCTTATATAGCCCAAAGCAGCGTTATAATCAAGCCTAGGATGCTTACTATCTCCACTTTTAAACTGCTTTAAAAATGGTGCAAAAAGCTTAGTTAGAATCTTATCTTGTGTCATGTTTAGCCCTAGTTGTAAAATTATAAATGAACTTTATCGCCATGTTAAAAAGTATACCTTCTAAAATCGCTGCTATGATAAAAGCATAGTAAGTTTTTTCATCTATGGCATCTAAGGAGTAGCCAAGTGAAGCTGTAGCTACTAAAAAAGTCAGTGGCATACAGTCGCTAAAAGCATAAAGGATGGTGTTTTTTACACTTTTAAAGTAACTTTTAAAAACTATAGTCGCTGAGACTATCCTAACTGCAAACATACCAAGTATGATTAAGATTCCTTGCAGTAAGACAGCGTAGTCTGCAAAGACCTTTGTTAGGTCTAGCGTTGAACCCACGTGTATAAAAAAAGCTGGCACAAAAAAGCCAAAGCCTATATCGCTAAGCTTATGTACCATATCCATCTTATAAGCAAAAAAAGTCGCAACTATCATGCCGGCTAAAAAAGCACCAAGCACAAGCTCTAAGCTTAAAAGTCCAACTATCATAATAAGTACAAAAAACAGCATCATAGAAAAACGTATATCTTGAGAATTAGAATCACTTGGTGGCATAAACCAAAGTCTTAACTTTGGCCTCCACCAAATGACAATCTTTCCTATCTTAAAAAAGAAAGCTATTACTATAAGAAAGCCAACTAAGATTCCCAAAGTCTTATAAAAGCTTAGGCTTCCTAGCCCATAGCTATAAATGCCATTAATAATAACTAGTGCAGTAATACTTATAAGCTCTCCTATTATGCCTATTTTTAAAGCGACACTTAGCCACTCATTATCCTTACCATAGGTTCTAATAAGAGTTATTATCACCCCTACACTCATAACTGGGAAAACTACTATATAGATAAAAGGAAGCCTTAAAACCACAACGATAATGCAAGCAAAACCATAAAGCAGCACAAAGTAAAAAAATGCACGTTTATAAAAGCGCTTGCCTAGCTGTAAAAAGCCTCTTAGGTCAACTTCCATACCCGCTAAAAACATAAGATATAAAAAGCCAATCTGAGAGAGGATTTCTAACTCATGAGAGTTTTTTAAGATACCACTATAAAAAGCCAAAGCTCCTAATATCATCTCAGAGACTATAATTGGGAATCTAAAAAGCTTCCCTATATAAGGCGCTATAACAATAAGGGCAGCTAGTACTGCAAAGTTTACTAGATCTAGCTCCTCCATCTTACTACTTAACCCTTAAGCTTACATAGCGTGGCAGCTTGCGGCTATATCTAGTCCATAAGCCTTTAGCATATCTATATCGCGTGCTGGAGTTTGCCCCTTAGTTGTTAGGTAGTTGCCTAATACTATGGCATTAACCCCATATCTAAAAAGCTCTTCTTGGTCTTCTCCAAACACGCTTTCCCTCCCGCCAGATATCATAAGTCTTGAGTTTGGCAAAAACTCATGGGTTAAAACCACACACTCTAAGGCTTCTTGCCTACTCATTACCTTAGTTGCTATAGGCAAAGCAGGATTAGGCATATAAAAATTAAGCGAAATGGTGTGCGGGCTAAGCTCACGCAAGGCTTTTAAAAACTCTATCCTTTGAGAAAAGCTCTCCCCAAGTCCATAGATCCCACCACAGCAAAGCCCAAGCCCAGCACGAAGAGAATCTTCACAAGTTTGATATCTCTCCTCCCAAGTGTGAGTTGAACAGATGCGTGGGAAAAAGCTTTGTGCAGTCTCTAAGTTATGGTTATAGCTATCTACACCATGGTCTTTTAGATACTTTAAAGATTCTAAAGAAGCACTTCCACAGCAGGCTATTAAGTGCAAATCAAGGTCTTCTTTTTTAAGTGCGTAACTTACACGTGCTATGTAGTCTAACTTGGCATCATCTAAGCTTCGCCCAGAAGTAACTAGGCAAAAGCCTAGCATGCCAAAAGTTTTAAGATACTTCGCTTCTTTTATAATGGTCTCAAGTGGCTTAAACTTATAAGTTTCAACCTTAGTTTTATGGTGCACACTTTGAGTACAGTAAGCACAATCTTCAGGGCAGTTACCACTACTGACATTAGATATAGAACAAAGAAATATAGACATGGACAAATCCTTAAGTAGTTTGCTGGGTAGATATAACAATGGCTTAATTTATCATATACACTTAAGTAAAGCAAGAAAGACTTAATTTAGATTCTATAAATTTATAGAATCTAAAAAAATTAGTATCAAAAGGCTTACACCTAGCCATAAAAACTAATGTAATCATAAATGCTAAGTCTACTTATGCAAGATAGATCCAAACATGCCTTATCTCATGCCTTTTAGTCCTCTAAAACCTTAGATGCTTTTTTGTACTTCCTTTCTAAAAGCACAAGGGCTATGGTTAGCAAGACTAAGATTACAGCTATAGTGCCCATTATGCTAAAAACTCCATTCCAAGAATAATGCTTTTCAATTAGGGCAATAGGTGCTCCTGCAAGAGCAGCACCAACATAAGTCACTCCACCTTTTAGCCCAGTAGCAGCACCTGCACCATCAGCGTGAGAGGCTTCTATAACTCCTAGTGCAAAAAGCATCTGAGGGCCATAGATCCCAGCTCCAACTATAAAAAAGAAAAGTGCTACAAGATAGTAGTGAACGTTTATAGTTAGCCCAACTCCCACCATGCCAATAATTAAGATAATGCTATAAATTAAGATAGTAGTCCACCTATCAGCACGAAAGAATCTATCTGAGATAAAGCCAGCACTTAGCCCGCCTAAGATTCCACCTACTTCAAACCACGAAACAAGTGAGTTTGACTTTATAAGATCCCAGCCTAGCTCTTTTACAAAGTACACACTAACCCAGTCATTAGTCACAGTGCGTATGATATAGATGCACAAGTCTCCTATGATGGCTAGCCAGATTATGGGGTTATTTAAGATATAAGTGTAAAACATCTTCCACATGCTAAGTCCGACTTTTGAACGCTTATTAATTTCAAGTTGTTGCTTGTCGTTTTTCCACTTGCCAATATTTGGCAAGCCGTACTTTTCAGGTTTACCTCGCATTAAAACTAGGGCTATAACAGCTTGGATGATAGTAATAGCTGCTGGTACAAAAAAGGCATATCGCCAGTTTCCACTATAGGCTATAACTGCTGAAGCGATAATTGGCGCTAGGGCACCTCCGACGTTATGAGAAGTATTCCACAGTGAGTACCAGCTACCTCTTTCTGACTTTGAGTACCATTGACTTATAGCCTTTGCAATTGGTGGGAAGCCACAGCCTTGGGCTATGGCTGTTAAGCAGTATAAGGTTAGTAAAAGCCCCACGCTATTACTAAACCCTATGCCGACATTAATAATAGCTACTGCGACTAAGACTAGGGTTAAAAACATCCTAGGGTTTATTCTATCTGCTAGCAGTCCTGAGCCAAACTTAGATAAGCCATAAAGTATGTAATAGGCTGAAGAAGCCACACCAAACTGAACCGCAGTCATGCCTATATCTTGCATCAAAAGTGGTGCTGCTGCTGCAAAAGCCTTTCTTGATATATACATAACTGTATAAGTTAGAAAGGTAGCTATGATGATCTGCCATCTTATCCTTTTATAAAGTGCATCTGTTTGCATTTCGTTTCCTTTTATGTGTTTGTAAATACAAGCTTATAAATTGTACTATGTAATATAAAAAAACACATTCTTTATGTGTTACTAAAAGCAAGATAAACTAGATACAAACTTGCACATATGAAAGCAGTAATATCGCACATATAAGCTATCTCTTGCTTTAAGTGCCCTTGTCTCAAAAGTGCACTAAAGAGAAAATTACATCACACAACTACGTAAGGAAGGTATTTGAAAGCAGTTCTAATCGCTGGCAATGGAGAAAGCCTAAAAGATATAGATTTTAAAAGGATGCCTAAAGATATAGATGTATTTAGGGTTAATCAGTTCTACTTTGAAGATAGCTACCTTACAGGCAAGAAGATAAAGGCTGTCTTTTTTAACCCAACTATCTTAAAAGAGCAGTTTTTAACTATGAAAACCTTAGTCTTAAAAGGTGAGTATGAGATAGAAAACTACTACTGCACACTTCTTAATAGTCTTTATATAGAAGGGCTTAATCCTGACGCACCTAAGATAGATGTATATGCTCTTAAAAAGATCTTCCCTGAGATAAGACACTACTATGAGTACTTAGAAAAGATAGAGGAGTTTAACTACTTTGTAAACTTTAGCAACTACTGTCAAGACACTAGACCAACTAGCGGCATAGCTATGATATTTACCGCTATAGCACTAGGTTATACAGAGATCTATGTTGCTGGGATAGATCTTTATGGAGGCACTAAGTATGCTTTTAACTACAGCTCTTCTAAGCTTGCTAAGTTTTATCCGCGTTTTAGCTATATAGATCAAACTGACCCAAACCACTCTAAAGACATAGATCTAAAAGCCTTAAGACTAGCAAGTAGATACTTAGAAAGTAAACGCCTTAAAAGCCAAAACAACTTAGCAGATAACCTAAATTGTATAGATGCTTATGGCGAGACTAGCTTTGATCCTAAGGCTAAAGTAGCTAGTGTAAAGTTAGATTCTATGGAATCTAGATTTAACCTAGCTAACTTACTAAGCTTTAATGCCATCTCTAGCTTTAGTCCTTTAAAAAGTGCCCCTAAGCTAAAAACTATCTTTAAGCCTAAAGTTTTTGGAATCTATAGCGTTAGTAAAAGTAGTGCTATAAATGAAATCTTACCGCTAGCACCCCTTCGCTTTAAGCATGACTTTAAGATAGCCCCCAAACCAGAAGGTTACATAAAAGATATATTAACTAGTGCAAAAAAAGATGAACTTGAGGCAATAGATGAATATACTTCACGCTTAAAAAAGCTTATGGAATCTAAAGGCGCTCACAAAGAGGTTGCTATCTTAAAATCAAGTCTTTGGTATCAACTCTATATAAGCACTTATGTTTTTAGCAAAGCCCTTTATGCTTTAGTAAAAAAGCTGCTATCCAAAAAGTCTAGTTTGAAATAGATTCTAAAATTAAGAGATAAAAAGAAAGTCTGTTCTTGATGTTTGATTAAAAAATATAGAAGAAAGTATCTTAGCGACAAGTCCTTAAAAAGGGCTTGGCACTAAGAAGCCACGTCTAAGACGCGTGCTTACGACTAAGCCTTAAACCTTAGTCTTATTATAAGAGTCCCAAATCTTATAAAGGCTGAAATTATATATCACTAATTATTAATATAAGCTTAAGTTTAAAACTACATAGCTAGCATATCTATCATGTAACTAAACTTCTTTTTTTACACCACCAGCACAGATAAAAATGTAAAAAATCACTACTATTTATTTTAGATTTTTCATACTCTTAACAGATTAGTAAATAAATACAGGCTTTTATAGATTCTAAGCCTTACAAATAGTAACTATTTTAATTGATTTGCAATATTAATGCTAAAAAAAGTATACATATTATCCAACTATTAAGATAGACTGAAATTTGCTTCAGATACTACAAAACAAAGAGTGCTACATGAAAACCAAAGTAAAAAAGTCGCTAGTTAGACTAGATAAATCCTTGTCACTAGCAAGTCACAAACTTCTTATACCATCTTCCATCTTTCAAAAAAGGAGTGTTTTATGGCAGTTAGGTCTATAAGGTGGGTGACGTTTATTATCTTAATCTTTGGTGCAGGAAGCATCTTTAAACTAAGCTCATTAAAAGATGCCTTTTACGTGCCTATGCAAGAGTTTATGCATCTTAGTAATACACAAATTGGCGTTGCTTTATCAGTGTATGGGATAGTACAAGTTATAGGCAACTTTGCTTCTATTTATATATCAGATAGGTTTAGTAAGAGGATTTTGATACCTTTTGCACTTTGTGGCGTAGGCGTAGTTGGAATCTATATATCAACCTTTCCATCTTACTGGGGGATCTTAGTAGGCTGGGGGCTTTTAGCTCTTTTTGGTGAAGTAGTCTACTGGCCTGTGCTTTTAAAGTCAGTTAGATTGCTAGGAGATTCTAGTATGCAGGGGCGGCTTTTTGGCTTCTTAGAAGCGGGGCGAGGTGTGGTTGATACCATAGTTGCTTTTGCGGCTTTAGGTATCTTTTTACTACTAGGTAGCTCTGCTGGAGGCTTTAAGAGTGCTATACTTTTTTATAGCGCTGTAGTTATAGTTGCTGGGATTTTGGCTTTCTTCTTCTTAGATGATGACAAGATAAAAGACACAGATGAAAGCGGTCAAAAAGTCTCACGCAATAAGCTAGCTTGGGAAGGCGTAGTACGCGCACTAAAAACCCCTTCTATCTGGGTAGTTTCTATGAGTATTTTTACAATTTACTCAGTCTACTGTGGGCTTACTTACTTTATACCTTTTTTAAGAGATATCTATGCTATGCCAGTAGCTTTAGTTGGCGCTTATGGGATAGTTAATCAGTACGCTTTAAAAATGGTAGGTGGGCCAATAGGCGGCTTTTTAGCAGATAAAGGCACCCACTCTGCTACTAAGTTTTTAAACTACGCACTAATCCTTTGTGCAATAGCAATGATAGTGTTTATCTTCTTGCCTCATAAAAGTATGAATATCTATCTAGGTATGTGTTTGACACTTGGCTTTGGGGCTATAGTCTTTGCTATGAGGGCTACTTTTTTTGCCCCAGTAGATGAGATAAAAACGCCTCGTGAGATAAGTGGGGCGGCTATGAGTATAGCCTCGCTTGTAGGCTACTCACCTCAGCTTTTTTGCTTTGCACTTTATGGATTTATAATAGATTATTTCCATAAAGAGCTACTAGGCTATAGGATAGTTTTTGGAATCATGGTGTTTTTTGCCATATGTGGAGTGATAGTCACTTCAATACTAATGGGCATGATAAAGCGCAACAACGCAAGACTTAAAAAACTTGATACTTTGCAAACTGCATAAAGGATATTAAAAATGGAAAAGATAAAACTAGGGCTTGAAAGTGAAAGCATGCACCTTTGGCTGCAAAATGGATATATGGATATCTTAGAGTTTATAGACTTTGCGCATGAACTAGGCTTTGATGGAGTGCTAATAAATATCATAAAAGACTATGGGCTTGACCCTGAATGGGGCGCTTTAGGAAGTGATAATCCTACTCATCTAGAAAAGATCGCACAAAAACTAAAAGACTATAAGATGTTTTGTGAGATAGATTCTAAAGGCTTTGATATAGAGAAGTTTAAAAAGATAATCAAAGTCTGTGAAGCACTAGATGCAAAGATAGTTAGAAGCTATGTTCCACTAACTAATAAGCAAAAAAAAGATGAGCTACAAAGGGCTAAAAGCACGCTTGCAAGTGCTGGGGCATATGATGATTCTAAAATCCATGCTAGCTTTGATGTAAGTGAGTTTTATAACTCAGCTAGTGAGATAAAAGCCCTTATCCCCCTACTAGAAAAACATGACTTAAAGCTAGCTTTGGAAAACCACGAGTACCAAACTAGCACTGAAATAGTAGAACTTATAAAAAGGGTTGGACACAAAAGGGTTGGCGCACTTTTTGACTTTGGCAACTCTATGATGTGTTATGAAGAGCCTTTAAAAGCGTGCAAAGACATAGCACCTTTTACTTTTAGCACTCACTGCAAAGACCATATAGTTTTCATAGAAGAAAGCACTCCTTATGTCTGTGGTGTGCCTTTAGGAGAAGGCAACATAGATATAAAGTCTTGCCTAAAAGTGCTTTTAGATTCTGGATTAAAAACTATCAATCTTGAAGTGTGCTTTCCTTACTGTGCTACTTTTAAAAGAGAGATAGGAACTGGCGGGGTAACAAAGCTAGGAGAAGGAAGCTTTAAGCTAGAAAAGCCACTTTTCCCATATCTTAAAGCCTTAGAGTACTACTACCCACAAAGCGTAAAAAAAGAGTACTTAGAAAAGCTACTAGTAACACAAAAAGAAGGAGTCATAAAAAGTATGAAGCACCTTCAAAAGTTATTAGGTGAGTTGTATGAAGCCTAAAATCTTACTTTCATGTGCACTTTTTAGCGTCTTTTTAATCCAAGCTTACGGACAGGATAAAGATTTTAAGCAAGATATAGAATCTAATACACCTAAAACATCTAGCATAAGCAAAGAAGAGCTAGCAAAACTAAAAGAAGAAATTAAATCTGAACTAAGAGAGGAGATGAAGCAAGATTTAAAGCAGAATCTAAAGGCAAAAGAGGATTTAAAAGCAAAAGAGAATCTAAAAAAAGACACAAAAGAGGCTAGTTCTAAAAGAGGATTTCAAGTCTTTGAAGGGCTAAAAGGCTTTGCTTTTGGAAGATATACGGCTAACTTTGGAAGAGATGGAAAGGGCTATGCCCAGCAGTGGCGTGCTATCTTAAACACTAAGACACTTGATTATAAAGGCTTTAGTCTAGGGCTTGGGGTATTTTTCGGCATAGGGAGTAGTATAGCTGATGGGGCTAACTCCTTTGATGATATAGGGGGCTCAAGGGCAGCTTTTATAGGTAGGAGGATAGGGGATAGATTTAGCATATCTCAGATATATGGGCAAAAAGAGTTTAAGCATCTAAGCATAAAAGCAGGAAGGATGAATCTAGTAACGCCATTAAGTGACGCAAGCCTAGATATGGGAACTGGTATAAGGATAGATGGGGAGCGTAAGATAGATATAGGAAGCTTTAAGTATCAAGCAAGTATCTATGATAGCTGGAATACAGACTATGGCTTTTACATCCTTAGTGGTCGCGGGCAGATAGGAAGTAATGGAAGCACAAGCCCAGCTTTTGGCTTTGGTAACACTATGGCAATCTTAGGGCTTAGCTATGATGGCTATTTTAAAGCTAGACTTTTTTATAGTTATGCAAATAGGCTTTATGACTATATGATATTTTCTGATATAGCCTATAGTCATAAGCTAAGTGAGAATGTAAGCTTTGGTCTCAAAGCACAAGTAGCAACCCTAGGGCTTAATGACCACCCTACTATAAAGTCAAGAAGTGCAGGAGCTTATGTTATAAACGAAGAGTTTGCCGGGGCTAATCCTCTTTTTATCCACGCCAAAAATAGAGGTATCTATAATGTAAATGCAAGCTTTAAAGCCTTTAGCTTTGAGGCAAAGGCTGGCTTTTTGGGTAGCTTTGAAGAAGGCTATGGCGTACTCCATGATGGAGAAGCCAGTATAGATGTGCCTGGTAAAATATGGCTAAGTGGGATAAGTGCGACTTATGAAGGTTTTTCCTTTCTAGGGTCTGGCTCTAAAAAAGGCACAAACATCTATCTACCCTACTTACAGTTTAGTTATACAATAGATTCTAAGCTAAAAGTAGGTCTTGATCTAGTCTATCTTGGAGGGAATAACAATATGCCACTTTACACAGCCAAAGGCATAGGGCATAACAACAAAAACCTTCCTAAGCTTTGGTCTAGCTTGCCAAAAGGGGCTGATGAAAACGTTTTTAAAGCTATAAAAATCTATGAGATAACTCCTACTATCTCTTATCAGATGACGCCTAATTTTAAGTTTAGTGGCTACTATGGGACATGGCTTGGTGAAGTTAGACTAAGCCGCCTTAGAGTTGAAGGGAGATATACTTTTTAAAAAAAGGTATAGAAAATAATAAAAAAGGGGTTAACCCCTTTTTATTTCTAAGAAAACTATCAACCAAGCTAAGGCCTTGCTTAAATAAAAAATAGACAAAAGAAAATAAAAAAGCTTTAGATATGGAATCTAAAACTATGGCCACTTATAAATAACTCCTATGCTCCTTCTGTGCAATGGAAGAAAGCACTGATTTAATCCATAAATGTTACTTTATGAATATAATAAATACATACTAGTGTGTAAAAAATACGCCTTTAATAGAATCTTATACATCTTAGACAAGCTATCAGTTAGAATGACTACTAAATACTAAATATAAAGGAGTAATTATGAAAAAATATGTAAGACTAAGTATCATCACGCTTAGTTTATTAAGTGCATTAAGTGGAGTAGCCCTAGGTGCTCCTGCTTTAAACGCACTTGCAACGCTTACAAGAAAAGATGTAAATGCCTATATGGAAGTAGACTTAAAAGCATTTAAAAGCAATATACAAGAGGCAAAAAAGCTAGCTGGACACTCTAAAATCTGTGCTGTATTAAAGGCTAATGGCTATGGAGCAGGGATAAATAATCTTCTTCCAACTTTACTAAGTGAACACATACCTTGCATAGGCATAGCAAGCAATGAAGAAGCTAGAATCTTACGTGATGGCAAGTTTAAAGGAGAAGTGCTTCGCATAAGGGCTGCTAGTATGAGTGAGATAAAAAGTGGTATGAAGTATCACATAACTGAGCTTATGGGTAATCTTACCCAAGCTAAAGCACTTAATGCTCTAGCTAAAAAAATGCATAAACAATTAAATATCCATATAGCTTTAAACTCAGCTGGTATGGATAGAAATGGCATAGATCTAAGTTCAAACATAAACAAAGAAGACGCAGTAAAATTAGCCACTTTACCAAATCTAAAAGTAACTGGCTTTATGACTCACTTTCCTTTTGATGATAAAGCTAGGATAGATGAAGGTATAGCTAGATTTAAAAAAGATACTAGCTATATCATAAAAGCCGCTAAACTTGATAGAAGTAAACTCACTTTGCACGCAGCTGCAAGTAATGCCATCATAAATATCCCAGAATCTCACTTTGATATGGTGCGTCCGGGTGATTTGATCTATGGTTATGGAGGCTATGATATCCCTATACACTCTATCACTAGCTTTAAGTCACACATCGCTGTGATAAACACTTACCCTAAAAACTCAACTGTTACTTATGATGGGACTTATACTTTAAGTAGAGACTCTAAGCTTGCTAATATCCCAGTTGGATACTCAGATGGCTACTCACGTGAGTTTAGTAATAAAGGCTTTGTGCTTATAAGAGGACACAAAGTCCCAGTGGTTGGAAGGGTAACTATGAATACATTAATGGTAGATGTTACAGACTATCTTGATATAAAAGCAGGAGATGAGGTTGTATTTTACGGTAAGCAGTGTGGCAAAGAGATAAGTGCAGCTGACTTAGAAAAAACTAGCGGCCTAAGCTTTTATGAAGTCCTAACTAATCTTGGCAATGCAAACCAAGCTTTTATAAAAGACCCTAACAAAAAAGAAGTGTGTAGCACCAAATAGATAGCAAGGCAAGATAGCAAGACAAAATATCAAGGCGGGATAGTAAAAATAGATAGCAGGGCTATAGAATCTTTTTTTAGATTCTATAGCTTTCTTAAGGCTTAAAAGAGACTTTTACTTAGCCCCAGCACTTTCTAAAATCTTTACCATATCGCTATAGTTTTTGGCCTTAGCATGCTGCAAGGCGCTTACTCCATCTTTATCTTTTATATTAACATCTACGCCACCTTCAACTAGTGCTTTTACTATCTCAGTATGCACCTTGCCGCCATTTCCTAATATAACTGCTTCTAAGAGGGCACTCCAGCCAAGATTATTAACATGATCTTTTGGGAAGTTAGGTGTGTTAACTAAAAGCTTTACTATATCAAGGTGACCTTTTTCACTAGCTGGTATTAAGGCTGTGCCACCAAAACGGTTATAGATTCCAAAGTTAGCACCGTGTTTTAGTGCCTTTTTAACAAAGTCTAGATTACCTTCAGCACCAGCATAAAGAAAGGGGCTATTAAGCATGTCATCTTGGCTGTTGACTGAAGCACCTGCATCTAGTAGTAAAAAAGCTATCTCATTATCATGATTATAAATAGCTGCCATAAGAGGCGTTTGACCTTTGGCGTTTTTAACTTCTAAATCTGGCTTAGTTTTTAGAATCTCTTTAACTTTGTTTGCATCACGCTTTGTGACTGCTTCAAATAAATCTTTATGGCTATATCCACCACCCTCCATGGCAAAAAGCAAGTTGCCCATAAAAAGCGTGGCTAGTGTAAGTAGTGTTTTTATCATAAATAGCTCCTTTATCTATGAGATATCAAAATGCACCAAAAGTATAATTACTAAGAGTGCAAGAAAAGCTAACTATAAAGCTTAATAATGCCTGCCTTATGCAAGCATCATAAGCTTTATACAAAAGATACGTTTTAGTTTAAAGTATAGTTAGCCTTCCAGCTCATACCACTTATATCAGTTATAACTAAAGTGTACTCACCTTTTGGAAGGCTTGCAAAGATATCTGATTTAAGACTTAAAGCTGCCCTTGCAGCAAGTGGTGCTACAAGAGAGTGCTTGCCCGGATGCACTTTTACTAAAAGCTCATTTTTTATATCTTCTTTAGGAAGCTTGCTTAAAGCTTCTTGGTTTAACTCATAGACTTTAGTTCCACTTGCATCTTTTAAGCTTATATCCACTATGAAAGCCCCATAAGTATCAGGTCCTTCATCACGGAAGATGGTGAAGTTTAGTGCGTTATTAGCTATATTAACTTTGCTTATCATGATGTGAGGATGCACAGTTTTATTATGAAGCTTACCTATGACGCCACCTGAAAAGTATTGATTAGTCCCTATAGTTACTACTATCATAACTATGGCTAAGATTCCACTAAAGATTTTTATACCACTTGTGCTTAGTGGAAGCTCACCAGAAGCTATCCATATAAAGGCCTTAGACCTAGCAAGTGCTTTACTTTTTAGAAGTAAGTTATCAATGGCGTGAACTCCCCCACCTGCAAAAAAGATAACGATAGCACCAGCCATGCCAAGGATTCCTATCTGCCACTCATCAAGACAAGTACTGCCCATCCAGCCAGCCCCTAGCAAGATGACAAAGGCTAGTATAAAGGCTGCTATGCTCATTATCCTAGTAAAAAGTCCAAGTATTAAAAAAAGCCCAACTACTCCTTCAACTATGGTAAAAAATATAACTCCTACAAGCAGCAAAGAGGCGTGCGTTATAAAGTACTCTATCATGCCTTGTATCCAAAGTGCGTGGGGCAAGAAGTGGTTTATCTTCTCTCCTATGTAGCCTGCAGATTCTGGGTTTAGCTTATCTGCTAAAACTGTTCTTCTCCAAAAGGCTGAAAAGTAAGTCCAGCCTACTACTAATCTTAAAGCCAAAGAAAAATAGCCTGCCATGGTATATGGTTTCATAATGCACCTCCGTGAATTCCTAATAAAAAGTTGTTATGAGAATATTGATGTGAGATTATTGTAATGCTTAAGATGTCAAATGTAGATTCTATGTAGCTTAAAAAATTATACTTCTAGCTAAGGCAACTTAAAGCTTATAGAAAAAAGTATAGATAAGTAAATGTAGCCTTTCCTTTCTTAGGTAAACTAAAGCCTGCCTAGTGCTAAGTAAAAGTTAAGTAATCTTAAGCAAGTCTCACAAAAGGCACATTTTTTCATCTTCTTTACTTTGTGCTTATGACTAAAAATACCCTAAGCGATAGAATCAAAATATAGCATTTAAAAAGCATTAGTTCTTATATCAAGGTAACAAGGAAACAGCGATGAGTATCTCAAGAAGAAGTATATTAAAAGCAAGTGCACTTTTTGCACTAGTGCCACTAGCACCAAAACTACTAAGTGCAACTGAAGCTAGCAAAACTACTCATGCCATGAAGATGGGCGAAGTCATGAGTAAAGCTAAGGAGATGAAGTATGTAACTAAGCTAGTAGAAAACGGAGAAGTGATAACTGGGGCACACTGGGGAGTTTTAAAAGTCACTTTAAAAGATGGCAAGATAGTTAAGTCAGAAGGTGCTTTTAAAGACAAGATGGAAAACCCTCTTCGCTCTGCTACGGCTGATTTAGTCTATACAGATTCTAGAGTGCGCTACCCTATGGTTAGAAAGTCCTATCTAGAAGATCCACATAACAATAAGCCTGAGCTTAGAGGTAAAGATGAGTGGGTGCGCGTAAGCTATGACAAGGCTATAAAACTTATAGCAGACGCACTTAAAGAGACTAGAAAAACTAAAGGCAGTGAAGCCATCTTTGTTGGGGGTAATGGCTGGAAAAGTAGTGGCAATATGCACAATGCAGTAGTGCTTTTACAAAGATTTATGGGTCTAACTGGTGGCTTTACTAAGATAACTGGAGACTACTCAACAGGAGCTGCCCAGACTATACTTCCTCACGTACTAGGTAGTCTTGAAGTTTATGAACAACAAACTGTGTATCCAGTAGTGTTAGAAAACACTAAAGTCATAGTTATCTGGGGGGCTAACCCACTTGCAACGTTAATGGTTGGAGATACAGTTATAGATGGAACTGCTGGGCTAGAGTTTTTTAACTCTATAAGAAAGAGTGATAAGACTATAGTTTGTATAGACCCAAGAGGCACTGAGACAGTCCAGTTTTTTAAGAAAAACAAAAACTTTAAGTGGATAGCCCCAGTGCCTAACACAGATGTCGCCTTAATGCTTGGAATCATGCATACGATGTATACAACCAAGCAGTACAGTAAAGACTTTTTAGATAACTACACTACTGGCTTTCCTAAGTTTTTAGACTATATGTTAGGCAAGAGTGATGGGGTAGTTAAAGATGCTGCTTGGGCTTCTAAGATAACTAGTATAGATTCTAAAACTATAAAAGACCTAGCGCCACTTTTTTATAAAAATACAACTATGCTAATGGGTGGCTGGTCTAT
Source organism: Helicobacter sp. 11S02629-2 (assembly GCF_002272875.1). Classification (GTDB taxonomy): domain Bacteria; phylum Campylobacterota; class Campylobacteria; order Campylobacterales; family Helicobacteraceae; genus Helicobacter_I. The sequence continues at coordinate 30,299 of NZ_MLAN01000013.1, forward strand.
GCAACGTGCCCATCATGGAGAACAACCTCACTGGATGTTAGTAACACTTGCTTCCATGATAGGTCAAATAGGACTTCCAGGAGGTGGCTTTGGCTTTAGTTATCACTATAGCAATGGCGGTAATCCAGCAGCACGCGCTGCAGTCATAGGCGGCATGAACGTAGGCACTGCCCACACTAAAGTAACTAGTAATATCCCAGCAGCTAGAATCTCAGATGCTTTATTAAACCCGGGCAAAACTATAGAAAGTGATGGCAAAAAAGTCACCTATCCAGAGATAGAGTTGATGTACTGGGCAGGGGAAAATCCACTAAGCCATCAACAAGATGTTAATAAGACTTTGAAGTCTTGGCAAAAACTAAAAACCATCATCATCCAAGATCCTTACTGGAATATGTCAGCACGCCACGCAGATATAGTCATGCCAGCTACTACTGAGTATGAAAGGGATGATATCTCTATGGTTGGAGACTACTCTCACACGATGATAACCCCTATGAAAGCACTTGTAAAAAGGCAGTATGAAGCAAAAGATGACTATGAGATATTTAGCGACCTTGCAAAAGAGCTTGGAGTATATGAAGAGTTTACTGAAAACAAAACTCCTTCAATGTGGATAGAAGAGTTTTATAATAACGCCTTAAAACAATCAAAGGCTGAAAAACTAGGCATGCCAGACTTTGAGACCTTTTGGAAGGCTAATAAACCTATAGTCTTTGAAGTACCAGAAGAAGCAAAGACTTTTACTAGATATGCAGACTTTAGAGAAGACCCTATCTTAAACGCCCTAGGTACTCCAAGTGGCAAGATAGAAATCACTTCAGAGACCATAGCTAAGATGGGCTATGATGACTGCAGGGCTTATCCTTCGTGGTTTGAACCAGCTGAGTGGCTAGGTATGAAAGATAAGCCAGCAGAGTTTCACATGCTAAGTCCTCACTCCCGCTACCAGCTTCACTCCCAGCTTAATAACACATCTATAAGGAAACTTTATGCCATAAGTGATAGACAGCCTATCATTATGAATGATAAAGATGCTAAGGCTAAGGGTATAAAAACAGGAGATGTAGTTAGAGTGTTTAACAAAAGAGGTGAAGTGCTAGCAGGGGCTTATGTGACTAAAGATATAAAACAAGGCGTAGTTACACTAAGTGAGGGCGCTTGGTTTAATCCAGATTCTAAAGGCTTATGTAAAAATGGCTGTGCTAATGTCTTAACTATGGATGTGCCAAGTTCAAAACTAGCAAATGCTACTTCTGTAAACACCGCCTTAGTAAACATAGAAAAGTATAAAGGAAAGCTAGAAAAAGTAGACGTATATGAACAGCCAAAAAATATGCGCCTTTAAGTAAGGGAAACTTTTAAGAATCTTACTAAGGGGGTCATAGGGCTTTTAAAAGTTAAAGATAGTTACGATAACTATCTTTATAGTAGTAAATATACAGCCTACTTGTGCTTTGTAAGTGCCCTTTAGTTGTAGAATCTAACTCGCAATATCTTTATAAACATATACAAAAGGAAGTCTTATCATGAGTATCTCAAGAAGAAGTATATTAAAAGCAAGTGCACTTTTTGCGCTAGTGCCTTTGGCTCCTAAACTATTAAGTGCTAGCGAAGAAAGTAAGGCTAGACAGCTAGAAGCTATGTCACAGTATATGGATAAAGCCGCTATGATGAAGTATGTAACTAAGCTAGTAGAAAACGGTGAAGTGATAACTGGGGCACACTGGGGTATCTTAAAAGTGCATATAAGACATGGCAAAGTGCTTAGCTCAAAACCAGCCTTTAAGCAAGCTATATACAATCCACTCCAAACTGTTACAAGTGATCTAATCTATGCTAAGTCACGTATCAAATACCCCATGGTTAGAAAGTCCTACCTAGAAGACCCACATAATAATAAGCCTGAGCTTAGAGGAAAAGACACGTGGATAAGGATTCCATACAAAAAAGCTTTAGAGCTTATATCAAGTGCACTAAAAGAGACTAGGGAAACTAAAGGAAGTGAGGCTATCTATGTAGGGGGTAATGGCTGGAAAAGTAGTGGCAATATGCATAATGCCATAGTACTTTTACAGCGTTTTATGAATCTAAGTGGAGGCTTTAGCCATAAGATAGGGACTTTTTCAACTGGTGCAGTTGAAGTTATCTTGCCTCACGTGCTTGGCAGTGCTGAAGTTAGCAGCCAACAAACTGCCTACCCAGTAGTACTAGAGCACTCTAAAGTCATAGTTATCTGGGGTGCTAACCCTATGGTTACTTTAAGGATAGGTGACACTATTATAGATGGAGACTATGGGCTAGAGTTTTTTAGCGAACTTAAAAAGCGTAGAAAAAAAGTCATCCTAATAGACCCTGTAGGAAGTGAAACTGTAGAGTTTTTTAAAGATGATACTAATGCCACATGGATAGCCCCAGTGCCTAATACTGATGTTGCTTTAATGCTTGGAATCATGCATACAATGTATATAACTAATAAGTATGATAAAAAGTTTCTTGATACCTACACTACTGGCTTTCCAAAGTTTTTAGACTATATGCTAGGCAAGAGTGATGGGGTAGTGAAAGATGCCACTTGGGCTAGTAATATAAGTGGTGTAGATATTAAGACTATAGAGTATCTTGCAAAAGAGATGTTTGAAAATAGAACTATGATAATGGCAGGCTGGGGTATGCAGCGTGCCCACCATGGCGAACAACCTCACTGGATGTTAGTAACGCTTGCTTCTATGATAGGACAAATAGGACTTCCAGGTGGTGGCTTTGGTTTTAGCTACCACTATGCTAATGGTGGGAATCCAACTGCACGCGCTGCAGTCATAAGTGGCATGAATCTAGGTGCTCAAAAACAAAAAGTCACTAACTTTATCCCAACAGCACGCATAGCTGATGCCCTTTTAAACACAGGAGCAAGCATAGAATCTAATGGAGGCAAAGCCTCCTATCCAGAGATAGATTTGATGTACTGGGCAGGAGAAAATCCTATCAGCCATCAACAAGATATCAATAAGTTTTTAAAAGCTTGGCAAAAGGTAAAAACTGTGATAGTGCATGACCCTTACTGGAGTGCTACTGCAAGGCATGCAGATATAGTCATACCTACAACTACAGAGTATGAAAGGGATGATATATCTATGAGTGGGGACTACTCTAACCTTAATATAGTCCCTATGAAGGCCCTTGTAAAAAGGCAGTATGAAAGTATGGACGACTATGAAGTCTTTAGCGACCTTGCTATGATGGCTGGGATTTATGATGAGTTTACTGAGGGCAAAACTCCTTCCATGTGGATAGAAGAGTTTTATAACCACGCTTTAAAGCAAGCAAAAAGTGAGCATATAAATATGCCAGATTTTAAGCGATTCTGGCATGAGAATAAGCCTATAACCTTTAAAGTCCCAGAAGATTCTAAGCACTTTGTAAGATACTCTGAGTTTAGAAGTGACCCTATCTTAAATGCCCTAGGTACTCCAAGTGGCAAGATAGAAATCACTTCAGAGACCATAGCTAAGATGGGCTATGATGACTGCAGGGCTTATCCTTCGTGGTTTGAACCAGCTGAGTGGCTAGGTATGAAAGATAAGCCAGCAGAGTTTCACATGCTAAGTCCTCACCCTGCTTTTAGGCTTCACTCCCAGCTTGATAACACCTCACTAAAACAAAAACACGCTATAGCAGGGCGTGAGCCTATATGGATAAATGAGCTTGATGCTAAAGCTAAAGGCATAAAAACTGGAGATGTAGTTAGAGTTTTTAACAAAAGAGGTGAAGTGCTAGCAGGGGCTTATGTCACTAAAGACATAAGACAAGGTGTAGTAAAACTAAGTGAGGGTGCTTGGTATAATCCAGATTCTAAAGGCTTATGTCAAAATGGCTGTGCTAATGTCTTAACGCTTGATATCCCTAGCTCTAAGCTAGCAAATGCTACTTCTGTAAACACTATGCTAGTTAATGTTGAAAGATATAAGGGCGAGGCTAAAAAAGTAGACATCTATGAAGAGCCTAAAGATATGGAGGTTTAAGCTTTTATACTTAAAGTAGCCTTTTTTGGCTAAAACTTATCACACCCCACCAAAATGAGTGTGATAGGCTTTTAAAGATAGAATCTAAAAACTAGCTAGGACATTAGATTCTATCTATTATCTATTTTGGCAACTTATCTTTGGTTAAAAGAGGTCTTCTTGAAGAAGTGGCAACTTGTGGATAGTTTTTAGCTAAGTAGGTAAGTATAAGGTCTTCAGTTTTTGGGTCAAGCTCCCAAAGACCTTGTGTTTTTTGCATCCAAACTATAGTCTCTTTCCACTCCTGCCTATTCCCCCTACCTTCGATTATAAAAGCCGCAGAATGGCAAACTGTGCAGTTTTGCTTAACTTCACTTAGTCCAACATCAACTTTTAAGCCAGTATTAGAATCTAGTTTCTCCGCTAACAAAAAAGAAAAGCACGCCATAAAGATAAGTAAGGGTTTAGCTAGTCTCATATCTTTGCCCTCCTTTTTACACAACTTGAACTGCTATGCGGTGGCAAGCATTATTATTATATCCGCCCGGATTCCACGCTCCTAAGACCATAGGCTGTGATACACCTTTGCTATCAGTAGCCCTAGCCCAAACTTCATAGTAGCCTTTTGTTGGAAAGCTAACATTAGCCTCCCACTCCTGCCATGCTAGGCGATTTATAGGCTTTTTAAGCTTTGCTTTATGCCAAGTTTCGCCATAGTTTATAGACACATGCATACTAGCCACACTTAGATCCCCCGCCCACGCCTTGCCTCTTAGGGCTAAAGACTTGCCAAAAGGAGTATGCACGCCTGTTAGAGGATGAGTGATAAGTGACTTTACTGCCATAGATTCTAAGATGCACATATGTGCGGGGTCGACTTTTGTACCCGGTGCTACTGGTGTGCAAGGGATACGATAAGAGCCCCCACCCATCTTAGGGCCATCATGGACTTTATTTCTAACTACAACTCTAACTAGCCACTTACCAGCCACAGAAGCAGGCCACCCGCCAATGACAAGCCTTAAAGGATAGCCATTCATATAAGGGATATCTTTGCCTTCATACTGCCAAGCTATCAAAGTCTCATCTTCTAGTGCTTTGTGCATAGGAACGCCTCTAGAGATAGGCACCTCGCCACTACCTGAAAGACTAGTGTCAGCCCCATAGTAGCCAATGTATACAGCATCTTTTTTGATCCCACAAGATTCTAAGACATCTTTTAGGCGTACACCAGTCCACCCACCACAGCCTACTGCGCCTAACTGCCATTGATTCCCCCTTACTGCTGGGACTACATCAAAGCGGTTATTCCCCCCGCACTCAAGGACTAGGGCGTAAGTGTAGTGTTTGAACTTCTTTTTAAGCTCTTCTAGTTTAAAAGTAGTTGGTCTTTCACACGATTCTCCTTCTATCCTAAGCTCCCATTTACTTAAGTCTATAGTTTTCTCTTCTGGTGGCAAGCCATTATTACGTATGAAAAGATGCTCTGGTTTAGTAAAGGGGTCATCTAAGAACTGAGGAAGTGTTTCAGCATTAATTGGCCTATCATTTAGATAGATTAAACCTTCTTTTCCTTTAACGCTAAAAGGGTGCAGTTCACTTGCTAAAAGACTAGATATAAAGCCACTTGCGCCATCTCTTGCAAGCGGAAGACTACCTCCTATAAGAGAAGCTAGGGCTAGAAGCGAACCTCCTTTTAAAAAACTCCTTCTTTTTAAAGAAGAAGGCACTTTGTTGGCGTCTAAGTCTTTGTTTGTTAAATCTTTTATATAAGCTTTTTTTATCTCTTGTGTACTTTTTTTCATTTACGCCATCCTTTTATTCAAGCTTGTTTTACCATTTTCATCGCTTTAGTTTCTTTTGTCAAGTTTTTATCAAGCTAGATACATAGAATCTTTACATTAGTGTATGTTTATAACACTTTAAACAGATATGGCAAGCTAACTTTTAGCTTTTGTGTGAATAAGTATCATTCTTTATTAAGAGGGCTTTAAAGAAGGTAGTGGCTTTATGTCTAAATATCTTATTAAGTATTTTTTAAGGGGGGGGGGGGGGTAAAATGGCATCAATTTCTACAAAAGGAGATCTTATGGGATTTTTTGATGTGCTTGGCAAAATTGGAAAGGGAGCTATGAACTCCTTAGAAGAATTCAATGCTGAATTTGAATCCTTAAAAATACGCTTTGCTGATAAAAATGAGGATGAACTTTTAAGGATTTTAAAATCAGGAGACCCTAAAGAAAAAGTGGTTGCACATAGACTCCTAAAAGAAAAATATGGATATAGCAATAAAGACGCATAGATTTTATAAAAACTATTATGTATATAAAAGGAGCAATATGAATAATGATTTTAAGGTATTTGCTAGTTCTTTTTTAGAAGAGATGAAAACGGATCTGGGTATGAACAAAAAATGGAGTTGGACGCCAGCAAACAAAGATAGTTTCTATATTGTTGCTTCTGGCTCTCCTACAAACGCTACTGTTTCTACGTATGTTGAGGAAAAAGATCAGCACAGCAGCACTGATAGACCAAATGAAGGCATGATGGTAGGGTAAATGCTGCTTATCTTAACAGATACTCTTGATAAGCATGCTGATTTCGTAATATCTAAACTTTCAAACAACACTAAATATTTTAGACTAAATCTAGATGTAGAATCTCTTAAAAACACAAAAGTCACATATAGCAATAATGTCTTATTGATCAATATCCAAAGCGTAGCTATATCGACAGATGATATACAAAAAGTTTGGTGTAGACGCTCATTTGTAGAAATACCTTTAGAATATGATGTTGGTGAAAGTGTAGATTTTAAGATTTGGAAAAATGAGTGGAATGCCACCCTTATTGGCTTATATACAATCTTAAAAAATAAAAAATGGCTAAATAATATTTCTGATGCATTAAAAGGTGAGAATAAATACTATCAAATGCAACTAGCCAGAAAAGTCGGTCTTTTAATGCCCGATACTATAGTGTCTAATCAAAAAAATAAATTAATAAGCTTTATGAAAACACATAATGACGACTGTGTGTTCAAACTTATCAATCAAAATCTTTATGTATCTAAAGATAAAACGGTACAAGGTCTATATACCAATAGAATTTCAACCAAACATCTAAAAGATTTTCAAGAAGGTTGTGAAAATCCTATTTTATTGCAAGAATATATTGAAAAACAGTATGAGGTTAGATGGACAGTTGTGAATGGAGAACATTTTGTGTGCAAAATTGATTCTCAAAAGTCACAAATTGCTAATGAAGACTGGCGAAGATATGATCTAGCACAAACACCTCATGTTGCCATGAAAGCTCCTATAGAAATTAAGAATATAGTGAATAAGCTTATGCATATACTTAAGCTTGGGTATGGTGCACTAGACTTCATAGTAGATCCAAGCGGTAAATGGTATTTTCTTGAGATTAACTGCATGGGTCAATGGCTTTGGATAGAGAATCTAACCGGACTCAAAATATCTGATGCCATTATAAAATGGATAGAGCATTAAAGCAATTATTTGTGGCAGTTATTGCAACCTACTATATTCTTTATAGATTCTATGTTAGGCAACATCCTCGTACTTTTGGCTACATTTAATCTGCATTGTAGTTTTTAAGTGTAAGGAGAAGCTTTCGTTCAAAGATTATGGCTACTTTTTCTTTGCCAAACCTAGCACTTTTACTTTTTAGAGATTCTAAAAGTCCCAGCCTAGTTTCTTGCTTTGTGTACAACTTTCTCCATAAACATTTTCCCTGCAACCTAGCACTTCACCACTTGTATAATAAGTCGTGGCAATCATATATTAAAAAATACTTGTTCATATATAATCATTACAAATACCAACTACTTACAAACCAAAAGCAATAAAACAAACAAACCAAACAAGCAAACATTAAAACTAAAGAATCAAACATGTTATAAACATTACAAATATTAAAAAGATTCATTAAGTCTAATAAGCAAAAATGAAATATTAAAAAAATAAAAAACAAGTAAGTTATAAAAC
>NZ_MLAN01000014.1 GCF_002272875.1 Helicobacter sp. 11S02629-2
ATTAAAGTAGCTTGTATATTTCTTACTCTTTTTATAAAGGCTTTATCTATATAGAAGTAGAAGAATAAGACTATGATGATGATGGCTACTATGGCAGTTATGACTATGATCCAAATTAGGGTGGTTACTGGTTTGAGGGCAATCTTTGCCGGGACAGATACGTAAGAGCCAAGTTTTATACCAAAGGCTGGAAGCGTGAAGGAGTGGTTTGCTATCAAAGCGTAATCACCCCTACTTTGCAAGTAGTTTTCAGTTACGAAGTTTTCACCTTTTAAAACTCTAGCGGCATTTTTTTGGTGCTGTGGGTCAGATGAGAGAGAAGTAAACATTTTGCCATTAGGATGCTGTGCACGGTAGCCAACTATAACTAAGCCATCTGGGTGTACTAAAAAGCGACCAACTTCTGGCCACTGGTCATTACTAGTATCATTAATTATGCCATCAAAGTAGTCAAGATCTATCCTTTGAGATAGCACACCTATAACTTTTCCATCTTTATGCACAGGAAAAGCCATCTGCAAGGAGTAGTAGTCTTTGCCTAGTATATTAGCAGTGTTTGGGGCACCAAAAACTGGCTTATCAGTATCAAGGGCTTGTTTTATGGCAGGAGAGTTTTTTAATATCTCTTGAGAGTTTTGTAAGTCAGTAAAACTTACTTCACTACCACGTTGCAGGGCAGTTATAATTACGTCATCTCCTAGCTGATAGCGTGGATCATCAACTTTTACACCTTTTATATAAAGAGTAGAGGCTAGACCTAGTCTTGTAGAAGCTAGCATAGTGCTAAGCTCTCTTTTTAAAGTAGCAGCACTTAGCTCTATCCCATCATTAGCATTTTTAGCATCACCTAGCAAAAGATCTATCTTGCTATCTACTAGCTTTGTGCTTGTGGCAACTTGAGAGAGGGCACTTTCAGCAGTTCGCCCAACTCCTATAGCTGTGTATCTTAGGGTTGTATCAACTTGCTTCCGCAGGGAATCTTTAGCATTAATTATAACTATGGCTGAAAGTATGACTAGTACTATTATAACTACGATAGCTACTACTAGGCCTACTTTCGTGCTGATGGATCTTCTCATAAACTCTCCTTGCAAGATATGCTCTTTGATTTGATATCAAGTACATAAGTAAAGCAATAATATAAAACTTGAGATAGTAATATAGGGATAATTACACCCAAAAACCTACTCATTGATACGAGTATAATCCTTTTTTTTTTTTTTGTATTGATGGGGGTCATAAAGGTAAAATTTTTATTATATTTTTATTATGATAGTTTAGATGTTAAGTAAGGATACGCCCTAGTTTGCTTATGATTGCGTGAAGTTGAGAATGGTAAAGATAGACTGTATAGAAAAGTGACAAATAATAAGGCTTTTTGTATTAATAGAAAACATAGTGTGTAGATGTCTAATCTAGGTGAAGGCAAGATCGCTTTTTATAAAATCACTGCATGATATGTGGGATTTGTGGGTTTTTGGTTAGGACTAAAGACTTTTAAGCAAGCAGGGTTTGGCTTGCTTAAAATAAGGCTTAGTCTTTTAAAAGAAGCTCATTAATGCTTTCTACATAAGACTTAGCATCTATCAATACTTCTCCATCCATGATCTTAGCGTTATGCACTAAGATGTTTGCAAGCTTCATTTTAGCTGCTTCATCACTCATAGAGTTTAGCTTTTGGACTAAAGGGCTATCGATGTTAACATCTAAGACCTTTTTAGCAGGTGGAGGAGTTTGCCCCATCTGCATAAAAAGCTGTGCCATAGCAGCCGCTTCAGCATCAGTGCTTAAAGCTAGGGGCTGGCTAAGGTTTTTAGTAAGTCTTACATTTGAAAAAGCATCCATATCTTTGAAAACTTTTAAAGTGCTTTCATAGGCTTTATTCTCTTCTTCACTTATCTCATCTCCAACTACTTCTTTTAAAGCTTCTGCACTAAAGATATCAAGTAGTTTTACATCTTTATAAGTGCCTATTTGAGGGATTACGTACTTATCAACTTCATCGCTAAATAAGAGGACATTTACATCTTTAAACTTTTCAAGGATTGGGTTATGTTTCATAGAATCTAAATTTGTACCTATCATATAAAAGATACTTTTTTGAGAAGCTATCATGCCTTCTTTGTACTCTTTAAAGCTTATAGGTTTATCACTTTTAGTTGAGTTTATGCTTAAGATGTCTAAGATTCTTTCTTTGTTTTCATAGTCTTCTAATAAGCCTTCTTTAAATACCACTCCTAGCTCTTTATCAAAAGTGGCTTTTTTATCACCTTCAAGGCCTTCTATCATGCTTAATATTTTTTTAGTAGAAGCTGCTTTTATGTTAGCTAGAATCTTGTTTTGCTGCAAGATCTCACGACTTACGTTTAGTGGAAGGTCATCACTGTCTATAACCCCACCTACAAAACGTAAGTAGCTAGGAAGCAAATCTTTGTCATTATCAGTGATAAAAACGCGTTTTACATAAAGCTTGATGTGGGACTTATAGTTAGCATAACGCAAGTCTGCTGGGGCTTTGTTAGGTAAGTAAAAAAGGCTTTTATATTCAAGATTGCCTTCTACTTTTGTGTGGGTGTGGGCTAGCTCTTCACTACCAAAAAAGCCTAAAGTTTTGAAAAACTCCGCGTACTCTTCACTACTTACTTCAGACTTGTTTTTAGTCCAGATGGCTTTTGCAGTGTTTACTTGCTCGCTTTTTTCAACTAGCTTTTTTTCTTGCTTGTCTTCAGGCTTTTGTTCTTCACCTTCTTTAACTGGTACACTTTCTTCTTCAGTGTAGTTTAAAAATATCGGGAAAGAGATGTGGTTTGAGTACTTTTTGATGACGTTTTGTAAGCCCCACTTAGAGCTAAACTCTTTGCTGTCGTCATTTAGATATAAAGTGATGCTTGTGCCATAGTCTTCTACTTTAGATTCTAAGATCTCATACTCGCCACTTCCATCACTTATCCAAGTAAAGCCCTTAGTGCTTAGTGCTTTTTTAGTAGTAACAACAACTTTGTTTGCAACCATAAAGCAAGAATAAAAGCCAACACCAAACTGCCCTATGAGGTTAGAATCTTTTTGTTTATCACCACTTAGGTTTTCTAAAAAGCTTTTAGTTCCAGACTTAGCTATAGTGCTTAGGTTGTCATTAAGCTCTTTTTCATCCATACCTATACCATTATCTTTGATAGTTAAGGTATTTTTAGCTTCATCAAAACTTATATCTATGCGTGGTTTAAAGTCTAGATTCTTATAAGCGTCATCGCTTAAAGTTAGGTAGTTTAGCTTATCTAATGCATCACTTGAGTTGCTTATAAGCTCTCTTAAAAATATCTCTTTATGAGAGTAGAGTGAGTGGATCATAAGGTTTAGAAGTTGTTTTATCTCAGTTTTAAAAACTTGCTTTGCCATGTAATATCCTTTAGTAAAATTTTAGCAATGATAGCATAAGTTTGATAAATATTTATTAACTTTAGTTATTAAGACTAAACTTATCTAAGCTTAAAAGACTAATATAATCTTAGTTTTTATAGATCATACTTTAGTGTATCGCCTCGCTATTAGCTTCTACTTCTATGGTCATGATGTTAGTTTTTGGATCAAAACTACTTTGCCAGTTTCTAAGCTTTATGTGCTTATACCCGCTTTTTAAAGCGTTGTAGGTAGACTTTAGGCTTTTAAACTGGCACGTATAAAGAAAGTCTTTCCCGCCATGCTCACACTTATATTCAAAATGCAAAGGCTTATAGCCTATATCTTCAAAGGACTCACTCATAGTTGTTATAGGCTTTGGAGGTGCTATAGAGATGCTAGAAAAGCTAGCTATAGGGTGCGCGCAGGCTATTAGGATAAAAGCTAGCATGCTTGAAAGTAGTAGGGGCTTCATCTCGCTTCTCCTTTGTTATCTCTAAGCTCTAAGCAGCTTTTAGTATAAACATGACCAAAGTTAAGACTAGAGTGCCAAACTGAGACATCTTGATAGGTTTTTAGGGGGCTGGATTCTAAAAGGGAAGTAAAGGTTAAAGGCTTATTATCCTTGCTTTTATAGAAAAAGATCTCTTGATAGCAGACCTTACTTATGATGTGAGTTTGATTAGCTAGTGGCTTTGAAGGGGTAAGGAAGCTTATGCTTCCAAGGTTTAAAGTCTGGCTTGCACAGCCTGTAAGCAAGACTAGGCAAAAAGGTATAAACGTGTTAAATCTCATGTAACATATCCCAATTAGAAATTAGGTTAATTATACAAACAAAGGGGCTGTTTTAATGACTGATATAAGCACTAACATCTGGCATCCTTGCTCGCAAGAACAGATGTATATAGATAAGATCTTGCCTATGCTTGAAGTAGTTAGGGCTAAAGAGCTTTACTTATATGATAAAGATTCTAAAGCTTATATGGACTGCATTTCTAGCTGGTGGACTAATATCTTTGGCCACTGTAATGACTACATAGCAGAGGCTTTAAGTGCCCAAACAAAGACTTTAGATCACGTCTTGCTAGCTGGTTTTAATCACCCTCAGATTCTAAAACTTAGCACTAGACTTCTAGAGCTTATGCCTAAAAATCTAGGGCAGGTGATGACTAAGTGCTTTTATGCTGATAATGGCTCTTCTGCTATAGAAGTAGCCTTAAAGCTAAGCTTTCAAAAAAGCTATATGGAAGCAAACTGCAATCCTAAAAAGGCTAAAACTAAGTTTTTAAAACTGCAAGATAGCTATCATGGCGAGACTTTAGGGGCTTTAAGCGTGTGTGATGTAGGGCTTTACTCAAAAGTTTATGAGCCTTTGCTTTTAGATTCCATAATCTTGCCAACGCCTAAAGATGATGATATAGAATCTTGTCTTAAGGCTTTAGAATCTATCTTAGAAAAAGAAAGCACTAATATCTGTGCTTTTATCTTAGAGCCATTAATTCAGTGTGCAGGTGGCATGAAAGTGCTAAGTGCAAGTTTTATAAAAAGGGCTTGTGAGATAGTCAAAAGCCAAGGCATAGATGTCATCTTTGATGAGATAGCAGTAGGTTTTGGTAGAAGTGGAGAGATGTTTGCCTTAGAAGAAGTTGGCTTTATGCCAGACTTTTTATGTCTTTCAAAGGGCATCACTGGGGGATTTTTGCCTTTATCAGTTGTGCTTACTAATGAAAGTGTTTACAAGGCTTTTTTAGGTGATATGTCTAGGGCTTTTTTACACTCTCATAGCTATACTGGAAGTGCACTAGCTTGTGCTTGTGCTAATGCCACTTTAGATATCTTTGAAAAAGAAAATGTGATAGAGAAAAATAAGATTCTAAGTAAAGATATACTTACGCTTTGGAAAAGTTTAGGCGAGCTAAAAAGCGTTAGTGAAGTAAGGGCTAAAGGTATGATTTTTGCCTTAGATTCTACTTTAGATACTAAGACTATCTATAATGAAGCCCTTAAAAAAGGCTTTTTGTTTAGACCACTAGGGAGTTGCATATATCTTATGCCACCTTACATCATAACTCTTGATGAAGCCAAAAAAGCTATAACTACCTTAAAAGACATAATGTTTAATCTCGAAAAGGAAAGCACTTGAAGTACTTTTACTCATCCTTTATCATAGCTATCATTGGCTTAGTTATAGCCTACTTCATAGGCTCATATCAAGCCCTTTATATCTGTGTTTTGCTTAGTATCTTAGAAGTTTCTTTAAGCTTTGATAACGCCGTGGTTAACGCTAAAATCTTAGACACTATGGATGCTAAGTGGAGAAGGCGTTTTATCATCTATGGGATTCCAATAGCAGTCTTTGGTATGCGTTTAGTCTTTCCTATAGTCATAGTTTCTATAGTTGCTAAGATGGGGCTTTATGAGACAGTACACTTAGCGATATTTGACCCTCACTTATATAAAGAAAACCTAGAAGCCAACAAAGAAGGAATCTATACTTTTGGTGGGGGCTTTTTACTGATGGTCTTTTTAGAGTTCTTTTTTAGCAAGGAAAGAGAAGTTAGCTGGCTAAAGTTTTTAGAAGATAACCCAGTCACAAGATGGCTTAAAAAGCTAGAAAATATCTCTCTTATAATAGCTTTAATAGTAGGCGTAGTTTTAATCTCACTAAGCCAATCTCATCTTATAGCAGTAAGCTACTTTTCATCCATCCTTCTTTATGTGGTTATATCCTCTTTTATGGGTGCTCTTAGTAAAGATGGAGTTAGAAGTGGGGTAATAGGCTTTTTGTATCTTGAAGTACTAGATGCATCATTTAGCTTTGATGGGGTTATAGGGGCTTTTGCTTTAAGTGAAAATATATTTATCATAATGATAGGGCTAGGAATAGGGGCTATGTTTGTAAGAAGTATCACTATCTATCTAGTTGAAAAAAAGACCCTGCAGTCTTTTATCTATCTTGAACATGGTGCCCACTACGCTATCCTTGCTTTAAGCATTATCATGTTTATAAAACTAACCCATGAAGTAAGTGAGTTAATAACTGGTCTTATAGGCATAGCTTTTATACTAGTAAGCTTTATAAGCTCTCTTATTTATAAGAAAAAGCATCCACAAGCTTAGAGTTTGTAATAATAGATACTTTTAAAAGTATATTTAGTTATGCTTGATGCAACATTACTATTAAAGTTAGTCTTTTAATGCCATAAGACAACACATACAAAACGATGTCTTTTAGTGCGCTCTTATTCAAAGTAAGAAAATATCTTATAACCGCCATCTTGAAGGTATTTATCTTTTTGCATAAGTTTTATATCGCTTTTCATCATGTCTTTTACTAGGGCTTTTAAGTCATACTCTGGCTCCCAGTTAAGTAGATTCTTAGCCTTGCTTGGATCTCCTAATAAAAGCTCAACTTCTGTTGGTCTAAAGTAGCGTTTATCAACTGCTACTACTTCAGTGCCAGATTTTATCTTATACTTGCCTTCACACTTTACTACCACTCCTACTTCATTAATGCCTTCACCTTTAAACTCTACTTCAATCCCTAGCTCTTTAAAACTAAGACGCACAAACTCTCTAACTTCAGTAGTCACTCCAGTAGCTATAACAAAGTCGCTTGGTTTTTCTTGCTGTAAGATTAGATACATAGCGCGTACATAGTCTTTTGCATGCCCCCAGTCTCTTTTTGCACTCATATTTCCAAGGTAGAGTTTATCTTGAAGCCCAAGGGCTATCTTTGAAACTCCACGCGTTATCTTACGTGTTACAAAAGTCTCCCCTCTTATAGGGCTTTCATGGTTAAATAAGATTCCATTGCTAGCAAAAATATTATAAGCCTCTCTGTAATTAACACTTATCCAGTAAGCATAAAGCTTAGCTACAGCGTAAGGACTGCGTGGGTAAAAGGGCGTAGTTTCACTTTGAGGTACAGCTTGTACAAGACCATAAAGCTCGCTTGTGCTTGCTTGATAGATCTTAGTGTAGTTTTCAAGCCCTAGGATTCTAATGGCTTCTAAAAGGCGCAACGTGCCTAGTGCGTCGGCATTTGCCGTGTACTCTGGAGTATCAAAACTAACTGCAACGTGGCTCATAGCAGCAAGATTATATATCTCATTAGGCTTAGTTTCTTGGACTATGCGGATAAGGTTAGTAGAATCTGTTAAGTCACCATAAAAGAGTTTAAATCTAGAATCTTTTGCGTGAGGGTCTTTATAAAGATGATCGATTCTATCTGTGTTAAAAAGCGAGCTCCGGCGTTTTATACCATAAACCATATAGCCCTTATTAAGTAAAAACTCTGCTAAGTAAGCCCCATCTTGCCCTGTGATACCTGTGATTAATGCTACTTTTTCCATTTGTTTGCCTTAAAATATTAATTAGTTTGGATTATAACAAAGTGTAGGTTTTAGGAGTTAGGATTTAGGGCTTTAAGCATGTAAAAGCTTGCTTTTAGATTCTAGGTCATATCATTACGCTAGGTGTAAAACAGCATTCTTTTAACTCTAGATATCATTTTGTAAGGCGTATTAAAAGGCGATGCTTTTTCATGCTTTTTATTTTGCTAATTCCAACTAGTGTGTATACTCTTTTGCCCATTCTTCCATCATCTTTTTTTCTTTTGGATTTAGATTTATATTATAAGTTTTACTCATATATAAGTAAGTCCTGCCAATCTTCCCTTTAGAATAATTAGCTGGGTAAAACTTCCTAGCTTTAAAGTCTGTATAGACTTTGCAGTTGCCATACTCAGTGTATTTTAGATTCTTTGGGGCTTGTGCGTATCTAAAGTTGCTTCTATCGCCATTTATCTCGCCAACTGCAGGTACTAAGTTGTTAGTATCGCCTTCCATCTTTTGGAAAATAGGGTCTTTTTCACAAGCCTTTCTACCACCTTTATGCCAGCAAGCTAGATGATGGCCAAAGTTATAAGCAGGCATGATGTGTTCCCACTCTATGCGTCTAGCACGCAAGTTAAGCTTGCCTTTTTTAGTGTACTTATTACGTGGGGTGTAGTTTGGACTTGGTAGGAGTTCAAAGCTAGTATGTTTACCCTTATGGACTACTTTAAAAGGCACTTGGCAGTAAAAGTCTAACTCTTTGCTTGGTGGCAAACTAGCATAATGTTTAGTTAGCTCTCTTTTAGCTTCAGCAAAGTTGCTAGCAGCATAACTCATACTTAGGGTTGCCAAAAGTGTTAAAAGTCCTAGTTTTAGATAGCTTTTTTTAAAGGCTAAGCTTTTAGATTCCATCACCACTTAACCTTAAACTCTAAGCTTCCAAAGATACTATCATCTTTTTGCATAAGCCCTTTTACATAGCCGACATTAGCACCAAGGGCTACTTTACTTCCAAGTCCTAGCTCTCCACCAAGCAAGATTTGCACATAGGTGTTATTAAGACTTTTGGCTTTATAAACTAGGCCTTCAGTTATAACTAGTCCACTATCACTTAGTCCTAGCAAGCCTTTAAAACTTGGGATAAGATAGATATAAGATGTGTCATTAAAGTACTTTCTTAGCTCTAGTCCTAACCCGCCATTTAGATAAGTGCTATTTTTAGTATAGAAGCTAGATATAAAAGAGTTAGTAGCAAGGCTAGGCTTATGCTGCAAGTTTAAAGTGTAGCCTAGACCCAAAAAAGGCTTTAACATAAAAGCATAACTAGGTCTAAATATAAGGCCATATCTTAGCTTTGAGTTTAAGCTAGTGCTTAAAAAGCTTTCTTTTCTAGTTAGTAAGTTATCTTTATCATCTAGGCTTAGGTTGTTATCTCCTATATTAAAAGAAGCTAGTAAGTCTAACTCACCTCTTTTAAAAAGCACACCTAAAAAGCTAGCATAGATTCCAGCTTCATAGTTTTGAGATCTATTATCTAGGCTTAAAGTAGTAAGTGATGTATTAGAGTTAGCACTAGCAAAACTTGCATAGATTCCAAGTAGGGCTTTGTTAAAAGTCCTATCATAGCCTAGACTTACTCCATAGATATTAGCACTGCTTGCTTGTAAAGCTCTATTTGCCCCTAGCAAGTTTATCCATGCTGAGTTTTGCTTTTTTTCTACTAAGTCAAGTATGGTTTTTAGTAGTAGCTTATCGCTTTGTATGTCGCTTTGTGTGCTGCCAAGTGTGTTTTGTACTAAAGCAAGCCTTGTTTTAGAATCGATATTTTTTAAGCTTATACCTATAGGATTAGCTGCTTTTATCATCCTAGCAGTTGATATAAGGCTAATGCTTTCTTGCATGGTCTTATTTACCTCTTGTGGGAGGTTAAGTGAGGCTAAAGCACTAAGGTTAGAATCTAGTTTTGCTACTTCTTTATCAAGTCCTCCATTTGCTAAAAGACCCTTATTTATCATCTCATTAAACATAGCATCACTACTAACTAGCATCTTTTTAAGTTTGTCTTTATTGGCAGTGCCGCTTATCTTTTCTAGAACTTCTTTTCTTAAGGTGTCGCCTAGACTTTCTTTTGGCACTACATTTAAAGGAGAGGTAGTTGAAGTTTCATTAGTACTTTTTGCATCGCTGTTAGATTCTGTATTAGATGTTTGGTTTTTATCTTTTTCTTTTTGTAGTTTTTCTTGTGCTTCTTTTTCAGCTTTTTCTCTTTGCTGTTTTTCTCTTTCAAGTCTTTCTTTTTCCAAACGTGCTTGCTCTTCTTTTTCTTTTTGTCTTTTTAGTGCGGCTTGTTTTTCTTTTGCTTCAGCCTCGGCTTTTTCTTTTGCTTCTTCTTGCCTTTTTGCCTCCTTTCTTGCTTCTTCTCTTGCTTTTTCTTCGGCTTTTTCTTTTGCTAGCCTTTTTTCTTCTTGCAATTTTTCTTCTTGCAAGTCAGCATTACTCTTAGCTGTAGTAAGACTACTAGGCTTAGTTGTTATCTTAAAGCCTATGTCTTTGGTGCTTAAAGTAGATTCTATAAAGGTGTTATCACTTAGCTTTCTTAGTCCTTTAGTAGTGCTAGTGTTAAAGTTGATGTTGTTTTTAAAGCTGCTTTGAAGACTTGCGTACTTAGAATCTTTACTAGTGACTTTACTAGCCCCTTCAAAGTAAGAGATCCCTTCATCTGCGCTTAATAAGATGTAGTTTTTATCCAGATAAGTGCTAAAAAAATCTAGCATTGGCAAAGCTACATTGATATAAGAGTTAGCACTAAAGCTAGCAGTTTGTACTTTTACAAAGGGGATGGCTTCTTTTAGTGTTGCTATATCAAAGTTAAGACTACCACTTTTAACATTTAAGGCTTTAAACTTGCTTGCTTTACTAAAGCTTACAACTCCAAAGTTATCTAAGTTTAGCGTGCCTAGGGGTTGTGGACTAGAAGCATTAGAGTTAGGGTTAATGCCACCAGTAAAACTTGCATGGTTGATATTTAAAACGCTATTGCTCCCTAAGGCTATATCGCCTTTAAAAGAAGTAGGAAGCAAGCTAGGGTCTAAGTAGCTATCAGCATTAAAACTTATCTTTAAAGCTTCATCTTTTAAGTCTTGGGCGTAGAGAACTCCATAAAGCCTATCTACATAAACTCTCTCTCCATTTTTTATACCAAGAGTTAAGCTAGAGTTAGATTCTAAAGTAGCATTAGCTTGCGTGCGTGCGTAAAATCCTATATCAAGGCTTGTGCTTTCTTTTATATTAATGCCATTTTGGAATCTAAAGGTGTTATCTTCCCAGTCGCTTTGAAGGGCACTAGGCTGCACTCCCCATGAAAGAAGTTTGCTGTTTGCTTCTAAGGCTGGGGTATCTATAAGCATACTTTTATTATAAGCATGCAGCACTGGGTTACCTTGCAAGGTTAAGCCAGAAGATTCTATATCAAGCCTTCCTTTGAGATCTGCCCCACCATCTAAAAGCAGCTTATGACTACCATCAGACTTATAAGTTATATCCAAGTTATTAGTAAAGGATCCATGATAAGCTTGCATGTTAGCGTTAGTTGAATCTTTGGCTTTTTTAAAGCTAGGATCTGGATTTAGATTCTTATAGGGGTTTATGTCATCTTTAGTATTATCTAGCGTTATGTTTACATTTTTTATAGCAGTGTTAGTTAGGATTCCACCTTTATCATAGGCGTTAAACTGAGATAGGCTGATGCTTTGTCCATTAAGATCTAAAGTGCCTCCATCACTTCCAAAGTAGAGTTTATCAAAGTCAAGTTGATTATCTCTTAGTAGTTTGACACTAGCGCGTCCACTTACTATCTCTAAGCTATTAAAGGCCTTGCCATTTTGTTGGTCTAACTCTACTGCTCCCTCGCCAATAGATGCATCGCCTAGATTATCCCCACTGCCTTGTATTAAAAGCGTGCCTTTACCTACTTTGTGAAGGCTATCATTTTGCATGCCTTTTAGCTTCCAAGTGACTTTTTTACCTGCATCTATATCAAGCCCAGCACCCACCCAGTAAGTATTAGAATCTTTCCCACTAACTATATAGTTGCCCTTAAAGTAAAGTGCCCCAGTTCCTAGGTTTATGGAATCTGCTAATTTTATATTTACATTTTTAGAATCTTCATGACTAAAAACTAAGTCTTTGGTAAGTGTCCCAAGTCTAAGCCTTCCTAGCTCAGCTGTGTTTTTGTCCCTATTTGACTTATCTATACCTATATACTCATAAGTCTTATCGCTCTGAGTTAAAGTGCCCTTGCCATTATTATCATAAAGATTCCATGTTATGTCTTCATTGCTAGTTAAAGTAGCACTTATAAAGGTTTTTATATAGTCAAATGCATCATGGTCTATTATGACTGCATTGCTTGGGTCGCCAACTCGTGGCAAGCCACCGCTACCACTTTTTGAACTACTAGAGTGATTAGCAAAAAGATACCACTGCTTTTTGTCTTCATCATAAATATAAAGTGGACTACCACTATCTCCACTATCTGCCCCACGCCATAAGGCTTGCTTTTCTCCAAATGCATTAGTAGTTTCGTAGCGATAAACTCCATTACTGCCATTATTAAGCGATATGATGATGCCACCTGTTTTATAGCCTAGTGGACCAGCTAACCTTACTGTGTTCTTACCCGGCTCTATGCCATACATAGCACCAGCACCTATGCCTACTACATCACCAAAGTTAGTATGAGTTCCTATAAAGTTAGCTGCCCTTAGTTCTTCATTACTATATCTAGTAGCTAGGCTTGGCAAGGGTCTAGTGCTAGTTACTAGCTTGTTAAAACGCCCAACGTAAAAATCTTTTGGCTTACTCCAGTTACCTCTTTTATCAGCGATTATGTAATAGTTTGTCTCGCCATTAAATGTTATCCCGTTGCTTCCTTGATAGCCAGTGTATTTGCCTTCACCATTTAAGCTAGTTGATATAAAGCCACCTGAAGTCATGTGCCCTACACTTACTCCATATCTTTCATTAAACATAGTGACATTACCCCTTACATCACTATTACCTGAAAAATCAGGCACTGATTTTATATAGCCAGCGATACTTCCATCTTTTTTATAAACTGCTACATTAGTAGCTCCAGCCTTAAAACGACCCTTATTATCAGCGTAATCTAAATACTGCTGAAAATCTACATCAGTTCTTATACCACCAGCTTCTATAAAAGGGCTAAGAAGTATGCCAAGGGCTAGGCTAAGTTTTAATTTCATATTTGAACTCTAAAGCGTGATGTTAAAAGGGGCAAGGTATAAAGGAGGGCAAATAAGAAAAGCAAGAAAACTAAAAAGAAAGCCAAAAAAGTTAAGAAGGCTAGCTTGATAGTGTTTATATATCTTGGCTTTTTCATTTTGTATCCTTGCTTGCTAGGCTTGATTCTAGCTTTTTGTAGTTTAAGATTTATAAAAATATTAATAAAAAGTAGAATCTTTTATAAAAAATTTTAGCCTAAAGCAGAGTTGCTAGATAAGAGTAGCTACCTAGCATTAAAAGCACCTAAGACTACTTTGCTTCTTTGTTTGTGCTTTCTTGTCTTAACTTTTTAGCTTCTTTTGGTTTTAAAAGCTTAATGCTTGTATCATAGGTATCTTTTCCTACTTTAACTTCCACTTTTAAAGTCCCAGCCTTTAATCTACTATAAGGTATAAGCACAAAGCCGCCTTTTGCACTGTCTTTAAGAAGGGTATTTTTTCTAAGGTAGTTTTGATATATAAGTGCATTTGCTTGATTGATAGCGTTTTGTTTAAGCTGGGCTTGTAGGGTTGATCTTGCTATAGCGTAGTTATAAAAGCCATAATTAAAGCCAAGACCATAGATTCCAAAAGGCACAAATGGTGCGTAAAATGGTGCACTAAAGTAGATATCACTTGGGCTAAGAGTAGTGCTTATATCAGCTGGCTTAGTATAGATTCCATAATCATAAGCAGCATCACTTAGATTTAAGTTAGCCCACTTTAACTCATCATAGTTTAAAGGGTAAACTTGCTTGCCATTCATGTAAAAATAAAGATTTGATACATCAAAGATACTTGAAGTATCTTTACTTTCTGCGGTTACAAAAAGCACTAAAGGAGTAGTGTCAAAACCACCGATTTTTTCTTGACCTACTTCTAGTTGTATCTTAGAGCTAGGCTTAGAATCTTGATAGATCTTTATGCCATTATCATAACTGCTGATTTGACTTGGCTGTAAGACTAGGCTAGTACAGCCTGTAAGAAATACTATACAAGTAAGTATGGTTAGATATAACTTCATTTGCTTTCTCCTTTTGTGAGATGTGGTTTTGGTTAAAGACTAAAAAATCATACATCAATTTATATTAATGTTTTTGCCTTAAAGCTTTGAAAGCTTGATGCTTGTTGTGTAAGAGTCACTTCCTACTTTAACGTTTACTTTTAAGATGCCACTTTTTAACTCTCTATAAGGTATAAGCACAAAGCCACCTTTTGCATTTATAGTCTTTCCTTCTGCTAGGGTGCTTTTTTTAAGATAGCTTTTATAGATTAGGGCGTTTGCTTTATCTATGGCGTTTTGGTTAAGTTTGGCTTGGAGGGCTTGCTTTGAGGCAGCATAGCTATAAGGAGTATATCTTATGCTAAGGCTGTGTATGCCATGAGGTCTATATATTATGCTTCTATTTAGAGGGTGTTTGTTTGCAGCCATAACGCTATTTGCATTTTTTGGTTTGATATAGATTCCATAATCATAAGCAACATCGCTTAGATCAAGTTTGGCTTTTTTCAACTCAGTGTAAGTTAGAGGTTTTACCTCTTTGTCGTTCATGTAAAAGTTTATATTTGATAGATCAAAAGTGTTTGCGCTGTTTTTACTTTCTACTGTCACAAAAAGCACTAGTGGAGTAGCTTCAATACCGCCTATTTCTTTTTGACCTACTTCTAGTTGAAACTTAGAGCTAGGCTTAGAATCTTGATAGATTTTTATACCGTGATCATAACTGCTAATTTGGCTTGGTTGCAAGGCCAAACTAGCACAACCCGTTAGAAACATTATGCAACCTATTATCATAATTGATACCTTCATGACTTATTCCTCGCTATTTTTTGTTATTTGATTATCATTTTATGACAAAAAAGAGAATTGTATATTAACAAATGATAATTTTTATCGACTAATTCAGTGTGTTATAATCGCCAAAGCACATTCACTAAACGCTTTCAAGGATCTTTTGTCATGGGCTTTCTTAAAAAATATATATTTTTATGCTGCGTCTTTAGTCTGCCCTTTATCTTTGCAAACGCAGGTCTTAGCGAGCCAAAAGCGACCATGGAGGCTAGTAAACAAACCTTTATATATAGTGGTGTTTTAAAAGATGAGACTAAGATGTTTTTGGCTGAAGCAGACCAAGCTAGCAAGATTCCTATAGCTATTACCAAAAGTAACGAGACTAGTATATTAGGAGTAGATTCTACAAATGGCGGTAATAATGTAAACGCAGCTAATAGCCTAGCACCAAAGCAAACTCTAAGCTCAACTACAAACCCGCCTACTTCTACTACCTTAATAAGCCCTGCAAGTAAGCCTAATCTTAATGCTTCAAGCAATATAAATATATTAGAAGGAAACACTCCTGCAACTACTAGTGCCACTGAAGTACTAGATGACCCAAATACTGCTATAGAAGAAAGCCTGCCATCTAACTCAAACTTACTATCAAACACAAAAGATGGCAGCCAAGCTATAGAATCTAAGATAGTCCATGTAAGCTTAGACACTAAAGCAGATTCTATAAACCCAGATAACTTATATGTCGGAGGCCATGTCAGCATAAGCTATAGAGTTTTGCTTTTTAATGACGCTAAGATAATCCACGTAGAGTTTAACCCTAGCCTTGATAACAGCAAGCTTGAAGTCTCAAGTGTCACACCTTTTATAAGGCAAAGTGATGGAAGCTACTTAATAACTTATGTCTTTAAGATAAAGGCTTTAAAAGTAGATATACCACCTTTAAATGTAGTCGTACAAAATGCCATACTTCAAGATAGCATGCAGTCTGATGGGCTAAGCCTTCAAGCAAAAGACTTAAGTGAAAACAAAAAGTTTAGTGGCGTCATAGCAAGCTCACTAAAAGTTAGTAACTTCCAAGTAGAAAGTTATGATGATCTTTATAATATGGGAGTTTTAGAGTTAGAAAGCACTAAGTCGAACTTAGAAGACTTAAAGATCCCGGGCATACAAACTCAAGAGTTCTCACAAAACTCTACTTTTAGCTATCTTAGCTCAGATGGCATAGTGCTGCTTAAGTTTCCAAAAACGCTAGATAAGATAAGCTTTGAGTACTTTAACACTGATGCTAATAGCTTTGAAACTATAAACCTAAGCACTAGCTTTCAAACTATGCAAGCTGATAATGAAAACCTAAGCCCAGTTAATAACAGCTTGTTTCTTGTATATATAATAGTTGCCATCTTAATAGTCATATTTTTAATACTAGCTTTTTGGAGAAAGTCAGTTATCTCTTTAATCATAGCCATCTTGCTAATAGCCTATCTAGTTTATAAGATAGTATTTAATGTAACCAGTGTGACTAACTTGCCAGATGCTAAAGTTTTAATCTTGCCTACATCATCTTCAACAGTTATGAGTGTTATAAGCCAACCTACAAAGCTTGAAGTGCTAGGTCAGACCAAAAACTACTATAAGGTTAATCTGGATAATAAAGTAGGCTGGATTAACAAAGATGATACTAAATAGTAAAAAGATTCTAAAAATATAAACTATAAAAGGAGTACATTAATGTCTAATGCCTCTAGTGCAAGCCCAAAGCCTAAAAAACATCGATTAAGAACTTTACTTGCTTCTTTAACCATAGCCATAGGCTTAGCCATAATCATACTTTTTATAAAGTTTCAAAAAAACAATGGAAGAAGGGCTAGACGCTACTGCTCTTTGTTTTTCCCAATATGTGGCTTTAAGCTAGATAAGCGTGGTGAGTATGACTTGAGTGCAGACCTTATAGTGGTTAATCACCAAAGCCTAGTAGATATCATCTGTCTTGAAGGCGACCATCCTAGAAATATCTGCTGGGTAGCCAAAAAAGAACTAGGTGATATGTTTTTATATGGTCATGCTTTAAAAGCCCCTAAGATGATACTTATAGATAGAGAAGATAAAAAAGGCTTACTTACACTTTTAAAAGTGGCTAAGGAAAAAGTCGCTGAAGGTAGACCACTAGTTATCTTTCCTGAGGGCACAAGAGGTAAAGGAGAAGCTAACCTTTTGCCTTTTAAACCCGGTGCTAAGATGCTAGCTGAAAAGCTAGGCCTAAAAGTCCAGCCTATAATCTTGCTAAATACTAAAAAGGTTTATAACCCTAGTACTTTCTCAAGCCTAACTGACACTGTAAGAATGGTTATCATGCCTTCTTTTACCCCAGTTGCGGGGACTAACTGGTATGAAGACTTAGAAAAAGATATGACTAAAGAGTATCAAAAAAACTACTATGAGCTAAATGGCAAGCCTAACTCCTCTAACTCTTAAACTATAAAAGGTTAACTAAAATTTAAACTAGCAGGCATTATTAGCAGTACTGCTTTATATGTCTATAAATATCTATACTCCTAGCTTTAAAGCCATGCTAAAAGGCTTAGATCCATTGCAAATTAGCTAGCCAACATGGCATTTATAAGAAAACTAGGTTTAAGCATAAGCGGCCTTGTTAAGTTCTCAATAAAACTTAATGTTGAAATTAAAGCTATATAATTAAGCCATTCACAAACTACAAGATAGATCACTCAAAAAGGATTATTTATGAAGCGACTTTTAAGCCTTCTTCTCGTCTCTAGTGCACTTAGCAGTGCGTTGTTTGCTTCGCCAGTAGTTGACCTAGTTAAAAAACAAACTGGGCTTAATGTAAAGGTATTAGATTCTAAGCCTTTAAAAAGTGACAAAGACTTAAGCCTTATCACTTTAAAAGATGAGAAGTCTGGGACTAAAACTCTAGCTATCACAAACAAAGAAGGAAGCCTGCTTTTTGGTTTGAATGACGTCGTTTTTAGTGTTAACAAAGATGACAGTAACCTTATACTAAGTAGCCTTGGGGCTTTAAAGTCTTATAACTCTAATGTCATGGCACAAGCTGGTGTTAAAAGCGTTATAGCCTCACTTCCTAAGCAGTATATTATAACTTTGCCTACTACTAATAAAGCAGCTAGCCATAGTGATATCTATATAGTTTCAGACCCTATGTGCCCTCACTGTCAAGCTGAGCTAAAAGATATACATAATAGACTTAAAGAAGGCAATGTCCATATGATACTAATTGGCTGGTTAAGTGATCAGTCAGCTTATAAGGCAAAAGAGATTTATGATTCTATAAATACCCTAAAAACTGAAAAAGAAAAAATAGCCCTTTTAGATAAGATCTATAACCCAGCCTATAAAGCTAAGCCAAGTGATGTAGGCTTTATAGCGGATATGACTAAAAATCTTACTGGTCCTAATAAAGTACAAGGTGTTCCTTACATCATAAAAGAGGACAACTAGTTTGAACATAGGAGTTTTAGACTATAAAGTCGGCAATGTGGCTAATGTGATGCGTTGCTTAAACTTTATAGATTCTACTAATCATGTAGCCTTAGCTAATGCTAGTAATATAAAAAGCTTTGATAAGTTAATACTTCCGGGAGTAGGTGCTTTTAAAAAAGCCATGGATAATCTAGTTAAAGCTAATCTCTTAGACTTAGTCCTAGAGTATGCTAAAAGCGGAAAGTACATGCTTGGTATCTGCCTTGGTGCCCAGATACTCTTTGAAAAAGGGCATGAGTTTGGTGAGCATGAGGGTTTGGGGCTTTTAAAAGGGGAAGTAAGAAGCTTTAAGTCTTTAGATTCTTTTAAAACTGGGAAGATAAAAGTCCCCCATATAGGGTGGAATAATAGCCATAAAGCTACTAACTCCCCCTTGCTTCATGACTTAAAAGATGAGTTTTATCTCTACTTTGATCATGGCTTTTATATGGACTGTGACAAAAGTGCACTTTTAGCAACTTGTGAGTATGGTGTAAGTTTTGCTTCTGTAGTTGGAAAGGATAATATTTTT
Organism: Helicobacter sp. 11S02629-2; assembly: GCF_002272875.1. Taxonomy (GTDB): domain Bacteria; phylum Campylobacterota; class Campylobacteria; order Campylobacterales; family Helicobacteraceae; genus Helicobacter_I. The sequence continues at coordinate 18,841 of NZ_MLAN01000014.1, forward strand.
GGTATCCAACCCCATCCTGAGAAGTCGCATAACTCTGGCATACAGATTTTAAAAAATTTTTTAAACCTTAAATAGAAAAAAGCTAGCAGAAAGCTTAATGCAAGGAAAGTTTATGAACCCTACCAAAATACTCTTAATAGTCGCTGCGTGCTGCCTTGGCTTAAGTGCCAAAGCTGCCTTAGGCGTTGCAGGAAGTACAAGCGAGCAACAAAACATGCCAGCAGCCAAAAGTGCTTTAACTTTAGATAGCCTAACTAGGGATAATCTTACTTCGCAAAATCTTGCACAAGTTAGCACAGACATCCAAGATAATAGAGATATAGATGATAGTGATTCTATACTTGAGACCTTTAAAAGTCAAAAGGACAGTCCAAATGCCATGTCTTTGCGAGATCTTTTAAAAGGAGTAGATAGCAACCTTTCTTTAGAGGCTAATGAACTACTAGTTAAGCAAGCTAGCAAAGACAAGACTGTAGCCCAGCTTAGTTTTATACCGCGCGTTGATGTTGGCTACTCTTTTGACCAGCAAAATAAAGGCTCGCTAAGCTATCAAACCCAAGCAGCACAAGTTACTGCTTCTGTTAATCTATTTAACGGTTTTGCAGATATTAATAATGTAAGGGCTAAAAATGCCCTTTTAGAAAAAACAGTACAAGACAAGAAGTACTTAAAAGAAAGCCTTTATCTTCAAGTCATACAGCAGTACTATGCCTACTTTACCAACTTTGCTAATGAGACTTCATTAAAACAAAAGCTAAGACAGATAAGAGAAGATATAGATAGGGTTTCTAAGCTTTATGCACAGGGTCTTCAAACTATAGATGATGTGGAATCTTTAAAAGCCCAAGCTAGCCTTACAGAGTATGATATACAAAACGCAGCCCTCTCAGTTGAACAGTCCCGCTTAAATATAAAGTATCTAACTAACAAAGACATGCAGGGGGTTTATGTAGAGCCTATAAAAGACCCTACTTATAAAGTAGAACAAAGGGCAGATATACAGTCTTTGTTTTATCAAAATCAAAACCTTAGCTTTACTAATAAACAACTAAACTACTATCCAACACTAGATTTATCAAACACCTATACTTTTAATATACAAATCCCTAACTACATCACGCAAGCTACGCTTAATAACCCAATCTTTGGTGCAAACTTTGCAACCAACTTAAACACACTTACTTTAACGCTTACTTATAAGCTTTTTGATAAGATTGGTCTTACTATGCAAAAGCAGTCTTTTATGTACTCTTATCTCGCATCTGAAAAACAAATCGCTTATAAGAAGTTAGAACAAAACAAAGATGTAGAGTTTTATAGAAAAAGCATAGAAGTAGCAAGGAATCAGATCCTTAGCTCAAAAGCTGGGCTAGAAAGTGCAAACATATCCTTTGAAAATATAAAAAAGAAATATGATTCTAACCTTATAACTTTTGCTGATTATTTACAAGCCCTTTCAACTAAGTATAGTGCAGAAGCTACTTATGTACAAAGCTTAAATAACTATGAATTACAAAAGGCCAACTATATATTTTATAGCGGGCAAAACCTAGAAGACTACATCAAATAAAGGAATCTCTGATGCGAATATTACTAATAACTTTAATGTGTGCAAGTTTGGCTATGGCAGAGCAAGTCTATGCTATCTTTAATGTGGCTGCTGTGAGGGATTCTAATCTTGCTTTAAACAGTGCTGGCATAGTTGATAAGATAGATGTAGATGTGGGGTCTAAGGTGAAAAAAGGCGATATTTTATTAAGCCTTAACAACAAAGATAAGCTTGCTAATTTAAATGGCGCTAAAAGTCAGTATGACTTTGCAAAAGCCCAGTATGAAAGATACCAAAGAAGTGGAACTGCGGTTGATAAAAACACTTTAGAGCAAAACTACTCTAACTACAAAAACTTAGAAAGTGCTTATAACTACAACATGGCACTTTATAATGACACCATACTTAAAGCACCATTTGATGGAGTTATAGCTTCTAAAAACACTGAACTTGGTAATGGTGTGCAAGGCGTTTCAACCACACTTTTTAGGTTAGTAAGTGACCAAAAAAAGATGATTATCCAATTTGATTCTAAGTATGTAAAAGATGTAAAAGTAGGTGATACCTATAAGTACTCAGTAGATGGAGATGGCAACTTTCATGAAGCTAAGATCTATAAGATCTATCCAACTATAGATGCAAATACTAGAAAAGTTACTGCTGAAGCACTTATTGATGATAATGCCCAGCCCGGACTTTTTGGCGATGGCTATATATTAGTTAAAGATTCTATGAGTTCTAAAGCCTCAATGGCAAATAAAACAGCTACTAAGTAAAGTCTAAGTCATGTATAAGTTTGTCATAACAAGGCCAGTTGCCACCTTAATGTTCGCACTTGCTTTAGTGTTTTTTGGAATCCAGTCTCTTGATAAGATTCCAAAAGCACTATTCCCAGATATAGATATCCCAGTAGTTGTTGTTATAACCACTTATCCGGGAGCAAGCCCAGAGACTGTAGAAACTAAAGTTACAGACAGGATAGAACAAGCTGTTATGGGTATAGATGGGCTAAAAAGCGTTACTTCTAACTCAGCAAGAAACACTAGTATAGTAACCATACAGTTCCAGTTAGATAAGCCAGTAGATGAAGCAGTAAATGACGTTAGAGATAAGGTCTCAACTGTACAGCTTGATAGCGATGTAAACTCGCCTACTATTAGAAAAGTAGACACTGGAAGTACACCTATAGTTTCAGTCTTTATGAGAAGTGACAAGATTCCAGTAACTGAGATGATGAAACATGCTAATAACGTCATAAGCCCTATGCTTCAACGTATAAGTGGGGTTGGTAACGTGCAGATGGCAGGTTATAGGGCTAGACAGATTAAAATCTATCCAGACCCAACTTTAATGAACAAATATGGAATCACCTATCCACAGCTTGCAAGCATCATAGGTAATCAGAACTTAGAAATAGATGGTGGACGCTTAGTCACTACTAAAAAAGACTTTTCAGTTATCACAGATTCTAATGGCTACACAGTACAAGATATAGAAAATATTCGTGTAAAAGATGGCTTAAGACTTAAAGACATAGCACAAGTAAAAGATGACTTACAAGAAGAAAAAACCTTTGCTTCTTTTGATAGAAAGCAAGGAGTTATCTTAGAAGTGCAAAAGATAACCGGGGCTAATGAGATAGCTATAGCAGATGCTGTTTATAAGGCCTTGCCATCCATGCAAGAAGTAAGCCCGGGTTATGATATATCTATATTTAGAGATACTACTACTTATACTAGACACTCTATAAAAGATGTTGAGTTTGACTTAATCCTAGGTGGTATCCTAGCTGTTTTAGTTGTTTTTATATTTTTACGTGACTTTGGTATCACTATAGTTTCAGCCATATCTATACCTGTTTCTATACTAGGTGTCTTTATGCTTTTAAGGATGGTTGGCTATAGTCTTAATATGATGACGCTTATTGCCATAACGCTTGCCATTGGCATCATCATAGATGATGCTATAGTTGTTATAGAAAATATACACAAAAAGCTAGAAAGTGGGATGCGGAAGAGGGAGGCTGCATATGAAGGGGTTAGAGAGATAGGCTTTGCGATAATTGCCATCTCTGCCATGCTTTTATCAGTTTTTATCCCAGTTGGTACTATGTCTGGGATAGTAGGGCGTTTCTTTCAAAGCTTTGGGGTGACTGTAGCTTTGGCTGTTGCTACTAGTTATGTTATAGCTATAACTGTTATACCTATGTTTGCTTCAATCATCATAAGTCCTAAGCCTTCAAAGTTTTATCTATGGACTAAACCTTTCTTTGAAGGCATGGATAGAGGTTATAAAGCCATAGTTACTTGGATAGTAGGTACTAAAAAAAGCATGATCTTAGTAGTAGTAGTTATCTTTGCTATCTTTGGGTCGTCTTTATATGTAGCTAGCACTTTGGGTAATGAGTTCATACTAAAAGAAGATAGAAGTCAGTTTATGATCTATATGAGAAACCCTCCTGGTATTTCAATTACAGATATGAAAAGAAAGGCCATGCTTTTTGAAAGCATAGTTAAGAAAAACCCTTACGTTAAGTACGTAACCGTTCAAGTTGGTCCAGGAACTATACAAAGTGTGTTTGTAGCTAGCTTATATGTATCTTTAAAGCCTTATGAAGAAAGGAAGCATATAAAAGGGGCGGGTGAGTTTGAGATAATGGATCAAGTAGCTAAAGAGATAAGGGCACAGCCTGATGCAAAAGGCATGCTTATAGCTCCAGCTGAAGTGCCACTAGTTGGAGGAGGAAGCGATAACTCTCCTTTCCAAGTAGTAGTATTTGCGCCTACTGAAGACATCATGCAAAAAAGTGTTAAGCAGCTAAGTGAGTTTATGAAAAATGACCCAGCCCTTAAAGGCAAGATGGAAAACTTCCACCTTTCAACTTCAGACTATCAGCCTGAATATAGAATCCATGTCATTAAGTCAATTGCCGCAAAGTATGGAATCACAGCACAAGACATAGGTCAAGCTATAGGAGCAGCCTTCTCTGGAGAGACACGTATAGCCTACTTTAAAGAAGCTGGCAAAGAGTATGATATAACTATGAGAGTGCCTGATGATAAGCGCTACACTCCTGAAGACATAAGAAGGCTTCAAGTAAGAAGTAGCGATGGTAACTTGCTTTTCTTAGATGGACTAGTAACTATTACTGAGCAAACTTCACCAAGTACTATTAATAGGTATGCTAGACAAAGAAGTATCACAGTAGCTGCCACTCCGGCTAATGGCATGAGCTTAGGTGGGATGATAAAGATAGTCCAAGATAATACCGATAAGTGGCTAGCACCAAGTGCGGGCTATGCCTTTTTAGGGCAGGCGGATAACCAGTCTGAAGCATCCCAAGCCTTTGGTACTGCTATAACTATGGCATTCATACTTATATATCTAATCTTAGCTGCCCTTTATGAAAGCTTCTTGCTTCCTATAGTTATCATGATAACTATGCCTTTAAGCTTTGCGGGGGCATTCTTTGCTATTAAGATCTCAGGTACTGCTATGAGTATGTTTTCTACCATGGGGCTTATCCTTCTTATAGGTATGGTTGGAAAGAATGCAACCTTACTAGTAGATATAGCTAATGAAAAACGGAAAGAGGGTATGGATAGCAGGGAAGCTATCATCTTTGCGGGTAGTGAAAGGCTACGGCCGATTTTGATGACGACTATAGCTATGGTGGCAGGTATGCTGCCGCTTGTCTTTGCTGGAGGGGAAGGAAGTGCTATGAAGCAGCCTATAGGGCTAGCTATGGTCGGTGGGCTTATATTAAGTATGCTTTTAAGCTTACTTGTAATCCCAGTGTTTTATAGGATAGTAGCGCCAATAGATGACAAGATTAAAAGATTCTATAAAGCTAAAAAAGAAGATAAGTTCTAAAAGAGCTGCTTTTAAGCCTTGCTTAGCTTGCAAGGCTAGCTTTGGCATTTGACAAACAAGCTTTTTAGAGTGTAGGCTTTTTTATAAGGCAGGCTTTTAAAAGTATAGATTTTTAACTTAGTCTTTGCAGCCTTTACCTTTTTTTAGATTATCCCCTTTTTTTACCTTTTTATTTTTTTTATTCTTTCCCATCTTGCAAATATTCTTCCTCTTCTTATTCTTCACCCCTCTTTATTCTTTTTGACTTCTTTAGAGGCTTAAGGCTGCTTTAGTGTGCTTTATCTCATGTTGTTTTAAACATTAAAGTTTTGATTATCCTTTGATTTTTTATCTTTTATAGACTTTGTTTTAGTACTCTAACTCTTTTATGGAATCTATATCTTACAAAAATGCTTAGTTTTTGCATCTTTTACACCTTTTAAGCCTTTCTTGTTGTAATTTCTTTACAGTTTTTAAAGTCTCTTATGAAATAGTTGATTTTTAGTTACTAGTAGTAACTTTATATTATTATATATGTATGGATTCTATACGTGTTAATTTTTCTATCTAGGCTAATCTAGGTTGGTTAAAAGGCTAAATGTCACTTTTCACTACTAGGAATCAAATAAATATAATTTATTTGTGTTTTTTATACGCATATTAAAAAAGTTTGATGAATATATCATTTTTAGTTTCGCCTTTAAAACTTAGGAGTTTATTATGATAGAAAAAAATAGTTGTGATATAAAACAATATATGTGTTTTGGTGTGGCTGGTAACTTTGCTGGTCACTTAGAGCAAGCTGGAGAAGCAAGTGATTTTCATAATGTCAAAGCAGATGAAGAAGGAGCACCTAAGGGGATCTTTCCTTTTTATATACCGGGGTCAAAGGACTTTTTAGGTAGATACTGCATAGATAATCAAAAAGTAGTACTCCCAGAAGACCCAAAAGCTGAAGTACAAGCTGAGCCAGAGATAGCCTTAGAGTGTGAAGTGGTCTATGAAGATGGCAAGATTAAAACTTTAGTTCCAAAATATTTTATGGCATTTGATGATACATCTGTTAGAAATGATAAAAATGCAACCAAAATCTCCCAAAAGAAAAACTTTTCTATCGCTTCAAAAGGTATGGGCAACAAAAAGATAAAGATAGATAAGTTTAGTAAAGGTGGCATCTGTGATAACTACTCTATAACTGCGTTTTTGATAAGTGATGGCGTTGTGCATCAGTATGGTGAAAATAGCGAGATAGCAAGCTATAGCTACTTTTATGAAAAGCTAATAGACTGGATAGTTAAAAAGCTTAACACCCAGCAAGACTTTTCAGTTTTAGAAAATCTAAGTGAGATTATCAAAAATGCCTCTTGCCCTAAGCACATAGTAGTTGCAATTGGTGCTACTAGATATACTCACTTAGGCGAGACTAGATTTTTAAAAGATGGCGATGAGATATGCATCATCACTTATGACCATACTAAAAACAGCTTTGAAGATATAAAAAATAAGATTAAAGACCCTAACTTTGATCTAGAAGGTGCATCTATCGTTAGACAAAAGATATTAAAAGCTTAGTGATATTTAATATCCCCCCTTTATTCTTTCTTGCTTTATGGGTGCTATCTTGTATTAGTTCTTAATCCTAGCAGGGGGAGTAAGGGGGTGAGTTATTTGTAAGTGCTTAGATATTTTTAGATTCCACTAAACTAGAAAAGTTTTTAAATATTTGCTTACCACGCCAGTCTCAAGGACCTCCTAGAGCGCGACATAAATAGATTTTACAAAACTGTAGAATCTAAAAAATTAGCATCAAATTATTTTTCAAAGCAACTTTTTATTGATAAGCAAAATTAAGTTTCTTTGAAAAATATATCGTGCTAGAATCCGCTCTAAACACAAACTAGGAGAATGTAATGTTGGTTTATAGTAGATACATACTACTAGCTATACTAGTTTTTGGCTTAAGTATCATGGGTGCAAATGCCGCTAAGCTACCTACTTCACCAACCCCATCTACAAGCTTATCTCAGAGTATAAGTTCAAGGTTTTTCTTAGGTGGTGGATTTGATGTTGGTTCTGGGTTCTTTGGTGATTTTAACTCTAGGTCCTATGCAGAGCTAGGTATAAATCTAAAAGCTGGTATAGGTAACTTTATAGAGCTTAAATATAGCACTATAGGGCTTTTAGCCAGCCTTAACCTTGGCATAGATACTGATGCAATCCATCCTTATAGTAGTCCTTACTATAGCTTAAAAGCTGGGGTTAACTTTGACCTTACGCAAGCTTTTAGACTAGGAAGCTACTTTAAGCTAGGATATATAATAGGGGCTGGAATCTATGCTAGGCAGAATATAACCGAAAGATGCAATAGCGGGGATTACTTAGAAGGAGGATTATGCGTTTCAAAAGAAACAGATACGTGTCAAAGTACAATAGTGGCGTGCCCTGCCGTTTATGTAGAGCATTTTCCACGTTCTAGTATAAAAGATAAATCTTGGAGTTTGCCTCTTGATACTAGGGTTGGAGTTATAGGATTTTTTGGAGAGAATCAAAGCTTATCTATCCTATGGCAACACTATTTTAGTAGCGGCTATATCCTAACTAATGATTATATGAATGCTAGTTATACGTACTATTTTGGTAAGCGTAGTTTTGGATTCTAAAGATGTTAATGCTACACACTCTTATTAGTCCCAATAAAGTTTCTATTTAACTCTAAAGCACAAGCTAGCACGCTAAAGCTCCCACTAGCTGGGTCTAGTACCAACTCGCCTTCTTTAGTACAAGCTTTTATAAGAGCTTTTTGCAAGCCTTTTGGCTTAGTGTGGGGGTGTAGTTTTAGATCACTAGCTGCTATCTTTTCACTCCAAACATCTCTTATATCTCTCAAGGTCCAAGTGCCTTTAGCAACCTTAGGAGTTTTTTGAAGCACTAGTAAGTACTCACTTTGCTTTCTAGTCCTATAGCCCATGCCCATCTTTTGTTTATCCCAAGTGATTAGGTCAACTATATTTAGCTTAGTGTCTTCTAGCCAAGGGTGTACGCCCTCACAAAGATGAAACTTATCTATCCAAAGCATAAGATAGCTACTTGGCTTTAAAACTCTAGATATCTCTTTTATAAAAGCCTTGATAGTAGACTCATCCATCTGCAAAAGCTTCACTCTTTCTTTTTGCCTTTCTCCTTCGTTGCCATACTTCATCTTTTCTAGCACACCTCTATACTGAGGATCAAAAAAGCAAAGATTGATACTTTCATCTTCAAGTCTTGCCATGAGTTCTAATCCACAGATATCTAACTTTTGGTTTAGTATATCTTCTGGCTTTGTGGTGTTAGCTAGGCTTAGCATAAAGGCTCTTCAAAAAGTAAAAGTGCACTTTTAAGATTCCACTTACTTAGGTCTTGATTAAAAGAAGTGGCTTTATAAAACATGGATTTATAGCTTTTTAGATTAGTTAGATTCCAAGTATTAAGAGGCTGATTAAAGCTAGTGGCTTCTTGAAACATCCCACCCATATCCTTAACCTTGCTTACATCCCACTTATCTAAAGGCTGATTAAAACTCCTAGCCCCCTTAAACATCCAGTGCATATCATATACATTGCTAACATCTAAGCTATTAAGTGCTTCATTAAAGTGTGCTGCATTATGAAACATCCCACCCATATTTGTAACATTACTCACATCCCAAGATTCTATACCCTTAAAGTTAGTGCGTTTGCTATTTTCAAAAAGATAAGACATATCTGTGATTAAGCTAGTGTCTATATCGTCTAGATTAATATGCTGGTTATTAACTAGTTTTTTAAGCTCAGCAGTTGTGCTTGGCTTATAGGTTTTTAGAGGGGGTTGAAGTTTGGTTGATTTAGTTTGCAGTAAGTTGTTATCTGCTAGCACTAAAGGTTGATGACAGTTTTTAGAAGTTTTGCATCTATCTAGTCTTTTTTGTAAGGCTTTTTTTATATCTAGTGCATTAGGACTAGCTTGCGTGTAGTGGACTTCAGCTTTGAAGTAATTAGCATCATCAAACATGGTGACTCCCTTTTACAATGTGCCTTTTTATAAAACTAGCATATCCAAAAAGCTTTCTTTAGTCTAAGTTTGAAAGGGGCTTGGTTGGTATTTTTAACTCAAAGTATTTCTTTTTTATATTATTAGCACTTAAAAAGCCATTATGTGCTTTTAATATCTGCTCGCTTAAAGCAAGCCCAAGCCCATGACCCTTTAGCTTGGTGGTTTTAAAGGCCTCAAAAAGTGAGGCTAGGTCTTCTATATCTTTGCCATTGTCATAGATTCTAAACACATAAAAGCCATTTTCTTCAAAAAGCTCTATATTTACCTCGCCTACTCTTTGACCAGATTCTATCTCCTCGCACTCTTCTATTGCATCTATGGCGTTGCAGATTAGATTCTGCAGGGCTATCTCAAAAAGGGAGATATCAACTTGTATTTGTTCTATCTCATTTAGATTAAAGCTAAAGTTTATATTTTTACTATAGGCATATTCATTAATGATGGTTTGCATCTGGGCTTGCAAATCTTTAACTAAGCAAGGCTTTATGTTGGCTTGTACACCTTTTGAAAAAAGTAGAGTGCTTTTGATTATCCTCTCAACCCTCCAGATGGACTTTTTCATCTCTTCTACTATCTTAGCGCTATTGCTATCTACTCTTTTTTCTAGCACGCTTGCCAAAAGGGAGATAGAGCCTATGGGGTTTCTTATCTCATGGGCTAGGTGGGCACTAACTTGCCCCATACTAGCTAGCCTTTCTTGGCGTTTTTGTTCAGTGATATTAGTAGCAGTGATGATGACTTTGTTTGAAACGCGTGAGCTTTGTAAAAGATAGATACTAGAATCTAGCTTTATCTCGCTTTCAGATTCTAAGTTAAAATCCATGCTTGAAAGCTGCTTTAAGCTAGCTGCTTTTTTGTTTTGGTAAAAAAGACTGCCATCGTCTTCATTAAAAACTAGGACTGCTTGGGGGATCATCTCTAAGACTAACTCTATTAAGGCTTTAAAGTCTTTAAACTCTTTTTCTACTTTGTAACTTTGGAGGATGAACTCATTTAAGAGTTTTAAAAGAGATTCTGTATCTCCAAGATCTAGTGTGCTTAGGTCTGAAAGTGGGGAGCTTTCAGTGCCTTCTTGTGGGCGTTTGTTAGAATCTTGTGTAATAGAATCTTGTTTGTTAGAAGGCATTAGCTAAGTTTTTCTTTGTCTTTTAGGAAGTTAAAAAGTAACTCGCTATAGCCAAAACTACCACTTAGCTCTTTAGCTAACTGGTCTTTAAACATAGACTGATAGATCTCACTTCCGGGCTGTTTTGGATAGAGGGGATTATCAAGGCTTAAAGATATATCAAGAAGTTGCTTTATAAAAAGTGCTTCAAAGTTATCAGTTTGTGCCCTCAAAGCCTTGTCGTTGTTATCTAGCTTTTTTGACTTTAAGCTTTCTATCAACTCTTTGCTTTTAGCGGTGCTTAGGGAGTTTAGTGCGTTTGTTTGATCTAGCATCATGATATATCCTTAAAGTTTAGATTCTATAGTACTTCTATGTTGGCAGCTATGGCGCCACTTTTTTTCATAGTCTCTAGTATGCTTATGATGTTTGCTGGTGTTGCGCCCATCTTTTGCAAGGCTCTAACTACGCTTGATACGGTTGGATTAAGCCCATTACTGCTTAGGGTTTTAGTCTCAGTGTTTAGATTCATAGAATCTACTTTTTCACCACCACTTTTTGCAAAGTCTTTTGTTATTTTAAGAGTTAAGTTGCCATGTGTTAAAACTATAGGCTGCACGTAGATATCAAGACCTGCTATTATCGTGCCTGATTTTTCATCAACTACGATTTTTTCGCGTGAAGTATAGTCTATATTTATCTCTTGCACTAAGGCTAAAAACTCAACCATACTTAGATTGCTAGGCTTTATAAGCTTTATAGTTCTAGAATCTAGGGCAGTTGCAGTGCTTGGAGTAAAGGTCTTATTGATAATGTTTTGGATTCTAATGGCGTTTTGAAAGTTGGCTGCATTAAGACTTAAAGTAGCCTCGGTTTTATTACTTAAAGTGTAAGGTACTTCTCTTTCAACGCTTGCCCCACCAACTATGGTTCCACTTAGGGCGTTGTCTCCTTCACCTACTATAACGCTTCCTTGTGCAAGGGCGTATATCTGACCATCTACTGCACTAAGAGGAGTCATTATAAGAGTGCCCCCACTTAAAGACTTAGCATCGCCAATACTTGAGACTTTAACATCTAGTTTATCGCCTTCCCTTGCAAAGCTATTAAGATTAGCAGTTATCATAACAGCTGCTACGTTTTTAGACTTTATGTCATTTGGATTGACTTTAACACTCATATTTTCTAGCATATTTGAAATTGACTGCATGGTAAACTTTGAGCCGCTTTTATCGCCTGTGCCATTAAGCCCTATAACTAGACCATAGCCTATAAGCTGGTTGCTTCTAACGCCTACTATGCTTGATATATCGCCTATCTTATCAGCTTTCAAAAAGCTTAAGGCGACAAGTAGGGCGCATAAAACTTTGAATACCTTCATGACTTAAATCCTTTTAAATTCCCTGAACTGCATTTTTAGTTGCCTTTGCTTAGTTGGTGAAAAGCAAAAGATATTCCATAGGGTTTGTGAGACATGCGTAGGGCTTGGAGTTTTAAAAAGTCTAGGGGTTTTTGGCTATAGAATCTTTTTTAGATTCTATACAGCATTATAAATTTTTATGAGTTGCTTGATATGCCTATCCAGTAGATGATAGAAAGCACTAAAACAACGAAGAATATGTTTTTTGCCCTTGCAAACTGCTTGCTTCTAGGCTCTTTGTTTCTTTGCTTTTTTCTTATGATCGCAGTAACTATCCAATATATTAAAAAAAGCACTAAACATACTACTACAAGCACTTCTACTATCGTCCAAAGTTCCATTTTCCATCCTTTTAGTAAGCGTAGCATCACTACTAACCTAAGTCCTTGCTAGCTTCTAAAAGGCTTTGATAAATACGTGTGCTTGCGAGGGCGTGCATGGTTTTAAAGTGTGATAGATATATAAAAATTAAAAGTGAGATTATAAGATATTTAGGTGTAAAACTATAAAAAACATGGGGTATGAAGCTAAGTAATTGGCATATTAAGCACAAATATGACAGATATAGCAAAGTTTAAAGTAAAAATTTAAAAAACTAGGGCTAAAGATAAGTATGTGTTATCATAGAAAAATATTAATAAGGAGAGAATAATGGGTTGGGTATTATTACTTACTGGTGGACTTGCAGGGCTTTTTCACTCTATAGGAAAAAATCCACCTTCTGAAAAAGAGCTAAATGATTGGTATAACAAAAGTCTTTTAAATAAGCAAAGATATAAAAAGATGTCTCCTAAAGAAAAAAGAGATTATCAATTTGCTCTCTTAGGCATACACACCAAAAGAGCTAAGATTATACTTGGTGTTATCTGCTGGAGTGTCATAATCATAGTACTAGGATTATTAATAGCTTTTTAGTTACATCAAACAGATGCTAGATTAAAAGAGCTGCAGTATAAAGAAAAGCTAGGTAAGCTTATAGATGTAGAAGAGATAGCTAAAATCTTAGAAGATACTAGCAGTGTAGTAAGTAATAAGCTTTATACTTTAAGCCATATGTTAAAAAGAGATGAAGGCATAGATGAAAGGCTAGTAAATATTATAGATAACTTTATGGATGCAGTGCTAAAAGAACTAAAAGATCCTAAAGAGTATGAGATTAAAGCAGCTCAGGCTAATG
>NZ_MLAN01000015.1 GCF_002272875.1 Helicobacter sp. 11S02629-2
AGCGAAACCGCGTATGGGGCGAATGGGAAACACCACAGCCAGGCAACCCAACCCAACCAAACCAACCAAGCCAACCACGCCAACCAAGCCAACCAAGCCAACCAAGCCAACCAAGCCAAACAGGCCAACCAAGCCAACCAAGCCAACCAAGCCAACCAAGCCAACCAAGCCAAGCAAGCCAAGCAAGCCAAGCAAGCCACCCACAAAGCCTATCAAGCAAAAACTTCACACCACTAAAAAGCATCCAAACCCTAGACTTGCGTTTAGTCCACGACTATAAGCTAACTTTTAAAATGGCTAACATCCTTAGCCAGCTAGAGTATATCTGTCAAAAACACGCCGCTTGCACTTATCCCATATCTAAGCTTGTAAGTATCACAGGAGCTGGGCGTTCAACCCTTTTTAGATGCATCAAAAGGCTTCAAGACATAGGCTTTGTAGACAAAGACAAAAATGCTATACGTCTAACTGAAAAATACTACGAAGCCAAAAAGTTCTACTTTCAAAAAGGACATGCTAACTCTTTAAATGATGCTAGCTATGAAGATTTTTTATACCATAAAAAAGGAGAAAACTCAATCATACCCCCTGCAGATTTCCCCTTAAATGAAAGCAATTTTGCATCAAAAAACCCCCCTAAAAATGAGCCCAAATTAAGCCCAAAAAAGTCCCAAGATGACACAAAAACAACCCCTACTAAACTAACTCTAAAGTCCCAACTTGAGACTAAAAAGTCCCAACTTGAGACTTCTCCCTTTCTTTATTATAAGAAACAAAAGAGAAACAATAGACTTAGAAACAATATTACTTGTAGTAAGAATATAAATATAAAAAATAAAGATCTTTTAGAGGGAAAAATTTCTCTTTGTTTTTATCGTTTTTTTCACAGTGTTTTTTTACACAAAAAAGTTTTGCCTTCTTTTTTTGCTATTGATTTTTTTTGTCTTGATTATAAAGACGCACAAGGTTGTAGCCTTAAGACCTTAAGCCATAAAAAGCACAAAGTCAAAAAGAGCCTAGAGCATAAAAGCTTAGATAAATCCTTCACAAGCCCTAGTCTTTCTAAAACGCAAGAGCTAGTTTCTAGACATATAAGCCTAGAGCTTGCTAAATTAAGCCATAAGCTAAAAGCTTAATTTTAATTTTTAAAAGGAACTCCAATGAACACACAAAACAACAACCAAACTTTAAGCACACAAGCCCAAGTTGCCCTAGAACTCCCAGAAGGCTTAGTTGTGAAAAACCAAGTCATCTATATCGACAAGATGCTAGAAGCTACTCGCATACGCTTAAGCACTAAACTAAATGCAAATAAGAGCAATGTGGACTTATGTGCTAAGTACATGGGACTTATAAAGTCTTATGCTGCCTTGCTTATACAAACTTCAGGGAACTTAGACCATATCAAAGTTTACGCAAGTGCCATCTTGAAAAGAGACAGCACACTTAGGATAAAAGCCCTTTGTGATATGTGGCTAAAAGATGCCACTTATAGATTAAAACCGGGCACTATTCAGTCTTATACTTACGCACTAAGATATCTAAAAGAGACTTTAGGCGAAGAGCTAGTTGTAGTCTTAGGGAAAAAAGTAGTTGCTAGAGATTTTTTTCAAGCCTATGTACAAATAAAGCCTTATAGCTTTCAAAAACAGCTAAAGATATTACTTACTTCCATGTTTGACCTCGCTGTCAATCTTGATTATGTAGAGTACAACCCTTTTTCAGCCCTAGAAGTTAAAAGCAAGCCAAACCCAGCCACTTTTAGAAACAAGTCTTTTACCCTAGATGAGATACAAACTATCATGAGTGCTACTATCGAAGATAGCACTTTAAAAACCTACCTAGAGATAGCCATAGGCACAGGGGCAAGACCTAGCGAGATAATAGCTTTAAGCTTTGAAAGCTTTGATCACAAAGCTAAGTCTGTAAACATCAGGCAAGGTTTTAGTGGAGAGGTACTAACCACACCTAAGACTAAAAGTTCTCAAAGGGTAGTTTATATAGACCAAAGGCTTAGCGACTACATCTTTGAGTTAAGTTGTAATGGACAAAAAACTGGCTTTATCTTTAAGACGAACCTGAAGCCAAAAAGCCTTGTTAGAGCACTGGGAGAAAGCTTTAAAACCTTACTTAAAAAGCTAGAGATAAAGACTAATACACTCTATGGCTTAAGACATACCTACACGACTTTAAACCTACAAAATGGGGCTGATGTCAAGATTATCTCACAGATGCTAGGGCATGCAAACACATCCATGACTATGGATGTTTATAACAAAGTACAAAGCGAAGGCTTTAAGCCAAGCTTTTTAAAACAAGAGCCTAGTCTTTTTGAATATAAAGGGGTGAATGATGAGTAAGTTTTTTTCATTTCTAAAAGCAGTGTTTGTCTCAAGAGTTGCAAGTAAAGATGTCTTTTTTACCTACCGTAAAGTCCAAAACTGCAAGCTTATTAAAAAGCTAAACAAGAGGGGGCAGTAAAATGATTACAAAGATAATCTCTCCTAACATAGAAATAGATTCTAAGCTAAATAGTTTTTTAGATGAGTTTAAAGCAAAGCATGGCTTTACTAAAAGCGTAGTTATAGACTACTGCTTGAGCGTTAACGAGGTAAAAGGCAACACAAAAGAAAACAGCTATGAGAAGTGCTTTGTAACCAAAGTAACACTAAGTAATGCCAATTATAAAAAGCTTTTGTCCTTAAGTAAAAAAGCCTCTAAGCTTTATATAAACAACGTTTTAAGCACTTTTTACTTGCAGTATCAAGCCAATGCCTCTTTAACTGTAGTTAGGCTTATATTTTTCTGTTTAGAGCGTGATTTAAAAAAGAGCGTAAGAGAAGATAGGGAGTTTATGAGTATAAAAAACAACCTCAAAAAAGCCTATAAGCTTTTAGTTTGTACAAAGGCAAAACATGGCTAGTAGTTTGACTAAAACAGAAGCTACTATCTTTATAAGCTTGCTTGAGACTAAAGAGCTAACTAACTTCTTTGTGCAAAATCCTATGAGATATTTTAGTGAAGATGGGAAAAAAGTCTATGAAGCATTAGCAAGGTTTCATAGAGAAAACAAAGACTTTGATATCTACTCTTTAAAGCAGTATCTTAGTGCTTCTATCATGGAAGACATCTTAAAAGCTACGACTTTAAAAACGCTTAGCAGCGTTTATGAAAGACTAGCTTTTGAATACAAGCTAAGAAAGCAAGGAGAGATTGCTAAAAAGCTTTATGATGCAAGCAAGCAAAACAAGATCATAGACATAGCACAAGACATGGAAGAGATGAACTTTAGTGTTTATAAGTATAAGACTTTAGGAGATGTAGAAGATGAGCTAAGACATAAGCCAACTTCTAAAAACTATGAGACTGGAGTTAACTTCTTTGATATCTCTTGTTATGGTGGGATAAAGACAGGGCAGTTAGTGCTTATAGGAGGTGATCCAGAAGCAGGGAAGACTTCACTAGGAGTACAGATTATAGAGCGTTTAAGCCAAGTTGTAAAAACTTGCTTTTTACCCTTAGAGTTCCCTATGGGTAATACCTATCCTGAACGCTTCCCTAAGTTAAAAGCACACTATGGGGCTAACTATCAAAACTTAAGGGATAATCTAATAGTACTAGATGACTTTTATAGCCTGCAAGATATCTATAACCACATCATTAATCTTTCTACTCAAGGAGTTAGATTTTTCTTAATAGATTCTCAGATGCGTGTAGAAACTAATGGGATAAATCAAGAAGAAAGAGAAACCATAAAGTTTAAAAGACTAGGAAGCTTAGCTAGACAGCATCAAGTCACTATCTTTTTTATAGTGCAAAATCCCAAAAGTGGATTTGGGGTTATGGGGTCTAAGCTAGCAGAGAATGAAGCAGATATGTACCTTTATATAAACAAGCTTAAGCCACTAGAACACGGAAAAGCTAAAAGGCTTCCAGCTGGTGAAAATGACGTTTATGATAGATACAAAAGGCTTATAACTATGAGGAAGAACAAGCAAACTGGAGAGCACTTTAGCACAGAAGTGGACTTTGACCCTAAGCTTAAGTACTTCCATAAAAGCGACATCTTAGACTTTAAAACCTATAGGCAGCTTGAAGAAGAACAAAGAAAAAAAGAAGAAGCCTATCTTGAACAAAACAAAGAAGAAGCTATCTTTGAGATAGATATCTAAACACACACAAAGGATAACAACATGGAAAAAGCACTAGAAGCCTTAAGGGCAAAAGTAGAAAAGCTAGAGTTAAAGATAATAGACCTAGAGACTATAAACTATAAACAAAAATTAGAACTAAGAGAAAAAG
Organism: Helicobacter sp. 11S02629-2; assembly: GCF_002272875.1. GTDB lineage: Bacteria > Campylobacterota > Campylobacteria > Campylobacterales > Helicobacteraceae > Helicobacter_I. Next base: position 4,303 of record NZ_MLAN01000015.1, read on the forward strand.
AGCTTGATATCACAAAACTAAAAGAAGAGCTAAAAGTTTATAGCAACTGGGTTAGTCACCGCTTAGAAGAAAAGCGTGAGCAAGAAAAAAGCCAACAAGAAGAGAGCCAAAAAGAAAGCTTAAAGGCTTATGGTAAAGAGTTGCAAGCTGCATTTGATGCAAAAGGAGAAAAAGATGAATTTTAATCACCAAGCATACAATCCAAAAACCCAAAAAGACCTTAGCCCTCTAGTTCGCACCCACTTTTCAGAAAGTGAAATACTAATCTTTGAAAGCTTAAGCGAGATAGCTAGATATCGCTTTACTAGATATATAAAGATGCGTATAAGTCAGTGCCACATTAACGCTACGCCTTTAAGGCTTTTAACCCCAAGTGAGTGGATTTATAAAAACCATCTTTTACTAAATGATGTAAGCAAGATAGCTTCTATATTAAAGCTAGATGATACAAAGTCCCAAGAACTCCTAGCAGGCAAGGGCGACTTAAAAGAAGTAGCTAAAGACTTACAAGCTGCCTTAAAAGCCTTATCTAAAACTACCTTAAAGGAGAAGTCATGCTAGAACGACTAGGACACATAAGAAAAGAGCTTAATTGCTTAATAGATTATTTAGATAACACTCTAAAAGATGCTAGGGCTGATGATAGTATAGATATCTTAGAAGCTAAGGCTAGGCTTAGGCATCTTTACAAGGACTTAAAGTTCCATCAAAAAGCCTTTAGACTTTTTAAGCAAAGAAGTCCAAATAGTGATGATTTTATTTTCATAGAAGAGTTTTTTGAAGATAACACAGTTGGAGCTTTTAGATACTATCTAGGAGCAGTGTCTTTAGCTTATGAAAGCTTACAACTCCCTCTAATTCAAAAGGCAGATGAAGGGGCTAGAAAGATCTTTTTAAGGTTTGAAAACGACATGGAAAAGTTTTATGAAAAGATGCAAGACTTAGAGATTAAGCTAGAAGAAAAAGCCGCACAAAAGAAAAAAGCACGCACAAGTGTAAAAAGCTAGGAAGGTAAGGGGTGTAAATAGAGAAGTAAAGGCAAAAGAGCCAAAAAGGTATGAATATTTTTTAAACTTTTAAAAAAACCCCCACCGTTAAAAGGCAGGGGCAAGGAGTTAACCTTAAGTCCTAGTTTTATTTAAGTAACTTATATATTTCAATAAGTGCTATAATAATGACTAGAACTTCTTCCAAAAGTTCAAGGCACTTCATTGACAACGACCTTTTATCTTAAGCTTTATTAGACCACGTAACTAATAAGCAAAAAGATAGAGGTTGTGTTGATTTTACCCTTAAGGCTGGAACCCCTAAGGGTAACAACCTCGCTAAAAATTATATCAAAACCTACTTTTGTCTCCTTTGTTTTATTACCTCCTTACCCCTAACCTTCACATATAAAGAAGGATAAACATGATAAAAAATCTAGAAGAGTTTAAGTCTCATATCAACATAGTAGATATAAATAAGTCATTAACTATGTTTTATAAAAAACAAAGAAGGCTAAGAGCTTAAAAAAAAGCACGCACAAGTGTAAAAAGCTAGGAAGGTAAGGGGATAGGATATAATCATATTGAGGTTGTTACCCTTAGGGGTTCCAGCCTTAAGGGTAAATCTAAGCAACACTCCTCTTTATCTTAGGCTTGTGGCAAGCCAAAGATAAAGAGTAACAGAGGTTTAGTAATGGTTTTCCTTGAACTATTAACAAAAGTTCTAGTCATTATTATAGCACTTATTGAGATATATAAGCTGTTAAGATAAAAGCTAGAAGTTTTAAGGCTTTATAAAGCCTTCCTCCCCCTTGTATAAGTGGGGAGGTTAGTAGTTCACAAACTTCTTCCTTCCTTTATGCGTTAGTTGTAAGCAAATATGAAAAACGATTAAAGGATAAACATGATAAAAAATCTAGAAGAGTTTAAGTCTCATATCAATATAGTAGATGTTATAAGCCATTATATGCCTTTAAGAAAAAGCGGGTCTAACTATCAGGCTTGTTGTCCTTTTCACGAAGAAAGCACGCCTAGTTTTAGTGTCCATGAAAAAAAGGGCATCTTTACTTGTTTTGGCTGTGGAGCAAAAGGTGATGCTATAAAGTTTGTGCAAGATTATAAGGGTTTAGACTTTTCTAAAGCCTGCTTAGAGATAGCAAACATCATTAATTTTAATCTAGTCTATGATGAAGGTGAAGTTATAAAATATAAAGATGTCTATAAGCTATTAAGCGAGTATGCTAGTAGTCTTTTAGAAAAAGAAGCCTCTAAGTATTTTGAACAAAGAGGTTTAAGCAAAGAAGTTATAACCCACTACGAGCTAGGCGTTTTGCCGCTTAATTATGAGATAGTGAAGTTTTTTGAAAGCAAAGATGCCCTAAAAGATGCTATAGCTAGAACGCTTTTAAGTGAGGGGGATAATGGTCTTTATACCATCTTTGCTAATCGCTACTTGTTTCCTATAAAAAACAAGTTTGGCAAAGTGATAGCTTTTAGTGGGAGGGCTAAAGATAAAGACAAACAACCAAAGTATATAAACAGCAAAGCAAGCAGTCTTTATAATAAGTCTTTTACCCTCTATGGCTTTTATGAAGCAAAAGAGCTAATAGCTAAGAGTAAGCGTTGCTACGTAGTAGAAGGCTATATGGATGCTATAAGTCTTTATAGTCTAGGAGCCCCTAGTGTTGCAGTTTGTGGGACTGCTTTTACATTAGGGCATCTAGGGCTTTTTGAAAAAGATATAGAGCTTAATTTCTTATTTGATAATGACAAAGCAGGAAAGAAGGCTACTTTAGAAGCAGTCAAACTTTGCTTAAAAGAAGGTTTTTACAATGCAAACGTAGTTAGTTTTAGTGATAAAACTATAAAAGATGCCAATGACTTATTACTAAAAGCTAAAAGCTTTGAAGATAGCATAAAAAGCTTGCCTATACTTAAGTACTATATCTTAGGTATCTTGCAAAAACATGGCTTTAAAGATGACTTAGAAAAAGAGAAAAAAGCCCTTTGTTTAAAAGAAGTCACTAACTTTTTAAATAGCATCCAAGATAATTTTTTGAAACAAAGCTATAAAGAAGACATCTCAAAGCTTTTTAAAACAAAGCTAAGCTTAAAAAAGCAAGCTTATACTCAAAAGTCAAAAAGCTATGACGAGTTAGAAGCTACTCTTATAAAGTCAAGTTTTTTGAATGATGACTTTGTCAGTCTAGTTAAACTTTTTACTGATGAAAGCATGTTTTTAACTACAAAAGAAGCCTATAAAGCCTTAGTTAGTGATAGTTTAAATAGTGATTTAAAAGATATAAGCGAAGATGAAAGTATCTATATAGAGCCAGATTTTTACTTTTTACTAAGCAACTTTTTAAAAAAAGATTTTGAAAAGAAAAAACAAGAGATACTAGATACTTCTTTAGCTCTAGATTCTAAGCTAGCTGAGCTTAAAGTCTTAGAAGAAAGTTATAAACAAAAACAAAGCGAGTTAATGCCTTTTTAGCCTTTGTATTAACCACTACGCTTAAAGTTGCAAAGAGGGGCTTTTAAGCGTTTTAAAGCTTATAAACAAAAGGCATAAAGCTACTTTACTTTAAAAAAGTTATGATCTTACAGTAGCCATTGCCATAAGGGCTTTCAAGGGTTATAGTCACTTGTTCATTAGCCTTTAGGCTTATAAGTCTAAGCGTGCTTTCTCCTAGTGTAGGTAAGGAGTTTTTAGCATTAATAACGCTATAGGTTTCCCACTGGTTATTATCAGGGTTGTTGATACGTTCCCAAGGCGTCCAGCCAACAGGCTTTGATTGCGATCCTTGCGCATAAAACTGAAGTATTTGTTTTCTTTTTTCTACGTAGACATAGTATTTATGTAGTGTCTCAGCACTTCCTAGTCCACCTAGTAAAACTACCCCCCCCCCCCCGTATTAAAACTAGCTAGAGAGGCATTATTACCCCCTCTAAAGTTCATAGACTGAGATATGTAGTTAAGCCAAACTTCTGGAACATTAAAATTGTAGTTAGCAGCAGGACCGTCAATCTTCACATGCCTATCACTCCTTCCATAAAAGCCAGTAAAGTCATCCTCCCTATACTCTCCCTTCCCAGCTTGCAAATAGATTAAGGCGATAGTGTCATAGTTTGGAGAGGTATAGATGCCATTACTTTTAAACTCATCTACTTTTACATTTAAAGGCTTATTTACGCCTTTTATAGGGCTAAAAGAAAGTATGTAGCTATTATCTTCTTGCTTGAGTGGGCTTACTAGGTTCATCTTTTCTCCTCTTTTTTAAAACTAGTATATTCTTATTAAGAGGGAGATTAAAATTCTTTTAAGGTAGTGTTCCACTACCTTAAAGGTTAAGCGTGGAGAGGGGTTACAAGGAACCTTAAAGTTTTTACCTCTTTCCACTTATGCCAACATAAAGCCTTACAGCAAAGTACATAACATAACGTGTCAAAAAGCTAACCCCTGTATCTTTCATAGCTTGTAAAAACTTTTTGTCTATCTGGAGGCGTGTGCCTTGTTTTTTATATATCAAGTAGTCATGAAGCACGCTAGCCTTAGCATATCTTCCAGTTGGAGTAAGAAAGCTATGAAAGATTTTAGGTATAGAAGCAAAGTCTGTTATAAAACCAGCGGGTATTATGTAAGGGTTGCTATCAACATATATTAGAAGTGGGTTTATAAGCTTAAAGTTTACTCCATCATCTAAAACTTCTACGATTAGCCTTTCTTTTGCGTTTAGGTCTTGCATCTTTTTTCCTTTAAGCCAGTAAAGTGATAATCTTGCAGTAGCCATTACCATAAGAGGAGTTCACAAAAACGCCTATTTCTTCATAAGCCTTAATCTGTACTAGCCTAGCATCTACAAAGCCTTTTGTCGGATTAGTATTAGGATTTATTTGACTAAAGTAGCCAAAGTGTTCAGCAGTAGTGTCATAGTTACGCCCCCAAAAGACTTTATGAGTTCTTACTGCTTTTCTATACTCAGCATCTTGCTGCCTACTTTCTGCATTCCCTATGCCTCCAGCTACTACAGTTACCCCAAAACTTGCACTGCTTCCATTCCTCCCTGTTATATAGTTTCTTGCCCGCCCAGTTCTTTCAGTTCTTCTATTATAGCCTCCTGCTGCAGTATCAGCCCTTGGGTTTAGATCCATGAAGGTGCCATATTCTGTTTTATGCCACGTATCAAACCACCCTGTGAGATTGCTAGTTTTTTCTCCACTTCCAGCCTGAATTAAAAGTAAAGCTAAAGTATCATAGTCTTCCCCTCTATAAGTGCCATTTACCCTATACTCATTAACCCTTACTTTAAAGCTCTTTTTTATAGCTTGTAACTCACTAAAAGGAAGAGTATAGGTTCCACTAGATTTTGTTGGCGTAGGGAGTTTTGAACTAAAGGGGCTGCTTTCTACTTTTTCTACTTTTTCTACTTTTTCTACTTTGTTTTTTAGGGTTTTTGCTTCTTCTTCTTCTAAGTCTTTTAATAAGGTCTCATAAGCGTTTTTATCTAAAACTTTTATCTCTTCTAAACGTCTCTTTCTTATCTCAAAAAAAGTTGCTAGTAAGTCCTCACTTATATCTTTTGGAGGGGTAAAGTTAGCTCTTTTATAAGCATCTATGTCTATAGTTTCAAAAAGACTTTTTAAAAACGTATTTATTGCTTCTTTATTACCTGCTTTAAAAAGTTCATCATACTTTTTTAGATTGTCTAAGTCTTGTTGCTTTATATCTATATCAGGCAAGAGGTCATCCATGTTTCCCTCCCCAACAGCCATAGTTTTGCCATACTTTGAAGCAAGATTTATAAAAGCTATATTTGCGTTTATCAAAAAAGATTGATCATCTTTATGTTGACTAAAGGCTGCAAAGTTTACTAGTTGTATAAAAAGTGTAAGCTCAAGGTAATCTTTTATCTTTGTAGCCTTCGCTAAAGGCAAAAAGTCATACTCCAGTGACTTATCTTGTAACCCCAAAAGTACTAAAACAGGAAGTATCACAAGTGAAGAATCTTCTCTTGTTAGTTCACTAGGGGGTTGGTGGCTTGTAAGAAAGGCTTCTTTTTCCTCTGGGCTCATCTCACTTAAAGGTTTTGGCAAGACTAGGCTTGCTTTGTACTCTTCTATGGTCATTTTCACTCCTTGTAGTAACTTTTATAAGGATTTTTACAAAAAAGAGAAGTTTTTAAAATTCTTAAAACTCTAAAAACTTTGGAGTGATAAAAGGACTTATATCAAAGGCTACCATGCCTATCTTATCATCTAGTATATAGTGGACTTTAGTTTTTGCTTTTTTATTACCTAGTGTTATGGTGGCTTGCTGTCCTTTTGGGTAGTGATTTTTATATAGCCTTAGTATTTTTACACCAAAAGATGTTCTGTCATATCTTAGTTTTTGACTAGGACTAAAAGTTCTAGCAACCTCAAGATATAAGTCTTTAAGTGGGATGTCTTTTAGATTAGGGGATTGCTTTTTGATTAGTTCTAGTAGTGCTTGTCTTAGTGGTGTCATTCTCCCATTAAAAGCATCTTCTATCTCTTGATTTGGTCTATCTTTTTCTTGAAGCTTATCGTTTCTATCCCTAAAAGTGTCTCCATAAAAAACTATATTGCTTATATTTCTTTCTACATCTTTTGGCACTTCTATCTTTAGATGATGTTTCGTTTTTAGTTTTAGTCCGATATCTAAGAAGTAGCTAAACTCAGTGCTTTCTAAAAGTATTAAGTCAGTGCTTAGCATAGTATTATAGGTATTTTGTGCCCTCTCTTGTCTATCTCTTCCTCCTGCAAAGTGTTTAAATCTAGGATCTATTAAAGCCCTTAGTGGTGCAGGGTTTCTACCTTCTATTTTATGAGAAAACACTAAAAGCGGGTAAAGTAGTGCATCTTTTTGCCTAAGTCTTTTTAAAAGCTCATCTTGCTGCATAAAGCGTCTTAAGTTTACCCCTTTGGCTGCTTCTATAAAGGCTTGTTGAACTTCAGGCAAGCTTTTTAAGCTAGATTTAGATGATAAGACATCATAGTAGTGTGGAGAAGCTGGATTTAAAAAGTTCTCATTTAGTTTATATAGACTAGAGTAGCCACTATCTTCTCCTATCATGCGTAAAAAAGGCTTTGTAGCATTACCCATATAGTCTAAGTTACCATCCTTTAAAGCATTATAGCTACTACCTCCTGCAAAGTTAGAAAGATTACTGCTTGGCTTTGTTTCTATCCTAGCCCCAGCTTGTGGCAAGCTTTCTTGTCTTATCTTAAGTGCTTCTTCTCTTGTGTTTTTTACCTCACTTTCTATGGTCTTTAGCCTAGAGTTAAAGTATTTTGCTACCATAAAGCTTATAGCACTAACTCCTATACCTAAAGTCCCTATAGCCAAAGTCGCTATGCCAAGAGGAGACCCAAGTCCTAATGTTAAAGCACTAAATACTATGCCTACTATAGGAAGTATGTAGTCTATTACAACCCCCATTAGATTTGCCCAAAACCCCTTTCTTTCTAATCCCTCAAAAGTTGCCCTCAAAGCATTAGAGTGAAAGTGCTTAAAACGCACTGCCATGATTATGCAAAGTATTATTTCATTGTTCACATTAAGATTTTTGAAGTGTGGCTTTATGCGTCTATCCCAGTCTTGTAAGTTTCTTATACTATCATCTTCACAAGCCCTAAAAAAGTCATTTAGTTCTAAGTTTTCTTTTTTAGCATCTAAGTTAGCAAAAAAGCCATACTTCTTAGCCTTATTAAAAAACTCGCCTAAGGTTATAGGTGGATAGTATTTAAACTCCTTGCTTAACTTTATGTCTTGCAAACCTAGCCATAAGTCATTAGCCTTTTTGTCAAAGTCTTTATTTGCCCCATCATCTAGTATCTTTTGTAGTCTTGAAAAATACTGTGATATATCAGGGTTACTTCTCCCACTACTAAAACTGACATAGGTATCAGGAAGGTTTACTCCATGCCTTGCAAAAAAGCTTTTTGTTACATCTGTAAATCTCATTTGGTCTTGAAGGTTGTCTCCTCCTCTATGATATGCATAAGATATTTCATTATTTTTTTCAAAATCTCTTAGCTTATCTTTTTGAGTTTCTCTTTCTTGTATTAAAGCATCAAGCTTTTTTTTCTCATGCTTTCTTAAGAAATGCTCTTTAAAGCTAGCTTCGTCTTTAAAGTTATATTTATAAGCTAACTCTAAAAAGCTAGCTTCTCTATTTGCCTTATATATAGCTTTATCTCTTGTCTCATCAAGCATTAAATCACTCTTATATTTAAGCGTTTTTCTAGCTGCTTGCTTTCTCCTTCGTGGTTATAACTAGCACTAAAGATTATAGTTTTTATACCAGTAGAACTAAAACTAACTAAAGGCTCTTTAATGTTAGAAAGCTCTTTGCCTCCTTCTTTCCAAGATATATTGCTTAAAGTCAGACTACTACTTACATAAAGCTTAGTAAACTCACCTACTTTTAAAGTCTCATCTTCACTCCAAATAATTATAGAACTATTATTATCAGGAACCACTAGCTTATCAAGGTCGTCATTATATTTAAAAGCGTTATCTACTCCTATAGCCCTAACACTATCTAGTACATCTTTTACTAGCTCTTTTGCAGTCTCTGGAGAGGTTGAGTTTGACACAACATTAGTGTAGTTTATATATAAAGTTGCTTTATTCATCTGTGCGTTATCATTAGCTGATTTGGCTATGGAAAAAGCTTGCGTTTTTAGATTTAAAAACTGGGCTTGCAAGGTTGCGTTTTCTTTTTGGGATTTTTCAAGATTAGACTTTAAGGTTTGAAGCTCTAGATTACCTTTTGCTTTTAGCTGGGTAGTTTGGATTTCATTACTTTCTAGGCTTAGGGCTGTTTGTACTGCTACTTGAAGCGTTCCGTTATAAGTTTGTGCCATAAAAGAAGCATAAGCGTTAGCTAGCTCTGCTTTGGTAAAAGAAGTAGCTGGCATAAGGTCAGTTAAAGCCTTTTGGGCTTGCTTAAAAAACTCGGAGTTACTTAAGGTCTCTTCTACTAGTTTGAAGTTTTCTTTAAACTTATCGCTATATACAGTACTCACTCTTCCATCCCCTTAACTACTTTAGTCATTAAGTCTTGGGCTTGTTTTTCATAAAGCCTAAAGTTTCCTAAAGTTACTGTATTTGCTAAGTCTTTATCGTTATAAAACTTAGCCGCAAAAGTACTATTAGCATTACCAAAAAAGCTTAAAAACTTACCTATAGCAACGCTTTGATTTTCGTTTAGTTGCGGGAAGGTTTCTTTAAGAAGGTTTATATCTTGATTACTTAATACTCCAGCCATAGCTAGCTTAGCGTAGCCTACAAAGAGGTTTTTAGCATTACCATTAAGGCTTGCTATAGCAACCCTATCTTTGTTGTTTAAAACTCCTTCAGGAAGTGGCAAGTATCTTAAGACGTTGCTTACTATGGTGTCTACTTGTACGTTGCCTTTATCTTGTTCGTAGTTTTCTATCTGATTTATTAACTCGCTTGCCCTCTCTTGTACTCCTAGATAGCCTTGTATGTTTTCTTTTTCTTTTGGGCTAAAGGCTGTATGTATAAGTGGGATGATCCTTGCTTTGTTTGTTTGAAAGTACTTTTTTTGCTCTTCAGGGCTTAAGCCAGTAGCACTTTGTGCTATGCCTATTAGCTCTTTTATCCTTGCTTCAGTTGCGGCTTGCTTGTCTATTTTAAAGTTATTAGGAGAGTTGCCTACTAAGTCTTGTTGCAAGTAGTTTCCTATGCTTCCTAAGTTTTGTGAGTAAGAAGAAGCAAAGTCTTTTATACCATTAACTTCTAGAGGGTTTGGCAAGGCGGTTGGATTAAAGCTACCAGTTTTGCTTCTTATCTCTCTTGCTACTCTTCCAGCAAGGCTTAGCGTTCCATCTATATTGCTAAGGTTTTGTAAGTTTTCTAGGTCTTGACTTGTTATAAAGTTTGAAACCCCTCTACTTACCTTACTTTGATTTAAAGCCGTTTTAGAGTTATTTAAATTAGCTCCTATTTCGTTTTGTTTTGTGCTATAAAGATGTGAAAACATATTTTTTAAAACATCATTATTAAGTCTTGCTTGTCTTTTTAGGCTATCTTGATTTAAGTCTTGTTGCTTTATCTCATTAGTTTTTGTTCTTTCTATACCACCACTTTCATCATATGTCTTTATAGCCCTAAGACTTGCGTTTTCTTGAAGTAAGTCACTTTGTGCTTTTGCTTCATCTTTATTAGACAAAGCACTTGCTGTATTTAAGATACTAGCTTCGTTTTGCTTTGCTTTTTTAAGCTCTAAGTTAGCCCTGTAAGCATTCCATGCATTAGCGGCATTAGCGGCTTTTATGTCATTATCTAGAGTTTCTTTACTTTTTTTTAAAGCAAGATTACTAGCTTGCTGTCTACTTATGTTGTTTATACCTTGTAAAAAGCTATCATTAGCACTTTTTAAGGAGTTTTGAAAGTCTATAAGCGTTGGGCTTAGGCTAGTTTGGGCTAGCTTATTTTGGGCGTTAGCTATGGTGTAGCTATATTGTGGGTCTATAGGGGTATATGCCATATTTTACCTTTCTTTATGCATTTTACTTTCATAGTTTATAAACTTTCACACACACAAAACAATTCTAGAATTTTTTAAAATATCTCTTTTTTCTAAGATGTCTTTACTTAAATATTAAGGAGAGACACATGGCAGAAGAAAATGCAGTTACTACAGAAAACAAAGAAGTTGTAGAAGAAAAAAAAGAAGCCACACCAGAAAGTGAAGTATCAAACCCACAAGATGGCAGGGAAGCTAGCCTCTCAGCTAGCCCCAAAAGTGAAGATACAACTTCAAGCACACAAGCAGGAAGCCAAGATAAAAGAAGCGACACTTTGCTTCAAGATGAAAGTCTACCTAGTACTATGGCTTTTGATACTACTAAATTTGTAACTGGAGTTAATCCAGAAAACAACAAAAAAAAGTTAGTACTAAATGACGTTAATGACTTAAAGATAGAAGATGAGATCTATATACTAAATGTAAAATACATCATAAAAGATATAGATAGCCAAACTAAGACTATAACGCTAGATAAAGACACACATCAAGAGATAAATCTCCAAACAAACAAAACCATAGAAGTTAGAAAGCTTAAAAGCACTCCTTTAGTAGTAGAGACTAAAACGCCTCTAGTCAAAGGAGATAAGCTTGCAAAACTAAAAAGCATCATTAACACCTACTTGCAAAAACTGCAAGCAAGACATGATGCTAGCTTTAGTGAGTATAAAGGCATGGCTGATATCTTAGAAGATGAAGCTAAAAGCTATCTAAACACCTTTGATAAAGCCCTAACTCCCGCCATGGATATTATCAACCAAGAAAGCGAGGCACCAAGAGAGCTAGGTAGTGTGATTTTAGAAACTAAAAAAAACATACAAGACTATAAGCTTTATCATGAACTTTTAAAAGCAAGACTAAAACTAATATTAAAAGCTATAAATAAGGCTACTTCTAAAGAAGACCTAAATGCTTTAAGTCTAGAAGATGCCTAGATGTTTACGCGGCTTAGAGAACTAGATACCATCATAGAAGCGGCTAATCTTAAAGATTTTTATAACAACACTATAAAAGAGTTTACTAACACTAAACTGCTTCCTATAAACATCAAAGATAGTTTTTACACCCTTCCTGATGGGAGCACCTTTAGGGTTTATGATGGAGAAGGAGTGCTTTCTTTTGTGCTTGCAAAAAGCACTTTTTTAAACCTAGCTTTTTACTACAAAGAAGATGACTTTATCTATAACTTAGATTTGGCTTTGGCAGGAGAGCTTTATAACCCAGTTTATAAGCTTGCAATACAAGAGTTTATAAACCTTTGTGAGATAAACAAAGAAAAAGAGATCTTGCATCTAAAAGCCTTTGACTTAGCTAATAGGGCTTTGCTTTCACAAGTCTTATAAGGCTTTAGAATTTTCTTTAATTCTAAAAAAATATACCATGTATCAAACACTATAAGGAGAAAAAGATGGATGAAAACAATCCAGAGTTAAAAAAAGACCCAGATGACACATCTATAGAAGAGTATCAGCTAGGAGAGCTTCAAAAAGAGCTAGAAGAGACTACGGGAGCCCTTGATAGTAACTTTATAGAGGATTTTTCAAACAGTCTTAGCGAAGATGAAAGTGCCTTAGCTTATCAAGACCTAAAGAAGTTCTTAGCCCTCTATGAAGAAAAGAAAAAAGCTTATATAGAAGAAAAACTCTTGCCCTTACAACAAAAAGGAGAAGAGCTAAGTCACTCTATAAACACCAAAAAAACAAATAAGCAAATTAGAAGTGATGAAGAAGCCTTTTTGATTGAACATCCAGATGCTAACTTAGATGTCTTGCAGGCGTTTATGGATAATGACATGACTAAGGCAGAAGAAAAAGCCTTGCGAGAGGCAAAAAGTGTTAAAGAAGGCTTAGGCTTAGTTTATAACTTTTGGAAGCAAAGAGGACAAGTCCCTAAAGAAAAAGACTTGCCTAAAAAACTCGATGCAAGCCATGCAGTAGATGAAGAAGACAGCCTTGCACTAGATGTAAGCTTACCAGCTAATAGAAGATAAGGAGAAAAATATGACAGAAACATTATTAAGCAACAGACCAGACGTAGTAGTAAAACTAGACCCAGAGATAGAAAAGGCTTACTGGAGGGCTAGTCTTTTTAACTACTATACGGGTAGTGGGAATGATAGGATGATAAGACAAATCGCAGTTAATGACTTAAGTCCTATTGAGATAAGACTAAAAGCAAAAAGCACGGGCGAAGGCGTAAGGGGTAATGCCGACTTAGCTGATAACTTAGATAATATGGATATATATGCCATGAGTGTAACGCCAGATGTGTTTGCTAACGCCCAAAAAAGTCCCATCATGCAATACAGTAAAACACTGCAAATAAACTTTGAGAAAGAAGCTAGGGAAAATCTTATAGAGTGGTTTCAAGACAAAAGTGATAGGATGATAATAGCTAATCTAACCGCTAAACTTACTAATGTTTTAGTGTGTGATAAAGATAAAAACACTCCTTTTAAAGTAGCTAGCACAAAAGACACTGTAGAAGATTTAATCAAAAAAACAGTTAAAGGAGATATAGTCACTTTAAAAGCAGTACGCGAGCTTATAAAAAGAGCAAAAAACGGCATAGGCATAAGTGGTAAAGAAGATAGCTTCCCTATCAAGCCCGGACGCGTTAGCTACTTTAGGGATGATGGCTTAGCTGAACAAGAACAAAGAAGATACACGCTTTTTTTATCACCAGAGCAAGCCCAGCAACTAAAAAACGACCCAGAGTATCAATACTATGTAAGAAGTATAACTGCAGGGAGTTTTTCTAATACTTTTGAAAGCGGGCTAATGATAGGTATAGATGGTTGTGCTGTAGTTGAGCTTCCTACTTGGTCTTTACTTCAAGCTGGGCTTTTGCATACTGGGATAAATCTAAACTCTAAAACCTATCTAGACCCAAGTGTTGCAGACTTTAAGCTAGAAAGCTATAAGCCAACGCAATCTAACACTGATGCGTGTATAGGCTTATTAGTTGGAGCTAGTGCTTGTCTTTATCCTAATAGCGGCAACGTAACTATGAGAGTAGAATTAAAAGATGCAGGAAGAAAAGTCCTAGTTGGAGCAGATAAGATTTTAGGCGTTAGAAAGGCTGTTTTTAATGCTATAAAAAGTGGCTATGACACAGATTTTATATATGACAAAAAAGACTTTAGCGTCATTGGCTTTGTAAGTTCTAAAGAGTAAGGAGAAAACATGATAACTACACTAAAACCAACCTATCTTATAAACGTAAAAATAGACCTAAGCCAAAAAGATAAAGACTTAAAGTCACAAGTTATAGGCTATCTTCCTTCAAACTCTTATCTTTATGAAGCAAAGATAAACCTTCTTAAAGGACAAGAAAACTTAAAAGTAAGCCTAAAGGCTGGTAACTTTAGTCTTTTTTCTAGCCTTAGCTTAGCTGCCACAGAGGCTAATAAAGAAGCCACTACAGAAAATAGCCCTAGCACACAAGGCACACAAGGCACACAAGAGGCAAAATCAAGCCTATCTAAGCTTTTTATAAGCGCTGAAACAAAAAGTATAGAACAAGATACAAACTTGATACTAGAGTATGAAGGACTAGAACCCACTAAAGAAAGCACTGCTATCTTTGAAGTGCTTTTACTAGTTAGTCTTAATACTCCAAAGATTATAGACTAGTTCTTTCTTTGCAAGCCTAAAAGGCTTGCGTTTATGTAATAAAAGGCAAAATAATGAAACTAACAGATATGATAGATACTTTAAGCACAGAAGTTAAGTCCACAAAAGACTTACAAGCTACTTTAGAACAAAAACTTAAAGACTTAGAAGCTATTTTAAATACTGCTAAAACTAGCATAGATTCTAAGATCACATCTCTAGAAGCTAAAGAAAGTGACGCACAAAGCAAGATTGCTAATGCTTTAACTCTAGCAAAAAGCATGATAGCTACTAGTACTAGCATAGATACTTTAAGTCCCGTTTTGAAAGGCTTAGTAGAGGCTAAGCTTGCAACTAAAGACTTTTTAGATGCCTTATCTTCTAGCCTTATAGCAAAAGATGGCATTAAGTCAATTGTAAGTATAGATAAAGCCATGCTAGATAAAGCCTTGAAAGACTATGTAAAGGCTAACTTTGGAATAGAGGCATTAAAAGAAGATATATTTACTCTCTACAAAGAAGATATAGATAATGCCATGAAACGCCGTATAAGGCTAGAAGCAAAAAGTGTTATGGATAACTATGATTTTAGCACTGCTATAGCTCAAGGTTTTGAAGCTGCAGTCTATAAGTTTTTAGATACTTCAAAAATAACGCGTCACGCTATTAAGACTAACGCCCTATTGCTTAGCTCTCAACTAGCTTCACTTGATAACACTTTAGAAAATTTAAAAGGATAATAATGAAAGCTGAAGCTGGAAAAACTTATGCACTAATAGTAGATGGCTTTGTGCATAATGTATTTACAAAAGAAAACTTGCCTGAGTGGGATGAAAAAGCCCTCAAAGTAGTAGAGGTTCCAGAGGACAAAAAAGAACTAGTAAGAGAAGGCGTAGAGTTTAAAGATAATGGCTTTGTGCTTCCAAGCTTAGAAGAGCTAAAACTTCGTGCTTTAAATTTTTTATCTAACATTACTGATGACATAATAGATACTTATACTGAAAGACCTCCTTTATCAGAAAAACTCACATGGGAAGCCCAAGAAAAACAAGCCCTAAGCCTGCAAGCAAAGATTAAAGACTTAGAGGCTAAAGAACCAAAAGAGACTTTAAGCGAAGAAGAGGCACTAAGGTTAGGTAGTGATGTAACGCTTTTAGCAAAGGCTAGAAATATCCCTTTAAAAGACTTTGTCACTAAAGTCTTACAAAAGGCTGGTGTTTATAGAAAGCTTTTACTTATGGTGCTTGCTTTTAAGCAAAACACAGAAACTAAGATACAAGAAGCTAAAGATATAGCTAGTCTTAATGCTATTATGAACTTACAAGAGCCTCTAGAAAAGCTAAAAACAACCATAGAGGCTAACAAAGAAGGAAAGGCAGGTGCTTAATAAATGGCTTATGATCTAGTTCCAACCTATCTAAAAACACAAAAACCAACAAACTGGCTTGATGAGTACTCTATCTTTAAGCAAAGTAATCCTTTCATACCTAAAGATAAGCCCATACAAAAAGCTACACCTAGCCCTTTTGAAGCCCTAAGCCCACTTCAAACTGCAGGGGCTATAACTAATATAGCCACTAGCTCACTAAACTCTCTAAGCAGTCTTGCTAACCTAGGACTTGGTATAACTAAGTTTATAGAAGATAGAAACAACGGGAGAGAAGCCCTAGCTATAGCAAAGGCTGATAGACTTGATGCTAAAAACCAAAGGGCAAGAAACGAAGCTGCAAGAGATGCATTAAATACAACTTTAAGAAATAGCCTAAGTGATCCAAACCTGCCTATAAATAAAACCTAAGTAAAATATTTAAGTCTTTGATAAACAAAAGATAAACAAAAAAGGTAACTTTTAAATCTATAAAGGGCTTTTACTTATAAAAGCCTTCTACTAAGTCTTTGATGGTTTCTAACTCTAGGCTTTGCAAGGAGTTTACAACGCAAGTATTTTTATCAATAGTCTCCTTTTTTATGCTAGCTTCTAAGATAGCCCTAGTGCTTGCTTGTTTTTTAATCTCAGATCTTTTTTCTTTGTAGTCTTTTAGTATCTTTTCTTTGCTTGCTTTTAGTGCTACTTCTAAGTCTTTTTGCCTTAGCTTATAGTCATTGGTTTTTAGCTCTAAGGCTTTTAAGGCTTTGTTTTGATTATCAAGATTAAAACTTAAGAGGGCATAGTCACTTTTTAAGTTCTTTAAGTCATTACGTTTACTCATATAAAGAAAGGCAAAAAGCAAGGTTAGCCCTAAAAGCACTAAAGTTAAAACTCCAAGTACCACTTCTAAAAGCTTCATATACGCCAACCTGCATTAGCTTTAATTAGTTTAGTTTTTGCCTTTTGTTTTTCTTCTATGTAAGGATAAAGATTATCTAGCACAGAAAAAGTAGCAAGGGCATCTATACAGTTATCATCATTAGCTTTTCTTTCAGGGTTAAAACTAAGGAGTTCTTTTGTGATTTGTTCTAGTCCACTAGCTCCTAAGCGAAAACACAAATCGCCTGTGTTGATATAAGGAAGTAAAGCTTGTATCTTTTGAGACTTAGAGATACTTCTTTTAGGTGGAAAGGTATAGATTAGATTTTTAATCTCTACTTTGCCTAACTCTTTTGCTTTTTGATTAAAAGCTAGTAACTCTTTACTTAGTGTTTGATAAAGTGTCAAGCCCCCGCCTGCTCCTTCTATATAGCAGGTTGCTTGCGGGTATTTTAAAAGTGTGTTAATAGTTGTTTTAAGAAATATTTCGTGATTCCACTTGCCATAAAAGTTATCCATCATCACGATTTTTAAACGCCTATCTTCACTTCTTAAGCCAACTACAACAATGGCTCTATTATCGCTACTATCTTTTAGGCTTTCAGCTGGGTCTATAAAGATATAGCACTTCATAGCTTTTAGTTCGTAGTCTTGTATATAACTAAAACTTTCTTCTTTGAAAAAGCCAGCCTTAGCCTCGCTTGGATTTTGTTCATACTGCAACTCAAAGGCTTCATAGCCCATCTGACGCCTGATATCTTCTAACTGGGATAAATTATGCCTTTTAGGGAAAAGCGGCGTGTTAGGCGTTCTTAAGTGTGTAAACTCTCCTATCTTATACTCTATGGTTTTATCATTTAAGGCTACTAGCTTTAAAACATGCCATCTGTTCTCTAAAGATATGTCTTCACCTCTTTGTAAAGCGTCATCTTCTTGCTTTAAAAGGTAGCCACAAAGATCATCTTTGTGAAGCCTTTGCATGATTATTATTACTGCCCCTAGTGAAGCCGTGCTTTTTTCATTATTAGTAAGCAAGCGGCTTAAAAGAGAGTTATTATAATAGTCTATAACTCTTTGTCTTTCTACTCTAGAGTAAGCATCACTTGCTTTTAGGGGGTCATCAACTATTAGTATATCAGCATGCTTTCCAGTAACTGCCCCTCCAACTGTGGTAGCATAAAAAGTACCCCCTTTAAGCAAACTCCAGTCAGTATTTTGCTTTTTATTAAGCTTATTGTCTGGAAAAAGGTTTTTATAGATCTTATTATCTATATAGTCTCTTGCATTCATGCTTATCTCTTTAGAAAGATCATCTGAGTAGCTTGTATAGATAAATTTTAACTTAGGATTTACCCCAAAGGCAAAGGGCACAAAAGTCCTAGCCACTAACTCAGTTTTTCCATAGCTTGGAGGCATCATTATCATTAAACGTTTTATCTTGCCTTTTAGTACCTGCGTTAGATGCTCGCTTATATATTCATAGTGCCAATTATCCAAAAAGGGCTTTTGGTCATAGTATTTCATCTTATAGTCTAAAAAGGCTTTTAAGTTCCTTCTTGCAAACTCACGCTCTAAGAGTTGATACTCTAAGTTATCTAGTGTTTTTGTTGCTTCCATTGCTTATACTTTTGCAAAAGTAGGCTTTTGGGTTAGTAAGCTTTTTAACTCAGCATCACTTAGCACGCTTGCATCTTCTAGGGTTATGTTTGGATTATTAATAATATTTACTAAGCTATCAGTATCCCTTCCATAAATTGCCCTTTTAACATCTGAAAACATACCAACTAGATCTTTAGAAAGCCTAACTAGCTGGGCGTGATCGCTTGGCTTTTCGGCAATACTTGCTAAGATATCAAAACTACTTTTTCCCACAAGTGCAGTTTTTATTATCTGTTTATCTATAAAGCTTTGAGACATGGCTTTAAGAAGTATCTCATCACTTGCATCACTTAGTGTTTGGGCTTCATAGATTTTTACCAAACCTTCTTTGTTTGTTTTAAGCTTTGTTTTTATGTCTTGTTTTACTAGGTTTATATTTTTACCTTGCTTTAAGTCTTTTTCTATATCTTTTAAGTCTATATCTTTTAAAGCAACACCTCTTTGCCAACCATAGGTATCAACGTAATATCTAAAAGTTCTTTCTTTTACTTTGAACTTACTGGCTACTTCTTTTATGCTTTCATCGTGGGTTTCAAAGTAGGTTTTATACTCCTCAAGTCTTAGTCTTCTTTCTTCGCTTTTTGACATACTTTCTCCCTTATTAAGTTATATATCAATTATAAAAAGTAAGAGAGGGATTTAAAATTCTTTTAGCCACAAAAAAAAGGCACTAATCCCTTGCTAAATTCCCACTATCACCTTCTACTATGGCTTTAGCCTGTGCTTCATACTTTAAGGCTTGACTAGCGTCTTTTTTAACTTTAGCTTGCATAGTAGCAAGCTCTAGGCTTTGTGCTTGTTGTTGTAACTGTGCTTGCAAGGCTGCTTCTTCTTTGGCTTCTTTGCTTGCTGCAAGCTTTTGCTTTTTATCTAGTATCTCACGCACTTGTTTAGAAACTGTGCTATCACTATCATCTAGCATATAAGGGAGTAACTCTAATACTAAGTCTGGAGGAAGCATACCGCTTTTTATCAACTCACTCCACTGCATGAAGCGGCTTTCACGACTAGAGCCAGTTTTTATTTTAGTAGCTATTTCTACATCATAGCTACCTACTTTTATCTTAGTGTCTTTACTGTCATTGATTTTAAAATAAGATGTAAAAGTGTCTTTTTCGACGATTTTAAAAACTTGTGCTTTTGTAAAGTATCTAGTTATAAGGGCTAAGACTACTTTAAAAACTTGCTTATCAAAAAGATCGCTTGCGTTTAAAAAGCGTTGTAAGCCTACAAGTCCTGCATTAGTCCTGCTTTCTACTGCTACTCCACTAAGGCGGTGGTTAGCAAGACCTAATGCTTCATCATTAAAGCCGATTAACTGCTTTGCTAACTCTCTTTTTGTGTTTATCTCTACGCCTAGTGCTTGTATATTTGGAGTGTTGTTTTGAAAGCTTATCTTGCCTTCTCTTAAGCTTCCATCATTAACCCTAACTACTGCATTATCGTTACTTACTTGATAAGCAAACTCTTCGGCGTCTTCAACTGCTGAGCTTTCAAAAAGTATCTTTTGAGACCCCATCATATTAGCCATTCTATTTATCCCAAAGTTGATAAAGTCTTGTGCACTTTTTATATCCCTAAAAACTCCATAAAAGTCATTATCAAGATCTGTATAAAGCTTTCTAACAACTATAGGACAACAAGGGATGTCAAAAAAGTTCTTTTCAACGCTTAAAATCCTTCCATCATTAAATATATACCTATCCCAGTAGGGGCTTTTTTCTTGCTTGATAAAGGCTTCATAGATATACACAAACTCCATCTTTGGGGTTTTTGTGTGGTTAGTGACAGAGTTAAAGCCACCTTCTTTATAAGTTTTAAAGGCTTGTTTTTTTCTCATCTTTAATACTTTGATGAAATAAGTTGCATCACTTAAATCTTGAGCTTGACAAAAGGGGTCAAAGTAAAGACTTTCAAGAGGTATGTTTTTTAACTCTATTTGAAAGTTATCAAACTCATCTTTTACAACCCAAACTTCAGCACATACAATACCTGCTAATAAGTCAAGATCACATTGCTCTTTAAAGCTAATATAGTCTGGCTTTTGGGTTATGGACTTTAAGATATTAGTTAGCAAATTTGCTAGGTTTCTATCTTCTTTTTGAAAGCCTAAAACCTCTATATCAGTTATAGAGTTTAGTTTATAGCCTATTATCTTATTAGCTATCATTGCATATATATTTTCAGTTAGTGGAGGTTGTCCACGTGACTTTAGAGTATTTAGTGTTTCAAGGTCAAGTTGTCTTCCTTGCATATAAGCTTTGGTTGTTAAAAACTCCTTCCTTGCATCTTCTAATACTTCTCTAGCATCAAACATCAAGCTTTTTAAGTCTTCTAGCTTCATCATCCCAATCCTTTATTTTAGATGTTTGTCTATTAATTTATCTATTATCTGATTTATCTTATCTGTCCCAAAGTAAGAGACTGCCCCGCTTAAAGCCACTGCTAGGTTTTTATAAAAACCAAAGTAAACAAAAATTTCATAGCTTACATAGCAAATAAAGATTGAAAGCCCTAGACTATGTATCACATGTCTTATCTTTCTACCAAGGCAAGGCTTTCCTTCTTCACACATCTGTCTTTTAGGGTCTAGCATCATGACAAGGGCTACAAAGATAGCCACAAAGATAACCGCCATATAAGCTGATATTATCTGAATAATTGCATCTAGTTTCATTTACGTAGCCACGCCTTACCCCTTTTATATAGCTTGCATGTTAATGCATTAGGGAATTTTTTAAAATTCTAAGAAAGTGTAGGATTTTAAAGTCTCCTTTGTTGGAGACATGCGGTTGTTGCTTTGTTTTAATTACAAGCTTGCAATTTTTTTGGAGTTATTGCAAGCTTGATATGTAAAAAGGTGCGTTTTTTGATTAAGATCTTGTTTTTATCTTTTTCTGTCCTCCTTAGTGCTTGCTCTACTAAAGTGGTTTATAAAGATGTCTATATCCCAGTTAAGTGTGATATCACTACTCCTATCAAGCCAAAACCTACTAATGACTTAATAACTAATATTGCTAATGCCTTTACCTACTCAAAACTCTTAGAAGATGCACTAAATTTTTGCGCTAACAAAAACAACTAATAAGAATTTTTAAAATCCCTCTTATCTTTTACAATCCCTCTTAAAATAAAGCTTAAGGGGACACAATGAAATACTGCGTTATAGAAGGTGTTGACTACGTTGGCAAGACTTCTTTTTTAAAACACTTGCAAAAAGAAGTAAAAGGGAAGCTAGCTTCCTCCTTAGATTTTAAAAGCTATAAAAAAGATGAGATAGTTTATATAAGCGAGCCTTTTTTAGGTGACCCTATGAGTGAGTATCTAAAAGGCTTAGACCCTAACTCTTTAGAGCACTCTTTTCTTAATCTCCTATTGCATGAAAGACTAAGTAAACACATGGAAAGAAAGGCTTGTACTTTTATAAGTGATAGAAGCTTTATAAGTGGGCTAGTTTATGGCAACTTTGAGTATAACACTGCCTTGAAGCTAGCCTTACCTACTTTTAGATTTAAAAAGCTAAGAGTTATAGTTATAGTAGCTAGCAAAGAGCGTTTAATTAAAAACTATCTAAAAAGAGAAGCAAAGACTTCCCTAGATGAAAAAGATAAAGAAGTAATCAGTCATCTTTTATATCTCCAAGCCCGCTATATAGATATCATGAAAAGCTTGCAGCTTGACTTAAAGGCTTATGGCTTTATGCTTAATTACACTCTTATAAACGCAGACACTTTGCTAAGTCATAAGATAGAAATAGGGCGTGACTTTTTTAATATTTAAGAATATTTTTAAAACTCTTTCTTTTTTATACTCCTTTAAAATTTATAAGGAGTAGGTATTGTTAACTTTTACCATAACTAGAGATATAGAAGATGAAGAAAAAACCATGGGAGTTGGCACATTAAAAGATGATGAAAACTTAGGGCTTGAAATTTTTAGCTGCTTTACTTTAGAGCCTAAAGGAGAAGATAGCACAGAAGAAGGAAGCAAAAGAAGAATTCCTGAAGGGGAGTATCTTGCACTAGATTATGTAAGTGGACGCTTTAAGCTAAAAACTAAGATATTAAGCAATGATGATGTCCCTAGCAGTAGAGGGATACTAATACACTATGGAAACACTGCTAAAGATACAGAGGCTTGCATACTCTTAGGGGATAAAAGAGATGAAAGTTCTATATCAAACTCACGTAGCACAGTTTCTAAGTTTTTAGAGCTAACAACAGGCAAAGACTTAAAAGTAGTCATAATTAATGACCTTTAAGAACTCTCCTTTACTTATTTGGCTAAAGAATTTTTAAAATATGTGCTTTTTTTTATACTCCTTTAATAAAGTCAAAAACTACAGGAGAAGAACATGGCAGATAAAGTAGTAACAACTGAAAGCTTGCAAGAAGCCTTTAATGCACAAAATGCAAAGTTTAAAGAGCTAATAGAAAACAATGCAAGCCAAGAAGCCCTAAAAGCACAGCTAAACTTGCTAATAGAGAGCTTTAAAACGCTAAGCAGTGCAAAAGATGAAACCATAAAAACACAGCTTAATGCACTAAGTTTTCAAAGCGAGTTTAATGAAAAATACGCCGAGGCACTTAAAAACCTAACAACTTTAGAATCTAAGCTAAACCTTGCGGATGAAAAAACTAGCAATCTAGAAGAAAAACTAAAAGATAGTGAAGTTAAAGTAACAAAAGACTTAGAAGCTAACTCTAGCTTTCAAAGTGCCCTTTCTAATATCTTAAAAGCTAACTCTGAGATGGCTTTGCTAAGACAAGAGTTTTTGACCCTAAAAGAAGAAAATGCTTCTTTAGCAGGTAGCTTACAAGATGCACAAAGTACTAGCATCTTAAGTCTAGAAACTGCACTATCTAATCAAGACAAAACTTTAGAAGCCCTAAATAATAGGATGGAAGCTTTAAAAGAGTTTTTAAAACAAAGCTATGATCTAAACTCTAGCGTACTAGGCACTGAAGTACAAAACCTAGCCAAAGAAGTAAGTAAAGGCAAGCTTTTAGTCGATGCCAAAGGAAGCGAGCTTTCTAGTCTTATAAAAGAGCTAAACGATAATATAACCTCCCTAAAAGATATAAGGAAGGCTGTGTCCTTAGAAGACAAAGAAGTCCAAAAAGATATAGCAAAAGACATACTAAAAAACCCTAGTCTTTTCCCTCCTTTTAGGCTTAATCCTCTAGTTGATAGTAATGCTGACATCTTTGCACAAGTAAGAGAGACGCTTAATACAAGCCGTGAGATCTTGCGTCTTTTTAGCACTATAGAAAAAGACTATGAAGACTTTTCTAAAAATATGAAAGCTGGAAGCAGTGAGGTAGATTCCAAAATAGAAAGCTTTAAAGATATAAGAGACTTAGCTTTTATACACATAGATAAGCTTATATATGAGATACAAAAAGCCCAAAGTGAAGCTAACGCCTTAGTAGAAGCCACAAAACTACTTCAAATCAACCTACAAGATGACATAACAAAAACTAAAGAAGACAAAGAGGATATAGAGCTTTTATCACTAAGTGCTAAAGAGTATGCAAGACTTGCTTTAGAGATAAAAGAAGATACTTTAATTTTAAGGGATGATAGCTTAGAAGCAAAAGAGACTATGAAGCTTCTTAGTGAAAGGGTACGTTTTTGGTATGAGAGCTTAACTAATCTTGATGTGCCTAGTCTTACTATCAAAGTACACAAACTACAAAACGACATAAGCACTTTGGGTGATGTAAAAAAAGAAGAGCTAACAAAGCTAGGAGAAAGCAAAAAAACTGAACTAACAACTGCTTTAAACGAGCTTTTTGCAAACCTCCAAAGTGCTTTTGAAGCACTTAGTGCTAGTACTAAAACTGATATAACAAACTTAAAAACTACTAGCTTAAGCGAGCTAGATGTAAGTGCCACTAAGCTTAAAGATGACTTAGATAAAAAAGCCCTAGCCCATCTAGCAAGCATTAACACATCTAAAGAAGCTTCAATTAATGCCTTAAACGACAAGCATACTAATATAACAAATGACCTAACTACTGCTAAAACTACTTTTATAAACGAACTAACTACGACTAAAACTGAAGCAGTAGGAGTTTTAGACGCGACAAAAGATAATAGTATAAAAGCCCTTACTAATGCTTTTGATGTCAAAGAAGTAGCCTTTTTAGCAGAGATGACAAAGATAAATGAAGAAATAGCTAGTCTAAAAAGTAAAGATAACATACTTAGTAACAAGGTAAAAGCTGTAGTTTATAGAGAAAGTGCTACTTTTACTAGTGATGATGCTACTAAAAACTATATGGTACATATACAAGGGGCTAGAGGCTTTGATAATGGAGGGAATGGAGAAGTTACTAGCTTTGGAAGCTATCTAAGTGTAGCTGGTGGGGCTGGGGCTAATAACGTAGGGCGTGGGCAAACTGGAGAGTGTAACTTTACCTTCCTTACACTAGCCCCTAATACTTCAGTTCCTATAACTATAGGCAATGGAGGTAATAAGGGAGTAGTAACTATAAGCTACCTTGAAGGATAGCAATTATGAAGGCTTATGAACTTGAAAGACTGCTTAGAAGTAGGCTAAGGGATACTAAGTATGAAAGCTTAACGTGGAGCGAAAATGAAGTACTTGATATACTAAATATAACTTATACTTATTTAAATCGAAACTTAAAACTCCTAGCAAAAAGTATAAACCTTTTGGCTAGGGAAGATAGACTTAAGCTACCTAGTGACTTTTTAGAGCTTATGTGCCTAAAAGATAAAGAAAAGCTTTTAAGCCCCTTAAAGCTAGCAAGTTTTATAAGAGATAAAAAAAAAGATAGTTTTAGTATAGATGGGACTTCTTTAAGACTAAGTCCTAATCTAGTAGGACTAGAGCTAGAACTAAGCTACTACGCCTTAGAAAAACTAAAAGACTTAGAAGGTGATATAAGCCTTCCTGAGATAGCCCTAGAGTGCTTTTTGTTTTACTCTATGTATCTTTTGTTACAAAAACAACAAAGCCCAGAAAGCTTAAAAGATAGCATGTACTATAAAGGGCTTTTTGAAGCTGAGCTTTTAAGGTTAAAAAGCGATGTTTTTAGAATCTATGATGCCAAAGACTTAAGAAGTAGATATATCAAGGTTTAGTTACCTTTTTTGTTTATCTTTTGTTTACCAAACATAAAGACTTTGAAACAATATAGAATTTTTTTAATTTTTCAAAATCCCTAAGCTTATATCATCAAAATCACTATTAAGGTTTGCATATGAGCGATAATTTTGGGCTTAATAATAAAGTATCCTTACTAAACAACAAAAAAGATGAGCTAACAGCACTAAAGGCTAGCAAAGAGCTAAGTGATGCACTTTATAAAGCTAGTAAGGCTAACTCTAGTGAAGCCAACTCTAGCATCAAGCTAGAACAAGACTTACAAAAACTTCAAAAACTTAATAAAACAGCAAAAAGCAAAATAGCACTAAAAGACCTAGACCCTAGCTATAAAGACAGTGGTTTTGGCGATATAAAAGACTTAAGTGAAGCCCTAAATAAAAAAAACCTTTTAGTCTCTTATGCTTTTAAGCCCCTAGAAGTAGCTACTCCTATAAAAGTCACAGAAGAAATAGAGGCTAAACCTATAACTAAAGATATAAAGAAAGTAGATATAAAACTTGAAAAGCCAAAGAGCTATCCACTATTAGATGATATAGAAGATAGTATCAAAAAGATAAGACTAGAAGGGGTTAAAAAGTATATAAACCCAGTTGGTGCTTTAAGGGTAGTAGATAATCTTAACAAAGAAGATAAACTAAGCAAGGAAACAAATAACGCACTAAACCCCTTAGATGTGGTGAAAGCTTTAGCCAATTCAAAGATAGACAAAAAAGACTTAGCAAAATATCAAAACACACTTTTTTATCTAAGAGACAACACAAGAGATATAGTTGCTAAAAAACTACTAGAAGAAGGCAAGTTTAATAAGCTACAAAAACACTTAAGTGAGTACTCTAACCCAACTAACGCCATGAAGCAAGCTTTAGCTAATATGGAGACTTTTTCATCCACTAAGCAGTTAAGAAATCTCCCACAAAGCTTGCTTAATCCTAAAGAAGGTTATGAGCTTTTTAGAAAGCAGTTTATAGCCCACAATAAAGCTGGCTTTACTGACTTTAAAGTACAAAAGATAGATGGAGAACAAAGGGCAGTTGGCTATAAAGATGGTAAAAAATATATATTAGATGATACTTTAATAAACTCCATGTTTAGAACTATGTATGAAACCCCTTTTGAAAGCATAATGACACTAGGGGGTTTAAGTAAGCTTATCCCTAATAAGTTCATAGCTACTGCTACAGGCATAGCTGGCGGTATAGGTAGGGCTATAGACTATAAGATAAACGAGGCACAAACTGGACTAAGTGAAAAAGGGGAGTGGTGGAAGCAAGGAGTAGAAGCCGCCCTAACTAACGCCGCTGCGGTAAAGCTAGGGGATAAGGTAGTAGCCCCTGCAATTAGTTTTGGATTAAAAACAACCGCAAAAACTGCACTTAATACGCCAAAATATGCACTTAGTGCTTCAAAGTTTGCCATCTCTCCAATAGATACTCTAACTCAAGCATATAATGCAAAGGCAACAAAAAGGGCTAGCGATTACATTCGCAGTATGTCTAAGGCAGAAGAAAACAGTGAAGTTTTAGGGCGTAATGCAAACTTTATAAAAGTAGATACAGACACTATATATAAAAATAATGGCAAGCATATAAAAAACAAAAAAGAAAGTGCCCAAACCGCAAAAGAAAGTGCGTCTTTGCTTCAGTTAGCTGAAGATGACCCAAGACTTTTTAAAAGTGTGCAACAAACTTTAAGCTCTGATCCACATCTAGCCAAAAAAGTAAGAAAAGAGGCTACATCTAGGGCGACCCAGATCAATAATCTTAATGTCCCAACCCTTGCTAAAAAAGAATTACAAGACTTGCTTAATACAGAAGCCAATAGGATAAATGACCTCTATAAAGTCTTAAAAACCCAAGCAGGAGACACTTTAAAGCCAATAGATAGTAAGGTTTATAAAGATATAGATGACATCTTAGACTATCAAAAAACTATATATGAAAACAACTTCAACAAACAAGGAAAAAACGCACTAGAAAACATAAAAGCTAGATTTTTTAACAAAGAAAACACTAAAAATCTAACTAATTACATAGAATTTGAACAACTTTTAAGTAACGATTTAAGAAGTTTAGTCAAAAGTGGAGACATCTCTCCTCACGTCATGGGTGAAGTCTTAAAGGCTAAAAATCTACTTGAAGAAGGCTTTAAAAAAAGCTATGAAGGGAATAAAGCGGCGACAAAATACTTTGAAACTAAGGCGGAAAAAGCAGAGCTTGAAGGCATAAAACAATTAGATGCCATAAATGAACTCCTAAAAGCCAAAAACGTCAAAGAGTTTGAAAGCACAACTAAGAAAAGCTTTGAAGAAAACCTAGAAGATATCAATAAGGCTTTTTCTTACGTAGAAAAACTAGGTAAAGGAAGCAGGGAAAAGCTAGAAGGAAGCGTACTAAAAAAGCTTATAGCCTTAAACACACATGGTAATAAAGAATTTAGCTACACTGACTTTGTAAGAT
>NZ_MLAN01000054.1 GCF_002272875.1 Helicobacter sp. 11S02629-2
TAACCACCCTAATTTGGATCATAGTCATAACTGCCATAGTAGCCATCATCATCATAGTCTTATTCTTCTACTTCTATATAGATAAAGCCTTTATAAAAAGAGTAAGAAATATACAAGCTACTTTAATAGATGCCTTTGCTGTTATAAACCATGAAAAAGCCATACATATAAATAAATTAGATTCTAAATCTAAAGATGAACTAGGAGTTATATCTAATGTTATTAATGAAGCTATGGATAAAACAAGAAACTCTCTCTCCAAAGACTCTTCAGCAGTATCACAAGCCCTAGAAGTAGCTAAGACTATAGAAGAAGGTAATCTAAGTATACGTATAACTAAAAACCCTGCTAATCCTCAATTACTAGAACTTAAAGATGTACTTAATAATATGTTAGATGTATTAGAAACTAAGATAGGAAGTAATATGAATGA
>NZ_MLAN01000016.1 GCF_002272875.1 Helicobacter sp. 11S02629-2
CTAATACTAATATCTTAGTTCAATCAATTAATGACATGGCTGAATCTATAAAAGAACAAGCTAATGGTATAACTCAGATAAATGATGCTATATCTTTACTAGAGCAATCTACTCAAGGTAATGTAAACATAGCAGATGATGCTTCTAAGATTTCTAACTCTGTAACTCATATAGCAGATGAGATAATGAATGATGCTAATAGGAAGAGGATATAAAAGAATATCTAAAAGAAGAAGTGTAAGGAGAGATAGTAAAAAGAATATCTAAAAGAAGAAGTGTAAGGATAAATAGCAAGAATAAATAGTAAAAAGAGATTCTCTTCTTATGGGCTAATTATTTCAATACTAAGCTTTTTTTTGGAAGAAAATCTAAGTTTAGATTCTCTTCCTATAGGGGGTGGATTCTATAAATATATAGGTTTATAGAATCCACTTTTTTATGATTTTAGATTCTGTAACGACCTAAATCTTCATCTTTTTAGGTTCATCATAAACCACTATAGGCGTTAGCTTGCCCTCATATTTTTCAATATTAACTAGGGCTGTATGGGCTATATTCCCTGAGCCTAGTTTAGAAGTAGGCATATCTATAGTTAAGACATTAGGCGTGCCATTATTATCTAGTGAGCCAATTTTCCCCGGCTCTACTGGATCATACCAGCCGCCTTCTTCAAGACGCACTACATGCCTTGCTATATCTTTAGTGACATAAGCGCCTACTAGTGTTTCTCCTCTAGCGTTAAAGACACGAACTACATCACCGTTTTTTATGCCTTTTTCTTTTGCATCTTCTTCATTTATCCATATAGGCTCACGCCCATTTATAGCATAGGTCTCTCTAAGTTTAGTTTGGGCTAGCTGGGAGTGAAGTCTATCACGTGGATGAGGACTTACCATGTGAAACTCTGCAGGTCTATTTTTCATACCTAGCCACTCAACTGGTTCTAGCCAACTTGGATGAGGAGGGCAGTCATCATACTTAAAGCTAGCTATTGTCTCAGAGTAGATTTCTATCTTGCCACTTGGTGTTCCTAAGGGGTTTGCTATAGGGTCTTTTACAAACTTTGAGTATCTTACATAGTGGTCATTTGACTCTAAGTGCTTAAACTCAAAAGGCTCATTTTTCTCCCAAAACTCTTTAAATGGAGGTATTTCTATATTTTTAGTTTTACCTTCTTCTAAGGCAGCTTCATAGACTGTTTTTACCCACTCTAAGTCACTTTTGCCATCCCCAGTGTACTCTTTATAGATTCCAAATCTTTTAGCAAGGTCGCTAAATATAGTATAGTCATCTTTACTTTCATATAAAGGGGTGATACAGGCTTTCATAGGACCTATGTAGGTGTTTGATAAAAGCCCTATCATAGCTATATCGTTGCGTTCATAAGTAGTAGTAGTTGGCATGACTATATCTGCTTGTCTTGCTGAGGACGTCCAAAAAGCCTCATTTATAACTATAGTGTGAGGTTTTCTCCACGCTTTTAGGTTGTTGTTTAGGTTTTGTTGGTGTACTATAGGATTCCCACCACACCAGTAAATCATATCTATATCAGGATAGGTTATCTTTTTGCCATTAAAGTCTATAGTTTTACCGGGGTTTAATATAGCATCAGTCGCACGTGCTGCTGGCACAGATAAAGTAGCACTTTTTCCTCCTAGATTCATAGCACCTACAACCACGGCGTTTCTGCGAGGTACACCTGAGTTATGAGTGTGATAGCAAAGCCCAAAACCACCTCCGGGCTTTCCTATCTGTCCTATCATAGAAGCTAGTGTTACTAGTGCCCAGTGGGGTTGTTCGCCATGATGTGCCCTTTGCATAGCCCAGCCTGACATAAGCATAGTCGTATTTTCAAACATAGTAGAAGCTAGCTCTTTTATAGTCTCTTCGTCAATGCCACATATAGCACTAGCCCATTTAGCATCTTTAGTGACGCCATCACTTTTACCTAGTAGATAAGGTAAGAACTTATCAAACCCTACTGTGTAAGTTTCTATAAAGTGCTTATCGTATTTATTAGTTGTGTACATTGTATGCATGATTCCAAGCATTAAAGCAACGTCTGTGTTAGGAGTTGGTGCTATCCACTTGGCATCTAGTAGCTTTGCAGTTTCATTATAAATAGGGTCTATTATGATTATCTTTTTACCTTTATCTTTTAGCTGGACTAGGTAGTCTGATGCCATGTCATCACCTATGGCGTGGGAGTTTCTAAGTGTTATTAGTGAGTTTGAACCCCAGATTATCACAACTTTAGTTTTTTCTAGTATTACAGGCCATACAGTTTGTTGCTCATATACTTCTAAGGTGCCAACAACGTGGGGCATGATGACTTGAGAGGCACCGGTTGAGTAGTCTCCTATGATACCAGTAAAGCCCCCAGCCATAGCCATGAAGCGTTGTAAAACTACTTGGGCATTATGTATATTACCTGAGGATCGCCAGCCATAGCTTCCTGCAAAGATTCCAGTTGGACCTTTTTCTTTATAAGTACGTCGCATGGCAGCTTCTATTAGATCAAGGGCTTTTTCATAGCTTACTCTTACCCACTCATCATTACCACGAAGTTCTGGCTTTGGGTTAGTTGGGTCTTCAAGGTAGGATTTTCTTACCATAGGGTACTTTACGCGAGACTTAGCGTAAACTAGATCACTTATATGGTCTTGGAGGGGATTATGCACTTTTCTTTTTATGCCGGCTTCACTTTTTACTATCTTGCCATCTTTTACAGTGACTTTTATAGGACCCCAGTGGGCTCCTGTCATCACTTCTCCATTTTCAATTAGACTAAGATGCTTCATTATATTTCCTTTAATTATTATCTTGTCACTTTGAGTTGCACTTAGCTTTTAAGTACTCAAGGTGCTAAAGCAAAAATAGCACTTAGTTTTTAAGTATGTTTTATATGTTTATATTTCATACTCCTAAGTTTTAGATCTAATCATAATAATCATGACCATGGAAGATTCTATCACCATGCTAATTTAAATGCCTAAAAAGTATGTAGTTTATGTTTTTTTATAAAAAATAGTTAAAAATATGTAACTTTTAAGTAAAAGATTCTGTTTAATCCCTCACTTTAAGCATATAAGGCTTAAAAATCTTAATCTAGCCAAAGCCTTCAAGCTAGCTTAAGATAGATTTATAGTTAAAAAGTTAGGCGCTTTTAGACTTTCATCTTTTTAGGTTCCTCATAAACCACTATAGGCGTTAGCTTGCCTTTATACTTTTCGACATTCACTAGGGCTGTGTGGGAGATGTTGCCAGAGGCTAGCTTAGAAGTAGGCATGTCTATAGTTAGTATATTAGGCGTGCCATTATTATCTAGTGAGCCAATTTTCCCCGGCTCTACTGGATCATACCAGCCGCCTTCTTCAAGACGCACTACATGCCTTGCTATATCTTTAGTGACATAAGCTCCAGCTAGTGTTTCTCCTCTAGCGTTAAAGACACGAACTATATCACCGTTTTTTATACCTTTTTCTTTTGCGTCTTCTTCATTTATCCATATAGGCTCACGTCCATTTATAGCATAGGTGTCTCTAAGTTTAGTTTGGGCTAGCTGGGAGTGAAGTCTATCACGTGGATGAGGACTTACCATGTGAAACTCTGCAGGTTTATTTTTCATACCTAGCCACTCAACTGGTTCTAGCCAACTTGGATGAGGAGGGCAGTCATCATACTTAAAGCTAGCTATTGTCTCAGAGTAGATTTCTATCTTGCCACTTGGTGTTCCTAGTGGATTTAAGATAGGATCTTCTATAAACTCAGCATACCTTACATAATTATCATCTATCTCTGAGTGTGCAAACTCTATAGGCTCATTTTTCTCCCAAAACTCTTCAAATGAAGGCATGTTTATATGCTGTGGCTTGGCTTGCTTTAAAGAAGCATTATAGGCAGCTTTCACCCACTCTATATCGCTTTTTCCATCCCAAGTGTACTCTTTATAGATTCCAAATCTTTTAGCAAGGTCGCTAAACATAGTATAGTCATCTTTACTTTCATATAAAGGTGCCACGCAGGCTTTCATAGGACCTAGGTACATATTTGATAAAAGCCCTATCATAGCTATATCGTTGCGTTCATAAGTAGTAGTAGTTGGCATGACTATATCTGCTTGTCTTGCTGAAGATGTCCAAAAACCTTCATGTATAACTATGGTATTAACCTTTCTCCAAGCCTTCAAAGTTTTGTTTAAATTTTGCTGGTGTACTATAGGATTTCCACCACACCAGTAAATCATATCTATATCAGGATAGGTTATCTTTCTTCCATTAAAGTCTATAGTTTTGCCCGGATTTAAGATAGCGTCTGCTATACGGGCTACTGGGATAGACATAGTAGCGCCTTTGCCCCCTGTGTTCATACCACCTACGACTACTGACTTCCTTCTAGGCACACCTCCATTATGAGTGTGATAGCAAAGCCCAAAACCACCTCCGGGCTTTCCTATCTGCCCTATCATAGAAGCTAGGGTTACTAGTGCCCAGTGGGGTTGTTCGCCATGATGTGCCCTTTGCATGCCCCAGCCTGACATAAGCATAGTAGTGTTTTCAAACATAGTTTTTGCTAGGTCTTTTATAGTAGCTTCATCAACTCCTGAGATAGACTTTGCCCACTTAGCATCTTTTACCACGCCATCACTTTTACCTAGTAGATAGGGCAAAAACTTATTAAAGCCCTCTGTGTAAGTCTCTATAAAGTTTTTATCATACTTGCCTGTAGTATACATTGTGTGCATGATTCCAAGCATTAAGGCAACATCTGTGTTAGGCACTGGTGCTATCCACTGTGCTTCTAAGGTCTTTGCAGTTTCATTATGCACAGGGTCTATAACTATCACTCTTTTGCCTTTATCTTTTAGCTGGACTAGGTAGTCTGCACCCATATCATCGCCTATGGCGTGGGAGTTTCTAAGTGTGACTAAAGAGTTAGATCCCCATATGACTACGACTTTAGAGTGCTCTAAAACTATAGGCCAGACAGTTTGCTGGTCATAGACTTCTAAAGAGCCAACGATATGAGGCATGATTACTTGCGAGGCTGCAGTTGAGTAGTCTCCTATGATACCAGTAAAGCCCCCAGCCATAGCCATGAAACGTTGCAAGACTATCTGAGCGTTATGCACATTCCCTGATGAGTGCCAGCCATAGCTTCCTGCAAAGATTCCAGTTGGACCTTTTTCTTTATAAGTACGTCGCATGGCAGCTTCTATTAGATCAAGGGCTTTTTTGTAACTTACCCTTACCCACTCATCATTACCACGGAGTTCTGGCTTTGGGTTAGTTGGGTCTTCAAGGTAGGACTTTCTTACCATAGGGTACTTTACGCGAGACTTAGCATAGACTAGATCTCCTATGTAGTCTTGCAAGGGATTATGTACTTTTCTTTTTACACCAGCTTCACTTTTTACTATCTTGCCATCTTTTATAGTGACTTTCATAGGACCCCAATGTGCCCCTGTAAAAACTTCTCCATTTTTAACTAACTTGGTTAGATATTTCATATTATCTGCTTTAGACATCACCTGCTTACTATCTGCAGCACTTAGCATCTTAGGAGCCAATGGAGCTAAGACAAAAAGGGCACTTAGCTTTAAAACATTTCTTCTTGATATACCCATGATGTATCCTTTAAAGTGAGATACTAAAACTTTATCTACTAGTCTAAGTTTGAGTATGAAAGAGCAAGGTAAGTTTTATCAATTTTTCTTTATAAGTAACTAAAAGTAATATTTATATTAAAAAATAAGCAAAAGTGGTAATAATGTAACTTATAAAAGCTTGCTCTGCTGTGGTTTTATACTTTGAGTTTAGGCTAGCTAGCTTATTTGTGAAGGATAGAGGCTTTGCTAGATGCTACATATACTTTTAGTTTTTATAGTTTGGGTTTTGTCTAATTACTATTTTTGGGTTTGATTTTGATTTTTATTTTTAGTTGTTAGTGTAAGCAAAGCTAAGGTTTTAGTGCTTAAAAAGCAAAGTTTATGTAGTATAAGCTAAACTAAGTTGATACTAATAGACTAAGAAAGTTTTATAAAATACTTATAATATATTTACTTATTTACTTAAAATTGCTAGAATTCTGTCACTTAAAATTTTTAAGTGCTAATTTTTGAACTTAAATCAAGGAGACATACAATGACTTTTCAACCATTAGGTAAAAGGGTTCTAGTACAAAGAATCGAAGAAGAAAATAAAACTGCCACAGGTATAATCATCCCTGATAGTGCAAAAGAAAAACCTCTAATAGGTATAGTAAAAGCCATCAGCCACAAAGTAAGTCAAGAGTGCAAATGCTTTCAAGTAGGCGATAAAGTGCTTTTTGGAAAGTACAAAGGCGATGAGATAAAACTAGATGGTGAAACTTATATAGTCTTAGATGTAGAAGATCTTCTAGGTGTTTTAAAATAACACGCAAAACGCATAAATAACAAAATATATAAAAGGATTCCACATGGCAAAAGAAATAAAATTTAGCGATTCAGCAAGAAATAAACTTTATGAAGGTGTAAAAGCCCTAAATGACGCAGTAAAAGTGACTATGGGACCACGCGGTAGAAACGTACTTATACAAAAAAGCTATGGTGCCCCAGCTATTACAAAAGATGGTGTTTCAGTAGCAAAAGAAGTAGAGCTAGCCTGCCCTATAGCTAATATGGGTGCCCAACTAGTAAAAGACGTAGCTTCAAGAACTGCAGATGCTGCAGGTGATGGTACTACTACAGCTACAGTTTTAGCCTACTCTATCTTTAAAGAAGGTTTAAGAAACATAACAGCAGGGGCTAATCCTATAGAAGTAAAACGCGGTATGGATAAAGCAGTAGAAGCAATAATTGCTGAGCTTAAAAAGCTAGGTAAAAAAGTAGGTGGCAAAGGCGAGATAGAACAAGTCGCAACTATATCAGCTAACAGTGATAACACTATAGGCAAGCTTATAGCTGAAGCTATGGATAAAGTTGGCAAAGATGGTGTTATAACTGTTGAAGAAGCAAAAGGCATACAAGATGAACTAAGTGTTGTTGAAGGTATGCAGTTTGATAGAGGCTACTTAAGTCCTTACTTTGTGACTAATACTGAAAAGATGACTATAGAGCTTGAAAACCCTTACATCCTTATCACTGATAAAAAAATAGCTTCTATGAAAGACATCTTACCTCTACTTGAAGCAACTATGAAAAGTGGCAAACCGCTTTTAATCATAGCTGAAGATGTAGAAGGTGAAGCACTAACTACTTTAGTTGTTAATAAACTAAGAGGTGTGTTAAACGTAGCTGCTGTAAAAGCTCCGGGCTTTGGTGATAGAAGAAAAGAGATGCTAAAAGATATAGCACTTTTAACAGGCGGTGAAGTTATAAGTGATGAACTTGGTCTTAGTTTAGAAACTGCAGAAGTAAGTCACCTTGGTCAAGCTGGACGTATAGTTATAGATAAAGATAACACTACTATAGTTGATGGTAAAGGTAGCAAAGATGCTGTTAAAGAAAGAGTAGCACAAATCAGAAATCAAATAGAAGCTACAACTAGTGACTATGATAGAGAAAAACTTCAAGAAAGACTAGCAAAACTAAGTGGTGGTGTAGCTGTTATAAAAGTTGGTGCTGCTAGCGAAGTTGAGATGAAAGAGAAAAAAGATAGAGTTGATGACGCTCTTTCTGCTACAAAAGCTGCTGTTGAAGAAGGCATAGTAGTAGGCGGTGGTGTAGCACTTCTTAGAGCAGCTAGCAAAGTTAACTTAAAACTAACTGATGATGAGTTAATCGGCTATGAAATCATCAAACGTGCAATCAGTGCACCTATGGCACAAATCGCAAGTAATGCAGGCTTTGATGCAGGCGTAGTTGTAAACAAAGTTAAAGAATCAGATAAAGATAACTTTGGCTTTAATGCAAGTAATGGCGAGTATGTAGATATGTTTAAAGAAGGTATTATCGATCCTTTGAAAGTTGAAAGGATAGCACTGCAAAATGCCGTTTCAGTAGCTAGCTTACTTCTAACTACAGAAGCTACTATTAGCGAGATAAAAGAAGATAAGCCTGCACCTGCTATGCCAGATATGGGTGGCATGGGAGGAATGGGTGGTATGGGCGGCATGATGTAAGTTAAGCCAAGCCTTTTTATTAGCTTAGATGTAAAATATTTCTTAGCTAATAACCCCCCTTTTTTTTACTAGCCCCTAAAGTTAGGCTTTAAAGCTTGGCTTGGGGCTTTTTTACATTATAGAATCTACTTTTATCTAAGTTATAAGTTATGTCTTAAGAAAGGCATTAGTCTCTTCACTATTCTCATAAACGCCCATTTAAAATTATCAAAAACTTCCAAAAGATTAAATATTTTTATACTTATTGGTATATTTTTACTATTTAGCTTAAAATAAACTTTATTACACCTATTTTATAAAAGGACTTTGATTGCATTTAAAATTGATGGCTTAATATATATTTTTAGATCCGTTGTTATTAAGGATTATTAAATGTCGCTAAGCCCAGCACTTATGAAAAAAACAGATTCTGGTGTCTTTCAAACATCTCTTTTTTTACTTTCAACTATGACAGTTTTAGGTGGGGCTATCATCTCTCCTTCACTGCCAGACCTAGAAAGACACTTTGCTTATGTGCCTCATATAGACTTGCTTTCAAAGCTTATCTTAACCTTACCAGCCCTTTTTATAATGATAATGGCACCCTTTGTTGGAATCTTACTTGATAAATATGGTCGTTTAAAGTTCATCCTCCCAGCCATGGCTATATGGTCTATAAGTGGGGGCATAGGCTACTTTTTAAATGACATCTACTCTCTTCTTATATCGCGTGCTGTGCTTGGTATATCTACTTCTTTTGTTATGGATGGTGTTAGTGTTTTGCTAAGTGATTACTTCCAAGGCTCAAGAAGGGAAAAAGCACTTTCAAAACAGGGATTTTTTAGATCCTTTGGTGGGGCTATTATGCTAATCATTGGTGGATATTTAGCCCATCTTAACTGGCACTTTCCTTTTTTAGTCTACTTCTTAGGACTTTTTATCCTAGCTTTTGCCGCGCTTAATCTTTTTGAAGTAAAACGTGAACACCACATAACCCATCACGCTACAGATAAAAAAAGTGGTTTTAGATTCCTAACCTTTGTGCCAGTTTATATCTTAACTCTAGTTAATATGATAATGTACTACACCATCCCAACCCAGCTTCCTTTTTTTATGGTAGATATCTTGCATGAAAAATCAGCCAGAGTTGGTGAAAGCTTAGCTTTATCAGCCTTTGCCATGGCGTTTATCGCACTATTTTACGCCAAACTTAGACGCACTTTTGGAATCTACCTCTTATATGCCATATCATTTTTTTTCATGCTAGCAGGCTTTTTACTTATAAGCCTAATTCACAGCTATCCAGTTTTGCTTTTAGCCCTAGTGCTTTCAGGCATAGGCATAGGCATCATGCTAGTTAATAACAGCTCTTGGCTTTTCTCTCTTGCAGAAGAAAAGATTAAAGCTAGGGCTTATGGCTTTTTATCAAGCTTTTTGTTTATGGGGCAGTTTATCTCGCCTTTTTTCTCTCAGCCTTTAGTCCGCTACTTAGGACTATCTAATATGTTCTTAGTAACTGCTTTTATAGCCTTCGTTGGGATGATAATCTTTATAGTAGTAAGTGTCAAATCTAAGATTCTTAAAAATAAAGCCAAGACTTAATAAACAAGGTGTCATTTTTAAGTCACTAAGACACTTTAAACTTCAAGCTCCAACTAAAAGGCTATGAGGCAAAAGTACTTATAAGCTTTGGAGATCCACTTTTTAGCAAGGCTTATAACTATGATGAAAGTAAGCTTATAGATTCTAAGGCTTTGCTAAACCAAAAGTTAGTCTTTGGGGATAATAATGATGGAATCTTATACTTCCCCTTAAGCCAAACCCGTGCACTTTTTGTAGCTAATAATGAATATCCTAATCCTGAAATCATGTTCAACCACTTTGGTAAAAATATCAATAGCGATGATGTGAAGTACATGCAAGCTAGCCTTGGAGTATCTATCTTTGAGATAGAAAAAGATGATAGAGGCTATAAGGTAGTACTAGATTCTAAATACAATAGAAGGATAGATGCTAATACTCCTACTAGACTAAGTGGAGGGGCTAGTAAGTCTAGTGCTTTAAAAACTGCCTTCAGTGATGGCATAAAAAGTAAGGGCACTTTTGGAAACTGCTCTAATGGCAAAACACCATGGGGGACTTACCTAACTTGTGAGGAAAATATAGATGAGTACTTTGGTAGCAGTGATAAAAACTTAAAGCTAAGCCCTTCTCAAAAACGCTTTAGTATGAAGCATGATAGTCTTTACTCTTGGGAGAAGTTTGACCCTCGCTTTGATATAGCTAAACACCCAAATGAAGTAAACAACTTTGGCTGGATAGTAGAAATAGATCCTTTCAATAAAGAATCTACTCCCATAAAACGCACTTCACTTGGCCGCTTTAAGCATGAAAATATAGAGATAATAGTTAATAGTGATAAGACTATAACTGCTTATATGGGTGATGATGAGGCTAATGAGTTTTTATATAAGTTTGTAAGCACTAAGAGTATAGATTCTAAAGACCCTGATATTTTAGATCATGGCACGCTTTATGTAGCAAGACTAACAAGTGATGATGAAACTCATTTAAGTGGCACTGGAAAGTGGCTAGCCCTAGCTTACTTAGAAAATGGCCTAACTAAAGAAAATGGCTTTTTTAACCAAGCTGACATACTTTTGCGCACTAGGGAAGCGGCAAGCTTTGTGGGTGCTACAGAGCTTGATAGATGTGAGTGGATAGCAAGTGATAATGACAAACGCTACTGCTATGTAACTATGACTAATAACACTAAACGTAAGGATAAAGGCCCTGCTAGTCCAAGGGCTAATAATATCTATGGGCAGATCATGCAATGGAGGGCAAAAGATGATAACCATAAGCTAGATGAGTTTAGATGGAGTATCTATGCCTTAGGTGGGAATCCACTTGTATATGAAAAAGGGCTTAATAAAGGAAGTGTTAGTAAAGATTCTATGTTTAATAGTCCTGATGGATTAAAGATTGATAAAAGTGGCAGACTTTGGATAGCAACTGATGGCAACTATAGTAATGAAGGCCCTTTTAAAGGTCAAGGGAACAATGGGCTTTTTGCGGCAAATCCTATAACTGGAGAGATGAAACGCTTCCTTAGTGCACCTAGGGCAAGTGAAGTAACAGGTATCACTTTTAATGAAGACCAAAGTGTTATGTTTTGCTGTATACAACACCCCGGAGAGGGCATTACTAAAAATGCCTTTGGTAGTGATAAAGAGTATGAAGAGGCTAAAAAAAGAGGCATGATAAGTGTAGAAAGTCACTTTCCTAATGGCACAACTTCAACGCCAAGAAGCTCAGTTATGATGATATATAAAAAAGATGAAGGAGAAGTTGGAAGCTAGAGATAAGGGTATAAGAGGCTAGGTAGAAAGCTAGTGCCATGACTATCAAAATACCCTAATCAAAACATTCTAAATGGCTTAAGTAGGCTAGCTTAAAGACCTTTTGATAGCATCAAGCAGACTTGGATTTTATAAGCTTATAGAATCTAGCTCATTTGCAAGGCTAGCAAACTTTAAAGGATCTAAGCTAAAGCCTCCTATTAAAAGACCATCTGTGATAGAATAGATATCTTTGCCATTAGTCTCATTAACCGAACCACCATAAAGAATCTTTTTAGCCCCTAAAGTCTTAAGCATCTTATAAGTGCTATTTATATCTTCTAAAGTCGCACTTTTACCACTACCTATAGCCCATATAGGCTCATACGCTATAACTAAGTTTTCATAATCTAAATCACAGTCTTTTAGCTGCGTGCCTAAAAAGCCTTTTTTATCTAAGATGTTAGAATCTTCTCCTATGCAAAAGATGATTTTATAGCCTAAGTCTTTATAAAAACTAAACTTTTCTTTTATGAGACTATCTCCTCTAGCCCTCATCTCGCTATGCCCTAAAAGTAAGGTTTTTATACTTAGACTTGTTAAAACTTCACTGCCTATAGTCCCAGTAAAAGCACCATTTTTTACAGGGTAGGCGTCTTGGGTGCCTAGCTCTATATTTATAAAAGTGTTAGCTTTAAGTGAGGCTATATTTGGAAAAACTAAGACTTTCGTCTTAAGAGTAGATTCTAAAGTCTTAAGATAAGTGTTTGTAGAATCTGGCGTAAGGTTAGCTTTAAGGTTAGCTGCGATAAGTTTCATTATATATCCTTTATTAAGTCTTTTATCTCTTTAGGTGTAAGCCACTTTGTATTAGTATTGCTCGCATAGACAAAGTTAGATTCTACCTTTTTGCCTTTTTCTTTTAAGGCATTAGTGCTAAAGTCTATGCCGCTTTGAAAAGATATGCTTGGGGCTATGACATAAAAGCCTTCAAACTCATAAGTTAGATAAGCATCTTCACTACTTACCATGACTTCATGAAGCTTTTCTCCGGGTCTTTTACCTATGACTTCAAACTTAGCTTCTTTGGCGATAGCGTGGGCTAGGTCAGTTATCTTCATACTTGGAATCTTAGGTATAAAGATCTCTCCTCCTTGCATCTTGCTTAGACACTCTATAACAAATTTTACACCATGGTCTAGTGAGATAAAAAACCTAGTCATATCAAGATCTGTTATAGGCAAAGTTTTAGCAGGGCTATCTTTTTGAGATTCTATAAGGCGTTTGAAAAATGGCACTACGCTTCCACGACTTCCTATGACATTGCCATACCTTACTACGCTAAATCTTATGTCTTTGTTGCCCTTTATATTATTAGCACTAGTAAAAAGCTTATCGCTTGCAAGTTTAGTGGCACCATAGAGGTTTATAGGACTTGCTGCTTTATCAGTTGATAGGGCTATGACACGTGAGACATTATTATAGATACAAGCATCTATAACATTACTTGCACCATTAATGTTAGTTTTTATGCACTCCATAGGGTTGTATTCTGCTATAGGGACGTGCTTTAAAGCTGCAGCGTGTATGCATATATCTATGCCATTCATAGCGTCTTTTAAACGCTTATCATCTCTAACATCACCTATAAAGTAGCGCATACACTTATCTTTATAAACTTGTGCCATCTCATACTGCTTTAACTCATCCCTGCTATAAATCACTAGTCTTTTTGGCTTATAAAGTTTTAAGACTATCTCTACAAACTTCTTGCCAAAGCTGCCAGTTCCGCCAGTTATAAGTATGCTTTTACCATCTAACATTAAGTATCCTTTATGCTTGTAAGTCTTTTTGCCATTTGACTAAGACAGTCTAAAACTAGCTTTTTATAAGACTTTTTGTCTTCTTTTGTAAGAGTTTTACTAGCAAAAAATGCCCCTAGATTTAAGCCTTGTGCTAAAAAAGCTAGACTTCCTTCAAGTAAGATTCCAGCTACCTTTGTATCTTTGTTGCTGCTAAAGTCTAAAGAGAGTGCATTTATATCATAAAGCAAGTCTGAGGTCTCTTTTTCCCAGTCTAAGGAGGCAAGCTTAGTTATAAACTTATTAAAGTCATCTCTTATCTTATCAAGATTTACTTTAATGCTAGATTGCAAAAAGCTTGAAGAGATTAGACTTAAGGCATCTTTTTTGTCTATATCTTTTAGGCTTAAAGTCTCTTGATAAGCACTCTTTGAGCCTTCTATAAAAGCACCATAGCCTATATTTATAACATTAGCTTTATGGTCTAATATACTAGATTCTAGCTTTCTTAGCGAGAGGGCAAAAAGGGAATCTGTATAGACTTCTAAGTCAAGATTTCCTTTTATCTTTATAGTCCCTTCTGGCAAGCTTTTAGCTTCATCTCCATAAAAGCTACCTTTTGCATGCTTGCTTTTACCTTCTATAT
The DNA here is from genome assembly GCF_002272875.1 of Helicobacter sp. 11S02629-2. Lineage (GTDB taxonomy): Bacteria > Campylobacterota > Campylobacteria > Campylobacterales > Helicobacteraceae > Helicobacter_I. The sequence continues at coordinate 13,872 of NZ_MLAN01000016.1, forward strand.
AACCACAATCTAGCCCAGTGACTATAACGCTTTGACTTAGCATGCAAGCTAGTTCAAAAGCAGCGTTTCCTACAAAAGGAGCAGCATTTTCTAAGATGGCATATTTACTATCTTTTCTATTAGCAAAAGGATCAAGATAAGCCGTGCTACTACCACCTCTAATAAAAAAAAAGCCATCTTTAGCTAAGGTGCTAACTTTTCTATCTACAACTTGTGCCATGATTAAAGGAGTGTCACCTAAGTCATCTTTAAGGATGCTATCTAGGTAGTCGCTTCTTTCTATCTCTACTTGAAAGTCTGGCTTTATACCATTAGCCTTTAAGACTTTTAGGGCAGTCCCAGCACTAAAAAGTATCATCCTTTCTTGGTTTTGTTTTAAAAAAGATAGGTTTAAATCTAAACTAGGGCCTGAGCCTATAACACATATTGGCATAGCTAGCTTTGCTTTATTTTTCATTAAAAGTTTGCAAGCACTAAGATTAAAAAGGGCGTTTTTAAGACCTACTAACTCATCTTCAAAACTCCCCCAACCCCTTGCATTTTGTGCATAGACAAGACTGCTAAGGTGCATAAAAGATTCTAGGTTTTTAGAAGTATAGGCTTTTAGAGTTAGGCTTAAAAAGTTGTTATTAATCCTATTTTTGGCAAAGTAAACTTCTAAAAGCTTTTTGCTTAACTCTAAGTTTAGGTTACTAACTACAAGTAAGAATCTATCTTGAAGACTGCAAGCTATATCAAAGTAGCTTACAAAATAAAGGCTTATGCGAAAGAGATCAAGGCTATCTTCATAGATTAAAAGATTACTAAGCTTATAGGTTTTAAACATCTTTTCTAAAAAAAGCCCTCCAAGCAAACCAAAAAGCATGATATTAGGCAAGGTGCTTAGGCTTTCTAGCTTTTCTTGAAGGTTAAAAGTAGGGCTTAGGTGCTTTAAAAGTAAGGCGTTATAAAAGCTTGCAGTTAAAGGAAGCCTTTTAGTATCTAGTAAGTTTTCAAGGGGATTTAGGCTGATGTGATTAGTGCTTAGCTGCCATAAGGAGCTAGAAAAGGGGCAAGATAAGCTAGTATGGGCTTCTTCCATAGTATAGATTCCATCTATCTCTGGGTAGATTAGGCTGTTAGTTTTAAGATTTAAGATATTAAAACCTTTAGCGTTAACCACTAGATTAAACTCGCTTGGAGGCAGTTTTAAAGAGGCAAAAAGCTTAGGATTATAGACTTTAAAAAACTCCATATTTTTTGCATACTTTAGGCTTAGAGCACGTGTTTTAGAATCGTCTTTATTAGAGTTTGGCATGGGTAGTTAAAACGCTTACTTTAGTTTTACTTTTTTAGAAAGGGCTAAGACTAGTCCTATGGCTATACAGTTTGACAAGAGGTTAGAGCCCCCATAGCTTAAAAACGGCACGGCTATACCTTTAACTGGCGTGATACCAACGATACCAAAAGCATTAATGATAAAGCTTATAGCTATAAGAAGAGAGATGCCTAGGCAAAAGAGGTAATAAAATCTATTTCTTTGTCTATAAGATATACGCAAGATTCTATAAACTATAAAAAAGATTAGTGCTACACAGATAGCTAGACCTATGAAGCCTAACTCTTCACTTATGCCAGCTAAAACCATGTCAGTATGCACGTCACTTAAAAAGCCTAGCTTAAAAGTGCCATTACCTAGTCCTGTGCCAAAAAAGCCTCCATTATAGATGGCATTTGCTGCGTTGTGGATTTGGTAGGGCTCTGGGAGGTTGTTAACTTGTAAGTCTTTTACAAAGCTATTAGGAACTATAGCAAGGGCTAAGTCTTGGATGTTAGCCCACCAAGTTTTAAGACGTAAGATTCTATGGGCTGAGGTTGCTATAAGTATAGACCCTATGGCACCAAAACCTAAGATGATGATGCCAAAAAGCTGAAAGCTTCCTCCAGCAAAGATTAAGATGATGATAAAGCTTGCACCTAAAAGCACAACTTGCCCAAGGTCGTTTTGAAAGACAGCTATCATAAAAGCCATCACTGCAAAGACAAAGATGTGAGGGATAAGTATCATTATCTGATCTAGTAAGTTGTACTTATTGTTATAGTCAAACTTACGAGATAAACTCCATGATATAAAAAATATATAGCCTACTTTAAAAGGCTCTATAGGGTTTAAAGAAAAGCCAGGAAGCCTTATCCACCTTTTTGCACCCCCAGCGCTACTAGCTATGGAATCTGGTAAGAAAGGAAGTATGAAGATAAGCAGGGCAGAAACTACTAAGATGATAAAGCCTACTATAAAAAACTGCCTATTTAAGTCTAGGTAAGAAAGCCCCCACATTATGATGATGCCTATTATCCCAGTGATAAGCTCTCTTGCTAAAAAGTGAAACTGTGAGTAGTTATAAAATACTATGGCATAAGCACTCAGAGAGTAACTCATAAGTATTCCTACGCTTAAAAGCAAGGTCACATATATAAATAATCTTTTATCTGCCAATTCACTCATCCAACTACTAGTGTGTTAAAGCTTTGATTATAGCTAAAATAGTGCGAGTAGGGGATAAGGCTAGTTTTATCATTAGTAGTTATTTATGACTTGATGCTAGGAGTGAGTGAAACTCATAACGTGGGATAGTAGATGTTTTTAGATTCTATATCCTAACACTTTCTTTTTTTTATCATTGAAAAATTAAAATAAAGCAATAAGCTGTCTATAGACAAGCCATCTAGTTTTTAATAATCTATCCCTTCACTTCTTAGACGACTTCTAATATATTTCATCTGCACATTTTTATCAAAACACCACTTTGGTGCTATCAAGCTTTCATCATGCACACCTGCACTAAGACGCTGTACCATAACATCTTCAGGTACTAGTTTCATTGATTCAACTATTAAATCAGCATAAGATTCTAAAGTGATAGGGGTGTAGTTGCCAGCCTTGTACATATTAGCTAGCATGGTGCCTTTTACTACATAAAGAGGGTGGATTTTAATAGAGTGGACTTTGTAGCTAAGGATAGTTTTTAAGCTAGTTAACATCATATCAGGGCTTTCATTAGGTAGGCCATAGATTAGATGGGCACAGACTTTGATACCACGTGCAGAAGTTTTAGCAAAAAGCTCTTCTACACCTTCCATGCCATGCCCGCGATTTGTTAGCTTAAGACTATCTTCATAAATAGATTGGATTCCATACTCTAGCCATATCTCACTGCCTTGCTTTACATAGCCTTCAAGCAAGTCTAAGACTTTATCATCTACGCAATCTACTCTTGTGCCTATGCTAAGTCCTACTACGTTTTTATAGCTAAGGGCAGTGTCATATAAGGCTTTAAGCGTGCTTATAGGCGCATAAGTATTAGTAAAAGACTGAAAGTAGACCATATACTTGCCTATATTAAATTCATCTTTATAAAAGCGTGTATGGTGGGTAAACTGCTCTTTTAAGTCTTTTAGCTGAAGCTCTAAAAGTGGGTTTTCACTCATCTTAGAGTTAATCTTAAAGTTATTAAAGTCTTTTTTATTTAACGCTAGGCTTGGAGAAAAGCTTTCATTTTTGCAATAGATACAGCCACCTTTTGCCACAGTACCATCTATATTTGGACAAGTAAAGCCATTTAGCGAGATAGGGATCTTTCTTACTTTGCAGCCAAAGCGCTGCTTAAAGTAGCGTCCAACTGTTAAAAGTAGACGCACTTTTTACCCCTCTATATTATCAAGCATGTTTATAACAAAGTTAGCTACGACTTTTGCAGAAGATTCTAAAAACTCATCAAAGCTTACATCAGCACTGCCATCAGCGCTATCACTTATTGATCTTAAAAGGCAAAAAGGTACTTTTAAGCTATCACAAACTACAGCTACACTAGCCCCTTCCATCTCAACAGCACTTGCTTTAAAGTTACTAACTAGCCACTCTTTTTTCTTCGCATCTGCTATAAAGCTATCTCCACTAGCTATGATTCCTTCTTTTAGCTTGATATTTAGCTTACTAGCTACTTTTTTAGCTATCTCATTTAAGCTTTTATCACTTTCCATATAAACACTAGATTCTGGGATAAAGCCAAGAGGATGACCAAAAGCACTTATATCTACATCATACTGGCAAGTTTTAGTAGCTAGTAGTAAGTCACCTACTTTTAGATCACTTGCAAGCCCGCCAGCAACACCACTAAAGATGATTTTCTCACAGCCAAATTTTAAGATTAAGATACTTGCACTTAAGGCTGCATGCACCTTGCCTATACGGCTATAGGCTAGATATATATTTTTATTTTTATACTTTATATGATAGAAGTTTTGTTTTCCAACTTTGATAGTTTCATAGTCTTTGAAGTAGTCTAAAAGAGGCTTTATCTCTTCTTGCATAGCACCTAGGATTCCTATAGTCATTATATGTCCTTGAAAAATTTTGAAATTGCTAAAAATTATAACGGAAAACTAAAAAACAAAAAGGACCATTTATCAAAGAACTTTCAGCATCAAGTCTATTTACTAACTGTTTAAAATCCACTATACTACCATGCAAATATTGATAATCATTACTCAAAGGATGTAAATGGTAAAAGTTTTCTCTACCTTATCTCTCTTAGCACCACCACTTCTTGCCTTTGCCTTTGTCGCTTGTGCTAGCAAGATTACACCTGCTACTACTAGCTTGGATTTAAGTTATAAGGGCTTTAAAATACAAGGTAATAGAGATGTGCTTAATATAGGCACAACTCCAAGTGAGCCTAGTAAAAAGCTACGCTTAGTAAAAGGACAAGATAACACCTTAAAGCTTAACGTGTTTAAAAGTGCTTCTAAGCCTCAAGATACAAGAGCACTTGTAGATAAAAGACATAAGCTTAAGGCTATGCTAGCTTCAAATTCTTCTTATCCTATAAAAAATGACATAGTAAAAGGGCCTAATGAGCCAGTAGACCCAAGTAACCCTTTTGATGATACTAAGGTATTTTATAACAAGCCTGAGTTTTCAGACTATGTATCAATCCTTGGGCAAAATGACGCATTAATAACAGTTTGGGCGCTAGCTTCTGGCAACTGGGTATGGGGCTATAGTCCAATTAATAGCATCTCTTTTGGTGATGCAAGAAACTGGCAACTTATCATCTACCCTAAAGACTACGTGCAAATAAGAAATAAACTAACAAATACTTGTCTAAATGGCTACTTAAATGGCGTCATACACACAATTTGTCAAGATACTAATCAAGCACAGTTTTGGGAGTTAAAGCCTTTTGCTAATGGTGCTGTGCAGATTAAAAACTTTGGCACGGGCACTTGTATAGCTAGTGATTTAGCTAAGGGGGCAAGTTACTACTCTATCAAGCTAGAGGCTTGTCAAGATGGGCTTAATCTCTCTCAACAGTGGCAGATTATCCCTCCTGCTAATACTACAACGCCTATAGTCATAGACTTAAAGACACTAAAGGGGAGAAAATGAAACTTTTAGCACTTTTACTTTTAAGCTTTAGCTTAAGTTATGCTGCCTTAGAAGATCACAATATAGCCTCTTGGAATATGCAAGGAAGCTCAGCTGCAACTGAAAGTAAGTGGAATGTAAACGTAAGACAACTTCTAACTGGTAATAGCTCTGCAGATATCTTACTTATCCAAGAAGCTGGAAGCTTACCACTAAGTGCTAGACAGACTGAGCGTGTAGTACAACATGGTGGTATCCCAATACATGAGTATGCTTGGAATCTAGGAACTACCTCTCGCCCTGATATAGTATATATCTACTACTCACGTATAGATGTTGGCGCAAACCGCGTAAACCTAGCCATAGTTACTAGGAATCAAGCAGATGATGTCTATGTCTTAGCCCCGCCAACAACTGCTTCACGTCCGATAATAGGCATAAGACTTGGGAATGATGTCTTTTTTTCAGCCCATGCACTAGCAAGCGGTGGACGTGACGCACCAGCTATCATAGAAGAAGTACATAGAACCTTTGTAGGTCAACCTCAAATTAACTGGCTAGTAGGAGGGGACTTTAATAGAGAGCCAGATTCCTTATATAACGCCTTAGAGCCTAGAATCCAGCAAAGAGTAAGTGTAATAGCTACCAATACACCTACGCAAAATAGTGGCAGGACGCTTGATTACGCTATAGCTGGTAACTCTGGTACTACTACTTTTAGCGCACCTGCTTTAGCGGCAATATTAATGCTTGCTAATATGCGAAGTCAAATCACTTCTGATCACATACCAGTTAACTTTAGAAAGTTTTAAGGGGGTCTTAATGAAAATATTAACTATAAAAAAAGGCTTATTTATGGCTATAGCACTAGGAATAGCAGCTATTTTTCAAAGCATAAATGCCGTATCTTTGCAAACTTCTACGTTTAAAGCCCCTCCCATAGATATACAACCTCAAATAGACATAGCAGAAAATGTAGACCCACTAGTTAGCATTAGAAGCATTTATACAGGTGGGCTACTTAGCTATGATGAAGACCCTAATAATTTATTAGAGCAAAACTGGATTCTAAGAGAGGTTAATCTACCTCAAAGCATGGCAGAAAAGTTCCCTTTTGGAGTAACCCAGTTTGCTAATCCTGCCCAGCCTGATATATGTCTTATGATAAGAAAAGACGGCAAGCTTGATACAGATTCTTGTAAAAGTTTTCGAGAAGGTAACTATGAAAATATCTTTTCTATACTCCCAACAGCAAGTGGGGCAGTACAGATAGAAGCTATAGGTAATGATGATAATGAATGCCTAAGTGCGGGTAATATGAACGCGCCTACATCTCTTGAACGCTTTGGAGTTAGAGACTGTGAGAAAAACGAAAACGAACAAGTAAGGATAGAAAATCTTTTTAATATAGGCGCACCTTTTATAGCTTCTAAAGTTATAAAGTAGCTTATAAGGAAGTATCATCTAAGTTTATATGACAGTAGCCAGTTGGATTTTTTTCTAAATACTTTTGATGATACTCTTCTGCTTTGTAGAAGTTTTCTAAAGGCAGTATCTCCACTCTAAAAGGCCTGCTATAAGAGGCTTGAAAGCTAGCAACTATGTCTTTTATACGCACCAAAGTCTCTTCATTAGTGCTATATATACCAGTTCTATACTGAGAGCCTTTATCATTACCTTGCTTATTAAGAGTGAAGGGGTCTATTATCTTAAAAAAGTATCTTAAAACTAGTAAAAGATTAGTATGTGTTAGCTTTACGCACTCACTAGCACTAGATCTATGTCTACATACATCTTCATAGCTAGGATTAGGAATATTACTATTTGCATAGCCTACTTCTGATTGTATTACGCACTCAAGCTTATCAAAGTAAGCTTGCACTCCCCAAAAACATCCACCTGCTAGATATATCACTTCCATAAAACTCACCCCTTAAGGTTATAATTTGCAAATTCATTGCAAGGATTCTAATGCAAAAAAGCATTTTAGGCATAGTTATTTTCATACTGATAGGCTTTGTAGTTAGTTTTTTGCTAGGATTAGTTTTTGGGCTGAATTTTATCCTTGGCGCACTAGGCTTTATTTTTATAATCCTAGCTTCATTTAAAGGCATGCAAGCTAAGTCAAAAGCCAAGATTGCTAATGCTAAAAATATAGCTAACCTTGAAGCACTTTCAAAAGATGACTTAGATAAAAAAGATGACAAAAAGCAAGAAAAAGACTTCCTTAAAGCCCTAGATACCTCTCGCTTCTCACTAGGAGTAGAGCTAAGCTTTTCTCTTTTTAGAATCTTAGCTTATGTGTTTATAATAGCCTCTATAGTAATCTTACAAACCTTTAGCCTCTTTCATGCAGTAGGCTATATAGCAGGTATTTCTTTCATAGTAGTTATCTTAATAATTGCCTACATAGTAAAGCTTAGCATTAAAGCTTGATATATAAAAGCTTGATGTAGATCAAAAGTAGTTATGCGTATCATAGTTATACTTGTCTTGCCTTGTGAGAGCTTAAAATCAAGGCATATATATAAAAGGAAATAAATGATAAGTCAAGAATCTATTAATATTATAAAGTCAACAGTACCGGCTATAAAACAAAATGGCGAAGTTTTAACTAGAGAGTTTTATAGGGATATGTTTGAAAGATATCCTGAAGTAAAGCCTATGTTTAGCACTGAAAAACAAAAAAGTGGCCATCAGCCAAAAGCCCTAGCTAATGCCATCTTAGCAGCAGCACAAAATATAGATAATCTAGAAAAGATCATGCCTACAGTTGAAAAGATAGGTAAGGTGCATGTTAATGTCGCGGTTAAACCAGAGCATTATCCTATAGTTGGTGAGTGTCTTTTAAGGGCTATAAAAACAGTTATGAAAGATGATGCAACTCCTGAAGTTTTAAAGGCTTGGGAAGAGGCTTATAACGAGTTAGCTAAGATTTTTATAGGTGTAGAAGATAAGATCTATAAAGAGCAAAAGTAGAGTTTAAGGTAGTCTAGGGCTGATAGACTTAAAAAGTGCTAGCTTTTAGAGTTTAGGTTGTTTTTAAAAAGATTTTAAGAATCTTTTTAAGTTTAAATCCACGTTTTGATTACGTCTTGACTTTTCTAAAAAGTCTAGGCATAATCTCTCCTTTATTTTGTAATTCGTCGGGGTGTAGCGCAGTCTGGTTAGCGCACTTGGTTTGGGACCAAGGGGTCGAAGGTTCGAATCCTTTCACCCCGACCATTTTTTTATGGTGGGTGTAGCTCAGTTGGTTAGAGCGTCGGATTGTGGATCCGAAGGTCGTGGGTTCAAGCCCCATCTCCCACCCCATTATGTTTGCGTCCATAGCTCAATTGGACAGAGCACCAGACTTCGGATCTGGGGGTTATGGGTTCGACTCCCTTTGGGCGTACCAGTCAACCCCCCCTTCCAAAGTCATTTTTTTTGCGCTCATAGCTCAGCTGGATAGAGCAACGGCCTTCTAAGCCGTAGGTCAGAGGTTCGAATCCTCTTGGGCGTACCACTTTTTTACTTCATGATACTTATTATTTTTAGATTCCATATTTTTACATCACTCTTATTTTTTAAATGTAATGCTTTAAAACTTTACTTTTTCCCCTTGCTATCAATTAGTGCCACGTCTATTTAACAAGAAAATTTTAATATCTAGCATTTTTTGCTGTTTACTATACATTAACTTTCATTTTAGGATTAGAATAAGCATATATTTATAAGTGAAGATACGATTTAGCATGCTACTTTCACGTTTTCACTTACCATACAAAGGAAGTTTATGAGAACGAAGCTTATGGCGTTTATGTCATTTATATTTATAGTTTTTATAGTTGTGTTTGTGCTATTTTTCTTTAATAGTGAACATCAAATCAAACTTTTTGAGCAAGGTTTTACTAAGACATATTATTCTAATACCAACAAGATGCTGCAAAATACCACTGTCTCTATGGCAACTTCTCTTGGCTCTTTGATAAATGGCTTGCCAGAAAAAGAGCAAATTGCGGTTATAGATAAGGCTATAGGTAAGATTAGGATGGGGGATGATAAAAGTAGCTACTTTTTTGCAGCAAAAGGGACTATCCTTTTATCGCATCCTGACCGTAGTCTTATAGGCAAAGATGCAAAAGACTTAAAAGACCCTAATGGAATCTATGTTTATAGAGTTCAAGAGCAAGCCGCACTTAGTGGGGGCAGTATTGTTAGATATATGTGGCCAAAGTATAGCAGCGATGGTAATAGCGTGGTTGCCCCAAAGATGTCTTATGCCATAGTGATTCCAAATACTAATAATATATGGATATCTTATGGAGTTTACACAGATGACTTACAACATCATCTAGACGCTTTGATGACCCCCATCAAACAAAAGATGCTCTACTCCTTTTGGATTAATCTAATAATTACATTTATCATCCTTGTTATATGCTCTCTAATAGCAGGCATACTCTTTTATAAATACATAGTAGGTTCTATAACTTATATAAAAGATTCTCTAACTAACTTCTTTACTTCTTTAAATAAAAATGAAGTAAGTAATATGAAGCTACTAGATAAGAAACTAAAAGATGAATTTAAAATAATGGCTAATGTAATAAACTCTAATATTACTAATATCCAATCTTCTCTCTCCAAAGACTCTTCAGCAGTATCACAAGCCCTAGAAGTAGCTAAGACTATAGAAGAAGGTAATCTAAGTATACGTATAACTAAAAACCCTGCTAATCCTCAATTACTAGAACTTAAAGATGTACTTAATAATATGTTAGATGTATTAGAAACTAAGATAGGAAGTAATATGAATGAAATAGAAAGAGTATTTGATAGCTATCTTAGATTAGACTTCTCTACTTCTGTATTAGATGATAAAGGTAATATAGCTAATAAAGGTAGTGTAGAAAGAGTAACTAATGCCTTAGGAGAAGAAATAAGAAAGATGTTAAAAAGTTCTTTAAGCTTTGCTTCTTTACTTAATGAAGAAGCTAAAAAGCTAAATACACAAATTACTAATCTATCAACTAGCTCTAATGCACAAGCTTCTTCTTTAGAACAATCTGCTACTGCTATAGAAGAGATAACTCAGTCTATGCAAAATG
>NZ_MLAN01000017.1 GCF_002272875.1 Helicobacter sp. 11S02629-2
CTTTTCGGACATGTTAGTCTCCTTATGATTGCTTAGTAACTTGCTTGCACGCAAGTTACAACCTCTAGCCTTACTTTTTTGGTCTTATAGACTTACTTAAGTGCCTAGTTTAACGACATTGCGGTCGAAGTGTTTAAGTGCTTAGCATGTCTTAAAGCCTAACCACTTCTTAGCACTTATAAAGTGCTTTTTTTGAAGTGGCTTTTTATCCTTAACTAACCATCACTAAGACTAGTTTTGCAATTTCTGTAACTAGTGCTATAATGGCGGTTGTAAGGATTAACTTTTCTTTAAGCATGTTAGTCTCCTTATATTTTTCTTAGTAACTAAGTTTTGGCGAACTTAGTTACAACCTCTAGCCTTACTTTTTCAGTCTTAAAAACTTACTTAAGTGCCTAGTTTAACGACATTGCGGTCGAAGTCTTAGGCTCTTTGGCTTATGCTATCTTTTCTAACTTAACCGCAGGGTCGAAAAGCCTTTCTTCGATCTTATAGCCTAGTTTTGCTAGGTCTTGTACTATCTCTTCACTTTCTAGCTCTTCTAAAAAATCTAATTCGTAGAATAAGATATTGATATAGTTTTCAAGTCGATCTCTCAAAACAAACTCAAGCTCTATAAAGCACCTTTCTAAGTCGTATTTGCTTGTGAGTGTTTCAAAGCTTAGTAGCTCTTTTAGATATTTTTCATCTCTTTCTTCTTCATCTTCGTGACTATATTCGTCTTTTTCAATAATATAGCTAGCTTGCTCTAATAGATTTTGCATCTTATGGCTTTCAAAAAGCACTTTTGTTAAAGATGCTTTTAATACTTCTAAAATCTCAAAAAGGTTAACGCATTCCCTATCTTCTTCACCATCTAACCCATAGTCTTCGCCACGTATTTCGCTTTTTACATAGTACTGGAAGGCTTGCGGGTATTTTGCTGCTATGTCTAAAAGTGGACTTTTAAAAGCATTTACTGCATTAGTTGTTAACTCATCTACTTTTTTATCTCTTAGGTTATATAGCTCTGTTATTGTCATTTTTTTTTCCTTTTCTTTTTTCTTTTTATCTAGTGGAAAGCCCCTTTATAGGGGGCAACTTGGGTCTTAGGACTAGGCTACTTGTGGCTTTTTGCCATCTTTATGCTTGTAAGGGCAGCTTTTTGATATTTGGCTTTTCTACTTCTATACTTCCGTATTTTGCTCGTATCTCTTCCATCTCTTGGGGGGCGTGCCTTTTTTTGGTCTCGCCGTAGTACCACATCTTTTTTTTGCTTGCATACTTAAAACCTAAATCTTTTAGAGTGTCTTTGTGCTCTTTTGTGTTGCCACTTATCCATATCCACTTACCAACCACTTCTATAGTGATGTCTTGTATATGCAGTAAGTGGGATATAACTTTTTCAAGCTCTAAGTTGATTTTAGTTTGCGAGGAAAAGTACAGCCTATTTTCAAGATATAGGTTATAAATTTGATTTAGTGTCTGAAAAGCTTCAGTGCTTCCCCCCTTGTCGGGGTGTAAGCTTAAAGCTAGCTTTTTGTATAAGGTTTTAGCTTCTTTAAGGTTAGAAATCTCTAAAAAAGCTTTAGTTAGTTTTATTTGCAGCTCTTCCATGATTACGCCACCTTTCTAGCTTGTAAGATCTTAGCTCTATCTATATAGTTTAAAAACTCTTCTGAAGAAGTGTCTAAATCTGGATTTCTATCAAGGCTAGCAAGAAATCTCAAAAAATCTAACTCTTGAAACACGTGTGCGGGGTTTGTGGTGGTCATGGAGTAGATTGCTCGGTTTTTGCTTTCTGATTTTTTATCACCTACATCTTTTATACACTTTAGGACTAACTTGTAAAAGCGTCTGTTCGTTCTAAGACTTTTTTGGACTAGGGCTCTTATTTCTTTGGTTGCATAAGGGGACATGTAAGTGGACGCGTAAGAATATTCTGCGATTGCTTTTTTTAGCTCTTTGCTTTTCCTAAAAATAAAAGTGAACTTTTTTGATTTTTCATCAAATTTTACAACGAACATTAACAGGTGCAAAGTTTTAGAATGATGAATCTTATCTAATGTTACATCTAAGTAGTTGTCTAAGCTTTTAAAAGGTCTATATATTTCTTTGATATATTGATCAAATTCTTTTAAAAGTGGAGTTTTTCTATTGATCTTGCTTTTAGATTCTACGTTTTTGTTGTTTGCGGGACTTGACAAGTTGGCTTTGGTTTTAGTAGTATCGTGTTTCATGGTTTTACCTTTTTGTTTAACTATGTGCCCTCCTTTCGAGGGCTTTCAATCAAGTGGTATAACACTTGATTGAAAGGGTTGAAAACTAAGGGCTTACGCCTTTAGTTTAGACTTTTCACTTGATGGATTTATAGAGTCCATAAACTGCTATGATGCAAAACGCAATCAAGATTATTTGATCTAGTGTTAGCATTTTTTAGTCCTTAGTTAAATATTCTAAGTTGCGACTTTTTTGCTTCACTAGCTTATATACTTAACTACAGTTAGTAAAAACTTTCTAAAAAATTTACATTCATCACTTTTAACAATGTTGATATTTTCTAAAGAGCTAAAAGCTTTTTAGAATATCGAAGTCAAATAACACACATAAAAGCTAAATTCTAGCCTTTTGAAGTTTTCAAAAGAGGCTTTTTAATTCCTTTTTATATGTCGTTATTATATAATAAATATATTATCATGTCAACACTTTTAGCATAAAAATATCAAAAAAATAGAAGTTTTTTAGCTCCTAATCTATGGGCTTATAAGCTATTTTGATAACTTAAAGCTTTATATTCAAAAACTTGATTATTTTATTAACAGTATTGGCGTATTGAAATTTTTACTAAACAAAAAAGCAAGATGATTAAAAGCTTACTAATTAACATCAACCCCTAAGCTACTTTTTTAGTTTTTCACTTAAGGGATCTTTATAACCTAAAGGGCTCTTTATTAACCTAAGATTAAGGCTATTAGATTTATAATAGCTATCGCTAGGTTAATAATGGCTGTTAATAACTTAAGCATTTAGCATCACCCCCCTTCTTGTTTAGTTAGGCGACTTGTTGACAGCAAGCCGCCAAAGCAAACAAGAAAAGGCTTTAAAGCCTTGCAAAACTTCAACACACACTAAGTCAAATAACACACATAAAAGCTAAATTCTAGCCTTTTGAAGTTTTCAAAAGAGGCTTTTTAATTCCTTTTTATATGTAATAATTATACTGTAATTATATTATAAAAGTCAATAGCTTTATAAACAAAAACACCATAAAATAGGGGTTTTTATAGTTTTTTACTAATTGTTTTTTTTATGTGTGCTTTTATAAGCTTTAAGAGTCTAAAGCCTCCACACTTTTGGCAGCTCTTGCAACTTCGCCACATTTAAAAAATTTCCCCGCTACATTTTTGCAAGTTTTGCAAGCCGCCACATTTAGAGAGATTTTTACAATCAAATTTTTAAGCAACAAACCAATCACAGCTTAGTCTTTTAGTATTAGTTCTATGTTCTTACTTTTAGCTTTTAAATAAGAATTGTTTTTCATGTGTAATATTTGGCGTGTTTTTGGTAGTATTATCTATAAAATACATATAATGTAAATTTACAGCATAGAAGCACATTAACACAGATGTCAAACGGTCTAAAAAACATGAGTTTTAATTGGTTTTTAATTAAGCTAATCTTAAGCTTTATCTAGTACTATAGTGAGACTATTAAGTTACCTTGTATGTCTTAGATTTTCCCCCCAAAATTTCTAAAATTCGTAAAATGGCAGTTTTATGAACTCATCTTCTGCTGCAAGTAGTGCAGTTTTGGCAGGGGCTACGGGGGTTGGATCCTTGCTAAGTGGGGCAAACTTAGCAGGTATAGATCCAGTATTAAGTGCTAATCTTACATCTCAGTTAGATGCTATACAAAAGATACAAACTTCTTTGCAAAATATCTCTAATGATGCTATAGCTGGACAAACTCAAGTGGGAGATGTAAGAAGTGTTATAAGTACTGGTTTGCAAAATATTACTGATTTGTATAGTAATATAAGAACGAGTAACCCAGCATACAAAGATAACACTTCATTAAATAATACATCCGCAAGGGCAGCAAACTATGGACAAGGATCTGTAGTAGCTAGCGGTGTTTCTAAATTACTAAATGGAAACACTAATTCTAATTTAAATATTACGACGCTAAATCAAACTGCAACTAACTTATTAACAGCCTTTAACCAAACTTCAGGTGGAACTTCAAACTCTCTTGAAGATGGAATCAAAGCTCTTCAATCAGCACTTCGTACAGTTACTCCAACTAGTATAGAAGCACAAAATCCAGCTTATATATCAGCAAGTACACAACTTAGTAGTTCATTAAATGCGTTAACAGATCCAAATAATGGAGCTATAGCAAAGCTTCAAAGTGCCATACAAACTAATAAAGCAAATGTAGATAAATATAATTCTGAATTGTCAAAAACACAAAAAAATCTTAATGGAGCACTAGTTCGAGCAGCCTTCGATAATGTATCTGGATTAAACTCTATGTATCAAGTTACATCAGCACTTAGACAGACTATATTAAGTGGGATTAGTACAGATTCTACAGGACATACACAAAACGATATAACAGTTACTCTTGATAAGAATGGATCAGCACAATATACAAGTAGTTTTGATAGTTCAACTGCCAAAGTTACTACACCAGATCCAAAAACTAGCATAGACGCAGTAGCAAATGCTGTTGCTGAAGTAAAAGCTGCTATGGATAAAGTTAGTAATGATGTACAAAACCTAGCTGTAATAAGAGCAGCCATATCAGCACAAAATTCTGCCTCCCAAGCTTCCCTTAACGCTGCCACAAATGATGCAAATGCACGTAAAAACAAAGCCCCTACAATCTTACCTACAGCAAAAGCTGGTATAGTTGCTTTCTTTGGTAAACATCAATCTGTATCAGTAGAGTATCAGTACTACTTTAGAAATACTAATCCAAACTTTACTAGTGGTGAAGTAACTCTAAACTATGCTTATTACTTTGGTGGGAAGTAGGAAGTTATAAGTAGAAGTAGATTCTAAGTTAGAAAATAGAATCTACGCAAGATAGAATCCAGACAAATAGGATAAAGTAGGATAAGGTAAGATAAAGCTTAAGCTAAAAGTAAAGATTAGATTCTAAAACTTTAGAATCTAAAAACCCCTAGTAACTTAGAGAGAAATAGATTCTATAAGTAAAAATAGAATCTAAGTAAGGTAGGATATAACTTAACCCTCTATTAGTTCCCCTCTATGACACTTAAGGAGTATAAGGGGGGTGATTGTCATATAAAAATCACACACTTCTCCTAGTACATGACTTAGATGGTAGCTTCTAAAATTTAAAAATAGAATCTAATAAATCCTAGCAAATACTAATTTGATACTAGTCCTTTAATAGGGGCTAGTATTTAACTTTAAAACAAGACAATCTAAAACAAACCTAAAACAAAAACAAAAGACTATCTTTAAGATAGTCTTTAACCGCCACAGTATTTGCTATCTATGGAATCTAAATACAGGATTACCACGCCCTGAGTTACGCTAACTACTAGTGTGTGATTTGAAAAAGCAAGATGGCAGATAAGCTTGCATTTTATACCATCAAGATAGCTATCCCACACCTAACTCTAAAGACAAAAGGTCTTAAACGCCAACTTCTATCCCATATACAAGGACATTTTTAAAACTACCCTTTTGACATATGGCATCTTCTAGCTTCCCAGTGCATTTAAAGCCATAGTTTTCATAAAGGCTAAGTGCCTTTGCATTATCCTCTATGACTTCAAGATATAGCATATGCAGGCCTAAAGCACTAGCTATAAAGCAAAGCATATCAAGCAGCCTAGTGCCCACACGCTCTTGTAGATAAGGGTTTTTATAGATCCCAAGATAGGCATGTTTGTGCTTTAAGTTGATGCGAGTTAGACTTATAACACCAATGTGGTTTAAAGTCTTTATATCGCGCACTAAAAAGTAGCGTGAGTTTAGGTTGTCTTTTTGGGAGTGGATAAAGTCAAGGTGGGTTTGCATGCTTATAGGGGCATCTTCATACATATAGTGCCTAACTAAGTCGTGGTTTCGATACTCTAGTGTCTTAGCTATCTCTTCTTTATCCAAGTCGCTAAAAGGCTTTGCTTCTAGGTCTAAAAGCCTAAAAGTCTTTGGCTTGCTAGCTTTTAAGGCTAGGTTTAGCACTTTTAATAAAAGGTCATAGAGTAAAGATTCTATCTTAGTGCCTATGTGCAAGGGCACAAACGAAGCAGAATCTAAAGGCGAAACAGAATCTAAAAAAGAAGCAGCACTTAAAAATGCAGAATCTAGACTAGATTCTAAGCTATCCATGCTTGCTGTTTTTACACCTAGGGCGCTAAGCTTGCTAAAAAGTGCATTTTGATTACTAGCAGTTTTTATGACTATGACTTTAGATGTGCAAGCTAAGACTTCACAAGCTAGGCTAGAGCTAGGGACTAAGATAAGATGAGATTGATTAATAAGCCCTGCAAGCTCTTTTTGAGTAAGACTAGAAAAGATACTGACTTTAAAAGCATCACTACTGTTTCTATCACTACTTATATCTACTAGCCTTCCTTTGTAAGCACTCCCAAGCACTACACATACATCCTTAAAGTGCCTTTTTGCTATCTCTAAGGCTTTAAAGCTTAAGTCGTTTACATCCTCTCCGCCAAGGCAGATTAAGAGATCGTACTTTTTGGGAAGATTAATATTCTTAAAATGTTCACTTAGTGGGAAAAACTCTAAGCCGCTAAAGATTCTTTGTTCGCCATCTTTGTATGTATCATCTTTATAAATAAATCCTAGGTCTAGTATATAAAGCCTATCTTTGAAGGCCTTAAAGCTTCCTAAGTCATCTAAGGCTAAGACTACTTTGCTAGATTCCAAAAGTAAAGGCAAGGAATCTAATCTAAACTCATAACTATCAATAATACTTATATCACTTTTTAAAAACTCTAAGTCCTTGCTTTCATCCCAAGCACAAGCTAGTAAAAAGAAGTTTGGCGTGTACTCTAACTCTTTTAAAGCACTTTGAAAGTCCCCACCCCCCCTAACTAAAAAGCGTACCTTATAGCCAAGCCTTAGATAAAAAAGGGCTAGATTAGAAGAGCGTACTATGTGCCCTAAGCCTTTGCTTTTGACACACTCTGTAAAGATAGTAACTATCATAGTTTTGATAAAAGCAGTTTTAACTCAGCTATCTTATAGTCCTCATAAGTATCTATATCTTGAGCTAGCTTTACTTCATAGCCCAAAGTTTCCTTACCTAAAAGCGGTATCTCTTCTAAAAATGACGCCACACGCCCTATATAAAACTGCCCAGCATCCATGTAGATAGAAGGCAGATCTTGGCTTTGTGTGCTTAGATACTCAGGGTGTAAAAAGTCTATGAAGCCATTTTCTAGCTTAAAGCTTCTTAAAGCACCTTTAGCCTTGTACACACTTGCTACGTACTTGACCTTAGCACCAGACTTAGCACTAGAATCTAAAAGTAAATCTAGTGCTTTTAGTATCTCTGTCTTAGTACAAAGCACTGCTGTTGGATAAAGGCAAACTACTAGGGAGCCAGAGTAGATTCTATCTTTAGGTGAAGCGCCTTGCAAAAGACTACTTACTTCTTTCATAGCTTGTAAAACGTCAACTATCACAGGCAAAGTAGGGACATCATCCCCACTTAGCTCTGGGCTTCTTTTGTATGCCATGACGTGGCCTTTAAAGCCTTCATCTCTAAGCGTAGTATCTAGACTTGAAGTTAGATCTAGCATCTCTTTGTCATCGCTACTAACTACTACTAGGTTGCACACGCTTGCAGCTAGTCTTATGCTTCGCTCTAGCATACTTACGCCTAAAAAAGGATAAATATTTTTACGTTTAAAGCGCTTGCTTCCTGCCCTTGAAGGTATTATGGCGATTTTTGTCATGGGCTAGCTTCTACTTGCTTTTTGGCCTAAAGGCTTTGATATTTGCCTCATTAACTTCTATAAAAGGACCTTCTATCAAGTCTATGCAGTAAGGCACTGCTGGGAAGACTGCGACTAAGCACTCGGCTATAGACTTTGGCTTGCCCGGGAGATTGATAATAAGGCAGTTTTTGTAAATCCCTGCTGTTTGCCTTGAAAGTATGGCTGTTGGCACGTACTTCAAACTCTCAGCCCTCATTAGCTCTCCAAACCCCGGTAGCTCTTTTTCACAAACTGCTAAAGTAGCCTCAGTAGTAACATCTCTTTTAGCAGGCCCTGTGCCACCAGTTGTAACTACTAGGGCGTTTTGCTCACCTAAGGTTTTAAGTCCTTTTACTATATCATCAAAGTTATCTTCAACTAAGAGGTAGTTAAACTCTATCTCATTTAGCATATACTCTTTTAAGACGCGCATAATCTCTTTGCCACTTAAGTCTTCATAGATGTTATTAAAAGCTCTATCGCTTGTGACTAAGATCCCAACTTTTATTAAGTCCATATTTTTCCTTTACTTAAGTAGTCCACTATGTTTTAGGGCGGTTGAGCGCTCTAAGGCATATATTTCTTTACCATCAACCACATCAAACTTCCATATAGGTGCATTTGCCTTAAAGTCATCTACAAAGCTAGCAAAGAGGTCTAAAACTGCTCTTCTATGCTTAGACATAACGCTTGCTATATAGCTAGTCTCGCCTACTTTTACTACTCCATAAGAGTGTGCTAAAGCTAAGATTACGCCTTTTTCTTTGGCCTTCTCTTGCCACTCACTCATCCACTTTATAAAAAGTGGCTCATAGATCTGAAACTTTAAAGCTTCAACTTTTGGGCTATCTAGATTCTCTCCAGCAAGCTTGTCATCCCTTACTATGCCTTCAAAGGTACTAAGTGCGCCAAAGCCTAACTCCCTAGCTAGCTTAGATGTGATGTTAGTAAAGTCTATGTTTGAGATGTGACCTTCTTTTATGTATAGATTGGGGCTGATTTGCTTCAAAGAAACTCCTTAGTGATAAGCTTTAGTATTTTACTATATGTAGTAACACTAAGATATAGCAATGTATAATTAAGCCTATCATTGTAAGGATTAAATCCAAAGCATTACACTACGATCTTAAAAGGGAGTTTTGATGGCGAAGTTTTCAAGAGAAAGTCGGTATAACATCTTAGATAAAAAGCAAGTCCACACTCCAGAAGAGATAGAGTTGGCAACCTACCTTGAAGATATGATGAGTAACTATGAAGGTTTGCTTGATATGCAAGTAAATTTTAGTGCTGAACTTGGCAGTACGACAGTTTCACTAGCTGATATCTTGCGCTATGAAAAAGGCTCAACTATCGATCTTCAAAAGCCAGCAGGGGCTAGTGTAGAGACCTTTGTCAACGGGCGTGTTATAGGTAAGGGCGAAGTTATGGTCTATGAAAAAAACTTAGCTATTAGGATAAATGAGATCTTAGATTCTAACGCTATAGTTTATTACATAGCTAGAGAAACCAAAGAGGATGAAGTCTAAGGTATGCGCGCGGTAGTTTTTGTCTTTCTCTTTGCAGGCTTTCTTTTTGCAAGTAATATCTCTATAGTCAAAGACCTAAGCCAGTTTAGTAAAGTGCTTAACCCTAAAGATATAAGCTTAGGACTAAAAGTAAGTGAGGCTAAGATAGCAGCACCAAGCTTTACTAGAAGCGATACAGTAAGTGCTGATGGTAGTAAAAGTATCATCATCTCTTTACCTGATGTAAGCTTGCCTAAAAGTACTTTTCAAACTGATATAGGCACCATTAGCGGTTTTAGTCAAAGTGGCACTTACTTGCTAACTCTTACTTCTAAGGCTAACTACAACATCAGCTTTTATGCCCTAGGAAGTGACTTTTATATCATCTTTACTAATATCAAAACGGCTAATGTCTTAGATAAGCCAGCTTTTATAAAGCCAGCTCCTTTGCCTAGTCAAGTCACAACACTAGCTGCTAGTCAAACTACTGCAAGCAAAGAACCCCCTAAAGATAGCACTTCACTTTTTAACACTATCTCAGATTCCATATCTCCTAAGTCGGCTTATGACTTTAGCTACTCAAAGTACTTTATGATACTGGGGGTTATGATAGTTTTGCTTATCATCCTTTATATAGTCAGACTTAAGATTAACCGTAAAAAAGGTATAGATATAAGTGCTGAGTTAAAGCTTTTAAAAGTACTAGATTCTAAGTCTAAGATAGTCTCTTTTAAGTATAAAGATAAAAGCTACATCTTAGGACTTAACCCTAATGGCATCACGCTAATAGACACTCTGCCACTAGCTGATAGTGCGCCTACAGACCAAGGCACTAAGTCTAAAGATAGCTTAGAATCTTTAGACTTTAAAGACCTATTAAAAAATACTTAGCTTGTTTTATAAGGATAGATTCTTACTAGCTTTCTTAGTCTCACTACTCTTTCACGCACTTATAATACTTCTAATCTTCCTAATCCCAGCCCATGAGAAAAAAAAGCTAGTCCCTTTAAGTATAGAGTTAACTGGGGGCTCACTAGATAAGACTAAGCATAAAGATGGTGGTGCAGTAGTGCCTTTTAATCCAAAGCTTGCAGTTAAAACACAAAAAAGCACGCCTCCTACCCCACCACCTACACCACCTCAAGCTAGACCTACTCCTAAGCCAGCCACAAAGCCTACGCCTAAACCAGTAGAAAAAAAAGAGTATAAGCCAAGTCCAAAAACTCTAGCTAGCAAGAAAAGTGAAACTAAAAAAGAAGTAAGCAAAGATGGCATCTTGCCTCCTAAAAGCCAAGCTTCAACTCAAAGTAAGCCAAGCGAGCAAGCCTCTAATGAAGCACCAAGCACTGATGTAAACTTGCAGTCTTTAAGACCAGCAGATAGCGAGGACTTCCACCCTTACCAAGTCCCACCTAGCCCTCAGCAAAGCTTTTCAGCGGCTAATCTTTCCTTGCAAGATTCTATTAACGCCCTCCCGCCAAGTGCTAGAGAAGACATAGCAGATCTTTATGGCGAAAAATTTGGCAACATGAGCTTAGAAGATAAAAAGTATATAGTTGATAGTTATATGCTTAATGGTCAAGTATTTCAGTACTATGCAAATAGGCTTGGCTATCCAAGTATCGCAGCTTACTTTGGTCAGCAAGGGGTTGGCGTGGTTGAGTTTACCCTCTATCCAGATGGGCATATAAGCGATGTGAAGATTATAAAAAGCTCTACTTTTAGTGCTATAGATGACCAGATAATAGAGCTAGTAAAGCTAGCAGCAAAAGACCTTAAACGCCCGCCAAAGCCTATACCCATAAGACTAAGAGGCAACTACTTTATAAGACGCTAAGCTAGACTATCTTGCTGCTATCTGCTTGCGATGTGAGATGCTAATATGACAGTCATGTATATTTGGATTCTATAAATTTATAGAATCTGGTTTTAGTGTCCTGTCTAATTTACATGTCATATTCTTCTATCTTGATGCTAGGAGACACTTTAACGTGTGATGTGGCAATCAGATATTTTTAGATTCCATAGATGACAAATAGTGCGTGGTTAGTTGGCGTGTGTGTGAGTGTTTTATTAGAGATTTTTTAAATATTCTAGGTTGCGTTGTATAGGGCAATGTTATAAGTATCTTGCACTATATGATATAAGCCAAGCTTCTAGGTATTCCATACTGTATGACATAAACTAAACTCATAAGTTTTAATGTAAACACAAACATTCTGGAGAAGGCATTAAAGCTATTTAGATAGCTTTAATGATTGTTACAGACTATCTTAAAGATAGTCTTTCTCTCTCTTATTTTAGATTGTAGGAATATGAAGGATTAGTTTAGTTAAGTAATTAGTTTTAGTTTATTTTGGGTTTAGATTAGCTTAGTTTTGTTTAAAGCTGGATGTTTGTTTTAAAGTTACATACTAGCCCTTGTTAAAGGACTAGTTTTAAATTAGTATTTGCTAGGATTTATTAGATTCTATTTTTAAATTTTAGAAGCTACCATCTAAGTCATGTACTAGCAGAAGGTGTGATTTTCGAAATGACAATCACACGCTTCTTAGATTCTATTTTTATTTATAGAATCTATTTCTTTCCAAGTTACTAGGATTTTTTAGATTCTAGTTTTAGAATCTAATCTTTACTTTTAACTTAAGCTTTTTCTTACTTTGATCTTACTTTATCCTATTTGTCTGGACTCTATCTTGCGTAGCTTCTATTTCTAACTTAGAATCTACTTCTACTTATAACTTCCTACTTCCCACCAAAGTAATAAGCATAGTTTAGAGTTACTTCACCACTAGTAAAGTTTGGATTAGTATTTCTAAAATAGTATTGATACTCTACTGATACAGATTGATGTTTACCAAAGAAAGCAACTATACCAGCTTTTGCTGTAGGTAAGATGGTTACAGCATTATTACGTTTGGCTGCAGCGTCTTTGGTTGCAGCGTTAAGGGAAGCTTGTGCTGAGGCATTAGAAGCTGCAACTGCAGCTCTTATAACTGCTACATCTTGAGTAGCTTTAGCAACATCTGCTACTGCTTGCTTTAGACTTTTAACTCCAGTAGCTGGATCACCATCATTTAAGGCTTTTTCTACTGCTTCAGCGTTAGATGACATAGTTTTTGCAGCACTATATACGCTTGGAGCGTCTTTCTTAAGTTTTGGTAAATATGTACTAGGGTCAGCAATCACGGTATTATTATTTACGTCAGGGATACTTGTCCATCCATCATAATTAGCATTTTGACTAAGCGTTGCAAAGTCAGTTTGATTTTTCTGTGCGGCTGTAGTGAAGGCAGCAAGTGATTTCTGAAGTTCAGCTAAAGCAGTGCTTTGTGCTTGAAGCTGTGAGGCGTATAAGGCTTGCTCTGTTGGGCTAAATTTTTGTGCATTTTCTACAGCAGCTATCATATTTTGGACTTGATTAGTTATATCAGTTAGAGATTGTTTTGTTTGTGACTGGTTGGTATTAAATATTAATGAGTTTAAATGAGTATTTAAATCTTGCATGTCTGGTTTAGCAGCACTAACTGCTGTGTAATCTTGTCCAGTTGTGCCGGTAGTAAGATCAGGTCTTATAGTCTCATTTGGAATCGTTAAATCATTAACTGTATCTCTTCTTGCCAGTGCCTTGGTTATGATAGTTGTTGGATTTCCATCACTTGCGTTAATTTCATTCAGATTCCAAAAAACTTGCTGCCATATGTTATTAGCCTGCTGCACATTTTGTACTGTACTAGTTGATATTTGATCTACTATTTTTTGAAGACTAGCTATAGCAGTTTGTTGGTTGTTTAAAGCTGCACTTAAGTTGGAATCTATACCTGCTATAGTAGCCCCTCCAGCTACTAAACTAGTACCTATAGCTCCAGCTGCTACACTATTAGATGAGTTCATAAAACTGCCATTTTCATCAAGAGTTACTTTTAAGTAAGAGTTAAGGTTAGGATAAGACAAAGTTAGGAATGAAAATTAAAAAGCTAATATTAAAGTTAAGGTAAAAAGTAAAAAGTAAAAATAAAAAGTTAAGGTAAAAAGATAAAAGTAAAAAGTTAAAAACAAAAAACAAGGCAAAGTTAGGGATGAAAAATGAAAAACAAAAGTTAAAACATGAAACAAAAAGTTAAAAAACAAAGATAAAGTTAAGACAAAAGTAAAAAGATAAGTTAAAGACAAAAAGATAAAAGACAAAGTAGAAAGTCAAAGTAAAAATGAAAAAATAAACTTTAAGATTTATGCTTTTTTATATCTTTATATCATATGGTTGATAGTTAGCTTTAATAATTGATTGACTAGAAAATCTATAAGTAGTTATAGTCATATTAGTTAGTAGCTTTATAAACATTCTAAATTGTTTTATATAAGGAAACATTACAAGTAGTTCGCATTGCATTAACTAGTAACTTTATAAGTGTTTTGCACTCTATGATAGAAGCCAAGCTTCTAAGTATTCCACACTGCACTGTATAAACTAAGCTCATAAGTTTTAATACAAACACAAACATTCTGGAGAAGGCATTAAAGCTATTTAGATAGCTTTAATGATTGTTACAGACTACCTAGAAGGTAGTCTTTCTTTCTAATTTGAGAATGTAAGAATAAATAAAATACTCTCATTGAGATAGTCTTTCTTTATTTCTTTATTTCTTTATTTCTTTATTTCTTTATTTTAATCTAGAGGATTGTAAAAGATTAGTTAAGTAAGTATTAAATACTAAATTCTTATATTTTAAAAAATTTAGAGTTTAAAACATATAAGAGCTAAAATAGATAATTCTTTGATTTTGCTTTTTTATTTAAGTGATTTATAAAAGACTAGTTTAAGTAATTAGTTTTTTTGATTTTATTTTTTATTTTAAGAATATATAAAAGACTAGTTAAATAAATAATCTTTTGTATATTCTTTTATTTATCTTAATGTTTTTATTCATCTTGATCTTATCTTTATCTCAAATTTTATCTATCTTTTTATCTAGACTTTATTTTAATCTTTACTCTTATCTTATCTTTTGGCTTTTATGCTTTGGCTTGTCTATAAACATGTGTTATCTTGACTTTAGCTTTTATTTTTATTTTGACTTTGGCTTTATCTGGTCTTTTATCTTTGATTTAACTTTTTATTTTTGTTTTTTAGTTTTTTGTTTCATATTTTATGTTTTAACTTTCATATTTTAACTTTTGTTTTTCATTTTTAATCTCTAACTTTGTCTTGTTTTTTGTTTTTAACTTTTTACTTTTATCTTTTATCTTTTATCTTTTATCTTTTATCTTAACTTTCATATTAGCTTTTTACTTTCATTTCTAACTTTGTCTTGCTTTTTACCTTAACTTTTAATCCTTAAATTGATCTTATCTTTATCTTAACTCTTACTTAAAAGTAACTCTTGATGAAAATGGCAGTTTTATGAACTCATCTTCTGCTGCAAGTAGTGCAGTTTTGGCAGGGGCTATAGGCCTAGATACATCTACTGCCATAACTGGAACTAATGCTTTAACTACCCTAAGTCAAGCAGTAGATACTAACTTACAAAACTTACAAGATATCATCTCTTCTTTGTCTCCTGCAAGCGTAGATTTGGCAAAAGCTAGTCAAGATCAAGCTGGTAGATTGCAAAATGGATATAACAGATTTTTTAATGCTTTATATGGCAATAGATTTAGTCTTCTTGGTGTAAAAGCAGCAGTTCCAAATGCTACAAATGCTAATTCCATAAAACTTACTGGATCAGCAGCTGGAGCTGCGTATAGAGATATTGAAATGGCTAAAACTTCCATAGGTGATGCTATTAGCGCTTATGACGGGTTATCTAACAAAGCAAGTCTATTTAATAATGTAGTTAATGGAAATCCTTCTCTCGTGGCTGGCAGTACTGGAAATGTTTTAAGTAATGGAATAAATTCTACTTCACAACTAGCTAGTACTATTAGCACCTTAAGAACCAACATAACACAACTTCAAACAGCACTAAATATATATACTCCTATAGCAAACAATCCTAGCGTTATGGAAGCTAGGTCAAATCAACTGGCTAGTTTAAATCAATTAAACAACACTCTTGATGCCTTACAAATTGCAACTAATATAAATTCAGCAAATATAGTAAGTGCCAACAAATCAAGACTTCAGACTTTAGGTGCACCATCACTATTAGGTAGTGCAAATTCAACATGGAGTCCAGTAGCTGCAGTAGGCGAATATATGTGGAATGTTGCTAGTGGAGGCTATGATGAAAGTAAAGGAAACCCAAATCAAACTGATAGCAATAATGGACGACGTTTTATCAAGGACCAAGTAGCTGACCTAATAAGCATGAATGGCAGTGCGTCAAGTAGTGTCAATCCATTACTTCAAGATACTCAAAATGCAGCGGCTAGTGCTAAAAGCATACAAGGCATCATAAATGGTGGTGGTACAAATACAACAAATGCATCTCAAGCTGTTGTATTTGATACAGTAAAAACTGTAGTGACTCAAAATGCAACTGGGACAACAACTGTCATAACTACTTACGCTAATGGAGATCCAACAAAGGCTACCACACAAACAAAAATAGATCCTAATACAAAATTAAAGAATCCAGACATCACAGCTTCTTCAATCACAAAAGTTAGTTACTCCCAAGTAGCACGTCCGTTACAAGATTCAAATGGAAATAACGTAAAAAGCCTAACTGAAGCTATGAAAGAAGTAAGGGCAGCTAATGCAAAACTAGAGCAAGCAGTATCAGCTGCAGTTCTAGCACAAAACAAAGTAGTTGGTGCTGCAGCCAACAATGCCTCTAAACGCAACAAAGCTCCTACAATATTACCTACTGCTAAAGCTGGTATAGTTGCTTTCTTTGGTAAACATCAATCTGTATCAGTAGAGTATCAATACTACTTTAGAAATACTAATCCAAACTTTACTAGTGGCGAAGTAACTCTAAACTATGCTTATTACTTTGGTGGAAAGTAGATTCTAAAATTTAAAACTAGAATCTAATAAATCCTAGTAAATACTAATTTGATACTAGTCCTTTAACAAGGGCTAGTATTTAACTTTAAAACAAAACAATCTAAAACAAACCTAAAACCAAACCAAACCAAAACTACTTAGCTTACATAGTCTTGTTTACGCAGCCTTCTAATTAAGCTCTCTTCCATCAAACTTATCCTTTACTCTTACACTCTAACAACTTACGTTTTTAAATATGCAATCTAATCAAGCTTTTAATAATCACTACCTAAATCCTAATTTACAAAAAGGATGGCCGCACCTTTTAAGTTTGCACCACACTACACAGCAACACTACAAGGCTAGAAGTGTAAACCTAGCCCTGCTAGAAGCATAAGCTCTAACTACAAAAAGAAAGCCTATAAACACACCACTTTGCAAAGATATCTAAAAATATCTAAGCAGATAAACAAACTAAGTATGTATTTGGCACACTCATTGCTTATAATTACTCACAAGAGCGAAAGCTTATAAATCTAATAAGGATATTTGATGAAAAAGAAAATCTTAGCAGCTACTGTCATCTCAGTAGCATCACTAGCCATACTTGCAGGCTGCTCTAGTCCAAGGATGGATTCTGCTAGTTTAGTACCACCAAGTGCGGGCAACGCTCCTTTAGCACCTGTGCAAGTGCCAGCCTACCCGCCACTAGGCTATAACACTAATCCAAGCGTTATGGCACGCCCAAGTATGCCACTTCCACCACAAAACGTCGTAGTTGGCACTCCAGCACCTTTGCCTTATCCTCAGCAAGTTGCTCAGTATCAGCCAGCACCACAGCCTCGCTATGACCCAGCACCAAGATTCCAAAGAGAGCCACTAACTCCACCAAGACAAGCTGAAAACTCAGACTTTGATGGAAACATACCTAACTCTCCTATCCTTGCGCCTAATAACGTCATAGAGTTAAATGTAGTTGGCATGGGTGTAGCACCAGAATCTACTATAAGCCCAGCACAAGCACTAGCTTTAGCAAAAAGGGCAGCTATAGTTGATGGTTATAGACAGCTTGGCGAAAAGATGTATGGTATCCGTGTTAATGGTCAAGATACAGTAAGAGACTTAGTGCTTCAAAACTCAACTATCAAAACTAAAGTCCAAGCACTAATCAAAAACGCTGAGATAACTGAGACAGTTTACAAAGATGGTCTTTGCCAAGTAAGCATGGAGTTAAAACTAGATGGCAGAGTATGGCATAGAGCCTTAGGCTTAAGAGGCTAAGATGAAGCTTTTAGCTAAGCTAGCACTACCTCTGCTTGCAGGACTTTTCTTAGTAGCTTGTGCTTCAAGGAGTCCTGAGGCTAACGCCTTTGGCAGGGGACTGCCAGAAGAGCAAAAGCCTATGAACTTGCTAGATAGTGAGATAAAACTAGTTTATATACAAACGCCACTTTTTAACTTTTACGACTACGCTAGGCTTAACACTTATAGAAGTGGTCTTATAAAGCTAGAGCTTTTTAAATATGGTCAAACCATAGGCTCTATACGCATCAAAGGCTCTAGGATGTGTGTGCTAAATGAGTGTAGTTTTAAGTGGCCTATATCCAAAAAGTTCTTTGGGTCTGTTAGTTATGGCAACTTATTTCAAGATATATTATTTGGAAAAGATATCTTTGATGGCAGAGGCAAGATAGTCGCTGCTAATAATGTAGTAGTGCAGCGTTTTCAGCAAAGTGGACAAGTCATCTACTATGAAAGAAAGCCCGGGCATAGGCTATTTAAAAACCTTAGTACTAATGTAACTATAGCCATAGATGACTACTCTCCTTTAGGCATAGATAACGGAGTAAAAAACTCACTAGCTATACCAGAAAATGGGCATTAAGGACTGCCAAGTAAGTGCTTTAAGTAAATACTATTTAAGCAAGCACTGCTAAGATTTTTACATCAACCTAGTAGTTATGGAATCTAACTCCATAGCCACTAGCCTTTTTGCATAGTAGCTAACATCTAACTTTTTTTAGTCCTTATACCCACAGCCTTTAATCACACCTACTTATAAATCCTTTTTAAACTTTTTAGCTTTGAAGTTGCATTTAACAAAAGGGCATCAGCTAGCACTAGTGCTACTAAGCTTTCACACACTACGCTTCCTCTTATGCCTATGCAAGGATCATGTCTTCCTTGTAGCTTAAAGCTTACTTCTTCACCTTTAGTATTAAGACTATCTTGACTTAAAAAGATGCTTGGCGTTGGCTTAAAGTGTACTTTTAAAACTATCTCATCGCCATTACTTATGCCACCTAAGATTCCACCTGAGTTATTAGTCTTAAAGCCAGTTTTGTATAAAAAGTCATTATTAAGTGAGCCCTTAGTTTGACTAGCTTTAGTGCCTAGTCCTATCTCTACAGCCTTTACTCCATTAAGCCCCATTAGCACAGAAGCTAGCATGGAATCTAGTTTATGATACATAGGCTCTCCTAGCCCACAAGGCACATTATAGGCCTTTATAAGCACGCTTGCCCCTAGGCTATCACCTTCTTTTTTAGCTTCAAGCACAGCTTCTTTTATATTAGATTCTAAAGTACTATCTAGTGCAAAGACCTCACTACTTTTAGCTTTTAAAAATGCCTCTTTATCAAAGTCTATAGAATCTGAAAGCACACTGCTAACGCCCAAGATTCCAGCGTGCACTTCTATATCAAACTCTCGTAATAAAAGCTTAGCAAGGCCTCCTGCAATAACCCTTGCTACACTCTCTCTAGCACTTGACCTTCCTCCACCTCTATAGTCACGCAAGCCATACTTTTTAAAGTAAGTCAGATCAGCGTGAGCTGGACGAAAGATATCTTTTATCTCACTATAGTCTTTGCTTTTAGTATTAAGATTAGGCACAAAAAAGCCAAGTGCTGCCCCTGTGCTTAGCCCTTCAAACACCCCACTTAGAATCTTAAAGCTATCTTCTTCTTTTCTAGGTGTGGCAAACTTAGACCCACCTTTTCTCCTAGCTACTTCAGATTCTAAAAACTCCATATCGATATTTACGCCTGCTGGGAAGCCACTAAGCACGCCTCCTATACCTTCTCCATGGCTTTCTCCAAAGCTAGTAAAAACTAGTCTTTCTCCCATACTATCCATCTACTTCTCCTTTGGTTTTGTTTTGCGTTTGGTTTGAGAGGGCAAGATATCTCGCTTGATGCTATTTAAGTCAGTATGACTTAGCTTTACATGACTTGTACTTTTAAGCTTATCAAATGCTATCTTTGCTGCTTTTTGCCCAGCCTTTTTTTTACTATTAGCAGTGGCTTTTGCTTGGGGTGAGGAGTTATAGATAACTTCTATAGTAAAGCTTTTATTGTGATCAGGTCCACTTTCTTCTAAGACTACATACTCAGGTATCTCATCAAAAAGCTTTTGAGTTAGCTCTTGTAAAGCACCTTTGTAGTCATCAAAATCAGAGTTTTTATAGTGGTCTTCTAAGTCTTTTGGAAAAAGAGTGTTAAACACTTTAAAAGCAGCATCAAAACCACTTTCTATAAAGATAGCCCCTAGCAAGGCTTCTAAGGCATCAGCTATAAGGCTAGGCTTACTTCTGCCGCCATTATCTTCTTCAGCCTCTGAGATGAATAAAAACTTAGAAAGCTCTATATTTTCAGCCATGCTAAAAAGGGCACCTTCATTGACAAAGTAAGTGCGCATCCTGCTTAAGATTCCTTCAGGCTGGTTGGGGAAGGCGTCAAATAAGATCTTAGACACAAAAAGATCTAATACAGCATCGCCCAAAAACTCTAACCTTTCGTTGTTTTCATGGTGTTTAAAGCTCTTGTGTGTTAGGGCGTTTTTTAGTAAGGCTTTGCTTTTGAAAGTGTAGTGAAGCTTCTTTTCTAAGGCGACTAGGTCTTTTGGGGATAGATTTGGCATGATAGCTTTCCTTGAGAATGTATTAGAGAATTTAGATTAAATCCTAAATTAGCTTTTAAGTTAGTAAATCCTAAAATTGACAATAAGAATTTTAAGAGATAAAGGCCACATAATGGAAATCAAAAATGTAAAAAGAGTGCTAGTGAAGTTTAGCGGAGAGGCACTTGCAGGTACTGCTGGATCTGGCATAGATTTAGACATATTAAAATTCATAGCTAATGAGATAAGACAACTTGCAAATGCTAACTTTGAGATAGGCATAGTAATAGGTGGGGGTAATATCATAAGGGGAGTAAGTGCCGCAGAAGGTGGGGTTATAAGACGTACTAGTGGTGACTACATGGGCATGCTAGGAACTGTGATAAATGCCATAGCCTTGCAAGAAGCTTTAGAGTACTTAGGGCTTGATGTAAGAGTGCAAAGTGCTATAGATATAACTGAGGTGTGTGAAAAGTATATCTATAGAAAAGCTATAAGGCACTTAGAAAAAAACCGCATAGTAGTCTTTGGTGCAGGCACTGGGAATCCTTTCTTTACAACTGATACGGCAGCTACTCTTAGAGCTGTTGAGATAGGGGCTGACTTAATCATAAAGGCTACAAAAGTAGATGGCGTTTATGACAAAGACCCTAAAAAGTTCCCAGATGCTAAGCTTTTAAAAACTCTAAACTATGATGAGGCTTTAAGGGATCATATAAGGGTGATGGATGATACAGCTATAGCGTTAGCAAAAGACAACAAACTGCCAATCCTTGTTTGCAACATGTTCAAAGAAGGCAACCTAAACGCCATACTAACTGGGTGCAGTGGCGAGTACTCTATAGTTAGTTAAGGAGAAGTTGTGAGGCTAATCTCTTGGAATGTAAATGGCCTAAGGGCGGCCATGACTAAAGGCTTTATGGACTTTTTTAACACTATAGATGCAGACATTTTTTGCATACAAGAATCTAAGATGCAAGAAGCACAAAGTACATTTGATTTTTCTCCCTACTATGTTAGTTGGAATGACGCTGAAAAGAAAGGCTACTCTGGCGTTGTGACTTTTAGTAAGACTAAGCCTTTAAGCGTTACTAATGACATGGGCATAGAAAGGCATGATAAAGAAGGACGGATCATCTGCTCTGAGTTTTCTAGATTCTTCCTTGTTAATGTTTATACGCCTAATTCTAAATCTGAGTTAGAAAGACTAGAGTACAGACAGGAGTGGGAAGATGACTTTAGAGCCTATCTTTTAAATCTCCATAAGACTAAGCCAGTAGTAGTTTGTGGTGACTTAAACGTCGCACATAATGAGATAGATCTTAAGAATCCAAAGACTAATACGAGAAATGCAGGCTTTACTATAGAAGAGCGAACAAAGTTTAGCAAGCTTTTAGATTCTGGTTTTATAGATACTTTTAGGTACTTTTACCCAGATAAAGTTGGTGCTTATAGCTGGTGGAGTTATAGGGCTAATGCAAGGGCTAATAACACTGGCTGGAGGATAGACTACTTTTTAACGACCAGTGATTTAAAAGATGACCTTAAGTCTGCTTTTATCTGTCCTGAGATCCATGGGAGTGATCACTGTCCAGTGGGCTTAGAGCTAGAGTTTAAGTAGAGTTTTTTTGATTATAGCACTAGGCTTTTATGCGAATAGAATCTATTAAGTAGTTATTAGTCATATTAGTTAGTAGCTTTATAAATATTCTAGATTGCATTGTATAGGGCAATGTTATAAGTAGCTTGCAGTGTATTAACCAGTAATCTTCTAAGTATCTTGTGCTGCACTGTATAAGTGAGTATCACAAGTCACACTTTAAGTATCTTGCACTGTATGATATAAGCCAAGCTTCTAGGTATTTCATTATGTATTGCATAAGCCAAACGTATAAGTTTTAATACAAACACAAACGTTTTGGAGAAGGCATTAAAGCTATTTAGATAGCTTTAATGGTTGTTAAGACTATCTTAAGGATAGTCTTTCTCTTTTTTATTTTAGCTTGGAGGAATATGAAGGATTAGTTTAGTTAAGTAATTAGTTTTAGTTTATTTTAGTTTAAAGTTAAATACTAGCCCTTGTTAGAGGACTAGTATCAAATTAGTATTTACTAGGGTTTATTAGATTCTAGTTTTAGAATCTAATCTTTACTTTTAACTTAAGCTTTATCTTGCTTTATACTACCTTATCCTATTTTCATTTTTAGAATCTACTTTCCACCAAAGTAATAAGCATAGTTTAGAGTTACTTCACCACTAGTAAAGTTTGGATTAGTATTTCTAAAGTAGTATTGGTATTCAACAGAAACACTTTGATGTTTACCAAAGAAAGCAACTATACCAGCTTTTGCAGTAGGTAAGATTGTAGGGGCTTTGGATTTACGTGCATTTGCATCCTGTGCTGCGGCAGCTCCAACTGCTTGATTATTGTTTATAGCAACAGCTAATACAGTATCATCTAGATTCTTATTAGCAGCTTTTACATCTGCGATAGCTTTTTTAAGTGAGTTGACTACTTTTCCATTGCTATCTTTTAAGGTATCTTGCTTTTGAGTGAAGCTAACGCTTGTGAAGTCGCTACTACTAGTTGCAGGCTTATCTGCAAGAGGAGTAGAAACATCAGTATTTGTATTAGATACTTTAGCGTAACTTGGTGTTATGGTTACTTGTACAGCTTCGCCTTTATCGTTACCATTTATGATTCCATCGATAGTTTTAGCACTGCTTTGTGCTGCCATAGTATTAACTAATAACGGAACAACATCTTGATTGTTAGCTTTTGTTACTGTGGCCTTTATACTAGCTTGGATCTCTGGCGTTATGCCATTTGTTCTGGCTGTAGTCGCATCATTGAAAGCATCAGATAAGTTGTTTACATTTCTGTCAGCACTAAACTTTAATGCATTTAATGCATTAGGGTTTAGCTTTGCCATATTGTTGGAGTTTGTAAGCACAGCTTGTTGCAACTGAGTTAACGTATCTTGCAAAGAAGCATAGGCAGCTTGCTGTCTATTTAAAGCTGAAGTTATTGCTTGATTATTGGCAAAGTTCCCCATATTCAAGCTTATATTATCCATTTGAGTTTTAACTGCTTGTATAGCACCTGCTAGTTTAGTAGTATCGGTTGTAGTGTTTATGATTCTATTATTGCCATTATTTGCTGTTATATCACTTGTTCCAGTAACTAGATTCCCACCATTGATTACTGTATTTAA
This sequence comes from Helicobacter sp. 11S02629-2, assembly GCF_002272875.1. Classification (GTDB taxonomy): domain Bacteria; phylum Campylobacterota; class Campylobacteria; order Campylobacterales; family Helicobacteraceae; genus Helicobacter_I. The sequence continues at coordinate 23,512 of NZ_MLAN01000017.1, forward strand.
ATTATTGGCAAGATTAAATAAACTTGTTTGACCACCTAAATAGTTCGTAAAGTTGTGTCCTGTATAAAGAAACTGCCATCCTCCATTATCGCCTCCTAGAATTTTACCAAGTATCTTAGCTGGATCTAGAACATTACTTAATCCTATACTTAAGTTATAGTTATCTTTGAGTATACCACTTGTAAAAGATCTGTATGTTCCACTCCACATAAACTGTGCTTGCTCTCCAGCTACACTAGCTAAAGTAGAACTCCTATCAGCAAGGCTAGTTATGTTATCAACTACATTTTGAAGATTCTGCATGGAAGCTTCTAAATTACTAGAAGCAGTGATTAAATTAGCTGCAGCAGTTGGGTTACTTACTATCTGTCCAGCCACTGCTTGAATCCCCGTAGCCCCTGCCAAAACTGCACTACTTGCAGCAGAAGATGAGTTCATAAAACTGCCATTTTCATCAAGAGTTACTTTTAAGTAAGAGTTAAGATAAAGATAAGATCAATTTAAGGATTAAAAGTAAAAAGCTAATATGAAAGTTAAGGTAAAAGGTAAAAGGTAAAACATAAAACATAAAACATAAAACATAAAACATAAAACATAAAACATAAAACATAAAAGATGAAAGATGAAACATGAAACATGAAATATGAAACTAAAAGTTAAAAAACAAAGATAAAGTTAAA
>NZ_MLAN01000018.1 GCF_002272875.1 Helicobacter sp. 11S02629-2
ATATTTAAAGTGAAAAAGAGCTAAAAATAGCTAAAAGTAAAATCTTATTTCATTTTTAGTATTAACTAATAAATATTTTTTATAAAAGTTTTCACTTTAAGCTTCCTTTAATACAAAAAAAAAAAAACAATTAGAATTTTCTAACTCACTAAGTTAGTGGTAATTAAATCATATAAAAAAGGACAACCAATGCAAAAAGTTACAAAGATAGTACTGGCAACTAGCCTTATATTAGGACTAAGTGGTTTTGCAAGTGCTGCCCAAAACTATAAAAGAGATAGGGCAACTCATGCTATAAAGTCTGATAACAATGACATAAGTGGAATCAAGTTCTTACTAGGCGCAGGAGTAGGCACAGGACTAAGTGCAGATGCTGGTAATGGTGGCTTTAGTATACAACTAGCGCCTAATCCCGGTCTTGATGCCAAGCTAAAACTAGGTACTGGAATCTTTACTACTACTAGTAATAGCACGTTAGGACTTCAAGCAACTATAGGAGTAGGGGCTAATGCCCTAGGCTCAGGCACTGGCTTTAACCCTCAGTACTCAGTTAACTTAGACTTTATACAAGCTTTCAAGATAGGAAGTGGCTATGTAAAACTAGGTTATATACTAGGCGCTGGTGTTGCTATAAGAACACATGATAGTGGAAGTAATAGAAGTGGTAGTTTTAGTGGTGATACCATAGCTAGTGGGGCAGCTGTATTTGATGACTCAATGATTACTGGGGATATAAATGATGTGGGCAAGACTACTGTTATCAAGCAACAGTTTGGTGAAGTTAACAAGAAGATACAAGACCTATCTTCCCAAATAACTAGTCAAGCTAATACTATAAAAACACAATTTCAAAATGGCAATATATCTCAAGGTGTAAGTGGCTTTAAACAGATACAAGGCCTAGCCTCCCAGATAAATGCTTTAGGATTCAATTGGAACAACAGGTTTCCAGGTTCTAGAGGCTCGGTTCCAGTATTTGCTAATAGTCTAGGGTCTACCTACTCTGATCAAGCAGTAAAGATTCTAAAACCAGTTGCCCTTAGCAGTGTACAAAGTCAAGTTAGTAGTGCTGAAACTATAGCTAATGAAGCAAAAACACTAGCTGGGAATCCAAGTCAAGCATCAAACATACAGCAAGCTGCAGAAAAGATACAACAAGCAAGCACAAAACTAGCGATGGCTAAAAATAACCTCCAATCTTTACAAAACGTTGGGATCATAGATTCTAATGATTACACTTCAACTATAAGCCCGGGTGATAATGCAGTGACCCAAGCAAGTAACACTTTAAAAACAACCGGCACTATAGGTGCCCAAGCTGCCCAGATAGCCAACCTACAACAACAGCTTGCTGATGCAAACAGAAAAGCTACTGAAGATAGTGCTAAACAAGCTACAGAGATCTCAAGCCTTCAAGCCCAGCTAAAAGAGATACTAGATCAAGCAAGGATAGCAGCTAGTCAAAGTGCAGCAGAGTTAGAAGCAGAAAGAAAAAGACGTGAAGCTAGTGCTAAAAACGTTCCTACTATCCTTCCAACCCTTAAAGCTGGTCTTATAGCCTTTATAGGCAAGCATCAAGCAGTATCACTAGAGTATCAGTACTACTTTAGAAACACAGTTCAAGGTATGGCAAGTAGTGATATCTCACTTAACTATACATATTACTTTGGTGGAAAATAAACGTCTTTATACACAACATAAGCCCTTAAAACATTAGTTTTAAGGCAGAGATTTAAAAAAAAGAAAAAGCAACAAGAGGAGAACTATGCAAAATTTTAGCAAGATAACAGGGATTAAAAACATAGCCCTAGCCACCAGCTTACTTTGCGCCCTAAGTATTACAAGCCTAGCAAGTGCAAGTGAAGCTATAAGTGATAGCGTAGGCATTATTAATGGTAATGGTACTACTAGCGATAGTATAAACTTTTCTAAGTTTGCTATGAATGATAAAGCTAGTCTTATAGGAAGCTCTAAGTCTATAGGGACTTTAGCTATGCTAGGAGATAGCTCTAGTGATAGTTCTAGCAGTGAAGATTCTAGTAATTATCCTAAAAGTGATAACTCAATAAATGGCTTAAGATTTAACCTTGGTCTTGGAGTAGGCACACAACTAGGCTCTAGTCTAAAAGAAATCTATAAAAGTGATAATAGGCTTAATGCAAGGCTAAGTCTAGGAAGTACCTTTTTTAAAACATTAAGTGGTGGAAGCACTATAGGGTTAAAAGCTAGTATTGGCGCTGGGGCTAATAATGTGCTTAGCACTTCTAACTACGCTCCTCAGTACTTTGTAAATCTTGACTTTATGCAAGTTTTCAATGTAACTAGTAGTGGTTACTTTAAGCTAGGCTATATAGTAGGTATAGGTGCTGCTATAAGAACTAACTCTGCTTATAGTAGTGGAAGTGGTAGTTCTAATACAGTAGTTGGGGCAGCTGTGCTTAATAATATATGTAGTGCTCAGTTTGATCCAAGAAAAGGCGAAACTTGTCAGTCAGTAGGAGGAGTAGAAGCTCCTAGCTCTAGTGGTTTTAGTAGTGGAGGCAGTTCAAATACTTCATCAAACACAAGTCCTGCTAGTACTGCATCTAATCCATTACTTACACAGCGTATAACATCAACCGAGCAAGCAGAAAAGATCCCACTAGGAGATGTTAATAATCCAGTATTTAATCCTAATGGTACTTTGAGTTCAGGGGACTATCAAACAAACCGCATGTATAATCATGCTATAGCCTTTGCTAATGCTGCTGTTGATGCAGCACAAAGTGGTAATTATAGTAGGGCTATATTGCTTTATGGCATGTCAGAATCTCAAGCTTCTGTAGCTGCCTTAACGCTGTTTGATTTATTTAAAACAAATCCTGCCTTATTTGCTAGGCTTAATAAACTCCCTCAAGCTGGAACTATAGGTCTTAATAACTCTGTAGATGGCATAATTGGCAAAATCACAGCCAATATAATACCAACAGTAACAGGGAAAATCTCTTCTTTACAATCAGAGCTAAATACAGCAACTTCTCAATCAAATAGCAAGCAATCCCAGCTAGATTCCATAAATCAGCAACTTACAGCCTTAACTAAACAAAAAGATAGCCTTGCTACTCAGTTAGCTGCCCAACAAGCCCAAAGTGATAAAGATGCTAAAGCTTTAAAAGATGCCCAAGCTAGTGCGGCAGATATGCAAAATAAGCTTCAAAGACAAATAGATACTTTAAATACTACTAAAGTAAGCTTAGAAGGAGAGATTAAAAATCTAAATACTACTAAGACTACTTTAGAAGGAAAAATAGCCTCTTTGAAAGAAGCTAATGTTAATGCCCAAAATAGTATTGATAGCCTAACTACATCTAATAAGGACATACAAGAGAAACTCAACAAAGCCAATAAAAGTAATGAAACACAAGCAACTAATATCACTACTTTAGAAAGTCAGATAGACAATTTAAAACAGCAAGCTAAAGAAGCACAAGAAGCTACAGCTCAAGCCAAACAACAATCAGATGCAAAGATAGCTCAAATCCAAGCTCAGTATAAAGATGCCTCAAGCTCACTAGATGAACTAAAAACTCAGTATGCAACTAACCTAGGAAAGATAAAAGATGCAGTTTCTAAACTTCAAAGCACTACTAGTGATGCTAGCTCTACTACACAATCTTTAAAAGATAATAATGCTGATATGAGTGCTCAGCTTTCTAGCATACTAAGTAGTCTTCAAACTCAAGCTGGAACTATCAAAAATCTAAGCGATACAACTAAAACTCAAGCTGAGACTATAGAAAAGCTTAGGTCTAATGGAGAAAAACTTCAAGAGACAATAAATAGTCTAACTACTAATAAAGAAGGACTAGGAAGCACTATAGATACTTTAACTAAGACTAATAGTGCCTTACTATCAAAGATACAAGATGTAACTGCAAAGATAGCAACACTTGATGGAGATAGGAAAAATACAGAAGCTACAGCAGATGAACTTCTAACTAATCTTAGTAGTCAGCTAGATAAGCTAAAGGCTGCCCAAAAAGAGTTAGAAGGTATAAAGCAGGCTAAAGCTAAAAAAGAAGAAGATGCAAAGATAGCAGCTGCTGCTAAGGCTTTAAGAGAAAAAGAAAGTAAAGAAAACTCTATGCCTACAATCCTTCCTACTGCAAAAGTTGGAATCATAGCTTTTATAGGCACTAAGCAGTCTATCTCTTTAGAGTATCAGTACTACTTTAATGCTAGCAAAGTTAACTCCATGCCAGTAAATGACATAAGTCTTAACTATACATATTACTTTGGAGGGAAGTAGGGATGTTAATAAATATAAAAATAATAAAGGAGGCACATGCAACAAGATGTGGAATTAGTGGCAAAAAGGTTAGAAGATAAGAACTTTATCTTCTTTGTGTTTTAAAAATATTTAAATTTATATAGGGGATATGCAATGAAAAAAGCTACAAAAATAATATTAGCTGCTAGCTTAATAGTAAGCTTTAGCAGTATGGCTATGGCAGCTACTTCTCACAAAAGAGATAGAGGCCTTTCTAGAGAAAGTATAAGTTCTAGTAGTAATGATATAAGTGGAATCAAGTTCTTACTAGGCGCTGGGGTTGGCACAGGACTAAGTGCAGATGCTAGCAATAATAGATTTAGCGTACAACTAGCACCCAATGCAGGGCTAGATGCTAAGCTAAAACTAGGTACTGGAATCTTTACTACTACTAGATCTAGCACGCTAGGTTTACAAGCGACTATAGGAGTAGGAGCTAACTCTATAGGTAGTACTTCTAGTTTTAATCCTCAGTACTCAGTTAACTTAGACTTTATACAAGCCTTTAAACTTGGAAGCACAGGCTATATAAAACTAGGTTATATACTAGGTGCTGGTGTTGCTATAAGAACTAATGATGGTGGTAGTAATGGCAGAGGGAATTTTAGGGGTGATAGTGTAGTTGGGGCTGCTGTAGTGAATTTTCCGGGGATCACTAATCCAAATGTAGCAATAAACAACTACACACTTCCAAATCCTGTGGCTATACCTGCAGGGGCAAATGATGTTTATGGTGTTAAAAATTATAATGATGCATTTAATCAAATAAAGCAAGCTTACGCTGCGGAACAAAGTGGTAACTTTGTAAGTGCAACTTCACTGATAGCACAAGCTCAAGCAAATGCAAGCGAGTTTGCTAAAAAATATGGTGCTCCAATGGCTCTTGTAGGTCGTGGTCCCAATGCTGTTGCTGGTGCCTTTGATCCTTATTCTGCTGCAGGTCGCAATACTGGTATTAATGTGTATAGGAGTGGTTTAGGAGAAGATTTATTAGACACAATAACAAGCATAGCCAACCTAATAACTAAAGACATGCTTCAAAAGCAAGTAAGCACTCTTCAAAATCAAGTAACTAATCTAACAAATCAACTAGGAACTAACCCTCAAACCATCGAACAACAAAAACAAAAAATTGAAGAACTAAACAAACAAATAGCCTCATTAACTACCGATAAAACTAACTTAACAGATAAAAACACTAGTTTGCAAAATGACCTAGATACAGCTAACAACACAACCATACCGGACTTAAACAAAAAAATAGCTAATTTACAACAAAAAGTAGATGATTTTAACAAGCATCAAATAGCAGCTGCCAATAATGCCAAAGAAGAGCAAGATAGACTAAATGCTGCTAAGGCTAACAGTGCCCCTATTATCCTCCCAACTCTTAAAGCTGGGCTTATAGCTTTTATAGGTAAGCATCAAGCAGTATCACTAGAGTATCAGTACTACTTTAGAAATACTATGCCTAATACAGCAAGTAGTGATATCTCATTTAACTATACCTACTACTTTGGAAGTAACTAGGAGATTAGATAACAACCCTTAGACTAAAGCTTAGGGGTTGTTGATATGAGTTAGTAAGAGTTATATGTGTTTGAAATATTTGTCATTGCTAGAAGGTCTTTAGATCTACTTGGCAATTAAATATTTTAATATTTAAGATTCTATTTATTTAAAAATCTTAACTCTTTGGGTTTGGGTGGGTGGGATGCATTACTTAAAAAGTAGTCTAAGAGTTTATGAAGATCTTTTTGTATGTTTGATCTTTATAACTAACTTTAAACTACTTAAAGACTTAAGTTTTTAGGAGTGATTATATTTTGTATGTTTATAGTCACAACAAAAACTTAAACCTTTGTCTTTTTAAGATCGCTTAGGGCTAGATTTGGATTTTATAAGCTTTTATTAGTGACAAAAGCTTATAGGTCTAATCTAGCCCTTTTTTATTTTACTTCTTTTTATATGCACTTCAAGTGATAGTTTTTTAATATTTTCTTACTTTATCACGTGCAAGCTTTTAGTAATTAAAAATAGATTCTATAAATCTATGGAATCTAAAAATATCTACTTGCCACGACTATTAGTAACAGCCTAATACATGACACAAAAAGCTAAAGGAGTGCTTCTTTACACCTTATAAAGCGAGCTTTTTTTACCTACAAAACGTATCTTTCTTGCAAACTTTGGAATCCATGTGCCCTTATTAAACGCAAAATGAAAAAAGATAAAGCGTATATAAGTTTCAACACAGATAATGGCATATAAAAAGTACACACTAAGCCCAAAACTTATACATATATACATAGGCAAAAGTCTTAAAATCGTAATACTTGATATATTAATCATCAAAGGAACGTTTGTCTTACCAGCCCCACGAAGGGCACCATCATAGACAAAACAGCAAATTAGAGGCACTTGAGAAAGTCCAACAGCTATTAGATAATACATCCCAGACTGCAAAGCCACTGCGTCATGGCTTATAAAGATAAGTGTTAAAAAGTAGCCAAATATCGCTAAAAGCAAGCCTATAGTACCCATCACACTAGAAGCTATGATAAGACAAAGCCTTACATACTCTTTAGCATAAGCTATCTTTCTAGCCCCTAGACTTTGCCCCATCAAAGCCATAGCCGCTACCATAAAGCCAAAGCCCGGCACAAAAGAAAAGCTCTCAACCCTAGTGCCTACTTGGAATCCTGTGACTATACTGTCCCCATAACCTGCAACAAACTTTAGAATGATACTTATACTTACAAGCGTATAAAGCCTCTCTATACCAGTAGGTATGCCTATCTTTAAGCCATATTTTAGATAGTAGAAGTTAAAGGTGAAGCGAAGTTTTAAAAGCAAGCTTTTTTTAAAAGTGATAAGTGTCAAAAGTATAAGGGCTTCAATATAAGCTATGCCTACAGTTACAAAAGCTGCTGCTTCCATGCCAAATTTCGGCATGCCAAAACCACCAGTTATAAAAGAGTAGTTTAAAAGCACGCTTAAGATAGTAACACCTATCTTAATCATAAAAGGCTTTCTAGTATCTCCAAGGGCTGCAAAGCTAGATATCATGACGTTTTTTACCATAAGGGCTGGGAAGATAAAGACTGTAACTCCTAAGTAGTAAACCCCAAGATTAGTTATAGTATCGCCCAAGTTAAGCCACGCAAAATAGTAGTGTGCACCAAAGTGTGCTACTAAAGCTGTAGGTATAGAAAAGATGATGGCTGAGTAAAACATAACAGAAAAGATGCTTTTTATCTTAGTGTAGTCCCTAGCTCCAAAAGCACGAGAGATCTGTGCGTTAGCAGCGATATAAAGTATAGAAACCACTGGATAAAAAAGCACTAAATAGCCAGTTGATATACTAACACTTGCTACGTACTCATTACCAAGAGCGCCTATAAAAAAAAGTGCTATAGACATATCTAGCACATCTAAACCGCTTTGAAGTCCACTAGGAAGGGCTATATTTAAGATGCGCCCTACTCTAAATCTAGTCTTAGACCTCCCTTTCTTTTTTAGCTTACTTTCAAGCACAGGTAGGGCAGAATCCTTACTGCCATAACCTTCAGGCTCGCTTTTCATAAGATGCGCCTTGCTATAAGCCTAATAGTCCTTTTATCTTCACTCTCATTAACATAGTCTTTATGCAGTATCTCAAAGTCACTTAGATAAGTTAGTATCTCATCTACTTCTAAGTAGTGATTTGGATTCTTAGCTTCATTAAGCCTTTCAAAGCTTTCATAGATAAAGATTCCATTTTGTCTAACCAGTGAACGTAAGTTTTTTAGTATGTCTCTATTAAGATAAAAAAACTTCATAACTAAGTCATACTCTTCATTTGCTTCAAAGTTTTCTAAGTCAGCACAGACTAGATTAACCTTGTGCTTGCCAAAGTTTACAGACTGAAGCAGGTCTTCTAGCTTATTTAAGGCTACTTGGGAGATGTCTATGCAGGTTAGATTAAGCTTTCTTAAAGCCATTAGCTTTAAAGAGTGCCTTCCAGTCCCACAAGCCACATCTAGCACTTTTAGCCTCTCTTTAGAATCTTCTTTTTCTAAAAATGGCAAGGCTAGCTCTAGCAAGTTACTAGATTCTAAAACCATGTCATTAGATTCATACTTATCATCCCATCTAGTTTTATCTTGCAAACTCAAAGCCTACCCCTTAAAAGCAAAACGTTTCAATAAATCTGAATAAGCATCAATCCGCCTATCTCTTAAAAAAGGCCAGATATTTCTTATACGTGCTATCTCGCTCATATCTAAGCTTGCTTCTAGTAATCCTTCTTTTGTGGAATCTAGTCTGCCTAGTATCTCTCCTTGCGGTGAGGCTATAAAGCTATTTCCAAAAAAGTCAATGCCTTCTTTGTCATCTTTAGACTTAGCTACAACTTCTGCATTAGGATTGTAAATAGCACTTAGGCTTTCACCCTCTTTGCCAACACGATTTATACTTGCGACATAGATTCCATTAGCTATGGCATGGCTTCTTTGCATAGTTACCCACGCATCTATCTGCCTAGCCCTCTCGCTTTCATCTTCGCTAAACAAAGACCCTATAGCAGTAGGATAAATCAAAATCTCAGCGCCATTAAGTGCCATAACCCTTGCAGCTTCTGGATACCACTGATCCCAGCACACCAAGATTCCAAGCCTTCCTATACTTGTATCTATAGGCTTAAAGCCAAGGCTTAAGTCATCTTTACTATCTTGCTCGCCGGGCGTAAAGTAGTACTTTTCATAAAAGTTATTATCATCAGGTATGTGCATCTTTTTATAAGTCCCAGCTATGCTTCCATCTTTTTCAAACACAACTGCGGTGTTATGGTAAAGACCAGGTGCCCTCTCCTCAAAAAGACTAGTTACTAAAACTATCTTTAAGTTTTTAGCTAGGTCGCTAAAAAAGGCAACTTGCTCTTTAAAGTTTGAAGCATAGTCAAAGTTTCTTAAGTCTTGGGCTTGACAAAAGTAGTGGTTGGCATGCAGCTCTTGTAAGCAAACTAAGTTTGCCTTGCTTGCTGCTTTTTCTACTAAGTAAGCAGTTTGTTCAAGCTGCCTATCTCCTTTAAAGCTTTGTTGTATTAGAGCTATTTTTATATCACGCATCTTTGTTTTTACTCATCACTTTCTTCATCATAAAGATCATAGTCATCATCATCATACTGGAAGTTTGAATCTTCTTCTAGTCCATCATCATCTTCTTCGTAGTCTTCCTCATAGTAGTCGTAATCATCTTCAAAATCATCATCTGACATGTCATACTCCTTTAAAATAAACTGTAGTGAATTATATAATTTTTCCCATAATAACTATGAAATGAATAAGAGATGAAATATTAACTTATCTTGATTTAGGTATCAAATTTGCTTACGTATAAAAGAGTTAAAAGATCTTTTAGGAGACTGGGATATCATGTCAGATATAAATAATATTTCGCTAGACCTATATAATAAAAATACACTTTATATAAAAAGACAGAATCTAAAAAGCGATACTAGCCAAGTTAAAGCCCAAAATAAGGACTTATCTACCAAAGAAGTATCTATAAAAAGTACTTCTTTAAGCCCCGTGCAAGTAAAAGAAAGTGTAGCTGAAGTTAGCATTAAATCACAAGATGGCGCTAGAGAGACTTATGGCTTAAATATATTAGAGTTAATGAGTGATAAAGAATATAGCGCATGGATAAAAGCTACACTCAATCTAAATGATGGTGAAAAACTACTAGCCGCACAAAAGCTTTATCAACTAGCAGATATGAATAAGCTAAGAGAAAAAAGCCAGCTTGATAGACCTAAAGAAAACCATGATAAAGCTAGCCTAAGCTTAGATTCTAAGACTAGCAGTGAGAATGAAGATCCTTTCATAATTAATGCTAATAAACTAAATGGTATAAAGATGTTTAACGCCCATAGTGACTTTATACAGCGCTATGTTAATGCCTACTCTAACTTAGAACAAAACATAAACATTAATAGTTAGCTTTGATTTTTAACTTTGAGAGGTGCATCTAAAAGTGTGTCTATATAAAGACCTAAAGTCCCTACTTCTCAAGACTATCTTTATCTAACATTATGGTTTGTGGTACTTTAGTATCCACTATCCACACATAGCCAAGTCTTGCTCTGTCTGAGTAAACCTGCACGCTTGCTTTTGTGTAGCCATGGTCTTCTTTAACGCTAGTAACCTTACCCACTTTTATGCCTTCAAAGAAGATTCCATCTAGACCGCTAGTTATAACCTCATCGCCCACTTCGACATCTATCCAAGAGGGTATATAGTCTATAACTATCTTATTATCACTATCAGTTCTTAGTATGCCCGGGGCTTGATTTTTTCCTACATAGACACTATAACTTGTGCTTTTATCACCGTTTAAAAAACCTAGAAGTGTGTTATCTTTAAAAGTAGCTATGCCCATAGCGTAGCCATCTTTTAAGATTCCATACATCTTATTAGTAGTGCTATGTTTTACAGAGTAGTCAATCCATATACGAGTATAGTTTGCAAGGGAAGCATAAGATATAACTTTTGCTAGCTTTGTGTTTACTCCATCATATTTATTATTGATATTTAAAGCAGCATTCAAGTTATCAAAACTAACTTTTAAAGCATCATACTTAAGCTTATCAGCCTGTAGCTCTCTAATAGTGCTTCGCATATGGGCAACTTCTGCAGCCTTAGTAGTATAGTCATCAACAAAGTCAGAAAAACTCTGCTTTTTTTCTACATAAAACTGCTTTACATCATAGCTTGATGTTATAACAAAGCTCCTTAGTACAGGGACAAAGCCAAAGATAGCAACAACTAAGACTATAAGTATGATAAAAAAAGAAAGTATCTTCATTAAAAAAGCTAGCTATTAGCTATTATCTTTTCTAATACACTCATATTTTCCATGGCTTTGCCAGTGCCTTTTGCCACAGCAAGCAAAGGCTCATCACCAACATAAACTGGAAGTTTCACCATGTCTGAGAAGTACTTATCAAGATTTCTAATTAGTGCTCCCCCTCCAGTTAAAACTATGCCATTTTCAACTATATCTCCAGCTAAGTCAGGTGGGACTACCTCAAGCACACTCTTTAGGGCATTACCCATCTCTTTTATGTGATCTTTTATAGCGTCTCTTATATCTTCACTAGTTATCTCTACAGTGCTTAAAAGGCCACTTATTTGATCTCTTCCTTTTACTTGCTTAACTAATATCTCATCTAGAGGTGCTGCACTTCCTATATCTATCTTTATCTCTTCAGCTGTTCTATCGCCTATTAGAAGGTTAAACTTCTTTCTAACATACTCTATGATAGCCCCATCTATCTTATCCCCAGCAGTTCTTATAGATCTAGATATAACTAGCCCTCCTAAAGATAAAACTCCTATCTCAGTAGTACCCCCACCTATATCAACTACTAAGCTACCTTGAGGCTCTTGTATAGGCAGCCCAGCACCAATTGCTGCAGCTAGTGGCTCTTCTATCAAAAACACTTCTCTAGCCCCTGCACTCATGGCAGATTCTTTAACTGCCTTTCTTTCAACACTTGTAAGACCATAAGGCACACAGACCATGATTCTAGGACGCATGAAGTTTTTTCTTTTATGTGCTTTTTCTATAAAGTAGCGAATCATCTTTTCAGTTATATTAAAGTCAGCTATCACGCCATCTCTCATAGGTCTAACAGCCCTTATATTATCAGGTGTTTTACCTACCATCTCTTTGGCTTCCCTACCTACAGCTAAGATCTCATCATCTTTATATTTATCTACCTTAACAGCAACTACTGAAGGCTCATTTATTAAGATCTCATGACCTTTTATCATAACTATAGTATTAGCCGTGCCTAAATCTATGGCTATGTCATGAGAAAACCACCCTAAAAGTTTATTAAATAACACTCTTGCTCCTTATATCTTATATAGCTTTGGCTTTGTTTTTTTTGATTAATATAGGTTTTTCTAGCTTATCTACGCAAGCTTTTGTGATGACTACTTGATAGCCGCTATATTCTGGCATATCAAACATTAAGTCAATACACAGTTCTTCTACTATAGACCTAAGCCCCCTAGCACCGATTTTGCGTTCAATGGCAAGCTCAGCTATACGCTCTATTGCCTCATCTTCAAAGACTAGGTCTATATTATCCATCTCAAAAAGCTTTTTATACTGCTTGATGATGGCATTTTTTGGCTTAGTAAGTATAGATATCATAGCTTCTTTGCTTATGCTTTCAAGTGTTGAGATAACTGGTAATCTTCCTATAAGCTCAGGTATAAGACCATAGCTTACAAGATCTCCTGTATCTACTTTAGAGATGATGGAATCTTTACTCTCTTCTTCCTCCTCACCACTACTTACGCCAAAGCCTAAAACTGAGCTTTTAGATACTCTTTTTTTGATGATGTCTTCTATACCATCAAAAGCACCCCCACATATAAAAAGTATATGGCTAGTATCGATTTGGATAAAGTCTTGATTAGGATGCTTTCTTCCGCCTTTTGGAGGTATATTAACCACACTTCCTTCTATTATCTTAAGTAAGGCTTGCTGTACTCCTTCTCCACTTACATCACGAGTTATAGATCTGTTTTCAGAGAGGCGAGAGATTTTATCTATCTCATCTATAAACACTATGCCCATCTCTGCTTTTTTAACATCACCATTTGCTGCTTGTAAAAGCCTTGTTAGGATATTTTCTACATCTTCACCTACATAACCAGCCTCAGTTAAAGAAGTAGCATCACATATCGCTATAGGTAACTCTAAAAACTTAGCTAAGGTTTGTGCCATCAAAGTCTTACCACTTCCAGTTGGGCCTATAAGCAAGATATTAGACTTAGAAAGCTCTACATCATCACCTGAGTAAAGGATGTTACCATTTTCATCTTTCTTATTAAGACTAGCTATCCTCTTATAGTGGTTATAAACCGCTACACTAAAAATCTTTTTAGCCCTCTCCTGCCCTATGACATAGTCATCAAGATGATGTTTTAAAGACTTTGGGCTTGGGATATCTTTCTTTAAGATATCAAAGCTAGTGCCTTCAAAACTATCTTTATCAAAGTACTCTTTATAAACATAAGTAGAACAGTACTTGCAGATAAAAGCTTTTTGACCGCTTACTTCTGGGTTACTAGCGACTAGCGGGTTACCCTCACTTGCCTCTTTCCCACAAAAACTACACCTATCAGTCATCTAGCTCTCCTCTTTTAAATGGTATCCCACGTGTAGATTCCAAGATAAATGTACAAATATGTCTTATCTCTTCCATAGGGTTAGTCTCTAACTCTAGACTTGCTATCTCTTGTAAGCTTTGCTTACCACTAAAAAGTCTTTTATATAAAGAACTTATAGAATCTATTTGCTCTCTGCTTAGTATCTTTCTCATCCTAAACTTATTAAGCCCTACTATCTTTGCCCTATTACCTTCAGCTAGGCAGTAAGGCGGTATATCTTGTGCTAAGGCACTAGCCCCAGCTATCATGGCTCCTTCGCCTATTTTTACAAACTGATGAACTGGTGTCATACCACCTATGTTTACGTGGTTTTCTATAGTTATGTGTCCACCAAGTGTTGCATTATTAGCCAAGATATTATTATTACCAACTATGCAGTCATGAGCTATATGAACATATGCCATGAATAAGTTTCCACTTCCAATAACTGTCTTAGCCCCACCACCAAGAGTGCCCGGGTTAAACATACAGTGCTCTCTTACTAGATTATTATCCCCGAGTATTAAAGCAGTTTCTTCACCTTTATACTTAAGGTCTTGAGGTGGGGTTCCTAAAACTGCATAAGGAAAGATGGTATTACCACTGCCAAGTGTAGTGTTACCTAATAAAGTTACGTTGTTATAAAGCTTGCAGTTATCGCCTATTACTACATTTTCACCTATGACGCAAAAGTCACCTATGTCTACGTTTTTGCCTATCTTTGCACCAGATTTTATAACAGCAGTGCTAGCTATCATTTCGTATGCCTATCAACTACCATGGCTTGAAGCTCTGCTTGGCTAGCAAGATTCCCATCTACAAAGGCCTTGCCTTCTAGCTTCCATATATTGCTTCTATGTTTTAAGACTGTCATCTCATAGCATAAAGTATCGCCGGGTCTAACTGGGATTCTAAACTTAACATTATCCATAGTCATAAAGTAAACTATCTTATCATCGCTTAAGCCCTGCTCAAGCCCCCAAGTGCTTACAAAAGCTAGTATCCCCCCAGCCTGTGCCATGCCCTCTACTTGCATAACTCCGGGATAGATTGGCTCTTTGGGAAAGTGACCTAAAAAAACTTCTTCGTTTATAGTTATGTTTTTATAGGCTTTTATGCTTTTATTGGGGATGATTTCTGTAACTCTGTCTACTAAAAGCATAGGATATCTATGAGGCAGAATCTTCATAATGCTATCTATGTTTAGTTGGATTTTTGAGTTTAATGTATCTTGTTTTGAATCTTCCTTATTTAAAACTTCTTCCATTAAGACTCCTTGTATTTATTTTGACTTGATGTTAATTCATGATTCTATCATAGATAAGTTTCTTCATCTCCGGGAAAATCCTTCGTTTTTACAGAATCTACATACTTTTTAAGTGCGCCTTCTACCAGCTCCGCCCCATTTAAAAAGCGTCTTACAAACTTAGGCTTAAAGTTAGTAAAAAACCCAAAAGCATCACTCCATACAAGTATCTGCCCATCACAGACATTCCCAGCCCCTATACCTATAAGTGGGATCTTAAGCTCACGCTGCAAATCTTTAGCAAGACTAGAGATAGTGCCTTCTAAAACTAGGGCGATAGCCCCAGCTTTTTCGACTTCTAAGGCATCATTAAACA
This sequence comes from Helicobacter sp. 11S02629-2, assembly GCF_002272875.1. Taxonomy (GTDB): domain Bacteria; phylum Campylobacterota; class Campylobacteria; order Campylobacterales; family Helicobacteraceae; genus Helicobacter_I. The sequence continues at coordinate 15,141 of NZ_MLAN01000018.1, forward strand.
CACGCTCAATTGAAGCTTCATCCCTTCCTTGCACGTGAAAGCCCCCTTCACTTCTTGCCATCTGAGGCTTAAGTCCTACGTGGCCAACCACTGCTATACCGCTATCAACTATAGCTTTTATGATATGTGCTACTTCTTTACCACCTTCAAGCTTTATAGCATCAACTTTAGTTTCTTTGTAGAATCTTGTAGCATTTTTTAGGGCATCTTCTATGCTATGGTAAGACCCAAAAGGCATATCGCCAACTATATAAGCTCTGTTTGCACCCCTGCAGACCGCCTTAGAATGATATATCATCTCATCCATGCCTATAGTTAAAGTATCACTTTCATTATTAAAGCTCATATTTAAACTATCGCCTATTAGTATCAAATCTACATGTTTATCAAAAATACTCGCAAACAAGGCATCATACGCCGTTATACATACGATTTGCTCTACGTTTTTTTTAGCTTGCAGGGTCTTATAAGTGATTTTATTTGCCATTTTTAGGGACTCCTTTTTTAAGTAATGATAACATTACGCTAAATGATCTTTGTATATTATTAATGTTAAATGTTAAAATAAAACAATTTCATCTCTAATAACTTTAAGGAGTTCTAACTTGGACCCATATCACTCGGTTGGTGTCGTTATCTTAGCCATACTATTGGTTTTATTAAATGCATTTTTCGTTTTATCAGAATTCTCTATAGTTAAAGTTAGAAAGTCAAGATTAGAAGAGCTAGTAAAGCTTAAAGCACGTAACGCAAAGCTTGCACTAAAAATCTCAAAGTCACTTGATAGCTACCTCTCAGCCACCCAGCTTGGCATCACTCTAGCCTCTATTGGACTAGGTTGGGTAGGAGAAAAGATAGGAAGACTTATCTTTTCTGGCTTTTTGCTTTTTACTAATGACCCCCAAGCTATAAACATAGCAAGTCTCATCCTTTCTTTTATCATAGTAACCTTACTTCACGTAATCCTTGGCGAGATAGTGCCAAAGTCTGTAGCCATAGCCAAAAGTGAAGAATCTGTCCTAGCCATAGCTAAGCCACTTTATGCCTTCCACTTTGTCTTTTGGCCAGTTATAAAGTTTTTCAACTTAGTTTCAAACCTAGTTTTAAAGCTACTAAAAGTCAAAGGCACAAGTGACGCCCACAGTGATGAAGAACTTAAAATCATAGTTGGAGAAAGCCTAAAAGAAGGGCACTTAGATTCCATAGAATCTGAGATCATAAAAAACGCAGTTGACTTTTCAGACACCCTAGCTAAAGAGATAATGACTCCTAGAAAAGACATGGTCTGCCTTGATAAAACTAAGACTTTAGAAGAAAACTTAGAGATAGTAAAAAACAGCAAGCACACAAGATTCCCTTACTGTGATGGAAGCAAAGATAAAATCCTTGGGATAATCCACATTAGAAGCCTTCTTAGTCTAACTTTACAAAACAAGATGAAAGACTTAGATTCTATTGCCGTTAAAATGCTAGTTATATCTGAGAATATCTCAATCTCAAAAGCCATAGTTAAGATGCATGAAAAGAAAGTCTATACTGCTTTGGTTGTCGATGAGTACGGTGGTACTGCTGGAATCTTAACTACTGAAGACATTTTGCAAGAAGTCATGGGTAGTATCTATGATGACACAGATGAAAACCAAATCAAAAAGATAGATGATAGCAACTATGAAGTAGAAGGGATCTGCGAGCTAGATGACTTGCAAGAGATTTTAGATATAGACTATGAAGATAAAGAGCAAGTGACTATTGGCGGCTATGTCTTATCTCTTTTTGGAAGTATGCCAAGTAAGGGCGATAAGATAAGTGATGAGTACTGTGACTATGAAGTCTTAGATACAGTGGATAATAGGATTAATAAACTCTTACTTACAAAGCTAAATGTCTTAACTAAAGAAGAATCTAAAGACTAAAAGCCTTATCTAGCATCTTTAAAAAGTTAAAAGGAATCCTATGTCAGATACGCTAAAAGGCATCTTTTTAATGGCCTTAGCGACTATCTTTTTTGCTGCTATGAATGGCCTCATAAAGACCTTAGGAAGTCTAGGTATGCCCTCTATGGAAAACATCTTCTTTAGAGCTTTAACTATGGTTATCTTAGTCTTTGCTAGCATACTAGTTACTAACCTTCATAAAAATATAGGCCTATTTTTTAACGCCATGAAAAACGCCCTTAGATCCCAAAAAAAAGGTGGCCTTAGCAAGCTTTTAATCCGCTCTCTTTTTGGTGCTATATCCATGTCACTAGGATTTTATAACTTTATAACTATACCTCTTGGTATAGCTACAGCCTTCATGCTTAGCACCCCTTTATACATCACTCTTTTTGCCCTCTTTACTAAAAATAAGCCTAGACCCATAGTCATCTTTGCTACCATACTTGGCTTTGTTGGAATCTTACTTATAAGTGATCCTTTTGAAGGAAAGATCCCTATAGCAAACATCATAGTTGGAATCTTAAGTGCCTTAAGTGGAACCTTTGCCTTCTTCACTCTAAAAAGTATGAATGGCTACTTTAAAAGCGAAAGCATAGTTATGTGGTATGGAATCATCATGACCCTAGTTGGCTTACTTGGTATGTTTGCCCTACCCGTAATTGGCCTTCATAACCCTCTAATCTCAGGCTTTAAGATACCTAGTAGCTATATGTGGATTCTAATAGTTTTTGTTGGTATCTCTGGTACGCTTGCCCAGTGGCTTATGACTAAGTCTTACATGTTTACAAGTCCTGCTATAGTCTCACCTATAACCTATCTTAGAATCATATGGAGTATGATAATAGGCATCTTTCTAGGAGATAGCCTCCCTAGCCTCTATCAAGCCTTAGGGCTACTTTTAATCATAGTCTGTGGTGTCTTAATAGCCCTTCCTATCATCATCCAAGATATAAGAGATAGCAAAAACTTTAAAAAGCTTAAAAGTTAAAGTATTTTTAAACTAAAAAGGATTCTTTATCATTTATATACTCTACTTGACACTAAAGATAAAACTAGATTAAAGCACAAAAATTCACTTTGATTAAAATTACTTTACTTTTTGGTCTCACAAGTTACTTCTAATCTTATATAATTACAGAGTATTTTTAGATGGTCAGTTCTTAAAAAAAGTTTACTTAAACCCAAGTGTAAAACAAGCACAAAAAAAGTTAGAGAAAGAAGTTTGCTATGTCTTTAGGACTTAATATCCACCATACCAACTTAGCTAAGCTGCTAAGCCTTTCTTTTGTTTTAAGCATCCTACTAGGGCTTAGCTATGCAGATGGGACACCACAAGATGCAGGCGGAAAGTTTCCAGTTCCTAGGGGATTTTTTGGAAATTGTACAGGTGAGTTTTGCAGGGCATCAGACGTAAATGGGAACTATTTATACCCAACTAGTAATGCCTCTCCAACTATTAATAGCTTTGATAGTGGAAATATCTACTACTTACAAAATATAAACTACTCTATGAACTCAAAGCTTGATAAGACTAACTTGCTTACTTTAAATCTTAACAACTCTAGTCTGATACTAGGGGCTAACGCTACAAGTGGAGGAAGCACTGGCTCAGTCTTACTAGGGGCTTTTAGTGGAAGCACTACCAAATACAATACAGGCATCACTTTTAACGCTGCAAAAGATTTCTATATAAGAGGAGATGTCAATCTTGGTGGGCACCATTTGCAGCATGGTGTGAGTGTGTATGGTGGTGGTGGTGCCCAAGTAAGTATTAATGCTACTGGTAATGTCTACCAAAGTGAGACCTTAAAACTAACTCAGTGTACTACACTTAACTGCAGTGGTAATGCTACTAGCCTAACAGTAGCAGCACAGAGTTTTAACTCAACTGGCACTATCTTAATGGGTGATAACTTTAACCTATCTACTTCAGGTCCTACTAAGCTAGACTTTAGCTCTACTCCAAAAGTTAGCCTAAGCACACTTATAGTTGGTGCAAATGCTGGTAATGCAACAATTGATGCTAACTCTGTAAAAGACACACTAAATATAACTAATCTAAGATTTAGGTGGAATAGTGACATAAGCAAAAGTACTGGGAATCTAACTATAAACACCCCAAGCACACTTAACATAGCCAACCTAACAAATACGGATAATAATACCTTTTCAACCACAGTCCGTGCCACGGTTAATATAAAAGCACCTAATGCCAATGTCATAGTAGGCCATATAAATGCCTACGGTGCAACTAGTGGCGCTAACACAAACATAGAAGGGAAAAACATAAGCGTAACTAATATAGAGTATAAAAACGCTGGTGTTGCAGGAAGTGTGCTTAATGTTGGGCTAAAAGCTAGCGAAGATATCTTTTTAGATAAAAGTGTATTAGGTAGTTTTAACCAACTAACACTTAGCGGTAAAAACTTTAATGCCAATAAGATAGTAGCTGAAGGACTACCTACAACAGGCAGCAACTCCATCCTTGAAGCCTCTAACATCACTGGGGATTCTAATATTAAGGAGCTAACTCTAAGGGGTGCTAGTGTCTATGGGAAAAGATTTAACATAGGTAGCCTTATAGTTGAAAGAAATAATAATACATGTATAGGCAATAGTTGTAATAACAACACGGTCTTTTACTCCAACATAGACAAAGTCAATATAGATAACTTATATCTATATCAAGGAACAAGTGATGTTGATAAAGCAGGCTTAGAGTTCAAGGGGAACTCAGATGCAAAAACGGGCAGTATCTATATAAAAAACGCTACTTTAGATTCCTACTCAAAACTATTGATAAGAAATATAGGAGATATAGAGGTTGATAACCTAACTTTTCTCTTTGCTAGTGCCACCCTTCCCACCCTAAACGCTAATACCCTTACCTTCCAAGATGGTGCTTCAGACTTACATGTAAGTGGTGATACAAACATCTATAAAACCCTCCATGTCCAAAATGACTATGCTAATGTATATAAAGCTC
>NZ_MLAN01000019.1 GCF_002272875.1 Helicobacter sp. 11S02629-2
TTTTCAAAAGAGGCTTTTTAGTTCCTTTTTATATAGGTTATTAAATATTTAGATGGGGAAAACTTTATTAAAAACTATATTTGGATGCTTATAATTAAGTTTAATATATGCTAATTGAGTGCACTTTTTGTAGAGAAAAAGCTTACATCTCTATCTAGCTCTACAAACCACCAACCCAAACTTGCTAATACTAAAAGTTAATCTTCTCTCATTATGCAAAACTAACTCTTCTTTTTATTTCTTCTTTCTTTTGACATTTGATTATGTCATCGCATTGCATGCTTCTAGCACACGATCTAAAGATAGGCTTGCTTCATTAGCCTCTAGTCTCCTAGCGTCAAGATATAAGATAATGTTTATTCTTTTTGTTCATCCTCTATGCTCCCTCATTGCTAGAAAGAAGAGAGTAGAGAAAACATAAAAGCAAGAGGCTGCAGTAAGTTATAGGGAAATATAAAAATCTCAAAGTACAAAAAAGTAAGAAGAATATAAAATCCTCTCTAATCAAATAGAAGTAAAATATTTATCACTAGTTTAAAGATGATAGATACTTATTTAGATTCTTATATATCAAGCCTTAAAGTGCTCACCTAGATAGTACTTTCTAACAAGTGGGTTTTCATAGATCTCACTTGCCTCACCACTAGCTAAAAGTGCCCCACTTTTTATAACATAGGCTCTATTACAGACACTTAAGGTTTCTCTTACGTTGTGATCAGTTATTAAAACACCTATATTCATAGCAGCTAGCGTTTCTACTATCTTTTGGATATCAAGCACGGCTATAGGGTCCACCCCAGCAAAAGGCTCATCTAAGAGTATAAACTTTGGACTTTTTATAAGTGCGCGCGCTATCTCTACACGACGTCTTTCACCACCACTTAGACTAATGCCTTTGCGACCTCTTATAGGCTCTATATTAAAAGCTTCTAGCATCTTATCTATTCTGTTGTTTATCTCTTTTTTATTAGTATAAGCGTTTTGTGCGGCTATCATTAAGTTATCTTCCACACTTAAGTCTTTAAAGATACTTGATTCTTGAGGTAGATAACCTATACCAAGGTTGCTTCTAGCGTGAAGTGGAAGTTTAGAGATATTTTTATCATCTAGCCATACTTCACCACCTGTTGGCTTCAAAAGACCACATATCATGTAAAAAGTAGTAGTCTTACCAGCACCATTAGGCCCTAAAAGTCCCACTACTTCGTTGTTGTGCACTTCTAGTGAGATATCTTCTACTATGCGTGTGCTTTTAATGTGCTTGCTAAGATTTTTAGCCTTTAGTACGCTCATACTTCCTCAATAGTGTAAATTCTAGAGTGCTCTTCTTTCTCTATAATCTTAATCTTAGCAAACTTAAAGCCTAGTTCTGTTAAGTTGGTCTCTAAAACTTCTCCCCACTCTAGGAAGTGAAAGCCTTCATTTTGCAAGCACTCAAAAGCTTCTAGGGCATGCATAGGAGTATCTTTAAAGTAAAAATCATAGTGATAGATCTTACTTTTCTTTACTGCTTGCCCTATATCATACTCATTTATAAAGCTAAAGCTTGGACTACAAGTCCTAGCACTAAAGCAGCTTGCAAAGGCTTGAACTAAAGTGCTTTTACCACTGCCTACTTCTCCAACTAGTAAAAATATCTTAGAATCTAAATCTAGCATATGCTCACACAAGACTTTAAGCTCCCCTTCTTTTAAACAAAACTCTTTACTTTCCATATCTAAGCCTTATAGTTTAAGATGCCTTAGTCCTTCCAAGGAGGGCTGTCATCTTTAGATTCCATTCTTTTAGGTTCTATGCTAGTGTCTCTAAACTTAGAATCTAAGCTTATAGCTTCTATATCCTCTTTAGATTCTATATCTACTTTTGATAGCTTAAGCTCTTTTTGCCCTTCTAGTTTTTGCACAGGTAAAACTCTCATCTTAGCTATGCCAAAGTTACTTTTTAGATACTCTAGAAGCTCTTTATTTTCAAGCTTAAAGTTCTCTACTTCTTCTTTTTGGCTTAAAGGCTTTTTAGAATCTACTTCTTGTTCTAGACTTTCTAGGCTAGCTTCTAAGTTGACACTTGCTTCTTCTAGGCTAGGGCTTAGTGTTTCAAAACTAGCTTCTTCTTTACTAGTTAGCTCTTCTTCTCTTGGTAGCTTGCTATCTTCTTGTAAGTCTAAGTTAGCCATGCCCTCTATGGTCTCTAGCTCTGGCAGCTCTTTTTTATCTGCAGTTTTAGGGTAAGTCCTTGTCTATACTGGCACTTTTAGGAGTGACTTTTGCTAAGACCTTATTAACCTTTAGTTTTAGATTACTTCCAAAGACCTCATCTAAAAGCAGCTTTATGCCACTGTAGCGAGTTCTTATGATACTAGCTAGCTCATCTGGTGCGAAGTTATCAAGCTCTAAGATTCCATCTTCAAAGCTTTTATACTCTATAAAGTTTTCAAATATCTCTCCAAGCTCAGCGTCTTTAAAGCTAAGTCTTTCTAAAAAAAGTACGTATCTAGTGTCTTTTGGCAACTCTAAAAAAGTAGGCTTTTGTTCTACTTCCTCTAAGGCTTTGTCTACTTTTTGGCTTGCTTCTTGCTCTAAATTTTCAGACTGCGCCCTCTCTTTTACGCTAGTAGAGACTACAAAATCTTTACTAGATGCACTAAGCGTTGCATCCTTTCTAACTTCTAGCTTAGAAGGTATGCCTTCACTAGGCTTAGATTCTAAGCTATCTTTACTACTAGCTTCTTTTAAAACACTAGCTTCAGCCCTAGCAATGGCAGTTTTTATATCTAAAACCTTACTAGCCTCACACATCCTAAGCACACATAAAAGAAGGCAGAAGTCACTATCGCTATCATTTTGCAAGTCATATCTTGCATCGTTTATGATGCGTAGATACCTAGTAGCAAGCTCTAAGGGAAGCTCTAAGTTAGTAACCTTGGTCTTTATAAAAAAAGCTAGCTCATCTATAACCATCTGGGCTTCATAGTCTCTAACGCTTAGTACAAACTCCCTAGCCTTTTGCATATCCCCGCTACTTAGGATTAAAAAAAGCTCATCAAACACGCTAGGGTTAAGTGCACCTATCATGGTAGAAACTGCCTCTACGCTTAGATTTTGCTTGCTATAGATTATGGCTTGCTCTAGCATGGTTAACACATCTCTTACTGATCCACTTTGAGATTTTAAGATTAGGTTTAGTGCCTCTTCTTCATAGCTAACTTTTTCTTTTTCTAAGATAGTTTTTAAGTGGGCTAAAAGCTTGGCATTTGATATCTTTTTAAATCTATAGTGCTGGGTTCTGCTTAGTATGGTAGCTGGCATCTTAAGTGGGTCAGTAGTCGCTAGGATAAACTTTACATAGCTTGGAGGCTCTTCTAGCGTTTTTAAAAGGGCATTAAAGGCTTCTTTAGTAAGCATGTGCACTTCATCGATTATAAAAATCTTAAAGCGACCAACTGAAGGTCTGTACTTGGTTTGTTCTATCAAGTCTCTTATATCATCTATCTTCCTATTACTAGCACCATCTATTTCTATGATATCTGGGTGGTTGCCCTTAAGTGCTAAAACACAGTTATCACAGACCCCACAAGGATGCGAAGATATACCCTTTTCGCACTCCAAACTCCTAGCCATGATACGTGCACTTGAAGTTTTTCCACTTCCTCTAAGCCCACTAAAAAGATAGGCGTTTGATATCTTATTAGAATCCAAACTTGCACTTAAAGTTAGACTTACGCTTTCTTGTCCTATAAGCTCGCTAAAAAGTATAGGGCGGTATTTTAAGGCTAGATTCACATTAGAAGGAGTGTCGTCTTTTAAAGGTGTAGAGTTTGCAGGGCTTGCTTCTTTGCTAGCTATCTTACTAGAATCGCTAGTAGTTTCCATACCAAAGATACCAGATTCTAAGCCTATGGGCTCTTCTAATATAGTAGTATCTTTCATCTCATAAGCATCATAGCCATTTTGCATATCTTGCATCTTTATAGAACCCTTCTCTTGCTTTTGTTTTATCTACTTGTCTTTGACATTATAACATTTTGCCTTTTTGACTTCATGGCACTCTACGCACGTAGTTAAAGCCAGTCTCTGGCACTAAAACTATCTCAAAAACCACGCCAAAGTTAGCAAGTCTAACTAAGCTTTCACTAACCCTTTCTTGCCTTGCCCCACAGTAAACCCTCCCAAGACTATCAAAGTAAAATCTAGTGCTTTCTCTTTCAAAACAAGTCCTATTACTTTGCACTTCTAAGTTTTGTATACCTAAGGATTCTTTTAGGCGGTAGTTAAACTTAGCATTGTTTCTGCAAAAGGCTGCAATATTAGTGTTGTTATACCCACTTAAGCACTTAGCACTCAAAGCATCAAGGGCTAAAATATCCCCTGCCATAGGTCTCATATCATAGTGGGTAGTTTGTACATTTCTTGGAGTGTCTTTGTAGATAGACATGCTATTTTCAGTATAGATTCCACCTAAGTGAAACTGTAACTGCCACATATGAGGCCTAAAGGTATTAAACAAGACTTCAGCATTTAGACTTGGGATAAGTGGTGCTACACTAAGAGTGCTAACTGGCATAAGGTTAGAATCAAGTAGTGCCATACCTCTAGCTCTATGCATAGCATAAGAGATATTGTGACTAGCAAGAAGGGAGTTAAAGCCATTTAGTCTATAATAAAACAAAGCACTAAAGCTTAAAACTCCCAATATAACTAAGATGCCAACTAACTCTAAAAGCCGCAAACTTCACCTCTTTTATGTCTTACTTTATATTTCTTAGCCTTTTAAGGATGGCTTTTTATAGGGTCTACTTCATAGACGTGGATCACCCTACCAAGATACTTGATAACTATAGCATTTTCAAAGGTCTTATTTTTCCGTGAGTAAAAAGGCTCTAGCTTATACTTATCACCATCAGAGATTCCATAAAACTTTAACCTCTCCCTTAAAGTCTTGCTATAAACTTGGATATGAGTTATGCCCATAGCTTTAAGATCATGTGCTATCTCTTTTGCTTCATAAAAGGAGTAGGCAAAGTTTGGCTCACTTGAAAAAAGATAAGTTATCTTATTACCAAGTAAAAGGGCAGTTGATAAAAAGGCTACTACTAAGATAACTACTAGCCTTAAAGTATAAGCCCTAGCATAGACTTTAAGTCTAAGTCTTATGCTTGAAAGTATCTTAACAACCACAAGTGGCAAGCCTACTAAGATAGGTGGAAAAAAAGATTCTATATCTATCTCTTGTCTGGTGGATAAAAGCAAGATAAAGATTATGCCAACAAAAGGGATTAGGTTTAAAAGGCTAGCTTTATTTAATACGCTATCATAAACGCAGTAACAGTAATAGATAAAAAGCAAAGGTGAAAGCAGCATGGCAAAAAGCCCTAAAGTATCTAAAAAGTAGGCTTCTGGAACTCCTCTTATAGGAGAAAATATGTACATATTAGCACCAAAAAAGATTATAGAAAAGATAAGTATTTTTACATTTTTAAAAATCAGTCCATAAAAAAATAAAGATAGTAAAAGCACAGCCCCACTGGAATCTAAAAACGTTATAACTATAAAAAGCACATAGCTTATATGCTTAAAGTAAAGTTTTAAAAAAACTATCAGCAAGGTTATAAGCAAGATGATGGATGACTTTGAAACTAAAAGGGCTATGATATTAACCCCCGGGATTAACATATAGATAAAAACTACTAAGAGGGCATCTTCTTTGCGTCTTACAACTTTTAAAGAGATAAGATAAAGCAAGGTGACATTTATAATATGAAGTATCAAAAAAGGCAGCCTTAAGGCAAAGTCGTTATGCCCAAAGACATCTATAAAAAAGTTAGCCATCCACGCGGCAACTGAGGCATCTTTTTGCAAAAGTATGGCCTCTTTATAGTAGATACTTATCTCATTAATCATAACAGTTAAGATAACTACGTGCACGATTAAAAGTAGTAAAAAGTAAAAATGGTTTAAGAGATCACACCTGCTTTGCTGTGTCCTTAGATGAAATATCTTCACTTGGAATCTTTATTTATATTTTTAGCCTTCTAGGCTAAAGTCCCTAGCTTCAAGCACCATCTTCTTCTTCCATAGATGCAACTATTTGTTTATAAAGCTCTAGACTTTCAAGGGCGTCTTTTTCATCCATCTTAGAGATAACATAGCCTATATGAAGTAAGACATATTCACCGATATGTACCTCATCTTCCATTAGATCTAAACTCGCACTTCTTTGCACACCCATAGTATCAATGACAACTTGACTGTTTTCTTTATCTATGGAGATAACTTTTGAAGGTATGGCTAAACACATGTTAGTTCCTTGAATGTGGATTTAAAATATTTGCTACTTAAAAATATAAGTTGTTGTGTAGTTTTGCTTTTTAGATTCTAAAAGAAAGTCTTTTAAGGACTTAAGACTATCATCTTTAGTGTTTACTTCAAAGATAGGCACATCACTCCTAAGTGAGTTTATATCTTCTTTCACTCTAGCCACACTAAAGTCAAAGTAAGGTAGTAAATCGCACTTTGAGATAACTAAAGCATCAGCACACATAAACATGCTTGGATATTTTAGTACCTTATCATCCCCTTCTGGCACGCTTAGGCAAACTATATTTATATTAGCCCCTAGATCATAGCTTGCTGGGCAGACAAGATTACCAACATTTTCTATAAATATAAACTCTAAGTCTTTAAAGCTAAGACTAGATTCTATAAAAGGCAAGGCATCTTCTATCATTTTAGCTTCAAGATGGCAAGCTTCTCCAGTTGTTATCTGATGGGCTAAGATTCCTTTTTGCTCTAATCTTAAAGCATCCCTATTAGTCTGTAAGTCACCTTCTATAACGCAAAACTTTAAGTCCTTATAAGCACTCATCTTTTCTAGCATGGAAGTTTTTCCACTACCAGGAGAACTCATAAAGTTAACGACATATTTATGTTTTATCTTATAAAACTCTCTTAATCTAGTAGCTACTAAATCATTTTTACTTAGCACTCTTTTAGCAACTTCAATGTTTATCATCTCTTAGTCCTTTGTTAAGGTATAAATTAAGCTACTTTGTAAAGTTCCATTATATTAAGTTAAAATCATATTACATTTAGCTTATAAAAAGGATGATAAATGAAAGTACTTCTTCTTAAAGATGTAGTAAGTTTAGGTAAAGCTGGAGATATAGTAGAAGTGGCTGGAGGCTACGCCCAAAACTTCCTAATCCCAAAAAACATGGCAAAACTAGCCACTAACGAAGTTATCAATAAATACAAAGCCGACATAAAACGCAAGGAAGAAAAACTTGCCCTTGACACTCAACTAGCAGAAGCCACGGCTAAAACTATAAGAGACTTAAGTATAACTATCGCCAAAAAAGTAGGTAGTAATAACCACCTTTTTGGCTCTCTTACAAAAGATGAAGTAGCAAGCGAGCTAGAAAAACAACATAGAATAGTACTTGATAAAAAACATCTTGAGATCCCTAGCATCAAAAGTCCGGGCACTTATGAAGTAGTAGCAAAACTAGGTCATGGACTAAATGCAAGCTTTAAGGTTGTGGTAGTTCAAGAATAACTAATTTATATAGTTACATAAAGTAATATATGATAATTTAAAATGTGTAGTTTTTACCTGTAGTTAGGATTTTTTAATATTCTCAAGCTATAATGGAAATCCACGCAATACAAGATAATGATCTTTTATACCAAAAAGAGAGGCAAGTAAGTAGCTTATGTCAACACCAAAAGAAATGATAAAACTAGAAAATGTAAATAAAAACTTTGGGAGCGTGCACGTTCTAAAAGATGTCAACCTAACTGTGACTGAAGGTGAAAAACTAGTCATAATCGGCCCTAGTGGAAGTGGGAAAAGCACCACTATTAGATGCATGAACGGGCTTGAAGAAGCAACTAGTGGAAAAGTTATAATAGAAGGCACCCTCCTTACCCACAAAAACAAACTTCAGATATGCAGAAAGTACTGTGCTATGGTCTTTCAGCACTTTAACCTCTATCCTCACATGACAGTTTTAGAAAACCTTATCCTTGCCCCTATAAAAGTTAACAAACGCAAAAAAGACGAGGTTGTAAAAGAAGCTTATAAATACCTAGAAGTAGTAGGCTTAACAGATAAGGCAAAAGTTTATCCACAAACCTTAAGTGGAGGACAACAACAAAGAGTAGCCATAGCTAGGGCTTTAGTCTCTAAAAAAGAGATCATTCTTTTTGATGAGCCAACCTCAGCCCTAGACCCAGAGACAGTTCAAGAAGTTTTAGATATCATGTGTAAGATCTCCAAAGAAACTACCACTACTATGGTAGTAGTTACTCACGAGATGGGCTTTGCAAAAGAAGTAGCTGATAGGATAGTTTTTATGGAAGATGGCAGAATCATAGAAGAAGCCAAACCAAAAGACTTTTTTGAAAATCCAAAAAGTGAGAGGACAAAAAGCTTTTTAAGCAAGATTCTAACTCACTAAGTTTAAACCAACATCAAGGAGACAATATGAAGTTATTTGGCAAATTAAACATGTTAAAAACAGCAACGATGGCACTAGCCTTAGGTGTGTTTTTAGTAGCTTGTAGCAACGAAGCAGGTAAAACTCAAGACACTCAAGCCAACATCAAAAAAAGAGGTGAGTTAGTCATAGGTGTTAAAAAAGATGTGCCTAAATTTGCCCTTTTAGATCAAAAAACTGGAAAGATAGAAGGCTTTGAAGTTGATGTAGGCAAGCTTTTAGCAAAAAGTATGCTAGGTGATGAAAACAAAATCAAACTAGTACCAGTTACTGCTAAAACTAGAGGGCCTTTATTAGATAATGGAACTTTAGACGCCATCATAGCTACTTTTACAGTTACCCCAGAAAGACAAAAAGTTTATAACTTTTCTAGCTCTTATTATAAAAGCCACGTAGGTTTGCTAGTACTAAAGTCTAATAATTTTAAAAGCTTTAAAGACTTAAACGACAAGATAGTAGGTGTGGCACAAGGTGCTACAACTGGTAAAGTCCTAGAAGCAGCAGCAAAACAAGATGGTATAAAAATTAAGTTCCAAGAGTATCCTGACTACCCTTCACTAAAAGCTGCACTTGATAGTAAAAGGATAGATGCATTTAGCGTTGATAAAACTATACTTTTGGGCTACGTAGATGATCAAAGTGAGATCTTACCTGATAACTTTGATAGCCAAGACTATGGAATCGTAACTAGGAAAAACGACCAAGCTTGGAGTGACTATGTAGATAACTTTGTAAAAACTCATGAAGCAGATATCAAACAGCTTGAAGAAAAGTGGGGCGTAACTCAATAATGGGTCCTTTTGCTTTAGACAAGTGGATAGATACATTTAATCACATAAATGTATTTTTAAGTGGGTTTGCCTATACACTAGGTGTATCCATACTTGCCATCATTATAGCTATCATCATGGGTACTATAAGTGGCCTTATGGCCACTGGCAAGATAAGGATACTTAGGTGGATAGCTAGGATATATGTTGAGTTTTTTCAAAACACTCCCTTACTTATAAACCTTTTCTTTTTGTACTTCGTGCTTCCTAGGATTCCTTATATCGGGGTGACTTTGGATGTATTTACACTAGGGGTTATAGGTGTTGGTGTATATCATGGCGCTTATATGAGTGAGGTTATAAGAAGTGGTATTACTTCTATACCAAAAGGACAGTTTGAAGCTAGCTATACACAAGGCTTTAATTACTTTCAAAAGATGTTTTATGTCATCTTGCCTCAAACTAAAAAGATAATCTTACCGCCTACTGTTAATCAGATAGTGGCACTAATAAAAAATACTTCAGTACTAGCCATCATATCAGGTGCTGAACTAATGTATAACGCAGATAACTATGCTCAAAGTAGCCTTAACTACGCAACTGCCTACCTAGTAGCTGGCGTGCTTTACTTTATAGTCTGCTTCATCATAGCCTACTTTGCAGGCCGCTATGAAAACAAACTTAAAAAAGCCCATATGGCAAGATAGGAAGGATAAAACATGACTTTATTTGACTTTACCTTGCTTTTAAAAGGTCTTGGACTTAGTATCATAATGGCAGTTTGTGCGGCAATTGGCGCTATTATATTTGGAAGCATCCTAGCAGTTATGAGAAACTATGGCATAAAAGTTTTTGTCGTAATCTCAACTTTTTACATAGAGATCTTTAGAAACACTCCACTACTTCTTTGGATGTATGCGGCATGTTTTGTGCTCCCAAGCCTAGTGCCAATCCCTGCAAACTATGCAGTTTTAGGAACTATAGGGCTGTTTTTATATACTTCTTCAGTTATGGCTGAGATCATTAGAGGTGGGTTAAACTCCATACCAAAAGGACAGTTTGAAGCTAGCTACTCTCAAGGTTTTGGAAGAGTTTTCACTCTCTTTTATATAATCTTTCCTCAATGCTTTAGAAAAGTTACTCCAACCATCCTTTCTCAGTGTATAACAACTTTAAAAGATACCTCTTTCCTAGCAGCACTAAATGTAGCTGAACTAACTAATGCCAGCAAAGATATACTTAGCAGGCTAACTACTTTTAAAGAGATAGTTACTGTATTTATAGTAGTTGCTGCACTTTACTTCATAGTCTGTTTTGCATTATCCTTAACTGTTAGATATTATTCAAATCGCAATAAGATAACACACTAGGCTTTTTAAACCTAAACATTTTTAGCCCACCTTTTGGGCTAAATACATACAAAAGATACTAGTGTGAAAGCTAAAAGATAATTAAAGGCAAGATAATGAAGGTTTTTCACCTATCCCACATAGACCTTGATGGCTATGGGGCACAGATGGTTTCTAGTGAGTTTTTTTCTGATATAACATTTTTCAATGCAAACTATGGACGTGAGGTAGGTGCTAGGATAAATGCCATACTTGCCTTGCTTCCAAGTCCTACAAACACCAAAAGTCCTGAGCTTAGCTTTGAAGGAAGGATAAATCTTAGAGACCTAGCCACTTCCCAAAAAGAGATAAAAAAAGATAATGAAAAGTATCTAATCTTAATAACAGATCTAAACTTAACCATGCAAGAGAGCAAGTTTTTAAGCCAGAAAGTTAAAGAGTTAAAGCTAGCTGGGATAGATATAGAACTAGTCTTACTAGACCATCACGCAACAGGTGAAGAGTGTGCCAAAAACTACTCTTGGTACAACCTAGATATAAATAGATGTGCTACTAAGATAACTTTTGACTACTTATTAGAACACTACAAACTGCTAAATCCAGAAAACCTAACTTGGCTTACTCCAGTAGTACAGATGATAAACTCAGTAGATATCTGGAAAGAAGATGAGTTTGGCTTTGAGTTTGGAAAAGTTGCACTAAATATGATAGCAGCTAGCAACGAGCTAAGCCGCATGATGTTTGATGCACAAGATAGAGCCCTAAAACTCTCCCTTATAAGAAAGACTAAAGACTATCTTGTAGAATCTAACACGGGCTTAACTGTGGAAGGCAAAGTCTTTGATGAAGTAAGCTTTGATAATGACTTATTTTTCATAAAAAAAGCCCTTTTTGAAGGTGACGCTAAAAGTGAAACTATGGGTAACATCCTAGCAAGATATCAAGTCTCACTCTTAAGCAAGCAAAAACAAAGATGCACAGTTAAGTATAAAGACAAGCTTGGCTTTTTAAGCTATGGGGTTGGCAACATAAGCATCCTTGCTAATACTTTCTTAAACACAAACCCAGAGTTTGACTTCTATATGGATGTAAGCCCACGGGGTAATGTAAGCTTGCGGGCTAATGGCAACTGTGATGTAAGTGCCTTAAGCCAAGCCTGTTTTAACGGTGGTGGCCACAAAAATGCAAGTGGTGGCAGGATAGATTCTTTTAGGGAATCTTTTTTTTACGATGATATAAAAGAGCAAATCCAAGGGCATCTATCCATGAAAGATGAGTGGGAACTTTAGGCTTTTTAGATTCTAAAAAAGCACCCATAAAGGCAAAGCATGCAAAAAGATACCATTTTTCAAACTGACACTATAAAAACTTTTGAGTTTAACCAAGCTATAGCTAATGTCTTTGATGACATGCTATTTCGTTCCATCCCCTTTTATAAAGAAGTCATAAGTCTAAGCATAGAGTTTTTAAAATACTTTATACAAAAGGCTAAAGACGCTGGGAAAGAAAGCGTAATTTATGACTTAGGGTCTTCAACTGGTAACTTTTTGTTTGAATGTGAGAGAATCTTAAAGCAAGCAGATATAAAAGCCTCTCTCATAGGTATAGATAACTCCTCTGCCATGGTAGAAAAAGCACGCCTTAAAGCAAAAAGTTTAGAATCCAATATAGAGTTTTTGGAGCTTGACTTAAAAGAAGTAAGTTTCCAAAACATACATACAAACTTTATAGTCTCACACTACACTTTGCAGTTCCTCCCTCCCACTTTAAGAAAAGAAGTACTTAAAAATATAGCCTTAGCTTTGAGTGAAGATTCCATCTTTCTCATGGCTGAAAAAGTAAAAAGTGATGACTTAGAACTAGATGCTTTGATAACTAAAAAATACTATAGCTACAAAGAAGCCCAAGGCTATAGCAAGGCTGAGATCTATAGAAAAAAAGAAGCCCTTGAAAACGTACTTATACCTTTTAGTGTAGATGAAAATATATCCATGCTGAAAGAAGCAGGCTTTACTCACGTAGAGATACTTTTTAAGTGGCTAAACTTTACGCTATTCTTAGCTAAAAAGTAAGGAGAGACTATGCTAGAGCTATATAACTTACTAGATAAACTTAGCCCTTTTGGCACGCAAGCTAGCTGGGATAACTCAGGGCTTAATGTAGGAAGTTTGAAATCTAAACTAGATTCTAAAAACATCTATCTTGCCTTAGAGGCTGACTTAAAAGTAGTTAGTGAAGCAAAAAAAGATAGTGTGCTTATAACCCATCATCCTTTGATATTTAGCCAACTTAAATGCATAGATACTAGCACTCACCCGGGCAATATTATAAAGATACTTTTAGAAAAAAACATCACCTTAATAAGCATGCACACTAACTTTGACCTAAGCCATCTAAATAAAGCCTTTGCAAAAAAACTAGGCTTTAGTGAGTGCAAAGAAGACGAGTATGTCTTAAGTAAAGAAGTAGATACTAGCTTTGAAGCCTTAGCCTTAGAAGTTAAAAAAAGACTAGGGCTAGAAGTACTGCAAGTCTGCAAGGCTAGTGCTAATATCACGAAAGTTAATATTACTTGTGGCAGTGGTATGAGCTCTCTTAAGTACTGCAAGGAAGGTGAGTGCCTTATAACTGGGGACATAAAGTATCATGACGCAGTAAACGCTTTAGCCAATAAAGTAAGCCTTATAAACGTGCCGCACTTTGTTTCTGAGGAAATTTTTGGGGAGATTTTAGATCTGGAATTGCGAAAATTTGGCATAAAAGCTATAATTATAAGTTCACAAAACCCACTAAGCTATATATAATCACTTAAAAAGGAAAATTGATGAATATCAACCTATCTCAGCTTATAAGTATTAGCCAACTAGATAAAGAAATAGACGCCTTAAGCCCAGCCATAGAAGCAAAAAGAAGCACTTCTTTAAAGCTTAAAAAGCAAGAAGAAAAATACCTCAAAGAGATAGAAGACCTAAATGCAAAAATCGAAGATGCAAACATAAGGATAGCTAGAAATGAGCAGTCTTTAAAAGAGCATGAAGAAGCCCTAGAAGCCAACCTTGCTAAAGCTAAGGCTGCAAAAAGCGATAAAGATCTAAAAAATATGCAAATAGATGATGACCTAAGTCGTGAGCAGATAGAAAGGATAGCAGCAGAGCAAGTAGAGCTAGATAAAAGAAAGATAGAGTATCAAGAAAGCATCAACACCATACAAAAGCAGATAACTAACCTAGTAAGTGATATACAAGAAGCCGAAGAAACTATAAACAACGATATAGAAGAGATAAAGAAAAAACAAGCAGTTTTTTATAATAAAAAACAAGAAATCATCATGAAGATAGATAAAAAGATACTATCTTTTTATGAAAAGATTAAAAAGTGGGCTGGTAACACTAGCGTAGTTCAGATTAAAAGAAATGCTTGTGGTGGCTGCTTCATGAAGCTTAGTGATAAAGTATGTTCTGAAGTGATGTATGGGGATAGTATAAGCACTTGCCCACACTGCGGCAGAATCCTATATGCCATAAAAGAGAGAGAAACTGAAACTGCCAAATAGGTCAGATACAACTAAGCCAAAAACTTCAAAGACTAGATAAAGGCGGTGCTATCTTGCTACTAGTCTATTTCATCCTAGCAAGCATCATCTACCTTTTAGCCCTGCCCTTCTTGCTTTGCCTTTCTTTTAAGGCAAAGTATAGGCTTAGCTTTAAAAAACGCTTTTTTCTCCCAACTAATCTTAAATCCCAAAACTTTGATATCTGGCTACATGCTTGCAGTGTTGGAGAAGTGACTTCACTTAAGCCCATAATTAAGGCCTTAAATGGTCAAAAAATCTTACTAAGTGTTATAACTCAAACAGGCTTTAAAGAAGCTAGTAAGCTTTATGCTTATAAAAATATAACTATCATCTTTCTCCCTTTTGAGATCCTTTTGCCCTTTGTCGCACCAAAGGTTAAAAAGCTTTTAGTTTTTGAAGCAGAACTTTGGCCTATACTGTTTTATGTAGCACAGAAAAAAGGTGCTATAACCAAACTAGTTAATGCACGTATATCTTTAAGAAGTTTTAGTCGCTATAAGAGATTTAGCTTTTTTTATAAGATGACTTTTAAGTATGTAGACTTTGTGCTAGCCCAAAGTAAAGATGACGCCACTCGCCTAAAAGAGCTAGGTGCTAAAAATATAAAAGTTATAGGCAATATTAAAACTTTAAGTGAGATAAAGCCTACTAAGATTTATAAAAAACCTAAAAAGAAAATATTATGCCTTGCTAGTAGTCACGAAACTGAAGAAGCCCTAGTTTTAAAAGCCTACTTTGAGCTAAAAAAAGAAGGCTTTTTAAAAGAGTTTTTTTTAGTGCTAGTGCCTCGTCATCCAGAGCGTTTTTCTGAAGTCTTTAAGCTTGCTAGCACCTATGTGCCCACTAAACTTTTTAGCGACATGGAATCTAGTTTTGATATAGATGAAGAGATACTAGTGGTTGATAAGATAGGAGAGCTAGTTAATATATATAATATAAGTGAAGTTGCCATACTTGGAGGAAGTTTTATAAGTGTCGGTGGACATAACCCCTTAGAGCCTGCAAGCTTTAATCTAAAGCTTATAAGCGGAAAAGAGATCTATAATCAATTAGAGCTTTTTAAACTAGTAGAAAATGCAAATCTTATAGGTAAAGATGAGCTTTACGCAAGCCTTAAAAATCTAGATTCTTTAAAGCCTTCTTTTATTAAAGAATCCAAAAAAGAATCTCTAGATGAAATCCTTTCTTGAAAGTTTATAAAGTTAAAGTGGATAGCTGTACCATGCATTAGAAAATAGCCTTAAGAAATAAAATAATCGTGTATATTAGCTTCATTACCACAAGTTTACCTTTAGATCTGACTGCTAGCATCAAAGCATTGATAAAAACCTAGATTCCATAAATCTATAGAGTCTATATATTTATAAACCTATATATTTATAGAATCCCCCCTATAAGAAGAGAATCAATACTAAGATTTTCTTCCAAAAAAAAGCTTAGTATTGAAATAATTAGTCTATAAGAAGAGAATCTCTTTTTACTATCTTTCCCTACATTTCTTCTTTTAGAATCTCTTTTTACTATTCATTCTTATTCTCTATTTATTCTTTTAGATCTTCTTCTTTTAGATGCTCTTTTTACTATCTTTTTTTACTATCTTTTCCCCACCATTTTTCCTTTTAGATTCTATTACTATCTTTCCTTCTATATCCTCTTCCTATTAGCATCATTCATTATCTCATCTGCTATATGAGTTACAGAGTTAGAAATCTTAGAAGCATCATCTGCTATGTTTACATTACCTTGAGTAGATTGCTCTAGTAAAGATATAGCATCATTTATCTGAGTTATACCATTAGCTTGTTCTTTTATAGATTCAGCCATGTCATTAATTGATTGAACTAAGATATTAGTATTAG
>NZ_MLAN01000001.1 GCF_002272875.1 Helicobacter sp. 11S02629-2
CAGATTTAATATCTTCAGATTGAGATATTACTTCATTAGTCTTATTAGATACATTTTGCATAGACTGAGTTATCTCTTCTATAGCAGTAGCAGATTGTTCTAAAGAAGAAGCTTGTGCATTAGAGCTTTGTGATAGGTTTTTGATAGAGCCTTGTAAGGTTTCACACTCTTTAAAAAGATTATTAGCAACATCAAGCTGACCTTTTAGCATATTAGCTATCTCATCTCCTATGTTATTGGCATAAGATTCTATAGCACCCATTGCATTAGGTACTCTTTTTGTAAAGTCTAGTTTCTTGTAAGAGTCAAATACACTAAGTAAGATATTTAAATCTGGACCAACGCCATTTCTTAGTATGTCTAAAAGACCATTTATCGCATCTCTTAGCTGCATAAGCTGAGGGTTTTTTGAAGAGTTAAGTATAGTTCTATCTGCTTTTCTAGCTTCTGCTGTATGCTTAACTACATCTAGACCTTCTTGTACTAATACTCTATCATCTTCTAAAGATTTAGCAGTTTGTTCTATATTTGTGTTTATAAGCCTTGCCATGTTGCCAAACTCATCTTTTGAGTTGATGTTTATTAACTGATGTTCTTTTGTCTCGAAGTTTATAAAGCTAAAGAAGTTTACGATTCCTCTTTGGATTTTGGCTAGTTTTGTGACTATATCTCTAAACATAAAGACAAAAATTACAATCATTATGATGATAACTATGATGGCAAAGATGATGTTTGCTATGAAGTTAAACTCATATAAAGATCTGTTGTTATCGTTGTTTGCATTTACATTTTGTATCTTTAAAGTAAGGATAGACTTAAAGTCTTTAGTTAGAGTTTCTGTTATCTCATAAAGCTCAGCTATATCACTAGTATCTAGCTTTGATATGTCTTTGCTTAAGTCTAGCTTTGCATTTATCATATTATTTATTTGTGCATTAGCAGTTTTGATATCTCCTGCTATTTTATCTGCATAGCTTTTTTCACTAGGGTCAGTTACTGTGGCATAGTAGCTAGTCCAATCTTGGCTTATAGAGTTTTCTAGATTCTGAATAGTATTAGCTGCCTCTTTAGGAGTGATTAGATTAATAGTAGCTTTAACTATAGTGTCAATAATAGATACTGAGTAAGTATTACTTACCTTTTGAAGTGTAAGATAGGGAACAACTTGTGTTTTATAAGTAAGATCAGTTCTTAAGTTAATGTCTCTTAGAGCCTTCATGCTAAAGAATGCAACAAGGATAATGCCTATCATATATACTATAATTAGCAGCATCAGTTTCATTTTGGTGGTCATTATATTTCCTTAATGTTTGTTAGTAGTGTTTAAGTGCACGTTTTATTAACTCCTATTTTACTAAGAAAATAAAAGAAAATTCAACTAATTTGAAAAATGTATAAAGACTTATTGTCTACTAGCTAGTTTTATCTAGTGTTTATGGTTGTTTTTGTCTTTACTTTTAAGTATGGGATTGGTCATTATTACTTTTGGATTATATTACTTACCACTTTAGGAAAAGGGACTAAATGTATAGGGTAGCTATAGTATTTATTGGTTTATGTGCATTGTTGATGGCAGATTCTTTTGATAACCAAGCCTTAGAAGATATGAAAAACTATAAGGCAGAATCTAAAGCAAGAGAGGCAGCTAAAAATCCTGCTAAAGAAGACGCCAAAAAGCCTCCTAAAAGTACTTCTAAATTTAAGCAGTTTTTTTTAGAGCCTAGCTCAGTTTTTAGGCAGCAAAGCCATAAAGAAGAAGAAGCTAAAGACCAAAAAACTAAGCAAGAAGACAAAAAAGACCAACTCCTAACTCCCACAAACTCCTCCCAAGCACAAAGTTTACAATCTACTCCTCCCCCAGCTACAACTCCAAGCCAAGATATAAAAAAAGATTCTAAGCCTTTAAGTAAGTATAGAGAGTATGTCAAAAGAAAAGAATCTCAAACCATCTTTACTATAGGCTCTGTTTCTATAGAGGAGTTAAATGGCAACTACATCATGCCAGTTTATTACAACTTCTTACCGCAGTATGCTAGGTACTTGCAGCAAAATGAAGCTAAGATCCAGCTTAGCTTTAAAGTCGCCACTACTAGGAACTTTTTATGGACTGGAGGGACTTTATACTTTAACTATACTCAGAAGTTTTTCTTCCAGTTTTATAACTTTAGGCAAAGCTCGCCCATTAGAGATATAAACTTTCAGCCAGAGTTAATGTATAACTACCCACTTGATATTAAGTTCTTAGGTGGGACTTTTTCAGGCACTGGTATATCACTAACCCACCTTTCTAATGGCGAAGGTAAGGGTTATAGGACTCAAAGTGGTGCAGTTATAGGCTTTGAACGTGCTTTTAGTGACCCTGCACCAACTGGGGCAGATGTCATAGGCACAGCCTCAAAGAGTTCTAATAGAGTAGTCTTACATGGAATCTGGCACACTGATAACCTTAGAGTAGAACTAAAAGCTTGGGCACCACTTGGGCAAAGACGCACTAATCCAGATCTTTATGACTACTTAGGCTATGGGCAGCTAGACCTTGCTTATAGACATAAACGCAACATCTTTGAAGCCACTCTCACAGGCCTTGGTGCTAAGAGGGCAAACTATCTAGGTTCACTACAGCTTGCTTATACTTATAAAGTTAATGCAAGGGCTGGTATTTATATACAGTACCATTATGGTTATATGGATAGCTTGTATGAATATAACTTTTTGGTTAATCGCGTAGGCATAGGCTTTAGATTCATAAAATAGAAGGCTAGGGGGAAAAGGCATGAAAATCTTTGTAAGTGCTTTAGAGCCAAGCTCTAATCTACACTTAAGGAATCTTAAAGCTAAGCTTTTAGAGTTAGATTCAAGTGTAGAGTTTATAGGTGTTTGTGATAGTGACTTAGGACAAAGTCTTTTTAAAGTGAGTGAGTTTTCTATCATGGGCTTTAGTGATGTTTTTAAAAGACTAAAGTTTTTAAAGCAGGCTATGGATGTACTAGCTAAAGAGGCTTTGAAGTGCGATAAGATTTTGATGCTTGATAGCTCTTCGTTTCATATGAGACTGGCAAAAAAGATTCTATCCATCAAGCCAGATGCTAAGATTATGTACTATATCTTACCTCAGCTTTGGGCGTGGAAGCCTTGGAGGGCAAGAGAGCTTTTAAAAAACTTTACTAAGCTAGCTTATATCTTGCCCTTTGAAGGCAGCTTTTATGACTACTCTCCAAAGGCACGTTTTGTCGGTCACCCCTTGCTTGATATAAAAGACTATAACTCTAAAGAAGGCTTTGCTAACTTAGAATCTAATGTCTTTGTTTTTATGCCGGGTTCTAGGAAGTCTGAGATAAAAGCACATATGGGTGTTTTTAAAGAGGTGGCTTTAAGGCTAAAAGAGCGTCATAGTAACGCAGAACTAAGGCTAATCTTGCCTGCTAAGTTTATAAGCCAAGATGTTAGCACACTCTATGGTGATATAGATATCTTTACTAAGTTTTATGACACTGCAAGTGGACTAAAAGGGGCAAGCTTTTGTGTTGTGTGCTCTGGGACTGCGACGCTAGAGTGTGCGTTGATGCAGATTCCATTTTTACTAGTTTATAAGACTAAGTGGCTTGATTACTTCATTATTAGAAGCCTTGTTAATATAAAATATGCCGGCCTTGCTAATATCTTCTATCAAGCCTTACTAGGTGAAGCACCCGGGCGAGGAAAAAGTGTCTTACATGATGAGATAGTACAGTTTGGTTTTAATGCTACTAATATCTTGCAAAAGATAGATTCCTTTGACTATAAGCGCTACTTTGAAGGAGTTGCACTTTTAAAAGACTACTTAAAAGAAGGCAGCTCTAAAAATGTAGCTACTTGGCTACTAGAAGACTAAGCCTTAGAATCTAGACTAGATTCTAAAAGCTCTTTTATATATCTTCTGTCACGCTTGTGCCATGTCTTCATGTGGTTTAGTATATGAGGGCTAGTTTTTTCTACTCTAGCTAGTAAAAAGCTAGGACTTGCTTTTAGATAGTCACTTAGATGTATATAGTCTTTAAAAGGTCTCCCATCTATAAAGTAGTTTCTTTTTACTAAGCCAAAGTGTAGCCAGAAGATTCCAAGTGCTTTGATGATGGTGTTAGTATCAGTTGGCATTACTTCATAAGCAGCATTTGGTGCCATAGTGTATAGGTTATCTTTACTTACTTCTAGCAGTAAAAGCTCGCTTCCATTATAGGTTGGATATTCATTATTACTTAGAGGGACTAGGCACTTACTTAGCATGTTTTGCTGGTTTAAGTCCTTGCTAAAAAGGGCAAGTTTTAGTTTGGTGATATCTAGGTTTTTTAAAACTCCATTTTTAAAAGGCCCTGAAAAACTCCCAAGTGCATACTTTTCTTGTGCTTCTTTATCATTATAGTTTTTATAGATAGCTTTAAACTGTGCTTTACTTAAGCCTATATTTATCCCACCCATGGCAAAGGCGGCATTTTTGTAAGCTAGGTAGTTAGATAAGAATGTATCTTCAAGACTATCTTCAAGACTGTTTTCAAGATGATTTTTAAGATTATCTTTTGGGGTTAGGTTAAAAAGATTAGCTAGTAGTTTATCTATCATGGAAGGTTTAAAAAGGGGTTTTGTCTTGGGGTTAGGCTGCTTTTTAAAGTTAGCAGTTAGTTTTATGGCTTCTTTTAGCTTTATACATTTACTAGTTAGATAGATCTGGTCTGCATCTACTTTCATATAGTGGCTATATTTTATACGCACCATACCGTGGTTATAAAAGTGGGCTAAGGAGTGGATAGATTCTGAAGGGATGGTGCCTTTAAAGTTTTTTAGTATCTCTTTTGTCTTTTCATCTAGTCTTATATGTGAAGAGTGGGCAGGTAAGATGCTAGGTGTGTAGTAGATTAGATTAATCTTATCTTTATAGATATCTTTTAGCTTTAAGGCTAGCTGATAGGTTTTATCATCGCTTGGCTGGACTGAGAGGACTAGCTCATCTAAAGCTGGCATGACTGAGTGTATACTTGCTTCTAAGGTAGCTTCTTCGTTTTTAGCCCTCATATGTCCACTTAGCCCAGTAGGGCGCTTTGTGTCTAGGGCATCTACTTCTTCTTGTGTGATGGCAAAAGGAGAGGTGCTTTCTAGGGTATAAAACTTTTTATCTTTAAAGTCTTTTGTTTTAGCACTAGCTATTTGGAGACTTTTAATTAAGTATCTCATGCAAAAAACCTACATATAAAACTGATATTTTTTAATCTTTTTAAGATAAGGACTTGTAAAAGGGATGTTGAACCCCCCCCCCCCCCATATTTTGAAGTGTGAGGTCATAAAAACTAAGACTTTGTAAGAGGGCAAACACTCTAGCAAGCAAGGTGCTTTTTGTATGCATTAAAAGCAAGGTCATCCTTTTGTCAAGATTTTGTTAAGAAGGATTGTAGCTTAATTTAAAAGGGGGAGTTAGTGTGAAAAGTAGCTACTAGATGATATAGCATCATCTAGCTTATATGTGAAGAGTGTAAGGTTATATAGCCATTAAGCCATTAAAGTCATTTTCTACGCCCATAGCATCTAGCATGCCAGAGATTTCACCTCTGTGGTGGGTAGCGTGATTAAGCACAGCTAGCATGACTTGGTATCTAGGCTTAATTATGTCTCTATTAGGAGTTTTTAGGTTGTACTCAGTGTAAAACTCATCAATTGATTCTATAACTTCTATTATCATATCACTTGTAGCAGCCCTTGCTTTTTTGTAAGCATCAAAATCATTGGCTATTTCATCTTTTAAACTCATATCTTCTTTTAGATAGTCTAGTTTTTTTACGCCTTTGCCAAAAGTGCTAAATTTAGTGCCATACATTATAAGGTCTGCATTTAAGATGTGGTTTATAGTGCCTTGTAAGCTTTTAAAGTAAAGGCCTCTATCTTTAGTTAGGTCTTCTTTGCTAAGTTTTGATAGTATATTAGCTACATCTTCATTAGCTATCTTGTTGAACTTAGCCATAAGTTTTAGGGTGTCTTTTACGCCTTGATTTTTCATTTTATTCCTTTTTGATTTTGGGTTAAGAAAGTATTTTAGTACTAAAATTTAAATTATCTAGCTTATCTAGCCTAAGAAGATTATCTAGCTCCTCCACCCATAAAGTGAAGTAACTCTAAAGTATCTTTTTCTTTTAATGGAGTATCTCCCCATTTTTCTTTTTTTACTATCTCAGTATTTAGGGAGATAGCTACGACTTGCTCTTCTATGTTTAAGGTTTTTAGTAGTTTTGAGATATCCAAGTTAGCTTCTTTAAAGCTTAGCTCTTTGCCATTTATAGTTAGTTTCATTTTGATTCCTACTCTCAAAGTAAAGTGTATAAGTTTTATTATAATTGAAAAAAACATATAGGTTGATATATGCATTTTGTAGAGGACTTTTATATAAAAAAAGATGCTATTTTTATAGCAGATTCTCACTTTAAGATGGGTGAGATGGCTAGATTTATGGCTTTAAGTGCTATAAAAGATACTCAGGTATTTTTGATGGGGGATATCTTTCATGTCTTAATGGGGAATCTAAAACAAAGCATAAAAGAAAACCTAAGTCTACTACATATCTTAAAAGAGCTATCTTTGAAAAATGAAGTCTATTATCTAGCTGGTAATCACGATATGCATTTGAAATGCATAGAAGAGCTTTCAAATATAAGGCTTTTCTCCCATGCAAGCCAGCCTCTTGTGCTTAAAGACTACAAAGGTGATATTTGCATACTAGCCCATGGTGACTTGTGGATTAATAAAGGCTATGATTTGTATGCGTGGGCTATGAGTAGTGTAATAAGTGGGTACTGCCTAGGATTTTTAGATAAAATCACTCTTGGAAAGCTTTATAAAAGGATAAGGAAGAAAGTCTATCTTAAGCCCATTATCAGAATGCCTTTTAGTGAAGAAAGGCTAAAAAGCTTTGCTAGATATAGGGTAGAACTTTATAAAAAGAGGATTTTTAGCATGGTTTTAAAGCACTACTTAGCACCTAAGGATTCTAAGTTTTGCATCATAGAAGGACACTTTCATCTAAATAGAATCTACAACTTTGACAATGTCAAATATGTAGGCTTAGATGCATTTTACTTTGAAGGGGAACCTTTTGCCTATAACTAAGAAAAGAGACTGTGTATGGAAAAAAGTATAAAAACAAAAAACTTGGTTAATGAGATAGAGCTTGTAGACTTTCGGATAAATGAAAAGCTAGAAGATGGTGAAGTCTATGAAGGCATATATGGTATTAATGTAACTAAAGTTCAAGAGATAATCCAAGTGCCTGAAGTCTTTGAGCTGCCTGCAAGCCCAGACTATATACTAGGAGTTTTTGACCTACGTGGCACTGTCATGCCTTTAGTTGATCTTGCTACTTGGCTTGGAATCAAAGCTAGGGAGCTAGATGTCCCTTTGCATAAAAAAAGAGTGATAATTGCTGAGTTTAATAACTTACAACTTGGCTTTGTTGTCCATGAAGCTAAGCTGATACGACGCATAAGCTGGAGTAATGTAGAGCCAGCTAGCTTTAGTAGTAGTGATGCTATAGGTAAAGAAAGAGTTACTGCTGTCACTAGGATAGAAGATGGAAGGACTATGCTTATACTCGATTTAGAAAAAGTTTTAAGCGATTTAGACTTTTATAAAGATGTCATCTCTAAGCCAGAAGGTGAGGAGAAGAAAAGATTTAGCGGGACTGTTTTAGTAGTTGATGATAGCACTATAGCTAGAACCCTTATTAAAAAAAGCCTTAAAGGCATGGGCTTTAATGTAGTAGAGGCAAAAGATGGAGAAGCTGGGCTTAATGCCTTAGAGACCATAGCAAAAGAGCATCCAAACGACTTACATAGCTTTTTAAAGCTTATAGTTTCAGATGTTGAGATGCCGCGCATGGATGGCTTTCACTTTGCACAAAAGATAAAAGATAACCCTATACTAGCAAGTATCCCCTTAATCTTTAGCTCATCAATCTGTGATAAGTATAGTCAGCAAAGAGGCTTAGATATAGGTGCAGATGCTTACATAGTTAAGTTTAATGAAGATGTCTTTATCGAAGAGATAGCAAAAATTATGGAATAGTAAAAGTATTTTAAACTTTTGCTTAGAATCTAAGATTACACTTGCAAGTGTGATATACTAAAAAACTGTTATTTTTAATGAAAAAGAGGTGCTTAATATGGATGAAATGCAAGAGATAATGGAAGACTTTCTAATCGAAGCATTTGAAATGATAGAACAACTAGATCAAGATTTGGTTGAGCTTGAAAACAATCCTGAAGATTTAGACTTGCTTAATCGTATCTTTAGAGTAGCCCACACTATAAAAGGCTCTAGCTCTTTTTTAAACTTTGATATCTTAACTTTTCTAACTCACAACATGGAAGAAGTGCTTAATAAAGCTAGAAAAGGTGAGTTGAAAATCACCTCTGATGTTATGGATGTCGTCTTAGAA
This sequence comes from Helicobacter sp. 11S02629-2, assembly GCF_002272875.1. GTDB lineage: Bacteria > Campylobacterota > Campylobacteria > Campylobacterales > Helicobacteraceae > Helicobacter_I. Next base: position 8,453 of record NZ_MLAN01000001.1, read on the forward strand.
TCTGTAGACTTGATAAAAGCTTTGCTTGTGGCTATAAGAAATGATGGCACAGATGCTAATAGTGGCATAGATGTTAGTGGCTGTGTAAGTCGTTTACAAGCTATATCAAAAGGCGATGAGTCTATAAGTCCAAAAGGCACTAAGGCACAAAATAGTGCTGATACGCAAAAAAGCAAAGATTTACAAAAAGATTCTAAAACTTTAGAAGTTGCAAGCAACACAGCAAGCCCTGCAGAGCAAAAAGTGCAAGAGAATGCAAGTAGTACTCCTTCTAGTGAAGAAGAAAAAGACTACAGCAAGATGAGTGATGCAGAAGTAGAAGCAGAGATAGCTAGACTTCTTAGCCAGAGGCAAGAAGAAGATAGAAAGCTTAGAGAAGAGCAAAAAAAGAAAGGCATAGTCTTAGATATACAAGCACCAAAAGATGTAGACGCTGAACCTAAGCCTCCTAAAAGTGAGGCTAGTAAGACTGAGATACCTAAAAGCTATGCGTCTAAAGATGAAGCTAAGCATAGTGATCATGATATCCATCATAAAGTGTTAAGTGCAGGCATGGGCTTAGATTCTAAGTCCAGCAAAGATGGTAAGTCTCCTTCAGTCGCAGTTGAGCCTACTGTAAGAGTAGATGTTAAAAGACTAGATCACTTAATGAACCTAATAGGAGAGCTAGTTTTAGGCAAAAATAGGCTTATTAGGATTTATGGTGATGTTGAAGAAAGATATGAGGGTGAGCGCTTTTTAGAAGAGCTTAATCAAGTAGTGTCTTCTATAAGCACAGTTACTACTGACTTGCAACTTGCTGTTATGAAGACTAGGATGCTTCCAGTTGGAAAAGTTTTTAATAGATTCCCTCGTATGGTTAGAGACCTAAGCCGCGAGCTAGGAAAAAACATAGAACTAGATATAAGTGGAGAAGAAACTGAGCTTGATAAATCCATAGTTGAAGAGATAGGCGACCCGCTAATCCACATCATAAGAAACTCCTGTGATCATGGTATAGAAAGGCCAGAAGATAGGTTAGCTGCAGGTAAAAGTGAAGTTGGTAAGATAGACCTAAAAGCCTATAATGAAGGTAACCACATAGTCATAGAGATAAAAGATGACGGTAAGGGACTAGATGCTGAAATGCTAAGAAGAAAAGCTGTTGAAAAAGGTCTTATGTCGCAAAAAGATGCAGATAGCATGACTGATAAAGAAGCCTATGCGATAATCTTTAAGCCGGGCTTTTCTACTGCAACTACCATTACTAATGTAAGTGGTAGAGGGGTTGGCATGGATGTAGTTAAGACTAATGTTGAAAGACTAAATGGTCTTATAGAAATAGATTCTGAAAAAGGCATCGGAACTACTTTAAAGCTAAAGATCCCTCTAACTCTAGCCATCATGCAAGCTCTTTTAGTAGGTGCACAAGAAGAGTATTACGCCATACCGCTTAGCTCAGTGCTTGAGACTGTAAGAGTAGGGCAAGATGAGATTTACACAGTTGATGGTAAGTCTGTTTTAAGACTTAGAGATGAGGTCTTAAGCTTAGTAAGATTAGCTGATATCTTTAAAATAGATTCTATATTAGGCAATATTAGTGAGGTCTATGTAGTCATTATAGGCTTAGCTGAACAAAAAATAGGCGTTATAGTAGACTATCTAATAGGGCAAGAAGAAGTAGTTATAAAGTCGCTTGGCTACTATCTAAAAGGCACTGAAGGCATAGCTGGGGCGACAGTTAGAGGAGATGGCAAGATAACTCTTATAGCAGATGTTGCAGCTATGATGGATATGGCAAAACATGTAAAAGTAAGCGTTAATAATCTTATCTCTGAGGCTTCAAACTCTAAAGTAAAAAGTGCACCAAGTGACTATATAGTACTAGCAATTGATGATAGCACTACTGATAGGGCTATAATGAAAAAGTGCTTAAAACCACTAGGAGTTACAGTCTTAGAAGCGACTAATGGCCTTGAAGCCTTAGACCTACTAAAAAATGGTGATAAGCAAATAGATGCAGTCTTAGTGGATATAGAAATGCCACGCATGGATGGCTATACTTTTGCCTCTGAAGTAAGAAAGTATAATAAGTTCAAAAACCTCCCTCTTATAGCAGTTACAAGTAGGACTTCAAAAACTGATAGGATGAGAGGGGTTGAAAGTGGTATGACTGAGTATATAACTAAGCCATATACACCAGAGTATCTATTAAACGTAGTAAAACGTAATATAAATCTACCAAGTAGCTAGGAGTTAAAATAATGACTGATAATAATGCACTAAAAGATGTATTTACCAAGCAGAGGGAAAGTGCTGAAGGTAGCAACAGGGTCGAAACTGAAAACGTAGTCCAAGTGATAGGATTTATCATAGGTAGTGAAGAGTTTGCAGTGCCTATCTTAAATGTTAGAGAGATAGTAAAGCCTATAGAGTATACACGTGTTCCCGGTACGCCTGATTACGTACTGGGTGTTTTTAACCTTAGAGGCAACGTTTTTCCTTTGATTAATCTAAGGATGAAGTTTGGCATACCTGCTATAAAACAAGACCAAGATACTAGATACCTAGTAGTTAACCATAATGATGATATAGCTGGCTTTGTTATAGATAAGCTTACAGAAGCTATAAGGATAGATGAAAGCGATATAGATTCCATCCCTGATACTTTAAATGAGCAAGATAACTTAATGTATGGTATAGGTAAGAGGGAAGATAGACTTATAACTATCTTAAAAGTTGATAGCCTTTTAAAAAGAACTTTTTGATATTTTTTATTAAGAAGTAGATAAAAGTATGATAGAAAAAAGCACTAAGATAAAAGCTAGTATAGTTGGGTCTACTGGCTATGTTGGATTAGAGTTAGTTCGCCTTTTAAGTACTCACCCTAACGTAGAGCTAGTGCGTCTTATAAGTCAAAGCTATGATAAAAAGCCTTTAGGTGATGTTTATGGAAGTTTTTTCCATACAGACTATATCTGCTCAAGTGAAGATTTAGAAGAGTTAAGCCACTTAAGTGATGTTATCTTTTTAGCTTTGCCTCATGGAATCTCAAGTGCTAAAGTAAACGCTGAAATCCTTTCTAGATGTAAGATTATAGACATGGGGGCTGACTTTAGACTAAGTGATGTTAAAGTCTATGAAGAGTGGTACTGCGAACACCACGCAAAAGATTTGCTAAAAGAAGCAGTTTATGGACTTTGTGAGCTTAATAGAGCTAATATCAAATCAGCTAGATTACTAGCAAATCCGGGCTGCTATACAACTTCAAGCATACTTCCTTTATATCCGCTTTTAAAAGATGGTCTTATAGAATCTAGTGGCATCATTATAGATTCTAAGTCTGGTTTTAGTGGGGCAGGTAGAAGTGCAAATGCTGATAGTGTCTTTAGTGAGGTTAATGAAAACTTTAAAGCCTATAAGCTTGCAAGCCATCGCCACACTCCAGAGATAGAAGAACACTTAAGCATGGCACATGGCACAGCATTAAAAGTGCTTTTTACTCCTCACTTAGTACCTATGCAAAGAGGTATCTTAAGTGTTATGTACGCTAAGCCTTTATCTGGAGTGAGTTTAGATTCTATAAAAGAAACCTATGATATTTACTACGGATTAGAGCGTTTTATAAGACTACTTGATACTCCTCCAGAGACTAGATGGGTTAAGGGGACTAACTACTGTGATATCTATGTGACACTAGATTCTAGGACTAATACTCTTGTAATAGTTAGTGCTATAGATAACTTAATGAAAGGTGCTGCCTCCCAAGCCCTGCAAAATCTAAACATTATGTTTGGCTTTGAAGAAAGCACAGGCTTACCACTTATAGCCCAACTGCCTTAAATTTTAAGTAGCACTACTTACTATTTTTAACGCTATGTGTTTGGGCTGTGCTTATCTTTTTTGCACAAATCTTGCTTACGCAAATCCTTCTTTCACAAATCTTTTTTGCACAAAGAACTTAAAACTTATATATTTTAATGAGCCATATTTTAGATTCTATAAAAACTGATGGCTTACATACAGTTATAGAATCTTTTTTTAACCTTTTGTCTTCTTAGAAAGTAACATCTAGGCACGTAAGGATTACATTTTGTAATATCACTAGTCTAAGCTTTTTTGAAGGGCACAAAAAGCAAGACTTGGAGAATCTGGCATTTTGATAAGTGATTTAGGCTTACTTGCAAGATACTTTAAGCAAAAAATCCATTTAAAAATAGCTATAATCAAGCTTGTATCGCTATAAAATCAAAGGACGATAATGCAAAAAGATATCATTAATGGCTCCTCTATGTTAGTAGAGGCCTTGCACAAAGAAGGAGTAAAAGTAGTATTTGGCTATCCCGGTGGGGCTGTTTTGAATGTCTATGATGAGATCTATAAGCAGACTTATTTTAGACATATACTAGCACGCCATGAGCAAGGTGCCATACATGCTGCTGATGGCTATGCTAGGGCTAGTGGTGAAGTAGGTGTGGCTATCATCACTAGTGGGCCGGGTTTTACTAATGCTATAACTGGTATCGCTACTGCATATACAGATTCCATCCCTTTAGTGGTTATTAGCGGGCAAGTGCCTATAACGCAGATAGGGACTGATGCTTTTCAAGAGATAGATGCAGTTGGTATCTCTCGCCCTTGCACTAAGCACAACTATCTCGTAAAAGATATACATGACTTCCCTCGCATACTAAAAGAAGCCTTTTACATAGCACGTACTGGGAGGCCGGGTCCTGTGCTTATAGACTTCCCAAAAGATATAAGTGCAGCAAAAGCACCTTTTGTCTATCCTGATGAGATAAATATACCAAGCTATAAGCCAACTACTAAGGGCAACTCAAGGCAGATAAAAAAGCTAGCTAACTTAATCATGGAATCTAAAGCGCCCCTTGCTTACATAGGTGGTGGGGCAGTTAGTAGTGATGCATATGATGAGATAAAGGCTTTTTTAACCCTAACTAAGATGCCTAGCGTTGAAACTCTTATGGGAAGGGGCGTTGCGCAAAATGACCCTAACTTCTTAGGCATGCTAGGGATGCATGGAACTTACGCGGCTAATATGGCAGTAAGTGAGTGCGACTTACTTATATCTCTTGGGGCTAGGTTTGATGATAGGGTAACTGGCAAGGTAAGTGAGTTTGCTAAGTTTGCAAAGATCGCCCATATAGATGTCGACCCAAGTTCAATTGGCAAGATTATAGATGTTAAGTACCCAATAGTAGGCGACTTAAAGTTAGTCTTACAAGAGCTTAATAAAGAGCTTAGAATCCTAATTGGCGAGGCTTATATAGACCAAAGCAAAGAAGAAGTCAAGTCTTTTATAGAGCAAGAAAGCTTTTTAGCAAAGCTTACTAAGTGGAAGCAGCTTCACCCTTTAAAGTATGTAGATAGTGATGAAGTACTAAAGCCTCAGTGGGTTATAGAAGAGCTAGGACGCACTTTAGGAAGCAAGGCAGTTATCGTAACTGATGTAGGGCAACATCAGATGTGGACAGCACAGTTTTACCCACTAGATTCTAAAAGGCAGTTTATAACTAGTGGAGGACTAGGGACTATGGGCTATGGCTTGCCCGCTGCTATGGGTGCTGCAGTAGCACTAGAAGGGAGTGATAAGATAGTAGTTAGTATAAGTGGTGATGGTGGCGTGCTTATGAACATCCAAGAGCTTATGACTTTAAAAGAATCAGGTATAAAGTGCATAAACATAGTGCTTAATAATGGCTACTTAGGTATGGTTAGGCAGTGGCAGGAGATCTTTTATGAAAATAGGCTTTCAAGTGTTACTTTAACCCAGCCAGATTTTATGATGTTAACTAGGGCATTTGGGCTTTTAGGTCTAAGTGCTAGCACTAAAGCTGGCTTTAAAGAGGCATTACAAGAAGCTATAGAATCTAAAGAAGCAAGCCTTATAAACGTAGCTATAGCACCTTTAGAGCAGGTTTTACCTATGGTTCCGGGTGGGAATCCACTTTATAAGATGATACTTGAGTAAGGAAAGATAATGCAAAAAAGAGTTATTTCAATAACAGTTTTAAATGAGCACAGTGTCCTAGCTAGAATCTCAGGGCTTTTTGCAGGCAGGGGTTATAACATAGAAAGCCTTACAGTTGCCCCTCTTATGGATAGCAATCTTTCTTATGTAAGTATCTCTACGCGTGGTGATGAAAAAGTCTTAGAGCAAATCATAAAGCAACTTCACAAGCTTATACCAGTAGTAAGTGTTGGAGAGTGCGAGGATGTGATAACTGAAGAGCTGGCACTTTTAAAGTTTGAGATAAATGAAAATTTAGAAACTATAAAGTCGCTAATCTCTTACTGCCATAACCATATAGTGAGTATGAACTCTCGCTACATAGTCTTTAGCGTATGTGACACACCTAAAAAGATAAGCGAGCTTAAAAACACACTTAAACAGTTTAATCCAAAAGATATGATACGAAGTGGTGTAGTTGTGATGGATAAAAGCTAGTTTGTATTAAAATTAGTATTTACAAAAGCAATCAAATTAATCACAAAGGTAGCAGAAAGTTTTGTCAGACTTAGAGAACAAAGAAGGAAAAGTAGACCGGCAAGTAAAAATAGATGGGGAAACAAAGGCAGGCGAAGAAGTAAAAAATAGCAAAAAGAGACTTATAAGACTTAGGGTTTTAGACTGGTGGAATAATAACTTTGAAGATAACTGTGCAGTTGATATCTTAAAAAGATTCTATGAAGTAGAAGAGTGTTTTGAGCCAGAAAAGTTAGACTTGCTAATCTGTTCTGTCTTTGGGGTAGAGCATCAAAGAGATGAGTATAGAGACGTCAAAAAGCTACTAGTTATAGGAGAGCATATAACACCAGACTTTAATGAGTTTGACTATGCTATAGGGTTTGACTACATAACTTTTGATAAGCGTTATGTGCAGTGCACTATATCGCTTTTAGGTGAGTCAGGCTTACTTGCTAATAAAAAGCATGAAGGCATAACAGAAGATATGTTTGATAGAAAATTTGCTTCTTTTGTAGTTAGTAACAAATGTGCTAATGAGCGAAACTCACTTTTTACTAATCTTTCAAAATACAAGCCCATCTTAAGTGGTGGAAAGTTTGCCAATAATCTTCCTAATAAAAAGCCAGTTGTTGATAAGATGGGCTTTTTAAAAGCTACTAAGTTTAATATAGCCTATGAAAACACTTCAGGACATGGCTATATAACTGAAAAGATAATCGATGCTTTTTCTGCTAAAACTGTCCCCATATACTGGGGTGATCCCTATATAGGGAAAGATGGTATCTATAATCCAAAGTCTTTTATAAACGCCCATGATTTTCAAAACGAAGCAAGCCTTATAGAGTATATAAAAGAAGTTGATAATAATAAAGATTTATATCTAAGCATGTTAAAAGAGCCAGCCTTTTTAGATCCTAACTATGTGATAAATAAGAAGCGTGAAGTAGAAGCATTTATATGTGGCATCATAGAAGAAGGTGAGGTCTACTTTAAGGACTGGTACAATGCACGTCAAGATTACTTCTTAAAAAATTTAGTAGATATAAGACTTTCTGAGTATAACAACTTTGTGGAATATAGAAGGCTTATAAATGGCTATGAGAAGTTAAAACAAAACAAAAAAGCCTTTATGTTATTTAATATGGCTTTTAACTCTACTAGGGTTTTATATAGAGGTGCTAGCAAAGTAAAAAGGCTATTTTTCGGGGGGGGGGGGGGGGAGATAAGTCACAAAAAGATGATATTAACTACCTTGCAAATAGATTCTATGCAAATAGATTCTATAAATCTTGACTTTTTTTAATATCTACCATGCCTTGATATCTCCTATATCTTATTCAAGCTTAAAGACTTTTGTTTAATGGCTTAAAAAGTAATGCCGCCCAAAGTAGAATCTTAATTCTAAGAGGCTAAAAGCTTAGTGAAGCAAGTCTAACGCTTAAGTGATGTTTGCGTCAATGTAGCAAATATACTTTTATATTCCACATTCTAACTCTACGTTATTGATACAAACTATTTTTATTATTATAAAAAGTGTATTTATTTCTCTTATGTTTACTTTTATGTATCAAATCTTGACATTTTTATATCCATTTGGGTTTAGTTCAACTAAGATTGAAGCACAAAAACTTGTAAAGGAGCTTTAATATGAAACTAAAAACCCTAGTGCTAACCTTTAGTATCCTTGCTTGTAGTGGAGCTTATGCCCTAACTCCAAGCGTAGTTAAAGAAAAACAAGCAACTGGCATAAACCTTCCTGCTGCAGAGTGGAAAGTACCAGATGCTATAAATAAAGATGATGGAAGCATAGATGCTTCAAAGCTTCCTAAGTCTCCTTATACAGAGGCAGTCATCTTAGGCTCTAAAATCATGAATGAAACTCATAACTTTATAGGACCAGATGCAAAAGATAAAAGCAAACGTTTTGCGGGTAATCACCTTTCATGCTCAAGTTGCCACGCCCTTGGGGGTACTGTAGCTGGACAGTCTGGCTTTGTTGGAATCTTGGGTCGTTTTCCTGCTTGGCAGGCTAGAAGCGATAAAGTCACAACCTTAGAAGATAGGATAAATGGCTGTATGGTAAGAAGTATGAATGGCAAAATGGTACCAGTAGATTCTAAAGAGATGAAGGCTATGATGGCTTATATGCACTTTTTAAGTCAAGGTATACCAGTTGGGGCTAAGGTAAAAGGGCAGGGCTTACCAAAGATAGGAAATCTTGATAGGGCAGCAGACCCTAAAAAAGGAAAAATTGTCTATGATAACTCTTGCTCTGCTTGTCATGGGATAAATGGAGAAGGTATAAAAAATGTAGCTTCTGCTAAAGGCGACTACTATACTTTTCCACCACTTTGGGGTAAGGATAGCTATAACACAGGAGCTGGGATGTATAGACTTAAAAAGTGTGCAGCCTATGTCAAGGCTAATATGCCTCAAGGTAATGCTACTTTAACTTTAGAAGAAAGCTATGATGTGTGTGCTTTTATAAACACCCAGCCAAGACCTATTTTTGCACATAGAGAAAAAGACTTTCCAGACTTAAGAGTTAAGCCACTAGATATGGACGTAGGGTCTTATGATGATAAATTTGATGTTAAACAACATAGATTTGGACCTTATGATGAGATGGTAAAACACTAAGTTTGCTAACAAATAGCGCTGCTTTTATTAAGTTAAGTGGTGCAACTTTAAAGTTTTAAAGTTGCACCCTTTATATACCAAAACTTATACTTTAAGCTTTAAAAAGCCTCCTATCAACTATATAGATTTTCAATATTCGATATAATCAACCATTTTATTAGACCACGACAAGGTGTGTAATGCGACATTTTCTTACTATTAACGACTATACAAAAGATGAGATATTAGAGATCTTAAAATACGCCTTAGACCTAAAAGCTAAGCATAATGAAGGCATAGATACTCCTGAGCTAAAAGGCAAAATCCTAGCTATGATCTTTGAAAAAAGCTCAACTAGAACACGTGTTAGCTTCCAAGCTGGAATCTATCAGCTAGGAGGACTAGGCATCTTTTTATCTAACTCTGACTTGCAACTTGGACGAGGAGAGATCATAAAAGATAGCTCAGCGGTTATAAGCTCTATGGTTGATATGATAGTTATAAGAACTCATGAACATACACGCTTAGAAGAGTTTGCAAAGTACTCAAGCGTAAATGTTATAAATGGCTTAAGTCAAGACTATCATCCTATGCAAGTACTTGCTGACTACTTAACCATGATAGAAAATAAGATTTTTAAACAAGACCCTATATTAAATATGGAAAGTGAGTATAAAGACCCGCTAGTTGCTTATATAGGCGATGGGAATAATATGGCAAACTCTTGGCTTATGCTAGCTTCAAAGCTTGGCTTAAGGCTTAATATCGCCTCACCTAAAGGTTATAAACCACAAGATAAGTTTGTAAAGATAGCCTTAGAAAATGCTAAAACTTCAGGAGCGATTATAAACATCATGGAAGACCCTAAAGAAGCAGTTGCTGGGGCTAATGTAGTGACTACAGATTCTTGGGTGTCTATGGGACAAGAAGCTGAAAAAGAAGAAAGACTAAAGGCTTTTAAGGGCTATATGGTAGATGAAGACTTGATGAAACTAGCCCATAAAGATTCTATCTTTCTTCACTGCTTGCCAGCTTATAGAGAGCTAGAAGTTGCTACTAATGTGATAGATGGGAGTAAGTCTAAGATCATAGATGAAGCGCATAATCGCTTGCATGTACAAAAGGGAGTTATGTCATGGCTAAGTCGTCATCCGCACAAAAAGAACTAATAAGAAGCTTACAAGATGCAAGTAATGTAGCCATAGCTACTTGTATAGATGATACTCATCTAAGCTTGGAGTTTCAGCAAGGAAGCTTTCAAGAAAAAGAGGCTTGGTTTATAAAGATGCAGCAAACTAGCCAAAGTGCAAGTTCAAGTGAGTTTGTAGTCTTACCAGAAACAGCACTTAATATTCTTTTAGATTCTTTAAAGTCTCAACACGAAGAAAAGCTTGTCTTGATGCTTCAAAAAGATATCTTAAATCTCATGCCACTAGACTTAGAAGACGCACTAGCTGTTGGACTAGAAGAGCTAGAAAAGCTAAGGGCTAAGGATGAGACTTTAAGAAATATAGACACTGAGCTTATAGCAAAGAGGATAAAGACTAACTATCCTAACTTATTCTTTGATGTAAGTAAAATCTTATAAATATAAAACTTTATATGTGAGGATATTAAATATGGGTAAATCTTTAATTCAAATAGACTTTAGTAAGCTTGCCTCACACTCTAAGCCAGGACCTAGATATACAAGCTATCCAACTGCTAATGAGTTTAATGATGGCTTTACTGCAAGCACGCTAGAAGCTTGCTTAAGGCAGTCTGATCTTGCTAAGCCTAGTCTTCCTTTATCTATCTATGTGCACCTTCCTTTTTGTAAGTCAGCTTGCTACTTTTGCGGGTGTAATGTAATCTATACAAGCAAAGAAGACAAAAAAGATAGATATATAAGCTACCTTAAAAAAGAGCTAGAGCTACTAAAAACTAAGCTTGATACAAGCCGAGAGGTAGTGCAGTTTCACTTTGGTGGGGGTACTCCTACTTTTTTTAACGCAGATCAGCTAAAAGAAGTTATAGACTTGATAAAAGGCACTTTTACTAACTTCTCTCCTAGTGCTGAGATAAGCTGTGAGATAGACCCTAGACACTTTGATGAAAAGCAGATGATGGTTTTAAAAGAAGGTGGCTTTAATAGAATCTCTTTTGGTGTTCAAGACTTTGATAGTGCAGTACAAACTGCTGTTAATAGAATCCAAAGTCTAGAGTTAGTAAAAGATAGTATGAATCTAGCTAGGAAGTACGGCATAAACTCTATAAACTTTGATCTAATCTATGGCCTTCCTTTTCAAAGTCTAAAAAGCTTCCAAGAAACTCTAAAAAAAGTAATAGCACTTAGTCCAGATAGGCTTGCTATCTTTAACTACGCCCATGTGCCTTGGGTTAAAAAAAGTATGCGTAAGATTGATGAAAGTGCCCTGCCACTACCAAGTGTTAAGCTTGAGATACTAAAAGAGTGCATAAACGTACTAGAAGATAGCGGCTATGAGATGATAGGTATGGATCACTTTGCTAAGAAAAGTGATGAGCTTTATAAAGCAAAGGCACAAGGTGAGCTAAGGCGTAACTTCCAAGGCTATACAACAAAGGGCTTTAGCCAAACTATAGGCATAGGTATAACTTCAATAGGCGAGGGTGCAAACTACTACACTCAAAACTACAAAGATATGCAAAGCTATGAAGAAGCACTTGATAAAGGAGTGTTACCAGTAAGTATAGGAATCTTGCTAAGTGAAGAAGATATGCTAAGAAAAGCAGTCATTATGTCTTTAATGAACAACTTAGTAGTAAACTTTGAAACTATAAACAAAGAGTTTAATATAGACTTTAAAACTCACTTTGCAAGTGAGCTTAGTGCCTTAAAAGAGTATCAAGACGATGGACTTCTAGAGATAGAAGATTCTAAGATAGTAGTTAGTCCAACAGGTGGCTTTTTGATAAGAAATATAGCCATGGTGTTTGATACATTTTTGGTGCAAAACTTAGAAAGGAAGTTTAGTAAAACCATATGAGTAGTAATGAGACTAAGAAGGCTGAAAGCATCTTAACTAGGACTAGCAACTCTTGTGTTAAGTGTGGCAAGTGTGTGCCAACTTGCACCATACATTCTATCAATCAAGATGAGACCACAAGTCCAAGAGGCTATCTAGACTTAGTAAGGGCTTATGCTGATGGTAAGCTTGCTATGGATAAAGGCCTTAAAAATGCTGTGGAGTCTTGCTTTTTATGTACAACTTGTGTGAGTGTGTGTCCTATGAGTCTGCCAGTAGATGTGGTTATAACTAAGGCTAGGGTTGATATAGCTAAGATTTATGGAATCCCACTTTATAAAAGACTAGCCTTTTACATGCTTTCTCATAGGAAGGTTTTAAACCTAGTTTTTGGACTTGGGGCGTCTTTTAGTTTTTGTGCTTTTAAAAAGGATAAAGATAAGTTTGTTTTGCGTTTTTCTTTTAAAGGCTTTAAAGATAGGGTTATGTTCCCGCTTAATAAAAAGAGCTTTTTGCAAAGTTATCCTGCTGAGATAAAAGCTAGCAAGAAAGATACTAGTGTTAAAACTTCTAAGCTAACTCATAATAAAGTAGCCATCTTTATAGGCTGTCTTGCAAACTATAACTATACAGGGGTTGGAAAAAGCTTAGTAGATATCTTGCAGTTTTTAGGAGTGGGTGTAGTTATACCTAAAAAGCAAGCATGCTGCAGTGCGCCAGCTTACTTTAGTGGGGACTTAAAGACAACGATAAAGTCTATAAGGTTTAATGTTAAGTACTTAAGTGAGTTTGTAGATAAAGTAGATGCAGTGCTTATACCTGAGGCGACGTGTGCAGCCCAAGTCATAACTGACTGGGAGCATGCCTTGCACTTAGATACTGAGATAAATGGTAATGATAACACTGCAATAATTGCTAAGCTAAAAACGATAACTTCTAAAACCTACCTAGCTTCAAAGTGGCTTTATGACTTTACTGATATAGATTCTATCCTTAAGACTAAAAAGATCTTTAATACTACAGTGACTTATCATGATCCCTGCCATGCCAAAAAGGTGCTAAAGGTTTATAAAGAGCCAAGGGCTTTACTTCAAAACTACCCTGTTGTGGAGATGGAAGGAAGTGATACTTGCTGTGGTTTTGGTGGAGTGACACTACAAAGTGAAAAATATCACCTAGCTATAAAAGTAGGAGATAACAAAGCTAATCTTATAAAAGCTACAGAGGCAGACTATGTAAGTGCAGAGTGCAGTGCTTGCAGGATGCAGATAGATAATGCCCTTTATAGAAATAAAGTAGATTCTAAGTTTGCCCACCCTTTAGAGTTGCTAGCTAAAGCCTTGCTTCAACCTTAAAAGGTATGAAAACTTTAATCTATGGGCCGCCTTTTAGTGCTAAGACTACCTTAGCTAGAGAGCTAGCTTCAAGATATAAAAGCAGCTTTTATATAGACCTTAGCCTTACTAAAACTTCCAAGCAAGAAAAACTTCTCCATGACGCCTTAGAAAAAGCTAGCTTCGATTTATCACATGGGGACAAAGACTTAGCTGAAAGCTATGATATATATATCTTTGATAACTTTGAAAATGAAGTCTCCTTGCTACAAGGACTAAAAAATGCCATAGTCATATCTAAGCAGTTTATAGACTTAAAAGACTATAAGGGCATAAAAACTTTTAGTTTTGACTACGCGACTTTAAAAGAGAGATTTGAGTGTAGTTTGCCTAGTTTTATAAAACATGGTAACAATCCTAGCCTTTATGAAGCAAGTGAAGCAAAGCGATCAAATCTCAAATATCAAAGCCTAAAGCTAGCACTAGGTGAAGACTTAGAGGTGTTTTTACATCTATTAGAGTGGCAGTCTTGTAAGATTAGCTTTAATTTTTTATATAAAAAGCTAAGACTTCATATGAAAATATCAAAAGATAGAATCTACTTTATACTTCACAAGCTAGAAGACCAAAGTATCATTTTTACTAAGACTAATAGGCTTTATTTTTATGACTTTAGTTTGGGGGTGTCTTTAGGCCTTTCAACCTTTATGCAGTCTTTTGAAAATATGGTCTTTTTAGAGCTTGTAGCTTTAGGTTTTAAGCTTGAAGCTTCAAAGCTTGCCACTTTTGAAAGCACTAAGTTTTGCTTTTTATGTTTGCCTTTTGCAAGTGGGGATGTTTTAGAAAAAAGGCTAAAAAAACTTAGCCTACTTAACTCAAAAGTAGCCGTTGCCATAACTATGTCTTATGAGTTTAAAGGGGCTAATATACTAGCTTTGCCTTTTGAAAAACTTCCCTTGCTGTTAGATGAAAGGATAAGTGGTTGATTGGAGTGTGTATTTTAGATGCTTAGTTTATGTCTTAAGGCTAAAGAGTGTAATAGACATGATGTGGCAATTTTTATCTATGTTATTTTTGAAGTTTGCCAAAGGCAAACTGTGGCATGCACGATGCGGTAATGACATATTTTTAGATTCTATAAGCTAATAGAATCTATTTTTATAAGCTTAGATTTTATATCTAAAAACCCCTATAGTTTCTTATAAGACTTTTTGGCAAAGTTAACTATTCCAGTTGAAAATTTATAGTCTATGTAAAAGTAGGCATGGCTTCTATCATCAGTCCTGCCGGCAAAATTATTTGGTACATCAGCCCTAGATACTTGTCCTACCTTATAGCCATTATTAGTGTGGACTTGTAGCCATTGTAAAGTTAAGCCAACTCCAAAAGTTTGAAACTGCTGATATAACTCTAATGAGATGGCATTTTCATCACTCTTAGTTGAGTTTGTATACCTGCCTAGTAAGTGCCAAGTAAGCGTGCCTATGCCTACGTCTTCATCACCTCCAAACCAGCCATAAGCACTAAAGGCGTTACGCCCTAAGATAGCAGACTGTGAAGGCCCTACTTCATAGATAGTGCTTGGGTAAACGTCTACGATAGAGTTTATGGTGCTATTACCTATGGTTCCTATGAAGGCATTAGCATGGCCAAAGTTTTTATAAAGCCCAAGTCCAAAGTCATAGTTTTTATAAGTAAAAGTTTGTATTAAAGAAAGGTTATAAGAGGTTCTATCTATTTGTTGACCTAGGTTGTAGCGGATGTTGTTTATAAGCTCTAAGTTTTCATCTTCACCTGCTGCGTTCCACTCTTCATCATCTATACGAACTGCGTAACCTTCAAGAGTAGTATTAGAAGTAAAGTCTCCCCATGCATAAGTACCTACGACCTTACCACCAAAGGCTGTAAAGTCCAAAGGGGTAAAAACTGTAAATGGCCTAAACATGATGCTATTACCCCCATCTGCATTAGCTAAAAGCACATCTATGCCTGCTTGAAAGTAGCCAAGTAAGTTATAGCCACTGCCATCAAGGTTTGTAAGTCTATTAGTTCTTGATCTGCTAGTTGGTGAGAAACGCTGCCAGCCACCAGTTGCTGAAAAGTAGTCATTTAAGCCGTTACTATAAGCTTGCGCGCGAGCCCAAGAGGCCTGCATCCAAGCTTTTACTTGACTATTTTTGTTTTGTCCAAAGTTGTAGTGAAAGTCAGCGTCAAAACCTTGAGTATAACCACTTAGGTAGTCTGTAGTTGACTCATAGCGTCCACCTTGAAAGTCAAAGTACTTGCTAGTAAAGGCTACATAGGCGTTATGTACTAAGACGTTTCTAGTGTTATTACCAGTAGCGTTACCTGTCCCAGCAAAACCCGGCCATATACCTATCTCAGCAAAGACTTTTCCAGAATCGCTTGCAGTTTTTGTTGAGTCATAAGCAAGCCCTCCTAGAGTTGCACCCACGTCAAAAACTAGACTTGTATCTTGCCAGCCTAGCTTATCAGTTGGGTCTATGTTTAAGTCAAGCTGGGTTATTAAGGCGGTATAAGATTCTGTAGGGTACTTGCCTTTGTCATCATCTAGCCTTTGATTATTAAAGCCAAATTTTGAAAAAGTACCTACGTAGCCATCTAGCATGACCATAGGGCGCTTTGTCGTGTTTTCTTGTGTGGTGGTGGTAGTGTTTGTATCTGTTTGGGTGTTTGTAGTATCTGTAGTTGTAGTATCTGTAGAGTAGGCTAGGGTGCTAAAAAGTGTCAGAGCTAGCACTGAACCTTTAAAGAAGACAGCTGGTTTCATAAAACTCCTTTTAAGATTATTATTGATAATCATTCTTAATAATTGAAGTTTATTCTAGTACTAAGTTTCTTTGAAGTCAATGGTATTTATTGAATATTTAGAAACTTTTGCATTAATTATTTTTCTTCTTAAATAGCCCTAAAAGTGGGAATTATAGCTTTATCATTATGAGTTAATCTTAGAGAAAAGATTCTCATTTTGACTAGAGTTTTGTTAAAAAGTAATATATTATTTTATTTTTTTATAGTTTTTGTTATTTTTATATTTATGGGATAAATTTTTGAATATTTTTTAATATTTGTAATGAAAGATACTTTTTATATGGAATCTCTAATTTTTAAGCTTGTAGTTTTTTATGTTTAAATTATATTTAGATGGTAATCTTTAGTCATGTTATGTAGCAAGAGGTAAAAGACTGATTTGGCAATTTTTATTTTTATTATTTTGCAGTTTGATACAGATAGTCTTTAACTTTATTATTTTGTAGTTTGCTAAAGCAAACTATGGCAAGGCAATTTTTCTATTTTCATAATATGCTAAGAGTGCTAAATGCATGATTTGATAATTAGATATTTATAGAATCTATATTAATGTATAGAAGTTATTTTTAGATTCTATATTTTTAACACTTTTTCCCTCCCCTTGTAGTTACTCTTGCAAAGGGAGGAGGAACTAATAAAGAAACTTTTAAGCCACACTTTTTAAGCTAGGGCTTAAAGCCTTAGATTTTTTTGTAAGACTTTCTCATAAAGGCTTTTACACCTGAAGAGAATTTATAGTCTATATAGAAGTAGATATGGCTTCTATCATCAACACGAGGGGCAAAGTTATCAGCTACTTTTGTGTAAGAGCCTACCATAAAGCCTCTGTTTGTATAGTCTCTCATCCACTCAGCTGTGAAACCTACGCCAAACATTTTGAATTGTTGGTAAAGATCTAGAGTTACAGCTGGTTCTTCTGCTCTATCACTAGTAGTGTATCTTCCTTGTAGTCTCCAAGTAAGCGTACCTATTTTTACATCTTGATTCCCACCAAGCCATAGGTAAGAAGTAAACGCCCTTCTTCCTACAACTGCTGATAAAGATTGACCTATCTCATAAACTGAGTTTGAGTAAACATCTATATCGCTTAAAGCACTATTACCAATTGATCCCATGTAGGCGTTAGCCATACCAAAGTTTTTATAAAACCCAACTCCAAAGTCATAGTTTTGGTAGTTGAACTTTTGTATAAGGGCTAGGTTGTAGCTGTTTTGATCTATGACTTGACCTTTGGCGTAGCGTATATCGCCTTGTTTTTCTAAGTTACCAGCAGTTCCTGCTAGATTCCACTCTTTGTCATCTACTTTTACCCAGTAGCCTTGAAGTGTAGTAGTAGACTTAAAGTCTCCACTTGCATAGCTTCCTACTGCTTTACCACCTACTGCTGTGAAAACACCCGGTGTAAAGTAAGCAAAAGGTCTTAAAAGTAAGCTGTGGCTTCCATCTGCATTTTGTGCATAGATATCTATACCGCCAGCGTGAACTCCTAGCAAGTTAGGGTTGCTTGTGCCACCTTGAGCAGTGTGCTGCCAGCCTGAAGTTGGAGCATAGTAGTCATATAGCCACTCACTATATGCTTGAGCCCTTCCCCAAGAGCTTTGCCACCAAAGTCTTAACTCGTGATTCCCTGCAAACTTAGTGTGTAAGCTAGTAGTGAAACCTTGTGTATAACCGCTAAAGTAGTCAATCTTTGATTCATAACGTCCGCCTTTGAAGTCAAAGTACTTGCTTTTGAAGTCTAAGTAAGCGTTGTGGACTACTATATTTCTTGCAGTGTTGCCATTTAGTGTTTGGTTTTGAGCGTAGCCTCCCCAGTAACCTACATAGTTATAGCTTAGACCACCTTCAGAGCCGGGAAAATTACCGTTGTTTGCAAACTTAGTTGAGTCATAAGCTAGCCCACCTAGAGTTGCACCCACGTCAAAGACTAAGCTTGTATCTTCCCAGCCAAACTTTTGGCTAGGGTCTATGTTTAAATCAAGCTGGGTTATTAAGCTAGTGAAAGATTCTGTAGGGTATTGACCTTTTGTAGTATCAACAGGGGCGTTATTAAAGCCAAACTTTGAAAAAGTCCCCACATAGCCATCTAGCATAACCATAGGCCTTTTAGCTGTAGTAGTTGTGCTTGTATCTGCATTATCTGCGCCTAGTGCCAAAGTCCCAACAAGGCTTGCTGCTAAGACTATAACAGAGCCTTTTATTAAAATACTTCTCATAATGTACTCCTAAGTAATATTTTTGGTGTGGGCATTGTAGTACTATGGATAATTTATGTCAATATCATTTAATAAGCATTTATGTAACAATGCTAAATGCGTTAGTGATTAAATTTAAGTTTTAGTTAAGAGAAAAAGATTTAAAAATGCTATTAAAGTAAAGATAAGTTGTATAAAAAGTAAAAATAATTGATCTAGCCCTCATAGGCTAGATCTTTATAGAAGCTATTTTAAGTATAAAAGTAAAATTTTTATTATCTTATAGTTTTGTATAAGATTTTTTCATAAAGTTTTTAACTCCACTGGAGAATTTGTAATCGATATAGAAGTAAGCGTGGCTTCTATCATCATATCTACGTCCAAGTGTAGAAGGATTTCCGGCAAATAGTTGTCCAACTGCATAACCTGCATTTGTTTGTACACCAAGGTAAACTAGGTTAAGCCCTACGCCAAAGTCTTTAAACTGTTGGTAGATATCAAGTGATAGTGAGTTTTCTTCTGCCCTTGGAGCTGTTGTATATCTGTACTGAAGATTCCAAGTGAGATCACCTATACCTACATCGTGAGTACCACCTACAAAGCCATAAGCACTAAAAGCGTTTCTTGCTAAAGCGTTAATGTAGTCACGTCCATAGGCATAAACTGAGTTTGCATTAACATCTACATAGGAGTTAAAGCTAGCATTCCCTGTAGTACCTATGATGGCGTTAGCAAAGCCGAAGTTTTTATATAGACCTAGACCAAAGTCAAAGTCTTTAACATAGAAGGTTTGGATTAATGCTAGGTTAAAGCTGTTTTTATCTAGTGTCTCACCAAAAAGTTTTGCATTAAGCCCTGTGCCAACTGCACTAAGCTTAGAAGGATCATTCATAGTAGCATTACTTAGTCCTACCCAGTAGCCTTGAAGATGAGTTTTAGACTTAAAGTTAGAATCTCCAAAAGTAGCTACTACCTTACCACCTACTTGAGTGAAGATATTATTAGCAAACTCTACAAAAGGTCTTACTAGGATGTTTCTAGTGTTATCAGCATTGCCAAAAGTTAGATCAAGTCCTGCAAAGTGAAGTCCACTGAAGTTGTCTTTTTGCCAGCCGCCACTTTCTGAGTAGAAGTCATAAAACCATCTACTATAAGCTAGACCCCTTCCCCATGAGCTCATCCACCAAAGCTTAGCTTCGTTGTTATCACCAAACTTATAGTGTACGTTAGTGCTAAAGCCTTGGTTGTAACCGCTTAAGTAGTCAGCATCAGATTCATAACGACCACCTTTGAAGTCAAAGTACTTGCTTTTAAAGTCTACATAGGCGTTATGTACGATGATGTTTCTAGTGTTGTTCCCAGTAGCTTCTTGGGCATTTCTAAAGTAGCCATCACGATAGCCAAAGTAGTTAAAGGCTAAACCGCCGCCATTAGTGCCATTATTATCAAACTTAGTTGAGTCATAAGCTAGCCCTCCTAAAGTCGCACCCACATCAAAGGTTAAAGAAGTATCTTCCCAGCCAAACTTTTGACTAGGGTCTATGTTTAAATCAAGTTGAGTTACAAGGCTAGTAAAAGACTCTGTAGGATATCTGTCTTTTGTGGCATCAACTGGAGTTTGGTTAAAACCAAACTTTGAAAAAGTACCCACATAACCATCAAGCATAACCATAGGTCTTTTGGCAGTAGTAGTGGTGCTAGCAGCCTCATCACCTAGGGCTAAAGTCCCAACGAGACTAGCAGCTAAAATCAAAAACGAACCTTTTAGAAAAACAGCTTTCATAAAAACTCCTTATGTAATTTTGGATTGGGGTCATTGTAGTACTAGGGATAATTTGATGTCAATATCATTTAATCTTTGTTTAATCTTCTCTGTACGAGTATGCGAATACAAAGGGGGGTTTTGCTGTGTTACAAAAGTGACTTTAGATTCTCATTTTGGCTAGGAAAACTACCTAATTTGTGGAGAAAATAAGACTTGAAATTTTTTAAAAGTATTTGATCTAAGTCAAAAAAAGCCTTAGCTAAATTTATATAAAAATAAACGAAACATTTTCTTATTATATTTTTGCACTTTTTACTATAGGTAACATAATCAGTATAGTTTTTATATGAAATTTTTACTTTGCTTTTATTTGCCAAAGATTTTTTAAAAGCTAGAGTAGGCCTTTGATTCTTATTTTTAATTAAAAATTACTTTTATTTGTCTTAAAAGGCTTGCTTTTAATCTACTTTATAGTTAATCTTTTGAAAATTAACATGAGGAAGGAAGATAATGCCAAAAGTTTATTTTTTTGCTACCTGTGTGGGTAGTGCGGTGTATGCAGATACATGTGTAAATGCCATTAAGCTTTTACAAGATGCAGGCGTAGAAGTCATCTTTAAAAAAGATCAAACCTGCTGCGGTCAGCCAAGTTTTAATAGTGGTTACTATGATGAGACTAGAAAGATAGCACTTCATAATATTAAAGTTTTTGAAGGAGACTATCCTATAGTTACTATAAGTGGTTCTTGTGCTGGTGTTATGAGAAAAGATTATGAAGAGCTTTTTGAAGGAAGATCAGAGATAGATGAAGTAAGAAAGTTTCAAGCTAGGATGTTTGAGCTTAGTGAGTATTTAGATTCTGTATTAAAGATAAAGTATGACACTAGAGATAAAGGTGAAAAGATAAAAGTTACATGGCACTCTAACTGCCATGCTTTGCGCGTTGCTAAGTGTATACCTAGTGCTAAAAACATACTTAGGTCTTTGTCTAATGTAGAGCTTATAGAGCTTGAAAGAGAAGAAGAGTGCTGTGGCTTTGGCGGGACTTTTGCCGTTAAAGAGCCTGAGCTTAATAAGGCCTTAGTTACTAGTAAGATAGAAGATATAAGATCAAGAAACGTAGACTTGATGTTAGCTGCTGATGCAGGCTGTCTTTTAAATATATCAGATGCTATGAAAAAGCAAGGCTACAACCTTCCAACGATGCATTTTTATGACTTCTTAGCTAAACGCTTACAACTTGCATAAAGGAGATAAGATGAGCGGACATTCTTTATATCATTCAAAAAAAGACTATCACGATAAGGTTATACAAAAGCTAGGCGATAAACAACTTGGCACTAACTTAAAGTCTGGGATGGATACCTTAAAGGCTAATAGAAAAAAAACCATAGCAGCAAGATACTTTGACTGGGAAGGCTTAAGAGAAGAGGGTAGTAAGATAAAGCAAAATGCTTTAAGGAATCTTGATACCTTGCTAACTACCTTTGAAGAAAAGGCTAAACAAAATGGCATGAAAGTGCACTGGGCTAGCACTCCAGATGAGGCTAATGATATCATCTACAAACTAGCTGTAGAAAAGCAAGTAACTACCATACTTAAAGGTAAGTCTATGGCTAGTGAAGAGATACAGCTTAATGCCTACTTAAAAGATAAGGGTGTAAAAGCAGTAGAAACTGACTTAGGTGAGTTAATAATCCAGCTTATAAGCGAGCCACCAGTTCATATAGTAGTACCTGCTATACATAAAAATAGAAATCAGATAGGACAGATTTTTGTTGATAAGCTAGGAAGTGAGTATGTTAGCGAGCCAGAAGAGTTAAATAAGATAGCACGCAAACACTTAAGAAAAGAGTTTGAAGGCTTTAAGATGGGAATCTCAGGAGTAAACTTTGCTGTAGCTAATGAAGGTGCTATATGGCTAGTTGAAAATGAAGGTAACGGAAGGATGAGTACTACTGCTTGTGATATCCACGTGGCAATATGCGGTATAGAAAAGATAGTAGAAAGCTTTGAAGATGCTTGTATATTAGATTCTCTCCTTGTGCCTTCAGCAACTGGAGCAGTTTTAACTTGCTACAACAACATCATCTCTTCTCCTAGAAAGGTAGATGAGCTAGATGGGCCAAGAGAAGTCCATATAGTAATGTTAGATAACAATAGATCTAATATGCTTTCTCAGCCTCACTACTGGAAGGCTTTAAGCTGCATAAGATGTGGTACTTGCTTAAATCACTGTCCAATTTATGACAAGATAGGAGGGCATGCTTACTTAAGTACTTATCCAGGACCTATAGGAGAGGTGGTAAGCCCTCAGCTTTTTGGACTTGATAACGTCTCTCCTATAGTTAATCTTTGCAGTCTTTGTAATAGGTGTAATGAAGTCTGCCCAGTTAAGATTCCACTAGCTGACTTGATACGCGACTTAAGGGCTGAAAAAGCACACGAGTATGAAGGAAAAATAGCAGGCTATAAAAATACTAAAGTTAATCGCATAGAAAAAACTATCATGGGTAAGTTTGCAGACTTTGCAAGTAGCGGGTCTAAGTGGCGCTTTGCTATGAAGATGGCAACTCTTGCACCACTTGCTAAACCTTTTGGAGGTGCTGTGCCTATACTTAATAAGTGGCTTGCAAACCACTCCTTTCCAGAGATGAGTGGGAACTTGAACTCAAAAGTCAAAAATATGAAAGGAGTTATCTATGAGTAGCAGAGAAGATATATATAGTAAAGTAAAAGATGCTTTAAAAGTTAACTACATACCAGAAGTACAAGTAAGCCATACAGACCGTATGGTCTATGATAAAGATAAGCTACTAGATACTTATATAGAGTATCAAAAGGCTAATCAAGGCACAGTTTTACTCTCCAGCAAAGAGACTTTAAAAGAAGATGTCAACAAACTTATAGCTGAGCTTGGCGTAAAAAGACTACTTATAGCTAGAAATATAGAATCTGGCTTTGGTATAGATGACTTAAATGTAGATGAAAAGATAGTCTATAACAAGACTGTAGAAACTCAAAGAAGTGATCTTTTCAACATAGACTTTAGTATACTGCATGCAAATCTAGGTGTGGCAAACTTAGGGATTTTGGGCTTTTCTACTGATGAAGACTGCCCAAGACTAGCAAGCCTTATAGTTAGTAGCTGCATAGTTTTGCTTAAAAAAGAAGACGTTGTGGCTAATCTTTTTGAAGCTATAAATAAGCTAAAAGGCACTAGGAAAGATGGGCACTTGCCTACTAATATAGTTTTTATACTAGGTCCAAGCAGGACTGCTGATATAGAGCTTATAACAGTTTTAGGAGTCCATGGTCCAAGGAATGTACATGTAGTTTTATACTAGGACTTTGGAGTTTTGAGAAGCATTTTTAAGATGCCTTTAGGGCGTCTTAAAAAGCTAGGATTTGATTAGGATTAGTAAGATTTATGAAAAAAGTCTCATTATTTTTGCTTTATAACGATTTATTACATTTTGTTACCTTGCTATGCTTAGTTTTATGTGGCGTTATATTTTATGCTTTCATATTTTTAAGTTTACTTCAAAACCTATTATTAAATAAGATTAATGTTTTAGTCTAATAGTTTTAGAAACTTAAGTATCCTTGTGATAAGAGTTATACTGTTAAGAATAGGGATTATTTTCAATAAGTGTGCTACGCAAAATGCAATTAAGGATATTACATGAGCAAAAAAGTTGTTATCTTCATAGACTGGGAGAACTTAAGAAAAGAGATCGAAAAGATACAAAAAGATAAAAAATGCACACATTTCAACAAAAACACGCTTAACTACAACAACGCCACTCACATAATGGCACTAATTTACTCCTTTATAGAAAAAGATGACGACTTGCAGAAGATATTTTTCTACACTGCCCCGCCAATTGACATGGATGATAATATGTGTGCGAGTGTAGAGATAAAGCCTAGGATTCCACAGTATGCAAAAGATTTTTTAGATAGCATAGTAAAGCAGCCCTATGTCGCTTCAAGACTTGGAATCTCAAAGTTTAGAGGCTTTGATGAAAGTGGCAAGCCTATATTTATACAAAAACAAGTTGACATGCTTTTAGGGCTTGATATAGCCCATGTAGTTTATAACAAGCTAGCAGATAGAATCTTAATCTTTTCAAAAGATATAGACTTAGTCCCAGCCCTTAAATGCGCTAGAACTCAAGGTGTCATAACCATACTTGCTAACATTAAAGAAGGCTTTGATATGAACTCAGAGCTTATGAAGCACTCAGACTTAATCCGCACAAGAAGCTGTGAAAATATAGTTGGCTATATATCAAATAAGATGCAAGAGTTGCAGAAATAGAGTTTGGTTTTAAAGATTTTGCTATTTTGCTAGTTTTGCCTTGCTAGTTGCTTGTGTACTTTTATAGTACATGGCATCTTGTTTTCATAAGTTCAATTACGTATATTTGATTAAAAAGGAAAAAACCATGACTAATATTGATTACAGCAAATACTCAAACAAAAACAGTCGAGAGCTTTTAAATTATCTATTAAAAGCACAAGAAAAACAAAAAAAGTTAAAAGCAGAAATGGAGGAAAAGATTAAGCAACAATCAATGCTTGTAAATTTTTTAAAAGCAAAAGTAAAAGAGAGTATAGACACGCCAAACTTATACACACTTGAAACATCTCCAATCATACAAAAGCATAGACAAGAAAGGGAAAAAATCCAGAGGAAGCAGAACAAATTCTAAAAGAACTACAAGAAGAGATACAAAGCTATAGCAATGAAAATTCTGATTCCTAGCAAGATTGAAAAATACCTATCAAAGCTAGAAAAAAGTAACCCAAAAATATCAAATAAAGTTATAGATTTAGTATTCTTTGATGCTATGCCACGCAAGGGCTAGAATGTGCGTTGGCTTAAAAAATAGATTCTATAAAACTATAGAATCTAAAAAATATTTGATTGCCACGTTGACGCACACACCTCTTAGTGCATGATTATCGTGGTATCTTTTTTTGCTTACCTCTTATACTCCTTTAAGTGTCATGGAAGAAAGAACATAGGGAATCTTTGTGCAGTAAGGAGACTAAAAGAAGGAGTTACATACCTAAGAGTTAGCCGCCTTTTTGAGATAAGCTCTAATTTCATTGCAACAAATGCATATTTTTACTTCTTGTAACCTCCTATTTAAAAACTTTTCTCACCTTACTTTTCTCGCCACTAAATGACCATTATGTCAACTTATATTCTTCTTATGATTTTAATGTTACAAAAATTTACACTCAAAAAAGAGTAGATTTTACAAAGTTATATCAACACCACTTGTGTTTAGTATGATTGTAAGTTTTTTTTAAAGTTAACTGAGTAGAATGTAACGATGTCACAAAATTTACAGAAGGCTAACTCAAGTTGATGTTAAATAAAGTCTGGCATCATAGTTTCTTTTACCACATTCTAAGGAGTTCACCGTGTCATATTCACAAAAAGTGCTAAAGCAGATCAAAGAAAAGTTTCCTTCCCAAACTGTTTTCCATCAAGCAGTAGAAGAAGTTTTAACTACCATCAAGCCTTTGCTAGATAAAGAATCTAAGTATGAAAAAAATGCGATTCTAGAAAGACTAGTAACTCCTGATAGGCAAATACACTTCCGTGTGTCTTGGGTTGATGACAAGGGCAAAGTGCAAGTTAACCAAGCTTATAGGATAGAGTTTAGCCAAGCTATAGGGCCTTATAAAGGCGGTCTTAGATTCCATCCTAGTGTTGATGAGGGTGTGATTAAGTTTTTAGGATTTGAGCAGATTTTTAAAAACTCACTTACTGGAGAGGCAATTGGCGGCGGAAAAGGCGGAAGTGACTTTGATCCAAAAGGTAAAAGTGATGCTGAGATTATGCGTTTTTGTCAAAGCTTTATGAGTGAGCTTTTCCGTCATATAGGGCCTAATACTGACGTGCCAGCTGGAGATATAGGAGTTGGTGGTCGTGAGATAGGCTATCTTTTTGGTCAGTATAAAAGACTAGCTAATGAACACACAGGTGTGCTAACTGGTAAGGGACTTAACTGGGGTGGAAGTTTGGTTAGAACAGAAGCTACAGGCTATGGTTGTGTATACTTTGCAGAAGAGATGCTAAAAGCAAGAAATGAAAACCTAAAAGGTAAAACTTGCTCAGTTTCAGGTAGTGGAAACGTTGCTATCTACACTATAGAAAAGCTTCATCAACTAGGTGCCCTGCCAGTTACTGCAAGCGATTCAAGTGGTATGATTTATGATCCTAAAGGCATAGATGTTTTACTTTTAAAAGAGATAAAAGAAGTAAAAAGAGCACGCATAGAAGAGTATGTAAAACATAAAAAAGAAGCTACTTTTACTCCAGTAAGCAAGTATCCAAAAGGGAGAAATGCAGTGTGGGATGTGCCAGTTTTTGCAGCCTTCCCTTCAGCTACTCAAAATGAGTTAAATGGCGAAGATGCTAAAGCTTTACTTAAAAATGGCTGTAAGTGCGTAAGTGAAGGTGCTAATATGCCTTCATCCTTAGAAGCTATAAATGAGTTCTTAAAAGCAAAAATCGCCTTTGGTCCAGCAAAAGCAGCAAACGCTGGTGGTGTGGCAGTAAGTGCTTTGGAGATGAGTCAAAACTCACGTATGCAAAGAGATAGTTTTGAAATAGTTGATAATCAGCTTAAAAATATCATGAAGCATATTTTTACCATCTCAGATGCCGCAGCTAAAGACTTTGGTGATCCTACTAACTTGGTTATGGGAGCAAATATCGCTGGTTTTAGAAAAGTAGCTGATACTATGATAGACCTTGGAATCTACTAGGATTCTAAAAAGACTTTAAGTCTTTATGGGCGCCACTTTGGTGGTGCCTTCTTCATATAGTTCTTCTTTTATATAGCCCTTTCATTGATAGATATGTATTTCACATTTTATAAGTCAGCATATTTTTATTAAGAAAACTGCTTTTACTTGCCTATTTGCGTGGTAATGGTGGAAGCATCTAAAACATGGCAATCAAATATAATTTATAATCACATTTTTAGCTTTAACTATTTAATTACTTCACTTTGCATGAACGCTTCTAGTTAATGACATAAACCCTCATCTAAGACATTAGTAAATATTTTATTTACTAATGTCTTAGTAAGAGTAAATTAATATTTTTCTAATATGTTAAGCCATCAACAAAAAATCATATAAGTTAAGAAAGTATTTATCAAATATCAAGTTATCTTTTTATATCCAGAGCTAGACATTATAATAATCACTATTAATATAAATTATTAATAAAAATTATAACTATTCTTAAAGGGACTGAATGAAAAAATACGCAACCTTAGCCCTAACCTTAGGACTACTCTTCGCGCAAGATGATATTCAAAAGACAGATGACAAAGAACAAAATACTAACCACACTAGACTAGATAAAGTCGTCGCCACAGCTAGCGGTTTTGAACAAAACATCAGCCAAGCTCCAGCGTCCATATCCGTAGTCACTCCAGAAGACTTAAGTGCTACTCCAGTTAGAGATATAGCAGAGGCCCTCCAAGATGTCCCTGGCGTATCTATAGATAGTGGAGTTGGAAAAACAGGCGGTTGGGGGATAACTATAAGAGGTATGCCCCAAGCTTACACTCTCTTTTTGCAAGATGGAAAAAGGCTTAATGTAACTACAGGCACACTTCCTAATGGCTTTTCAGAAACCTTAACTTCTTTCATGCCTCCACTTAATGCAATAGAACGTATAGAAGTTATAAGAGGGCCTATGAGTACGCTTTATGGCAGTGATGCCATAGGTGGGGTTGTAAATATCATCACTAAAAAAAGCTTTGATAAGTGGGGTGGGAGTATAACAATGGATGGCTTAGTGAATGAAGATAAGGCCTTTGGTAATACAGCCTCACTTGGAATCTATACAGCAGGACCACTTGATAAGGCTAAGTACTGGGGGTTAACCTTGCGTGCTAGAGAGTTTTATAGAACCAAGGTTAATGTCAATGACTTTAAGAGGATTCCAAACCTAACTTTTAATAGCACTGGCATAAATGCTGCTGCAAGAAATAACGTAGTAGGCCTTTCAGAATCTAATATCTACAATATAGGCTCTAGACTTATCTATACTCCAAGTGCGCAAAATAGCTCTTATATAGACCTAGACTGGGGTAGCCAGTGGTATGATAACTCTTTAAGTCAGTTAGGTACTATAGGTGCAGGATATGGCCCTTCACTAACTTTTGATAGGCTTAATGCCATAGCAGCCCACGATGGTAAGTATGAAGTAGGCGGGCTTTTAAGAAGGATCTCTACTGATACTAGCTTACAGCTAAACTATGCTTCTAACTTTGGGCGGCAACTAACAGCAGATGTTTTTACTAATAGACCTGCTGAAAGGCATCTAACTGGTCAGTCACGTGACATCTATGGAATCGATGTTATAGCTGATCAAAACACTAAGTTTGATTATGAGACAGTAAAGCTTACAGTGGGTGGTCGCTACTGGTTTAACTCTATGAATGATAGGGTGATACCTAATACTTCTTTTATCTACCAACATAACGCAGCCATCTTTGCAGAAGCCCAAATAGAGATAATTGATAATCTCCTTTTAACCTTAGGCAATAGGATAAACTATAACTCAGCCTTTGGTTTTAATAACTCTCCACGTGTTTATCTAGTCTATAACCCACTAGAGTGGCTAACTGTAAAAGGTGGGGTTGCCCAAGGCTATAAAACTCCTAACGTTAACCAACTAGTACCGGGTGTTATAAATCTAACTGGTCAAGGACAAGTGCTAGTTTATGGGAATCCTACCTTAAGACCTGAGACTTCAACTAACTATGAGTTAGCTGTAGCGACTGATAATGACTGGTTTGAAGCAAGTTTGACAGGATTTTATGTTGATTTTAGGGATAGGATAGGGAATGTTAATGTATCTCCACAAGCTGCTTTACCCGGTGGAGGTGGAATTTGTACTCCTATAAGAACTATGACTAATGGTAATGCAGTAAATAGTAATGTCAATAGATGTCAGACTCAAGAAAACCAGTCAAGTGCTTTAAGCTATGGCGCAGAGGTCTTTTTTGGTCTTAAGCCAGTAGATGTAGGAGTTGGTGCTATTAAATTTAACGCAAGTTATACTTTTAATAAGACTGAAGCTGTGCCTGCTCAAAGTGCAAGGAATCAGTTTAGGGTTCCTTTTACAGATGTACCACTTCACACTTTAAACTCAGCTATAACTTATATATTAGATGAGTTTAATATCTTTTTACGTGGTGAGTTTAGAGGAGATACCTTTAGACAAGAGATAACCTCAGCCGAGCAACAACAAAAATTTATAAATGCAGGTGTTAGTCAGTACTACAAAGACTACTTTTTACTTCATATAGGGGCTAACTATACTTATAAGATAACAAAAGACCAAAGTATAAAGCTAAGTCTAGGTATTAATAACCTCTTAAATCAAGACTTCTTTGACTACACAGTAAGAGACCCTCTAGCAAGCAATGGAAGCACTGCCCAACCGTTAAATGCTTACAATTATATCCGTGAAGGTCGACGCTATTATGGTTCAGTGACTTATAACTTCTAGTTTTATAAGCTAGCTACTTTATAAAAGTAGCTAGTTAACTAAACTCACTAATTACCAAAGTAGTAAGTGTAATTAAGTGTTATATCACTACTTCCAAAGTTGGCATTAGTGTTTCTAAAATAGTGTTGATACTCTAAAGATATGCTTTGATTCTTACCTATAAAGGCGATAAGTCCAAGCTTAATAGTTGGCATGATGCTAGGGGTTTTATCAGGGTTTGTCTCATTTGCTTGCACAGCAGTTTTTGCCCTTTTGCTATCTTGTGTTGCAGCTAGGGCGACTAGGGCATCTTTTTGTTTTTTAGCCTGTGTGTTTGCCTCAGCTATAGCGCTTTGTGCATTAGCTATGACTTCTTTAGACTGGGCGATAAGCTTTTGTGTGGCTGCATCATCTTTTGCTATGGTAGCACTTTGAAGTTGTGCTACTACATTTTGTGCTGAGTTTATGATATCTTGATAGCGTTTTATGATGTCTTGTTGACTCGTAAGCTGGTTTTTAAGTATGTCTATGGTGTTTCTATAGACGTTTATGGTCTGACCTTGTGCAGTTCTTGTAGAGACTAAGCCTCCATACTTTTGAGATGCTACCTCATACTCTGGATCCAGTTTAGCAAGGGCTGCCCTTGCGTCTCTTATCTCTTTGGCTCTCTCTCTTATGTTAGCTAACCCTACACCAAGTGTGAATAAATTATCACTCCACTTTCCGTTTCTAAATTCTCCAGTATCTGGGTCTATAAAGTCAGTTAGAGGCTGGGCTGTGCCTCTATTAGTCCTTATAAAGTTACCTGCGTCATTTGCCTTGGCAAGCTGTTCGCTTACTTGTGCCCTCAAGCTATTAGCTACTGCTCTTGCAGCTTCAGTTTGATTAAAAGTGCCTATATATTCTTTTTGTTTTTGGGTAAGTTCGTCATTTTGCTGGTTTATGATATTTTGCAAGTTATTTATATTAGAACTCATCATCTGGCTAACACTACTTAGATTAGAGATAGTCCCTCTAAGCTGGTTTATCTGTGCGTTTGCTGCAGAAAGCCTTGCATTAGCCTCAGATAAAGCGGCACTATTTGCATTACTTGCAGCTGGGCTTATGATAGTAGTTGGAGTTGAAAAACTTGGGCTTGTAAAGCTTGGAGTTATGCTAGAAGTTCCAAAGCTGTTTGTAGAGCTACCTCCATTTAGTCCATTACCCATAAGGTAGGGTAGTAAAGCTAAAAGGGCTGCGTTTTGATTAACCCTAGTGCTGGCAACTGGCGTGCCTTGTGCGGGAGTGTTAATCTCACCACTACCTGAGTTTATAGCATCATTATTCCTTATAGCAAGACCTACTCCTGCTATGTAGCCTAGTTTGATGTGGCCATTTCCTATTTTAAAAGCTTGGATAAAGTCAAGGTTAAAAGAGTACTGAGGGTAGAAAGATGAAGAGACCTTATTAACCCCAACGCCAAGTGTTGCTTGAAGTCCAAGTGTGCTATTAGCCGTGGTAGTAAAGATCCCAGTTCCTAGTGTTAGCTTTGTGTTTAAGCCAGCCCCTGAAAATCTTATAGCTTGCTCATCTCCATCTTTTACATTGTGTGCACTTATACTAGTTCCTAGACCACCACCTAGTAAGAACTTTATGCCATTTATATCATTGTTTGTTTGCTTGTCTGTAGCGTTTCCATCTTCTGCTAAGGCTATAGTACTTAGGCTTAATATAAGTGAGGCTGAAAGTAAGATTTTAGTGACTTTAGACATATTTCATCCTTTGTATGTTTGGTTGTATGTTTAATTTTAAAAAAGGAAGCTATGTCGCTTTTTGCTTGTAACTAATAGTGCTTAGTTGGCA
The DNA here is from genome assembly GCF_002272875.1 of Helicobacter sp. 11S02629-2. Taxonomy (GTDB): domain Bacteria; phylum Campylobacterota; class Campylobacteria; order Campylobacterales; family Helicobacteraceae; genus Helicobacter_I. Next base: position 40,034 of record NZ_MLAN01000001.1, read on the forward strand.
AAAGATAAAGCGATATAAGTTCAAAGAGGCATTATGTCTAAAGGTGTTTTTAATAGAACTTTTTAGGTCTTAGATTCTAAAAAAACACTAGATGTTTTAGGTTAAGTAAAGTTAAGGTTTATCAAGTTTAAAGCCACTAGTAAAAATATAAAAGCTTTATCTTACTTATCTAGTCTTAAAAAATGCAGTAAAAATAAGATAGTAAAAATACTTAGAATCTTAAGCTTTTTGAGTAAAAAAGATACGCTTTAAGTCTTGATATTAGATTTTATAGTTAAGGTTTAGCTTACTTATAGCCATGTTTTTGGAATCTATAGCTTATAAAGGAGTTTATTACAAAGCTTTTGTGTAGTATAGAAGCATTTATAAAGCTTTAAAAAGAATATATGGAATCTAATATATTTTAGATTCCATATACTTAAAATACTTAACCTAAAAAGGCTTTACTCCATAATATTACTTATACCTATAGCGCGACTTAGCAAGGTCTTTTTGCTGCTTTCTCCATCAAAAGATGCACCAACTGTCATAGTAGTTATATGAACTCCACCTAACATGATGACTTCTTTATTGGTATCTGAAGAGCCAGTAACTGACCAAGCATCGTGGGCTACAAGTGCGCGCTGCTTGCCATCTATAGTAGTAGTGCCAATGTATATCATGATATGACCCTTAAGCCAGATGATAGATCTAAAAGGCACTCCATTAGCTATGATATAGCTTTCTTTTTGTTCATTAGTCATCTTGCTTAGGTCTTGTAAGTTGCCAGTGTAGTTTGCTTGCGAGGCTGAGTTACGCGGTAAGAAGATGCCAAAGTTTGCAAAGCTATCGCGCGTAAAAGCAGAGCAGTCTCTATTACCAAAGATTCCACCCCAGCCGTACTTTTCACCCATCATAGTATTTATTAAATTAGCCATCATGTCATCACTAAAAGGGATGGGGAAGTCTTTAAAGCTAGTTTTAGGGTAGGCTATCTCAACCTTTTTAGCATAGCCATCAAGCCCTTTTTTAAAAAGTATAAGCTTATCGCTAGTCTTATCGTAAGGGAAAAGCTGGCCGATTTTTGCATCTATGAAAAAAAGTCTTTTTGGGTCGTTTAGTGGGGTGTTATCTTCATTAGTAACTTTGTAGTTTTTTAGTTTAAGCAAAAAGTCTTGTAATTTAGGGTCTACTAAGGCTACATCATTACTTAACACCCAGCCATCTACATAAGCACTGTGTACGTGGGCAAACTTGCCATCAGTGCTAAACTGAGTTATAACGACTGGAGTGCCTTCAAACATGGAGCTGTTTTGCCACCTATCAAAAGGGAAGTTGTGTCTGTTTTTATAGCGTGGCTTTAAGGTAGGGACTGCCCTAACGTTAGTATTGTTTACTATGATTGCATTTTGTGGGTTTTTATAAAAGCTATCTACGTTCATATTAGCTATTAGCTTTTTAAAGTCACTTATAGTATTTGGCATGAGGTTTTCACCAAAGCCTAAGAGAGAATCTCTTTTAGCTATAAGCTTTTTTATATCTTCATCTCTTTTTAGCTTTTCGCTTAAGCTAAGATGGCTTGAATCTTCAGCTATTAAAGCATTTGCATCATCATCTGCTTTGATGGCGTTTTGTAAGCTTGGGATTATCCAAAAAGTCTCTGCCTTAGTAGCTGTTGGCTTAGTAGTCCAAACTGAGTAGTAGATACCTAAGTACTTATCTTTTAAGTCTTTAAAAACTTCTTGTGTTTGTTCTAACTTAGCGTAAGTTGTGGCATCTTGAGAGATGTTAAAAAGCTTATTATCTACAACTTGTGGGTAGTGTATATCTGTCTTGATAGACTTAGTAGGGAGTGAGCAAGCAATGATTAATAATGCAAAAGCAGCAGCAAGTACGTACTTTATATATTTCATTTTAATCCTTAAAGATGTTTTCTAAAGTGTCTATGTGAAAGCTAGCTTTGTACTTTACAAGAGGTCTTTTAATGGCACTTGGTTTTTCACATAAAAATCTTAAAATCTCTTCTTCCCCACTAGGTTTAACATCTAAGGACTTATAAGTAGTGCCTTTTTTGTTTAAAAGTATATCTATGCTTATATCTTTTAGCACTTCTTTTAAAAACTCTAAGCTTGGAGGGGTTTTTTTATAGTCTATAAAAGTGTAGGGGATGCTTTTAGAATCTAAAAAGCTAAAGGCTTTTTTCATGGTGTTGCAGTTTTTTATACCATATATCTTTACTTCATCTTGCATCTTTGCCCCTTTGTGTATTTAGCTTTTAAGTGTCTTTGCTAAGTTTATAAACTCTTCTCCTCTTTTGGCATAAGAAGGGTACTGATCTAGGCTAGCACAAGCTGGGCTTAGTAAGACTAAGTCATCTTTGTTAAGACTAGATTCTATAAGGCACATGGCTTCTTTTAAAGTCTCTTTGTAAATAGAATCTATAGCACTATCTTTTAAAGTTTTAGATATAGCTAAGCCATCTCTTCCTATGGTGTAAATCTTTATCTTAGGGTTTTTAAGTAGAGGTATGATTAAGCTTATATCAGCACCTTTTAAGTCACCTCCGAGGATTAAAAAAAGTGTGCTTTTTAGGGTGGATAGGTAGTGTGTTAGGGCGGCGTGTGTTGCGTGTGGATTAGTAGCTTTAGAGTCATCTATAAAAGTAACTCCATTAAAACTATACTCTTCCATCCTATGCCCACCTATCTTAAAGTCATCTATATCTTTTATTATAGGAAGCTTTGCAAGCTTATAGCTACTTAGTGCAAGGGTGGCATCAAGAGAGAAAGGGAAGGCAAAGTTTATGGAATCTTTTATATCAAAGTGGCTTTTAAGATCGCTTTCATCTTCATATAAAAAGATTCTATCTTTGTGGCATTTTAAAAAGGCTTTAACTATCTTTGTATCTTCAAGACTACTTGGGATGATGCACTTAAAGTCTGACTTTTTTTCTTGAGCTAGAAATATACTAAGTGGCTTTAACTTATCATCTATATAGTTAGAAAAGCTTTCATGCCAGCTTATATGATCTTGTTCTACTGGTAGTAAAAGGTAGATATCAGGCAGGGCAGTTTTGGTGTAGTGGAGGGTAAAAGAGCTAGTTTCTATGGCTAGGATTTTTTTGTGTTTAGTGAGTGCCTCACTTAAAGGAAGTCCTATATTGCCACAGGCTAGGGAATCTTCATTTAAAAAAGCACACATCTGCGTAGTAGTAGTCTTGCCATTAGTCCCACTTATCCATATACTAAAAGGAAGTTTATAGTTAGAGTAAAGATACTCATAGTCACTAATAACTGGATGTTTAAGCTTAAAAGGTGGGATGCCCGGGCTTACTATGTTTATATCATCTTTATTTAGCACTAGAGCGTTAAAGTCTTTTAAAGTGGAAGCACTTATAGAATCATCATAGACTTTATAAGCTAGATGTTTAGATTCTAAAAGCTTAGCAAGGGCTTTATTAGTTAGTCCATATCCTATTAGATTTATCATCATCTTATCTTTAATGATAAAAGTGCCACTAGGTTGCTAAGTATAGCCACTATCCAAAATCTAACTATGATCTTGTTTTCCGCCCAGCCCTTCACTTCAAAGTGGTGGTGCAAAGGTGCCATGAGAAAGATTCTCTTTTTCCTTAGCTTGAAGCTTCCAACTTGCAAGATGACAGAAAGTGTTTCGATGACAAAGACAAAGCCTATGATTATAAGTAGTATCTCACTATTAGCAATAATTGCACAGTATGCTACAAAGCCACCTATAGCAAGGCTTCCACTATCTCCCATAAAAACTTGTGCAGGGTGGCAGTTATACCAAAGGAAGCCAAAAAGAGAGCCTATTAAAGCTAGACTTATGACCATAACTTCTCCAGCTCCATAAACCCTAGGCCAGAAAAGATACCTTGACCACTCATAGTTCCCTGCTACATAGACAAAAACACTAAGGCTTGCTAGAGCACAAATACTTGGCACTGTTGCTAGACCATCTAAGCCATCAGTGATATTTACAGCATTAGTAGTAGCTAAAAAGACCAGCATCCAAAATATGATGGCGATGTAGGGATAGTTAGTCACATCAATGACAGGGTGTTTTAAAAATGGCAGATACAAGCTAGTGTTAAGCCCAGAGTAGTACATACCAAGACTTAAGATTAAAGCTATAACTGCAAGGAGTGAAAACTTGACTTTAGCACTCATGCCAGCATTACTCTTAGCGGCTATCTTAACGTAGTCATCACGCGCGCCAACTAGACAAAAAAGCAGTAAGCAAAGCATGCCAAGAAGTGCGTAGGTGTTATCAAGCTTTATAGTAAGTATGCAAGCTATAAGTGTTGAAAGCACAAAGACTAACCCTCCCATAGTAGGAGTGTTTTTCTTTTGAGCGTGTGCTTTTATGAAAGTAGATATAGGCTGGTTTGCTTTTTTGCTAGCAGCCCAAGCGATAAACTTTGGCAGCAAGAAAGCAGAGAGCAAAAAGCCTATGATAAAGCTTGTGCCAGCACGGACAGTGATATATTGAAATATATTAATATCTAGATATTCATAAAGATAATAAAGCATTGGCTACCTTACAAGGTGAGTATGTAAACTTGGAGTATAGCCAATTTTGAAATTCTAAGAATCATAAAAGGCCAAAAAACATGCTTTGAGTAATGTAAAAGTGGATTCCATAAAACTTATAAAGTAAAAGTTAGAAAGGTAAATTGATAATTAAATGTAAAGAAAGTGGTGTCCTAAGCAGGACTTGAACCTGCGGCCTTATGATTAGGAATCATACGCTCTATCCGGCTGAGCTATTAAGACAAAAACTATGGTGCCGAAGGTCGGACTCGAACCGACACAAGGTTGCCCTTACTAGATTTTGAGTCTAGCGCGTCTACCAGTTTCACCACTCCGGCTAAATATATAAAAAAGCAAATGGTGCACTGAGCGAGACTTGAACTCGCACGAACGAAGTTCACCACCCCCTCAAGATGGCGTGTCTACCATTCCACCACCAGTGCCACCTAAAAAAGCATCTTTAAAAACTTAAAATATGCCAAAGAACCTAAGATTTTAAAATAAAATCAAGAGTTGAATTTTAGCATATTTTCTGTGAAGATTTAGACTTTTGTAAGCGAGGCTTTTAGAATCTAAATCCAAACTTTACTTATCAAATAGCTTTACTAACTCACTACTTGTGATAACTTTTGCCCCATAAACCATCTTTAAGTACTCTAGACCTTCTTCATAGTCTTTTTTAGTAAAGGCGTTAGTAGCATCACTAGGAACTACTATCTTATAGCCTAGACAAAAGCCATCTGCACAAGTGTGCCTTACGCAGATATTAGTATGAAGGCCAGTTATGATAAGCGTGTCTACTTTTAGCTCTCTTAAAAGTATGTCAAGGTCTGTGCCAAAAAAGCCACTATATCTTCTTTTAGGGACTACATAGTCTTTTTCACATACTCCAAGCTCAGGGATGACTTTAGCCCCATCAGTGCCAGCTATACCGTGATCACCCCATAGGGCTAGTTCATGATCTATGCCTTTTATATGGGCGTCATTTGAAAATATAACAGGGATGTTATGCTTTCTTGCAGAATCTAAAAGGCTAACTGTACTAGCTATAATGTCTTTGGCACCCTCGCACTTTAAAGCACCAGTTACAAAGTCATTAAGCATGTCTACAACTATGATTGCAACTTTTTTGTTATCAATATTTTCTAGTTTATCTTTCACTTTTATATCCTTTTGCTTGGGTTAGTTTAAGGGAGTATTTTAGACTAAAAAGACTATAAGTCATAATATGAATGATAAAACTTATTACTTGCTAAGGAAAGAATAGGGTGTTTGGTAAAGAAGTAAGCAAGATGAGAAAGCTTCTAACTTTATGTATTAGGCTATCTCATCTTAGTGTTTTAGTTTTTAAGATTTATATTTAGATTCTATAAAAACGGGTTTGCATATAAAGCGATGATGGCAAAAACAAGTGTATAGATAACTTGCGCTTCAATAAGAGCTATGGCGATAAACATAGTCGCTTGAAGTTTTGAACCAAGTGCTGGGTTTCTAGCTGTACCAGTTATAGCTGCAGCTGCTGCGTGTCCCATACCTATACCACCACCAAGAGCGGCTATACCTAAGCCTACAACTGCTCCAACTACAGAAAAGGCTTGTATAAACTCTTTTCCACCTATCTCACCTGCAAATGCAAAGCCGGTTATGGCAAGCACAGTAAATAATAACTTCATTAAGTCTCCTTATATATCAAAGTCGTTCGGATCAATACCCCTACTTAAACTCTGTAAGGTGGATTATGTACTAAGTTTGATTAAGAAAAGTTTAAAGTTAAAAGACTTTAGGCTTGTAGGCTTAGCTTTTAAGGGTGGAATCTAATATTTTATATTTTGCTTTGTATTTAAAAGGGAGTGTTATTGCATTAGATAACTCCTTTTTACCTAGTGCTTTAAAAATAAAACTTTTTGCATGGCAATACTCAAATTTAAGCTTACTTTAATCAAAAAAAAAAAAACGGCTTACAATATCTCGCATTTTCAAATAATGAAAGCTAGCAAAGTTAACCTTTGTTAAATCAGATAGCTACATGTCATTGCCATAGCTTATAACAACAAGACATTAAAAGCATATACCACGCCTTAACTCAAAAAATTAAAAAAAATACAAAACGCCAACGAGGAGAATTAAAAATGAAAAAAAGTGTAGTAAGTATAATAGCCCTAATGGCAATACTAGGAATAGGTAGTCTAGCAAATGCTAATGAAGCACAAAGCGGGAATCTAATATGCAAACAAAGTAATGATGGGTCAGGTGAGCTTATCTGCCATAAAGCGATAATCATCCAAAGTCCAAACACTCAAGTACAAAACACTCAAACTCAAAATGCCGATGAGATAAGAACTATAAAGAGAGTAGAGTATAGCGATGATACTGGCACTAGCAGAGCTAAAAAAGAAGGTAATAGCGGGTTTTTGCTAGGCATTGATCTAGGGATTACTAGACCACTTGGCTATGGTGCAGGCTTGCGTATAGGAGGTCAGAAAGCTTTCACTCATAATATGGGCTTAAGATTCTACCTTAGTGATAATTTTGCTGTATCAAGTGGTTTTTTCGATAATGGCTTGGCTGCTAATATAGACTACTACTATAACTTTGTTAAAGGCTTTGGATTCTATATAGGATCTGGCATAGGCTATGAAACTGTTGTAGGTGGTTTTGGTAGCAGTAGGGTTGATTTTGGTGATAGTGGTGGTGGAAGTTTTATGTATAGTAGCAGTAGCTATGCTTCTGGTGCTGGTAGTCCTAATGGTATATCTAATGAGCAAACAGTAAGAGCCTTAACAACGATGGGTCGCTTAGACCAACAGAGGAATAGAATAGAACAAGACCAAACATTATCAGATGAGGAAAAGTCTACTAAAATTGAAGCTCTAGAGAATAAAAGTAGCAACATAGCTGCTGACTTAGCTGCTGGAGATTCTGCATCATTAGAAAGAGATATAGCTAATGCTGCAACAAGAGTTTCTGCAAGTGTTGTACAGCCACAAACTACAGAAAGTTCTGGTATATATTCTGTTAGTAGTTTTTACGTCCCTATAAACTTAGGACTTCAGTATGACTTTGGACATAGCATACTTAATCTAGGTATAAAAGTGCCTTTATATGTTGGAGGGGGAAGTATAGCCTCTGGAGGTCTTACAGTCATAGGGGGCTATACCTATGTATGGTAGAAGTGTGTGGTAAGAAGAAAGATTGCAATGTTGATTAATATGTCAGCACTTTATAGTGATATAAATACATCTTTTTAGTATATGAAACTCACTTGCATTATTGAAAGATAAGTAAGCACTAGCTTGCGTGGTAATCAATCACAAGGGGGATATAAAATCGCCATCTTAATAAAGGCATCTTTTTGTGATGATAATGTTTAGATTACCACGCAAACTTTTAATCTTTTAGCGTTAATCTCTTAGTGCATGATATTTTAAGCCCTACCTTTTATAACCTTGCCATCTTCTAGCACTACCCAAGGAAGCCCTTGCTTATCAAGCTCACTCATAAAAGGATCAGGGTTATTTTGCTCCATATTAAACACACCCTTACCACTCCAAACTTTTGTAGCTATAAGCTTTGCGCCAATGACAGCTGGTACACCTGTAGTGTAGCTTACACCTTGTGCATTTACTTCTTTATAACACTCTTCATGATCACAGACATTATAGATATAAATAGTTCTTTGTTTACCATCTTTTTTGCCTTTAAAGTAGCAGCCAATATTAGTTTTACCTTTGGTTCTAGAAGCTAGACTTGCAGGGTCTGGAAGCAAGGTTTTTAAAAACTGCATAGGGATGATTTTTACACCATTATGCTTTACTTCATCAATGCGCAACATTCCTACATTTTCAAGGCACTTCATATGAGTTAGATAGCTTTGTGAAAAAGTCATAAAAAATCTTATGCGTTTTAGCCCTTTTATGTGTTTTACTAGACTTTCTAGCTCTTCGTGATAAAGAAGATAGGAATCTTTTTTACCAACTTCTGGATAGTCCCAAACTTGCATTATCTCCATAGGCTTAGTTTCTATCCACTTGCCTTCTTCCCAGTAGCGGCCATTTGCACTAACTTCTCGTAAATTTATCTCAGGGTTAAAGTTAGTGGCAAAAGCATAGCCATGATCACCTGCATTGCAGTCTAGAATGTCTATAGATTCTATAGAATCAAAGTAGTGTTTTTGAGCATAGGCACAAAAGACATTAGTAACTCCTGGATCAAAGCCACTTCCTAAAAGCCCATAAATCCCAGCTTCTTTAAACTTAGCATCTAGTGCCCACTGCTCTTTGTACTCAAACTTAGCAGTGTCTGGATGCTCATAGTTTGCAGTATCAAGGTAGTTAGTCTTAGTTTTTATGCAAGCTTCCATAATGCTTAAGTCTTGATAAGGAAGGGCTACGTTTATAACCACTACTGGCTTATACTTTTCTATCAAAGCTACTAGGGCGCTTACATCATCAGCATCAACTGCTTCTATGCTTATCTTACCTAGCCCTTTAGATTCTATACTTTTGGCTATGGCACGAGGTTTATCAAGCGTGCGACTTGCTAGGATGATATTAGAAAATACATCTTTGTTCATAGCTAGTTTATGGGCTACTACACCTCCAACGCCTCCAGCGCCTATTTGTAATACTGTCAATTTAGTTCCTTTATTAGAAGTTTATTATTTATATAAGATGGCATTATAAGTGCTAAATGTTACCAAACTACTGCATTTTTATGGAATCTTGCTCTGTAGCTTCTTGCTTGCTAGCATCTTCTTTTAAATCTTTTTTAGATTCTGTCTTAATATCTTCTTTTGTGTCTGTTCTTATCTCTTCTTTGTTGTCTGCTTTTTCATCTTGCTTGATGGCTTTTAAAAATATGTCATAGACCTCATCAAGCTTAGCTTGCTCAAATCTATACTTACCATGCTCTTTGCATAAGTCTTTTATGTTGATATTACCGTGTTCATCACTTACTGCATTAACTATTTGCTCATAGAGTTTTAGTTTACAAAGTATATAAGCAAACATCTCTTTATCGATATCTGGAAGCTTGGTAGTAGTAGTTTTTTCTTCTTTTTCTTTGGAATCTTCAGTCTTATGCTTATTAATAATCCTAGCTGGGATTCCAACTGCCACACAGTCATCTGGCACATCTTTTACTACGACTGAGTTAGAGCCTATTTTTACATTTTTCCCTATAGTGATATTACCTAGTACTTTAGCACCACTACCTATAACTGCACCTTCTAAGATAGTAGGGTGCCTTTTAGTCTTTTCTAGGCTTACTCCTCCTAAAGTTACTCCCTGATAGATAGTGACATCATCACCAATGATAGCAGTCTCACCAACTACTAAGCCTATACCATGGTCTATAAAAACCTTTCTTCCAACAACTGCTGCAGGGTGCAAGTCTATGTTATAGGCAAACTGACAAAAGCCCATGATGATGCGTCCTAAGACTTTCCAGTTTTTGAGATAAAGTCTATGTGCTATCCTGTGAAAGACTATAGTCATAACGCCGGGGTAGTTGAAAAAAAGCTCGACCTTGCTTTTAAAAGCTGGGTCTTTTAGTCTTGGTATGCTGAAGTCTTCTTTCATAAGTGAAAATATATTTCTGTTTAATGGATCTATTTGTGTTGTCATCAATATATCCTTATTTAAATTTATAATTTTTAGCTTGCTAAATTAGAGGCAATTGCTACATTATAGCGTGGCTTTAAAATTAAGCTTTATTTATACTCTCTACAGTGTTTTTTTGTTAGAATAGCCCAAGTTTTAGATTCCACCACACGCTATTTTGAGCTTGGTTTAACCTTGTGACAAATTAAAGCATTTTATATAAGCCTAGGAGCGATTTTTGATAAGCAGTATAGACAAAACTACCTCTTTGCACCTGCATAATGAAGCACAGTTTTTATGTTTCACCTTGGAAGAAGATAATAAGGATAGTAACCAGCTTTATGCGATGAATGTTTTTAAAATAAGAGAGATAATCTACTATGATGGTGACTTAGCAGAAACTGCCGGGGAGAATGATGGCATAGTGCTAGGCTTTCTAACAGTAAGAGGAGAAAGCATACCCTTGCTAGATATGAGAAGGTGGCTTTACTATAATCCAAAAGAGCCTAATAAAGACTTAAAACCTTACTCAGTAGACAACTCTAAAAAAAGCCTAGTTGTGATATGTAACTTTTCTGAGCATACAGTTGGGCTAAAGATTCACAGTGTAAAACGCATCATACAAAAGAGTTGGAGTGAGATATCAGTTGGCAGTGAGTTAGGCTTTGGCGGGAGTGATGATAAGATAACTGCTACTACTAAGTTTGATGATGGTAGTGTAGTCCAGATCTTAGATGTAGAAAAGATGCTACTTGATGCCTTCCCTCATATAGATGATTCTAGAGACTTGGAGTTAAGCTCGCTTAAGTTTATAGATAGTGATAAGATTATCTTGCTAGCTGAAGATTCTAAGCCTGCACAAAAGTCTTTGCAAACCATCATGGAGCATCTTGGCTTAAAGTACTTTACTTTTGCTAATGGTAAAGCCTTACTTGAGTACCTTAACAGTCCGGGGGCTTTAGCACAAGTTGGCGCGGTTATCACAGACTTAGAGATGCCAGTGATATCTGGCTTTGAAGTCTTAAGAAGCATTAGAAATAATCCAAAAACTAAAGACTTGCCAGTTATCATAAACTCATCTATGAGTAATGATTCTAATATGGAAAAGGCTAGGGAGTTAAGGGCTAGTGCTTTTATAACGAAGTCTAATCCTAGAGAAGTAGAAGATGCATTAAAAAATGCATTACATATAGAAGTAAAAACACATTAATTTAAGGTAGGGATATGCTTAGAACAACTTATAACGCAGATTTAAGTTTAAAAGATATAGGAAAAGAAGTAAGGCTTTGTGGTTGGTGTAACACTTATAGGGATCATGGAGGGCTTATCTTTATAGACCTTCGTGATGTTAGTGGACTAGTACAACTAGTCTGTGATCCAAGCTCTAAGGCACACGCTATAGCTTCAAGCGTAAGAGACGAGTACGTTTTACTAGCACAGGGAAAAGTGCGCGCGCGTGGCGAAGGACTAAGTAACCCTAAGCTAAAAACTGGAGATATAGAAGTAGTGCTAGATTCCCTAACTATAGAAAATAAGTCTTTAACCCCTCCTATAAGCATAGGGGATTTTAGTGTTAATGAAGAGCTTCGCTTGAAGTATCGCTATCTTGACCTCCGTGCCCCTAAAAATATAGAAACTTTTAAGCTTAGATCTAAAGTTAACAACCTTACTCGTAACTTCCTAGCAGAAAACAACTTTATAGAAGTAGACACACCTATACTTACTAAGGCCACGCCTGAAGGAGCTAGGGACTATTTAGTGCCTTCGCGTGTGCATGCTGGAGAGTTTTACGCACTACCTCAAAGCCCTCAAATCTTTAAACAGCTTTTAATGATTGGCGGGTTTGATAGATACTTTCAGATAGCTAAGTGTTTTAGAGATGAAGACTTGCGCGCTGATAGACAGCCAGAGTTTACACAAATTGACATAGAGATGAGTTTTTGCAAGGAAGAAGACATCATAGAGTTAGCTTCAAATCTTATAAAAACCATCTTTGAAGGCTGCGGTAAAAAGGTCAATCTTCCAATCCCACGCATGCTTTATAAAGATGCTATGAATTTATATGGAAGTGATAAACCTGATATGAGATTTGGCTTACCTTTAGCTGAGGTAAGTGAATACTTTTTAGATTCTGAAAATGATATATTTAAAAATATAGCCTTACTTGCCAAAGATGAAAACAACCTTAAAGGTGGTGGTAACACTATAAAAGCCTTAGTTGTGCCGGGTGCTGATAGCATCTTTACTCGTAAAACTTATGGCGAGCTTGAATCTTTTGTGCGTGACTTTGGAGCAAAAGGGCTAGCTTACATACAGCATAAAGAAGATGGCTTAAAAGGGCCACTAGTTAAGTTTTTAAGTAAAAGCAGTTTAGATTCTATGATTAAAGCTTTAAATTTAAAAGTTGGCGATGTGGTCTTTTTTGGAGCTGGAGTTAAAAACACTGTGCTTGATTACATGGGGCGTTTAAGGCTAAAACTAGGAAGCGACTTAGGGCTTATAGATGAAGATGAGCTTAGCTTTTTGTGGGTAGTAGACTTTCCTATGTTTGAAGAAGATGAAGAAGGACTTAAAAGCTTACACCACCCTTTTACCATGCCAAAAGACATTAATGCTAATCCTTTGAAAATGGACTCAGTAGCCTATGATATCGTGTTAAATGGTATAGAGTTAGGTGGTGGAAGTATAAGAATCCACAAAGAAGACATCCAAGCAAAAGTCTTTGACCTCTTAGGTATAAGTAAAGAAGTGGCACAAGAGAAGTTTGGCTTTTTACTAGAAGCGTTACGTTTTGGAGCACCACCCCATGGTGGTATAGCTTTAGGGCTTGATAGATTAGTCATGTTACTTAGCAAGTCTAGTAGTATAAGAGATGTTATAGCCTTCCCTAAAACGCAAAAAGCTACTTGTCTCTTAACTGATGCACCAAGTCATATAGATTCTAAGCAGCTGCGTGAGCTTCATATAAAAACTAATACAAAGGATGCAAAGTGAAGAAGTTGTTTTTAATCATAGGAGCCCCAGGTAGTGGTAAAACTACAGATGCTGAAAAGATAGCTGCTAACCGTGCTGATATAGCAGTACACTACTCAACTGGCGAGCTTTTAAGAAGTGAGAGTGCAAGCGGAAGTGAAAGAGGCAAACTTATAGAATCTTTTACTTCAAAAGGTCAGCTTGTGCCTCTTCATATAGTTGTACAAACTATAGTTCACGCTATAACTAACGCACCAAAAGATGTCATACTAATAGATGGCTATCCAAGAAGTGTAGAGCAAATGAATGAGCTTGATAGCGTTTTAAGCATGAAAGATGATGTAAAACTTACAAGCGTCATAGAAGTAGAAGTAAGTGAAGCTGTAGCAAAAGATAGAGTTTTAGGACGTGCTAGGGGGGATGATGATAATGCTGAAGTGTTTAAAAACCGCATGCAAGTTTATCTTGAACCACTACCTGAGATAGAAAAGTTCTATACTCATAAGAAGATATTACATAAGATAAATGGCGAAAGAAGCATAGATGAGATAGTCTCTGAGATGCAAAAATATATAGAATCTAAAATATAATCAAATAAAGAAAGGCTAATAATGAATATAGAAAATATAAGTTATGGAAAAGATATAAATCACATAAACGCAGTTATAGAGATACCTTATGGGTCTAATATAAAGTATGAGCTAGATAAAGAAACTGGGGCTATAGTAGTAGATAGAGTTATGTTTTCAGCTATGTTTTATCCAGCAAACTATGGCTTTATACCCCAAACACTAGCTGATGATGGCGACCCGCTTGATATCTTAGTGTTAAATGAGTATCCACTAATCCCCGGAAGCGTTATAGCATGCAGGGTTATAGGCATGCTTATAATGGAAGATGAAAAAGGTATGGATGAAAAGCTACTAGCTGTGCCAGTTAGTAAAGTAGATGCTAGATATGAAAATATTAAATCTATGAGTGACTTGCCTAAGATAACACTAGATAGAATCAAAAACTTTTTTGAAACTTATAAAATGCTAGAGCCTAATAAATGGGTAAAAGTTAAAGACTTTGTTGATGCAAAGCAAGCTGATATAGTTTTACAAAAGTCATTGAAGGCATATAAGTAAGGTTTATACATGGGACAAAAGGTAGTTTTAGTTATAACAGATGGCATAGGTTACAGTGATAAAGAAGCTTATAATGCCTTCGTGCATGCTAAAAAGCCAAACTATGACTACCTTTTTAAACATGTCCCAAACTCATTAGTTAGCACGCACGGTCTAAGTGTAGGGCTTCCAAGCGGGCAAATGGGTAATAGTGAAGTAGGACATATGTGCATAGGAAGTGGGCGCGTGCTTTATCAAGACCTAGTTAGGATAACTAAGGCACTAGATAGCGGAGAGCTTTCTCAAAGCGAAGTTTTAAAAGACTTTTTAGAGCCACTAGATTCCCTTCATATCTGTGGTCTTTTAAGCGATGGTGGTGTGCACTCCCATATCTCTCATCTTAAAGGTCTTCTTAATATCATCAAAGACAAAAAGATATATCTACATCTAATAACTGATGGCAGGGATACTAAGCCTTTAAAAGCACTAGAATTTATAAAAGAGATGGAATCTTTTTTAGATGATAGAGTAAAGATAGCTACTATTATAGGGCGCTTTTATGCCATGGATAGGGATAATAGATGGGATAGAGTAGAGCTAGCTTATAAGAGTATAGTTGAAGGTGCTAATAAAACTTTTTTAACTCCAAGTGAGTATGTAAAAGCCTCTTTTGAAAATGAGATCTTAGATGAGTTTATAGAGCCTGCTAGCTTTTTTGACTATGAAGGATTTAATAAAAATGATGGCTTTTTGTTTTTTAACTATAGAAGTGATAGAGCAAGAGAGCTTGTTGGGGCTATAGGACTAAAAGAGTTTTCTCACTTTAAAAGAGATAGAGGAAGCTTTAAAACACTTTGTATGTGTGAGTATGATGAAAACTTTAACTTTCCCATCCTTTTCCCAAAACAAAAAGTCAAAGATACTTTAGCTGAGATAGTAAGCAAGCATGGATTAAAACAAGCCCATATCGCTGAGACTGAAAAGTACGCGCATGTGACTTTTTTCCTAAATGGAGGAGTTGAAAGTGCTTTTCTTGGTGAAGAGCGATTTTTGGTTGCAAGTCCTAATGTTAAAACTTATGATTTAAAACCAGAGATGAGTGCTTATGAAGTTAAAGATAAAGTTATAGATTCCATGCAAAAAGGCTTTGATTTTATCGTAGTAAACTTTGCTAATGGCGATATGGTAGGACACACTGGCAACTATGAAGCAGCTATCAGTGCAGTTGAAGTGGTAGATAAGTGTATAGGCGAGATATTTAAAGAGAGTGAAAAGCTTGATTATGCCTTTGTTATGACTAGTGATCATGGTAACTGTGAGGCTATGAAGGATGAAAACTTAAAGCCTTTAACCAATCACACAGTAGGCGATGTCTTTTTATTTATAAACGCAAAAGGTGTTAGCAAGGTAGAAAATGGCGCACTAGATAACATAGCCCCAAGTGTACTTAAAATCATGGGATTACCTATAGACCCTAAAATGAGTAAGCCTTTGATATAAGATTTAAAGCTGGGTTGTGTGGCTATAGGTACCTTATAGCTACTTAATGGCTTTATATATCAGTGCTTACTTGTAATAAAAAAGTAGCATTTAAAGCTAGACTTACTTAAAAACTAGCTTTTATATCTTAAAGTATGTTTTCAAAGCTTCCATGATGCTTGTGTCATCTCTACCTTCTGCGGTGACTAAGATGCTATTGGTATCACTTTTTAAAACTATACTACTAGCGTTATTACCTATATAGTTTATACCTTGCTTTTTAGCTTCAAGCTTAATCCTCATAAGATCTAAAAACTGCAAAGTATTAGAATCAAGCCTCCCAAAACGCTCTTCTATTTCCATTTCTATATTATCTATATCAGCTTTGGTGCTTGCAAGGCTTAGTCTTTGATATAAGTCTAGTCTTAGTCTATCTTGCTCTATTAAAGTAGGGCTTAAGTAGGCGTTAATGCCAAGTTTTATATCTAGTTTACTGTCTTTATCACTAAGCT
The DNA here is from genome assembly GCF_002272875.1 of Helicobacter sp. 11S02629-2. Classification (GTDB taxonomy): domain Bacteria; phylum Campylobacterota; class Campylobacteria; order Campylobacterales; family Helicobacteraceae; genus Helicobacter_I. The sequence continues at coordinate 56,239 of NZ_MLAN01000001.1, forward strand.
TGTTTTTAGAGTGCTTTACGCTTTCTATACACTCTTTTAAGAGACTTGAGTACAGCCCAAAACCAACTTGCTTGATATGTCCGCTTTGCTCTTTGCCTAGTAAGTTCCCTCCACCTCTTATCTCTAAGTCTTGATTAGCTAAGGCTGCTCCACTTCCAAGATAAGAGTTTTTTTCCATAGCCAGTAGTCTTTTATTAGCATCTTCATTTAAGTCATCCTCACTTAAAAGATAGCAAAAACTAAAGACATTACCCCGTCCTACTCTGCCTCGAAGCTGATGGAGGTCAGCTAGGCCAAAAGTTTTGGCATTATCTATGATTATCGTGTTTGCGTTAGGAAAGTGAAGGCCACTTTCTACTATTGAGGTGCTTAAAAGGATGTCATATTTTTTCTGCATAAAATCAAGCATGCCAGCTTCTAGCTCCTTAGGTGAGACTTTAGAGTGCAAGCTTAGTATCTTTACATCAGGCAAGAGTGTTTGCAAGTGAGAGTGCACAGCAGGCATCTTTTCTATGTTGTTATAGATATAAAATACTTGCCCACCACGCCTTAGCTCACGGTTTATAACTTCTTTTAAGAGGCTATCGCTTTTTAGTTTAACAAAGGTCTTGCTTGGTGCTTTGTAGCTTGGGGGAGTTTTAAGGTAGCTTAAAGACTTAAGATTAGAAAATGCCATATGAAGTGTTCTAGGGATAGGAGTAGCTGACATGCTAAGCATGTGTATATGGCTTCCTTTTTGTTTTAAAAGCTCTTTTTGCTTAACGCCAAACTTATGCTCTTCATCAACTATGATAAGGCCAAGATTTTCTATCTCTACATTAAAGATAGCCTGTGTTCCTATAAGGCAAATAGGCTCTTTTTTGGCTATGCACTCTAAGATTAGATCTTTTTCTTTTTTGGTTGTATTAGAATCTAGTCTAAAAACTAGCTCATCTCCTAAACCTTCTTTTTTAAGCCTTTCTTTTACTGAGTTAAAGTGCTGATAGCTTAGTAAGGTAGTGGGGACTAGGAGGATAGAAGAGTAGTTATTAAGCAAGGCTAGCTTTATAAGACTTAGTGCTATCTCAGTTTTTCCAAAACCTACATCTCCGTTTAAAAGCCTATCCATAACTTTTCCACTACCTAGGTCTTCTAAACAGTCTTTTAGACAAGCTTCTTGATCTGGGGTTAGTATAAAGCTTCTTTTAGCATTAAACATATCCCAAGCAAGCTTTTTTTGCTCTGTATCAAGTAAGAACTTTGGCGCTTCTATCAAGGCTCTTTTAGCTTGAAGGTCTATTATCTCACCTGCCATGTGCATAAGGTCTTGTTTTACTTTTTGCTTTATAGCAGTAAGTCTCATCTTGCCTAGTCTATCAAGCTTTATGTTTTCTTGGGCTATGTAGCGCTCAATCATATTTAGATTATAAATTGGTAGTAGTAAAAACTCTTCTTTATCATATTCGATATTTAAGACATCTTGCACACCACCTTGAAGCTTTATCTGCTTTATGCCACGAAAACGCCCTATGCCATAGTCTTGGTGTAGAACATAGTCATCTGGCTTTATGGAATCTAGGCTTAAAGTGCTTCTAGCTTTAAAGTTTCTTTTATGTTCTTTTAAAAGTGAGACTACGCAGTGTTCTTTGCTATAGATATTAACTACTAAACTTCTTAACATGTAGTTAGTCTCTTCTAAGTCATTAGCCTTTAAAGAAGCAAGTGTTGGGGTTAATATATCAAAGCTTTTTTGGCGTGCTAAAAAGTCTTTTAGATTCTTATAATCTGGAGTAAAGTCAGTATAAGCTTTAGCATCACTTAAGATATAAAAGCTTTCTATCTTTTTAGTTTCACTTTCTATATCTAAAAGGTCTTTGTACTCTTTGAAGGCCTCTTTTGTCCATAGACTTTTAAGCTCTTTTATTAGATCTAGCCCGCCTAGGTTTTCTAACTCCCAAAAGCACTTGCTTTTATAGTCTAAGTCAAACTCCTCATACTTTAAAGAATCACTTAAATCTAAGTTGGCATTAAAAAGGGCAGGGTAGATATCTATACTATCTATCTCATCTTTTAAAGAAAGCTGGGTTGTTTGATCAAAGTATCTAATACTTTCTATCATGTCGTCATAAAAGAGGATTCTAATAGGCAGTTTTGTATCAGGTATATAGATATCTAGTATATCCCCACGCAGGCTAAACTCACCTTCTAGCTCTATGATATCCACACTTTCATAGCCAAAGTCTAAAAGCTTAAGCTGTAAGTCTTCGATGTTTAAGATATCACTAAGGCTTACTTTAAAGCTATCAAGGTGTTTTGGGCTTGGCATGTAATTAAGTAGGGTTTGAAAAGGCGATATAAGGATAGAAGATTCCATATCGCTATAAAACTTAGTTAGCTGGGTTATACACTCTCTTATCTCTTCATAAAAGCTACTTAGTCTATCTCCAAAGTGAAGCCTTATATCTGGCAAGGTGTAAAAGTGTTTTATACCAAGGCTATGTTTTAGGTTTGCATACTCTAAAGTATCCCTTACTTTTAAAACTTCGAAGGGAGCACATAAGATTAGCCTTGGCTTAAAGTGCTTAGAATCTAGCTTTGTAGTAGTGCTATCTTTTGGGTAATTGTTATCTTTGTTGTCTTTTTGATTTTGGTGTGTTAAAACAGTGAGGTTGGTTATAAATTCATAAACTTCACTTTGGATGTTAGAACTCATACTTTAAAGTTTATTTGCCTGCTATCTTTTTGCTAGCATCTTCTAGCTTTTTGCCATCATCTAGCAGCTTGGTTGCATTGCCATTTTTGCTTTCACCTATGAAGGTTCCTTTTCTTTCTATTACTAGCTCTTCAGTAAGTATCATGCCTTCAAAGCGACCATGTGACATTATCTCTATAGTTTTAGATTCTGAAGTACCTATAAACTTCCCACTGACAATTAGCTTTTGTGCGTAAATCTCACCTCTTGCTATACCGCCTTTGCCTATCATGACCGTATTTTTAGACTTTAAGATTCCATCAAACTCACCATCTATATGTAAGTGGCAATCTGTATCTATATCACCTTTTATCCTAGTGCCAGCAGCTATGATAGTGGCGGCTCCTGCGACTTTGTCATTAATCGGTTTATTATCACTAGTAAAGATTGCCATGCTATGTTCCTCTCTTTTGTAAAAATATCATCAAAGTTTCCTAGATCCCATCTTATAAAACCTATAGGATTTATAGGCTTTCCTAAGAATCTTATCTCATAGTGGAGGTGGGGACCAGTGCTTGCTCCAGTAGTTCCACTATAAGCTATAGTCTGCCCTTTTTTTACAAACTCCCCAGCCTGTACTAAAACCTTGCTAAGATGGGCGTAATAAGTCCTAAAACCAAAACTATGAGATATTTTTACTAATTTTCCATAACCGCCATTATAACCATTATTTGCGTAATCCACCACGCCATCAGCACTAGCATAAACGGGCGTTCCTACCTTTGTAGCTAGGTCAATACCTGCGTGGAATCTTAGTATATGCAAGATTGGATGCATCCTCATGCCAAAGGGAGCAGAGATGCGGCTATAGTGCTCTAAAGGCACTCCATTGGGGATTAGCTTAAGTAAGAAGACCTTCTGTAAGGCTGTGATTTGTGCTGTATCTATCCTATTAACTAAACTAAAATCAGTGCCTTCTATATTGTCCATATTTTCTAACTGAGAATCTTTTGGTATACCAAGCCTATCTTCTAAATCCTCTATCTTTTCGCCAACTAGTATAGTTTCTTCTTTCTTTTGTTCTATTTCATTATTCAAGTCAGCATTTTGATTTTGCATCCTTACATATTCCATAGAGATAAAAGAGTTTTTATGTCTTATCTCTCTTATCTCGCTATTTATAACTGTGATGCTTACATAAGCAAAGATGGTTAGGGTGATAAGAGTTAAGATGACATACATAATAATATGTCTAAAAACCATGCTTACATTGATGTACCTGCTGCCATTTTTATCAGTTATCATGATAACTAGGCGTTTATCAAACTTCATTACTTAGCTTCGCTTTTAGTTTTATGAGGTTTGTCTTCTTTAGATTCTATGGTTTGGCTTTTTTTAGAATCTATTTTATTTGTTTTAGAATCTATTTGGCTTTCTTTAGATGTTGGCTTTGTGTTTTGCAAGGCTTCTTTTACATAGTGCGTGCTAATAGCTTTTAGTTTTAATATATCATCCATAGCCCAAAGTAAGCTTTGAAAGTCTATGATGGAGTTATCATCTGCAGTAAATATAGAAGAGAAGTTTTCTGCATTCCAGTCTATGAAAGAGAGGTTATCAAGCCCTCTACTTAAAAATCTCACTTCATAGTAGAGGCTTATCACATTAGGATTAGCACTAGGGGTGCTATAGCCTATGATCTGACCTTTGCTTACAAACTGACCTCTTTTAACTGTTATGCTACTTAAGTGGGCATAGGCTGAGCTAAAGCCTGAGGTGTGCACTAGCCTTATGATGTTCCCATAGCCATAGCGGTAGTTTTTTCTTACAAACTCTACTAATCCATCAGCAGTTGCAAAAACTGGCTCTTTTTCTTTAGTGTAGTAGTCATAGCCTTTATTAGTGACATTACCTACTTGATAGTCACTAGATTTTATACTTTGGTCTTTTTGTCTTTTATGGGAAGTCTCTTGCATCTTTGTGTATCTTTCTAATGGGGAGCCATTAGGTATGATTTGAAGCATGAGTGCTTTTTGAGGCTTAGTTATAGAATCTAGTTTTATGCTTTTTCGTTCAGCGTCATCTTTACTAAAGTGTCTTATGTTTACAACGCTTTGTAAGTCGTTAATCTTATTATTAATTATTTCTAGTTCATTAGCCTTATCTTGGATGTTGCTTTTTAGAATCTCATTTTGCTCATAGATTTGATGATACTCGCCTAAGGCATCTATCCTTTTAGATTCTATGTCTTCTAGCTTAGAGATGATATTTGCCATTAAAAAGTAACCAAGAATTAAGATGATGATAAAGATGATGCTTCCATAGATTATTATCTTATGGAGAAACTTAGTAACTGAAAACTGCTTACTACCGTTTTCATCAACTATAGTTATCATCAGATTATCTTGCATGGGCGTTTAACTCCTACTATCTTGTATCTTTTTGCCTTTTTTATTTACAAAGCCTACTACTCTAGCAGGATTCCCAAAGGCTAAGGCAAAAGGTGGTATGTCTTTAGTTACCACACTTCCAGCACCAACTACTGCATATTTTCCAATCTTTGCTGGGGCTATAAGTGTAGTATTAGCACCAACTGAAGCACCTTTTTTAACAACTATCTTCTTATAGATATAGTTTTGACCATTACAGTTACTAGGATTACTGGCATTTGCAAAGACTACGCCTGAGCCTATAAAGACATTATCTTTTAAGACTACTCCTTCATAAAGTATGGTGTTATTAGCCATGGTTACATTATCTCCCAAAGTGGCACTTCCAATCATACATCCTTGTCCTATGTAGCAGTTTTTTCCAATCTTAGCCTTACTTGTTATGTGACAAAAGTGCCCTATATCACAGCCTTCACCAATAATCGCACCTTCATCTATACAAGAACTTTCATGTGCTTTATACATACCTTACCTTACTCCTTTGCTTTTAGCCATGTTTATTACGCCTCTAAGGCTTTTTTTATGATATGTCCATAAAGCAAAACTTCCACTAAAAAGCTATCATGCCCATAATTAGATTCTATAATCTCTAACTTGCAATCTTTTTTCAGGGCTTTTAACTCTTCATATAAGATCTCATGCTCTTTTAGAGTAAACATATAATCTCCAGTAAAGCAAATTAGCAAGATTTTATTTTGTACTCTTGAAAGTGCGCTTTGCAAACTATCAAAATGTAAGCTTACATCATAAATATTAAGAGCCTTTAATAGATAAAGATAACTTAGCGGGTCAAAGTACTTAGTGAAGTTTTGACCGTTATACTCTAGATATCTATCTATCTCAAAGCGGCCAAACATGTCATAGTAGCCTTCATTACTAACATACTTTCTTCCAAACTTAGCTTCCATGGTATGAGAAGATAGATACTGAGTAAAGCCAAGCATACGTGCAGTTTCAAGACCCTTAAACTCTGGCTTATCTTTCATGTTATAAAGTCCGTTTTTAAACTCAGGATCTAAAAAGATGGCTTCTTTCATGACTTTATTAAGCGCTATAACCATAGGCGAGGTTTTATAAGTACAAGATATAGGGATAAAAAGCTTAGCTGTGCGAGGATACTCAACTGCATAGCTTAAAGTCTGCATCCCCCCCATAGAGCCGCCAATAACTGCGTGTAAGGTCTTTATCTGCAAAGAGGCTATAAGGGTGTTTATAGCTTTTATCATATCTTGTATGGTTATGACTGGAAACTTGAATCTATAAAAGTTTTCATTATCAAACATAAGGCTTGCAGGCCCAGTTGAGCCATAGCATGAGCCTAAGACATTAACACAGATGACAAAAAACTTAGTTGTATCTATACTTTTAGCTTCACCTATCATGGAATCCCACCAGCCTTTTTTTCTATCTCCGGGATAGATTCCAGCTGCGTGATGTGAGCCAGTTAAGGCGTGCATAACAAGTACTGCGTTAGTTTTGTCTTTATTTAGCGTGCCATAAGTTTCATAGACTAGGTCATAAGGGTCTATTATCCTTCCGCTATCTAGGTAGAGTGGATTTTGAAAGTGGGCTTTTTTAGTGACTAGGTTTAAGTTGTTAGGAGTTTGCATTAAAACTTAAACTCATAGTTAAAACTAAGTCTTGGTTTATATTCAAAGTTTTTAGAAAAAACTGCAGCAAGTGAGACTGCATTTTTATCATTCATCTCATAAAAAAGTCCACCTTGAAAACGTAGACCTTGGCTTATAGGACCAGTGAAAAAAGGAGTTATATCTAAGGCTTCATTTATGCGTTCAAACCCAACACCTCCAAAGGGATAAAGTTTAAACTTATAAGCCCCTATATAAAAGAGGGCATCTACTCCTGCCATCTTATAAGAGTTAGTAAAGTCACCAACAGGGATAAACCCTAGACCATAGCCTAGTTCTATCTTAACTCCCATAGCCATGTTTATACTTGGGAGGTTAAGCCTTTGGTCTAGACCAATTGCGGCTTGTATGATGGGTAGGGGTAAAAACTTCTGCTCGTCAAAATAAGAGCCCGGAGGTATGCCATTTTTTAACTTTAAAGAAGCGTCATTTTTTAAAAGACCAACAGAGCCTCCAGCTTGCACATAAAATCTTGTGCTTGCATAAGAGACACTAAAAGATAGCAGCACTAAGGCTGCTAAGGTTTTAATGTAGTTATATTTATGTATTCTATTCTTCTTTTTCACTATCGTCAAAATCTTCTTTGTCTTTGGAATCTTGTTCTGATATATTATCATGATCATGGAGACTGTTGGAAAGAGATTCTATGTTGTTGTGAAGTTTGTAGACCTTATTTTTAACACGTATTAAAAGTCCAGTTTCTATTAACTGTTTAAAAGTTTTTACAATAGTTGGCTTACTTACATTTAGCTTTTCCATGATATCTTCATAGCTTCCATAAAAAACTTTATCTTTATCACAGTTATCTAATAAGAACTTTATGATATCTATCTTTCTACCACCTATAAAGGCTGCTATGACGTTGATTAGTAAGTTTTTGTACTCTATCTCCATGGCTTGAAGCTTAGGAGTAAGGACTTTTTTCATAGTGTAAAGCACTTCTACCATATCTAGTGGTTTTAATATATAGCCATCACACCTTAACTTTATAGCTTTAAGTAAGTATTCTGAGTTCAAAAACGCAGTAGTTATTAAAACTGGAGTTGCAGGCTTATCGCTAGCTCTGATGTCTTCTAAAAGCTCTATACCGCTTTTATAAGGCATGATGATATCTGTTATTACTATATCTATCTTTTGAGAGTTGAAGATGTTAAAAGCTTCTAGTCCATCTCTTGCTACAAGCAGTGTTCCTGCGTAGTCTTCTAAAATCTCTATGCTAAGGTTTCTAGTATCGTTATCATCTTCAGCATAAAGTATGGTTAGATCTTTTAAAGAATCATAATCACTTGGTGATAAATCCTTATTCTTCATTGTTTGTCCTTTAAGCTTTAGTTTGTAATTTTGGTTTATTAGTTTTTAAATATTTGTAAGCCATGTAGACTATGGAGATAATTAATATTATCTTTGCTTCGAAAGTCACTTGCTTTAAAGAAAGCACAAAATGCATACTACCTAGCACAAAGGCCATCTGGAAGAGTGGGGACACTTTTATAAATACCTTAGTAAAGCTAAATATGAAAAGTATAAGGAATATTATGAGTGCTATTAATCCTATTAGGAGATAGCCTCTATCCCATAGCTCAGCAACTATATTTCCAAACAGTAGGTGTTGCTGTAAGATGATATAAGGCAGTATGTGCAATACAGCATAGACGAAAGCTCCTATGCCTGCTATTTTGTTGATGAATTTAAAAAGACTAAGTGTTATGAGGCTGATTAGAGGCTTAGCTATAAGGCTAATAATCATTAAGAATAAACATAGATAGATACTGATATCACCTAGAGAATGTATGAGGTACTTGTCAATAACCGCCATTCCTGCTGCCTGATATAAAATATAAATTAAAGGGATAAATAAAATAATTACTAGTATCACTCTAATTAAATAAAAACCAAATTTTCTCAATGCCACCATCCTCCAAAAGACAGATTCTCATAAAGATTTATTTCTTTATCGTGTATAGCTAGTGCATCTATGCAGAAGCTAGTGTCAAGATCCTTTTCTTGTAGGTACAATAAAGCAGACTTAGTAACTCTTGTCATCTTTGCCCTAGAAAATTTTCTATAAGGGTCAGTTTTACTGTACTTCACCTCAATGAAGTGCAAAACACCGTCCCTTGAAGCAATTATATCTATCTCACCATATCTTGTATAGTAATTAGATTCTATGATTTTAAAGCCTTTGGTCTCCAAGAATGCCTTGCCAACGGCTTCAAAATGGAGTCCGATCTCAAAACTCATGTTTATTTTTTACTCATATCCAGCCCCATATTTGGGGTTATGGTGAAAGTTGGACTGAAATTGGTTGCGTGAAAATTTACTATTTTGTATCTTCTAGCATAGTATTTCATGATGATCTTTTGAAAATAGGGCTCTAAAGAGGGCATAAACCATGCATTATTGCTAGTTGTTACCATGTATTTGCCAACTTTTTCATAGCTTTTTGGTGTGGTAGCTTCATAGCAGATAGCATTATCAAAGCTAAGTCCTTGAACTTTAAAGCTTTTAAATTCACTTCCTGCACTAAAAGAACCCATATTAAGATGTCTATAAAGTGGTCCTAATATAAAAGTAAAAGGAAGTCTTTCTCCAAAAGGCACTAGCTCTACTTTATCTATATACTTTACTTCTCCTCTATTAAATATAAATGTTGTGTTGTATACATCCTTGCCCTGTGACCTTAAAGCGCCAGTTACTATAGCTATCTTAGTGCTTAAATTTTTAAGCGTCCCTTCAAGTGGGGATTCATTAAGTATAAAAGGAAAGGCACTTTCTGGGAGGATTATAAGATCTTTTTTCTCATTTATAGCTTGATCTATTTTTTCTAAGTTTTCTTTTGCGATAGTTGGGAAGTTATTTGGATTGTCCTTATAGGTTTGGTTGTAATTAAGCTTAGCTAGTTTTATATCAAGGTTTGGAAACTTGAAATCTGGGTTACTAAACTGCATGCTATAGAGGATAAAAACCATAGCTATAACAGAAGATAGCCAGTCTTTATTTTTTAAAAGTATGACTGCGACACTTAAAACTATCATAGCTATTATAGTTGGCTCAAAGATAGTATAAGCACTAAAAAATTTTACATCAAACCAGTTAAAGCTTAGTGGATGTATAAGCCCTAGTATGAGAAGGGCTACTATCCTAATGATAGGGTTTTTAAACCAAAGTAGGAAGTAAAAAAGCACAGCTACGTAGATTCCAAGGGCTATGATAACTATAGGCATGGCATAGCCTAGGTTAAAAAATCTCAAGCTTAAAGCTATCCAGTAAAGGCCAAGCACGCCTGTAAAAAAGCCAAAAGAGATTCTATAAACTCTAGGACTTAGTAAAAAAACTCCTAAGCTTAGCAAGTAAAAAAGCCCTAGTGCCCATTCAAAAAAAGGAAAGTAGCCAAAGTAGGTATAAAGATAAAAAGGTATAAGAAGAAAAAAGACTATAAGAACTAAGATTCTATAATCTAACTTTTTTTTATAAAAAGAGTAGGCTATAAAAACTATAAAGGCTATTACTCCTATTAGTATAAAGACTTCTAAGTAAAGATGTGGATGAAGATAGGAGTATAAAGTAGGATATATTTGCTTATCATCTAGTATTTCTAGTAGTGAAAAAACAAAAAGTGGCAGCCAAAATATAAAGGCAAAAACTAGCCCTACAACTAAGTTTATAAGTATGTTTAGACTTTTATACTTAGTTATATTAAATGCATTTTTATCATTTCTTTTTACATAGAGCTTAAAACTTGCCATCTTTAAAATCTTTATCTTTTAGTTATTAACATTATCTTTAAGCCTCTTTTTCGGCTTTTAAGACTTTGCTTTCTAGCTTGGAATCCATTTTTATAGATGAACTTAGAATCCTAAGTGCTTCTTTTGTGCCTTTTCTTAGGGAGTTTACTTCTAAGATTTGCTTATGAATCTTAGTCTTATTGCTTTCTTGTTCATCTTTTAGCATGGTTTCTAGCATATGTGAGTGCATATTTTTAGAAGGGATCTTATCTAAGATTTCTTTTAAGTCTGCTGGAAGCTGCGTTTTTAGCAAGCTAAAAACATAGTCTATATCTATAGTTAACTTTTCTATTTTCTGACCTTCTCTAAGGGCTGTTTTTAAAGCCTTTAGTTGCTCTTCTATGATATAGATGACATTTTGTACCATTAAAACTTGTGTGGCTTTTAACCAAGACTTAACTTCCAAAAGCCTTTGATAAGAAGCTGTATTTAAGTCATTTAGAATCTTTTCATAGTTTTGAGTTAGGTTTTTATAAACGCTTAAGTTAAACTCTTGAAGGCTAAAAAAACTATCCATACTTATATAGCTTGGCCTTTTTTGTAAGATTAAAAGGTGGCCTTGTTGTATCCATTCATCTACTCCATCTTGAAGTGGCACTAGGCTTTTTTCCACTGAGGCGTGAGATTCTAAGCTTGCAGTATCTATCTTTGAAAGCACTAGCTTATAGTTTCTTACGACTATAGATCTTTCATCTGCTAGCTCGTTTAAGATGTCTTTTTTGTTGATCTTATAAGTATCTAAAATCTTGTCATTAAAGCGTGCAAAAAAGCCACCATTATAGTTTTTTAGTCTTATAGTTATTGGTATTAGGTTATCAACTATTGCCTTGGCTATGCTTTTTAGGTAGTTTTCTATAGCTATAGATATGTCACTATAAAGGGTTATGGCAAACTGGCTTGAAAGATTTATATTATCAGTGATTATTACGTCGCTTTCTTTTTTGTGAAGGATGTAAAGTTTTTGATAGTGGTTTTGCAAAACTTTATAGTTATCACTTATTATCTTCATCTTGTCATAGAGGGCTTTTAGAATCTTTTCTTCTTTGTTAAGCTTAGCATTTTGTGAAAGCTTGGCTATGCTTTCTTTTATGTCTGCTAGCTTGTTAACTTGGAAGTTTTTACCTGCTTCTTTTTTTATATCTTCTTTTTTATTTGTTTCTTTAGAGGCTTCTTTAGCAGATTCTAAGACTTGCAAAAGGCTATTTTTAGCTTCATCAAGGGCAGTTTTTATATCTTCTATCTTATTGTGCTCATCTCCTTTATAGCTTTGATAGAGGGCACAAAACTCTGAAAAACTCTTGGATATATCTAACTTTTTATCAAGCTTTAGCTCTTTAAAAAGCTCTAGTAGACCTACTTCTAGAACCTGTAAGCCTTTATAGTTTTTATTAATACTGGCTTTTTTTTGGGATATCTTTTCTAAAAGCTCTTTTTCACCATCTGACTTATTAGTAGTTAGTATGCAAATACTTGGCTTTTTTTTAACTAGCTTGCCTAGTTCTAAGTTTTCTTTTAAAGCACAGTCCATGCCCTGTAGCCAAAGTAGGATATCGCTATCTTTGCACTCCTTATCAAAGCTCCCACTACTTTTTATTAGCTCATAATCTTTTAAGAACTCATGTTCTAAAAATACCTCTATATATTCAGCATTGCTAATTTGCGTTTTAGTTGCTTTATAAGGGTTTATATGTACTTTTTTATCTTTATATACAGCATAAACATTACTTATAGTGTCATGTTTTATAACTATTTTTTTACTAGCAAAAAGCGGGCTTAAAGGAAGTAAGGCTTGGTTTATAAGACAGTTTATAAATAAAAGCTTATTATTAGAATCTTCTCCAATGATAGAGATTTTAAGGCACTCTTTTCCTTGCTCTTTTAAGACTTTAAAGATGTTTTTTAGCTCTAAAGTTGGATGAAACTTTGGATTATTGATTATCTTTTCTACTCGTCTTATCTCGCCTGCAGTGCTACTATCTTCTAAAAATAAATCATGATATAAACCATCATACTCTTTTATAAACTTTTGCAGTAGGGTCATTTGTGCTCCAGGTTTATCTCATTTAACTCTTTTATAAAAGGCTTTAATGAAGCCTCTAAGTTTTGACCTTCATCTTTTGTGCTGGCATCTTTAAAAAAACTTATATAAGTTGCATTTAATATACTTACTATAAATCTTGCTTCAGATTCAAAGCGTTCTATTTGCTTAGAAAAGCTTAAGTCCATGTTTTTTTCTAAGATCAAAAAGTAGTATTCAAAGTATTCTTTTACTTTTTTTATAATCTCGCCATCTTTTAGCTCTTGCCAAGGTATATTATCAGGGAGTAACTCATCTAATCTAAAGGCAAACCTATCAGCGATTATTATACTTTTTGAGGTTTGGCTTTCATAGCTTATTATGCTTTGTATTTGCTCTTCTGCAAGGGTTAAAATCTTTTTGTGAGTAGGGCTTAGGGCAAATTTACTAGCTAGTGACCTAAGGGTAGTTTTAAACTCATTAAAGCTTATATTATTTAAGAAGTGATCTGTAAGTATGTCCATAAGCCCTTGTAAGCTTACTTTTATGCTTTCTATACTTGAAGTTTTAAGCCTTGCTGTGTTAAACGCAGTGCCTCTTCTTTTTGAGAGGGCAAAGTTAAGCGAAGAGATAAACTGCGAATAGAGATTTTCTTTAAGATTTTTTAGCGAAGTGTGAAAGCTAGAGTATCTTGAAGGCAAGGTCTTTGTCGCTGTAAGGATGTTTGCACTCATAGAATCTAGATTCTTTTTAAGTACTTTTATATCAGCTTCACTTGGCAAAGTAAGGGCTTTAGGATTTTTGATATAGCCTTTTAGTAGCTCTAGAATCTGCTTTAAAAACTGCACTTCATAGTTACTTATATCAGCATTGACTAAAGAGTTAAAAAGCTCACTTTCAAGCTTTAAGATTCCACTAGTGTTAATATCAAAGCCCTCTTTCATACTTATATTTTTACTTCTTAACTCATAAGCTATATTGATAGTGATGAAGTGAAAGGAGAGTTTTTTTAAGACTTTAGCTTTTTTAGTTTTAGGTATAAAAAGTTTAGAATCTATCCTTTCTAAAAATCTATCAAGCTTACGCTTCATGCTTTGTGAGCTTAGGTTTGCTTTATCTATCTTAGTAAAGACTATATAGACTTGCTTGATTGTCGCTTTTTGGATTATGTCTAAGACGTATTTTATATCTTGTAAGTTTTCTTCTAGGGAGCTTATAAGATAGATTATAACTTCAGAGTTTTCTATATAGCTATCAACTTGCAAGTGCCTTAGCGTGTTAGTTGGCAAAGAAGGAAGCATGTTTATACTGGCTATTTTTAAAAAAGGATGTTCGCAATAAATATTTATATGATCTAAAACACTAGTCCTACCATCTTTGCTATTTGCTAAGTCTTCTAAGTCTTCAAAACTTATAGTTTTAGTTGCACCATCTTCGTTTGTATCAAACTTTTTTAGTCTGCTGACATAGTCTTTATTAGGTGAAAGGCTTAAGGTTTCAATTTGCTCTTTCAAAAGATACTTTACAGTTATATCTTTTTTACCACTTTTATAAAGAGTGGGTACTACTGGATTAATATGGGCTTTTACATAGTCAAAAAGAAGCAAAGGTATAAGTGAAGACTTGCCACTATCTTTTCTACCTAAAACGCTAACTTGCTGCAAACACTCTATCTTACTAAACTTTATACTTTCACTAAAAGGAAGCCTTGCAAGTATGTTTTTAAGTGTTTGAATATTTTCTAATAAGTTTTCATAACTACTTGCTTGGTAGTTAAAACCACTTAGGCTTAAAGTCTCATTTTTAGTAACTTTAGCTTTAGTCTTTTTAGTCTTATAAGCATCAAATACGGCTATGATACATCTTTCATCATGAAAGGTTATAAGCCCTTTTTTTCTTAAAAGCTTTATCTCACCAAGCACGGCTTTTAGGTCTTTTTGGTCCATGTAGTGAAGGAGGCTTGCTTGCAAGATCTGTAAAAAGATAAAGCCTAAACTTCCAAGTGAGTTAAAGTTAGAATCTACTTTTAAGCAGAGATTATTAAAAATACTTATCTTGCTAAATATTTCGTAATTTTGCTGATTGCAAGCTAAAAAGAGGGCACAGATATCTATTCTATCTTTGTCTTTTAATAGGGTATCTATGACCTCTTTAGGAAAGAGGTAGATGATGTTTACATTTGTATAAAAGAGATCACAAAAGATGCTAGCAGGCTCATTCATAGATTCTAAAGGCAAGAGTTTTATCCTCTTGCTTAGTGCTACTTGCTGGCTTTTGTGTTTTTGCATATCTTTCCTAGCGGTACATTTTGATTCTGAAGGCAAAGGATATCAGATTTAGTACTAAAAGTACGAAAAAGAGGATACTGACTGCCCAAAAAGAGTAACTTTCATAGATGAAGGTTGGGATGATAGAGCCTATGAAACCACCTGTATAGTAGAAAGTTAGATAAAGACCATTTACAACAGCCCTTTTATTACTTCCTAATGTATTTATAGTTGAGCTTAGTACTGAGTGGATGATAAAGCCACCTATACATACTAACACCATAGCAGCTATTAGGTTATAGAAGTTTGAGTTATACATCATAGCTACAGCTATTATCATAACGACAAAGCCAAACATAACAGCCTTAGCGCGCCCTTTGAAAAGTCTAACGATATTACTTGAATAAAAGCTTACTATCATACCTACTACATAACCTAGATATAGTAAAGAAATCTGTGCTTGAGTGACGTGAGATGAGCCATGTTCTGCAACAAAAGGTATAAGTGTAAGAGTACCTTGGAAGACAAAAAACATCCCAAAAGTACCTATTAGTATCCACATATATCTCATATCTCCTAAGAAAGGTAGCACTTCTTTAGGTTTGATTTTAGGGCCTTGACTTTTAAAGCTTGGAAGTTTGAAAGATAGCAAAAGACCAACTATTAAAAACAAAGCTAAGATTCCAAAGGCTATCTCCCACGACCATATATCAGTAAAGACACTGCTTAGTATCCTTCCTATAAGCCCTCCAGCTATGGTTGAAGTAACATAGATTCCGACATTTTTACCCATGTCTTTTTCACTTGCTTCAAGGCGTGTTAGCATGGCTAAAAGTGAAGTCTGTATGGCTGGGAAGAATAGAGCTTGTATAAATCTAACAACTACAAAAACATAGTAGTTAAGTATAAAAATCTGAACTATTTGTATTATTATGACTATTGATAGTGAAAAGATTAGCACTGTTTTTGCATTTGCGTTTTCTAAGATATATCCATAGATTATAGGGGCAAAGGCCATAGGTAAAAGTGTTGTTCCAACTATGATAGAGGCTTGATAGCTAGTGATGTGAAGGCTAGTCATTAAAGCACCTTGGATAGGTTGGGGAGCATATATTAGGGCGATGGTAGTGATAGCTAAATACATGATTGAGTACTTCATATACGAGTTCACTGTTTTTCCTTTATGGTGATAGTTTTTAAAGCCTGACTTAAGGCGTAAGTTTAGTACAAATTTTGCAAAAACTTTAAAAGCTAATTAAAATTACCATAACAAAAGATATTTACATGAATGCGTGTGTAGCATTTTCACAAAGGATTATTTTGGATTTGTTTGAGTGCGGTATAGATGAAGCGGGGCGAGGATGTATCGCAGGGAGTATGTTTGTAGTGGGTGTAGTTGGGGATTTTAAGGCCTTAGAAGCCCTTGGTGTAAAAGATTCCAAAACGCTTAGTCAAAAAAGGAGAAATGCCCTTGCCTTAAAGCTTTTAGATGCACCAGAGGTCTTTTACTATGCTTATAAAGCTAGTGCTACTAAGATAGATGCTATAGGTTTAAGTGCTTGCTTAAAAGAGGCACTAAGTGAGATAAAAGTTTACTTTAGTCTACTTGTAGATGTTAGAGCTTTTGTGTTTGATGGAAATTGCAACTACGGGGTAGAAGGGATTAAAACTCTAGTAAGAGGAGATGGCCTTCATCCTTGCATAAAAGCTGCTTCTATACTTGCTAAGTACTACAAAGATGAAGAAAGTAGGTTTTTAGATAAGCGTTTTCCGCGTTACAAGCTAGCTAAGAATAAGGGCTATCTAACTAAAGAGCACTTAGAGTTTATAAAAACTTATGGCTTAACAGAGGTGCATAGGGCAAGCTATAAGATTAAAAGTTTACAAGGCTAAGTTTTATGTAAGCTAGTGCTTACCTTAAGGTAGTTTTTTTGCGTTTGTGATAGAATTTTCACTATTAAATCTTCAATAATACATAAGGAACATCTCATATGACAGGATATTTTAAAAAAGGTCTACTACTAGGAGCCATAGGACTAGGTACGCTAGGTTTTCTTGGTGCAAAAGAAGGTCCGCTTATAACTATGAAAAATGAAGGTCATTTAGCAGCCTTTTTAAACACTAACTTTAATCCTACATTTTTAGGTTTAAATGCCCAACTTAGAACAGTTTTTGGTATAGGCGATCATTGGCATGTAGGTATAGGGGCTATTGGAGGGTGGAGTATCATCCCTTATAGTAATGTGCTAGGCAGTGGTGGACAGTATCTTGATAGAGGTGATGTATCAGATGCTTATGTTCAATATACTGGCAGAGGTTTAAATATAGCAGCAGGTCGTTACTACCTTAATAAAGTTGGCTTAAAGGCAACTGACTTTATAAATGGCCCTATCCAAGGTGTCTCAGTTAACTATAACACTAGGTTTATGAACTACTACTTCCACTATATAAACTCTTTTCTTAACACAGGCTATCTTCCGGGTCGTATAGGGTCAAATCTTAGCTACATAGGCGGCTATAACCCAACTACTAAACAAAGCTTAGTCGGAGGAGAGATTTTTAACTTTGGCGTTGACTTTGCAAGAACTTGGAATAAGATCACTTTTTATATAAGCCCATGGGTATTATTTAACACAAGCAATCCTTACTCAAGCGTAGCTGGCTACTTTAAGCCTATAGCTCAAGTAGGTGCAAAAGTTAAGTTTGGTGTGCAGTTTACTCCTATATTTGATTCAAGCATCATTTTCAATGGAGGCTTTCAGTACTCAAACTTTACAGATGCTAGCTTAGCTGATAACTTCGCTGGTCTTTTAACTTTAGAATCTTTTAACACCTATAAATCAGGTGCTTGGAAGTATAACTTCGGTCTTGGTATCTTTAGTGTGCTTGGCTCTCCAACTGGAGGCAATCGCTTCTATACTATAAGTGATAATACAAGATTCTATGGTCGTTACCTAAATGGCGGTATAGGTGCTGCAAGCTACTTTGCAGGTGGTAGTCTTATAGGTTATGCCTTTGGTGGATTAGACTATAAACGTTTAAGTTTAGATCTAGTAGCAGGTGGTGGAACTTATAATGAAGTAAGTGCAGTTGGTGCTTATAAGGTCTATGTAAGATATGTTAATCAAAAAGAATACCTTGGCTTCCAAGTAGGTCTTGGCTACTCTTTTGTTAATCAGCAAGGCGCTAGTGCTAATGCTTTAATGGCATTTGGTAAGCTTTACTACTAATATCTAGCCTTAAATAACTAAATAGATTCTATAGCTATATAGAATCTATTTAAAATCTATCTTTTTTCAAACCCCAAAGCATCGATATTTTTATAATTTAGCAAGCTCAAAAGACTTGGCGTGATTGTTGTTTGTATTGCATAGTTATTTATATCATTCTTTATAACGCTTTGAAGGGCTAGGGGTGGGTAAAAAACTTATATTGCTATGAAGTTTGTCAAAGGCAAACTGTGATAATCAATTATTTAAAAAATATAAAAGCTTACAACTAAGCAGTAGAATTTTTAAGTTAATTAGAGGGCTTACTAGCACAATAATAAATAGCTAAAGTAACCCACTTAAGTTAAATAATGCCTACTTATCAAAAGTCCTATTATAAACTTTCCTGCAAAGATACTCTGTTGGATTGCAAGTAAGGATAGCGCGGTTTAGTAAGTCTTGTCTTAGTCTAAGTCTTAGGGTATCACCCCCTATACGTAAAGTCACTTCTCTAGCACTAACCCTCAAAGTATAGAATCTAAAGTCGCCTTCAAAAGGCTTTAAGACCTCTAAGGCTTCTTTTATGCTTACTTCTTGATGTTTCATATAGCTATCTACATAAAGCCTATTTAGACTAACTTGCATATCTGTTATGGTAGTGTGTGCTTGTCTATAGGCGTAAAAAGTTTCAAACTGTTTAAAGCCTAGGCTTGCAAGCACACCTAGTATCAATATGACTGCTAAGACTTCTAAAGTACTTATTTTTAGATCTCTTTATAAGGTTTTTGTCCCTCTTCATAGTAGTTATTACCCTCGCAGTCTATGGCTACTATGGCCGGGAAGTTTTCAACTGTTAGTCTAGCTACAGCTTCAGGACCTAGCTCTGGATAAGCTAGTACTTCATACTTTTTGATGCAGTTTGATATTAAAGCTGCCGCTCCTCCAACTGCCACCATGTAAACTACGCCATTTTTAAGCATATAGTCCATGACTTCTTTGCTTCTATAGCCTTTGCCTATCATGCCGCTTATGCCTTGGTCTATCATAGTTGGAGTGTATTTATCCATGCGTCCACTTGTAGTAGGCCCTGCACTTCCTATGGCATGACCCGGCTTTGCTGGGCTTGGTCCTAGGTAGTAGATAGTTTGGTTAGTAAAGTCAACTGGAAGCTTTTCGCCTCTTGCTAGGGCTTCAGTCATGGCTTTATGGGCTGCATCTCTTGCGGCTATGATGGTGCCAGTTATTAGCACAGTGTCGCCTGCTTTTAGTGTTTTAGCTGTCTCTTTGGTAAATGGAGCTTGTAATTTTACTTCTGCCATATTATTTTCCTTTAGCTTTTTATAGTGTTACGCTGTAGTGGCGTGCTGCGTGACAGTTTACGTTGATAGCTGTTGGCATCATAGCTATGTGAGTAGGGTACCACTCTACATTAACACCAAAAGCTGTTACTTTCCCGCCAAGACCTTGAGGGCCAACGCCAGTTTTATTAGCTAGCTCTTTAAGCTCTTCTTCTAGTTTGGCGTATCTTGGATCGTGATTTTTAGAATCTATTGGGCGGATAGCTGCTTTTTTAGCTAAAATTGCCGCTTTTTCCATAGTGCCACCAACCCCAACTCCTACTACTAAAGGAGGACAGGCATTAGGCCCAGCTAGCTTTACAGCTTCTAAGAAAAGGGCTTTAACGCCTTCTAGTCCATCAGCAGGCACTAGCATCTTAAGCATAGACTTGTTTTCACTTCCTGCGCCTTTTGGTGCTACAAGGATGTGTATCTTATCACCTGCAACTAGGTCTGTGTGGATGACAGCTGGAGTGTTATCAGTTGTGTTTTTTCTTTCAAAAATTGGCTCATTAACTACAGACTTTCTTAAGTAGCCATTCACGTAGCCCTTTCTTACACCTTCATTTATAGCATCATTTAGCAGTCCACCAACTATGTGTACATCTTGACCTACATCAACAAAAACTACAGTCATGCCAGTATCTTGACATATAGGCATCATGTTAGTTTCTGCAATCTTTCCATTTTCTATTAGAGTGTCTAGGATTCTTTCTCCAAGGGCTGACTTTTCGTCTTTTTTGGCCTCTTTGAAAGCGGCTTTAATGTCTGGTGTTTGTATACAGCAGGCTTTTATACAAAGGCTTGATACCGCCTCAGTTATCTCATTTACGTGTATCTCTCGCATAACCTTCCTTTATAATGTTAATTCCTTTAAAGTTAAAGCGTGTGGCTATTTTATCACTTTTGGAATCAAATGGAGAGTAATAGGGGTAAATAGCCTATAAATTAGCTGACAAAATTGTGTTAGAATCGTAAACAAACAACTTTATAATCCGCGAAGGTAACTTAAATGCACTTTATGACAAGACTTTTACTATGCAGCACACCTTTAATCTTTAGCATCGCTTTAGCTAAAGACTTAGCCCTTGCAAATACACCAGCTAGTAAGCTAGATAATCCTCAAGCTTCAAAGCTAGATGGCACTAAGGGGTCTACTTCTAAAGATAGTGCGAGTAAAAGTGATATAGATACAGCATCAGATGTGGTTGGCGGCATAGCTATACTTGTTAATAGGGAGCCTATAACTTTATATCAGATAACTAGCCTAGAAAAGTCCATGAAGATAGACAGGAAAGATGCCATAAAGCTACTTATAGATAATAAGTTAAAAGAAGAAGAAGTAAGAAGACTTAAGATAGTAGTTAGTGATGATGATGTAGATTCTCAAATTAACGCGCTTGCTAAGCAAAATCATATGAGTTTAGATCAGTTTTACACAGAAGTGGAAAAGCAAGGCTTTACTCTTAGTTCTTATAGAAAGAAGTTAAAAGAGCAGATGTTAGATAATAGCCTTTTTGGAAAGATTCTATATAGCTCTAATAATATAGGACAAGATGATGAGTTAAGAGACTACTACAACAAGCATCAAGAAGAGTTTAATATACCAAAGGCTTTAGATGTGATTAAGTACGTCGCTAATAATAGGGCCACTTTAGAAAAGTTTCTAAAGTCTAAAGACACTAAGACCTTGCCAAAAGGTATAGCAAAAGATAGTGAAAAGATAGAGTTAAAAGACTTACCGCCACAAGTTGCAGACATACTTATAGCTACAAAAGAGGGTGAGTTTAGCCCAGTTTTAGAAAGCGATACTAGTACTTTTGTAAGCTTTTTTATAACTAAGAAAGAAGATATAGAGCACATAGACTTTCAAAAAGCTAAAAACTATATAGTCCAAAAGCTAATAGCTACTAAGCAAGATCAGATTCTCTCAGAGTACTTTCAAAAAGTAAAAGCTAGGTCTAATATTGAAATATTAAGAAATTAATGCAAAGTATTATAGAGTTATACCGTGATCCAATCTTTGGCATCATCATACTCTGTGCTATAGTCGCAGTTGTTGCTATAGCTGACTATTCACGTCTTAAGTTAAAGCGTAAAAATAAAAAACATTCACTTGAAAATCTAAGCAAGAAGTTTGAAGTCTCAAACATTAATGAAGGCATAAAGCAGTTTATAAAAACTACTACTAACCCAAAAACCACCCTTTTGCCTATAGCTAAGACCTACGCCAAAGCAGGTAATCACGAACAAGCCATAAGTATCTATACAACCTTGCTAGATAATCTCAATAACACTCAAGACAAGATAGAAGTTTTAGAAGAGCTAGGTGTTAGCTACTATGATGCTGGGTTTATCCAACGTGCTAAGGGGATATTTTTAGAAGTGCTTAAAAACTTTCCTAATAATATACAAATGCTTAGCTACTTAATGAGGAGTTATGAGTTTATGGGGCAGTATCAAAAAGCCTTAGAAACTTTAACTTGTATAGAAGAGATTCAAAGCTTAGATTCCACTCAAAAGTTTTTTGATATACCAAAAAATAAAAGCTATTTAGAAGCTATGTTTGTAATATCTCACAATAAACTTTCAGGTGATGACAAGATAGACAAACTGCTTAAGATTTTATCTTCTGATGAAAGCGTGCGATCCCTTGTGCTAAGACACTTTAAGACTTATAATGTCCACTTGTTTTGGCAAGAGATGGACAAGGTAAAAAGCACTAGAAACTATATAGATATCTTATGGGACTTTAAGATAGAAGAAGTGCCTTTTAACTATCTTAATAATGAAGAAGTTTTAGATGTTTATAGGGCTAAAGGTTTTATAAGTGATGAAAAAGAAATAGAGCTTTTTGCTTTAGAGGCTTTGCGTGTTTTACATAAACACTCACATACAAAAGGAAGTCTAGAGTTTAGCTATAGATGCAGCCTTTGTCAGGGTGTGATGCCTTTTTACTCTCATAGATGTCCAATCTGTGGATCTGTAGATACTATGGTTTTAAAAATCGTGCCAATTGGCATAAAACCGATTGTACAAGGGGGCTTTTAATGAAACAGGTTAACATCTACACTGATGGCTCTAGTCTTAATAATCCGGGTCCTTCTGGCTGGTGTGCACTTTTAGAGTATAGGGATGCTAATAATAAGCTTTATACAAAAGAGCTAAAAGGTGGAGAGGCACATAGTACTAATAATAGAATGGAGTTAAAAGCAGTTATAGAAGGCTTAAAGGTTTTAAGTGAGCCTTGCAAGGTTTTGCTGCATAGTGATTCTAAGTATGTAGTAGATAGTATTAATCAATATCTTCCGGGCTGGATAAGAAAGAACTTTAAAGATATAAAAAATATAGACTTGTGGAAAGAGTATATACAAGAGGCAAAGCGTCATGAAGTAGTTATAGTTTGGGTTAAAGCCCATGCAGGACATCCGCAAAATGAACGTTGTGATATGGTTGCAAGGATGGAGGCAAGTAAGTTTATGGAATCTAGTGATGCTAGCCTTATAAGCTAGGATTAAAAGATATCTTTTTTAGTGTTATTTTTTATTTGCTCACTTAAAAAGTGGCTTTAAGAAGTTTTCTTCTTAAAGCTTTTTACTCTTATCTTGAAAATAAGATATTAGTGGCAGCCGCAGCCTCCGCCACCGCCTCCACAGCAGCCACCTTCTTTATGATCGTGATCACCACTGCCACAACCACAAGCTTCGCCTTTTAGCTCAGCTTCTGTTGGTTCTCTTGTATCCAGTACTTCTACTTGGAAGTCTAGAGTTTTACCAGCTAGAGGGTGGTTATAGTCTATTATGACCATTTCATCATTAAAGTCACTAACTGTTACTTGCACAGTTTGCCCATCTTCAGACTGACCAAAAAGACTCATACCTCTTTCTAACTCTATGTCTTCAAACTGACCTCTTGGCACTTCTTGTAAAAGCTGAGAGTTTCTTTCGCCATAGGCATCTTGTGGAAGGGCTTTAAAGCTTAGCTTATCACCTACATTTTTACCTAGTACCTCTCTTTCTAGAGCACTTATAACTTGTCCTTCACCTAGTAAAAACTCTAGTGGTTTGCCATCTAGGTTGGAATCTATAATCTCATTTGTATCTGCGTCTTTTACAGTGTAGAGGATGGATACTACTTGTTTATCTTTGATTGTGTTCATGTTTTTTCCTTGTATAAGATTATCTTTTCAGATCTTTAGCTTTTTTACCTTGCTCACTGTTTGGATACATGAGTACTAAAGTATTTAAAAATTTACCATAATTTGCGTTATCTTTTAAATATCTATAAGACCAAGCTGTGTGCCAAAGTAAGATCGGCATATAACTAGCTTTATCATCAAGAGTAACGCTTGACTTAAAGTAAGAGAGGGCTTCGTTGTAAGACTTTTTAGTATAGGCTATCTCTCCTAGGTAGAAGTTAGCCTCTGCTACGTGATAGTTTTTTTCTATAAGACGCTCAAAAAGCTGAGTTGCTGAATCTAGCTCTTTTTTTCTATAAAAAGACTTTGCTTGTCTTAAGACATCAGCCTTGCTCATCTTAGCTAGCATCTCATCTCCTAGGCTTGGCGTGCTAGGTGCTGTGCTTGCTTCTGCTTCTTTTTTTAAAGGTGCATCTATCTGATTTTGCAGGCTGATAGCATTACTTTGCAAGGCTTTAGCCTGAGTGCTTAGGGCTTGAAGCTGGGCTAGGATGTCGTTGTTTGCTTTTAGTAAGACTTCTGAAAGCGTATCTATTTTTTGATCTAAATCTTTTATGCGTTGTGAGTTTTCACCTATCTTGGTTTTTAAGTCATTAATTGATGCATCCTGTACACTTTGAGCTTTATAGTAAGAGTTCATAGTGTCTTCTAAGGCAGAAATCTTACTGCTTTGTTCTTTTAAGGCTAAGGAATCTTGCCTGCTAGTTATACTAAAGCCTTCATAAAGGCTTTTTAGGCCATCAACCCCTTGCTCTAGGCTTTGGATTCTAGACTGAAAGTCTCCTATTACAAATTGAGTTTTTTGTGTGCTAGTTTGAAGTTCTTTCATCTCTTGCTTTGTAGCCCCACTTTGTATCTCAAAGGCTGAAGGCTCTGAAGCATACAAGTGCCCAAGCAAAAGTAGACTAGTAAAAGTTACTAGAGATAAGTTTTTAGCTAAGTAGTATTTACCCACTAGCCCGCCCTTATATCTAGCCTTCAAAGCAGTTTTTGTCATCGACAAAAAGCCTACTTGCCATTAAGCACTAAGTCAGCTCTTCTATTTTCTTGGTAGCAAGCTCTTGTAGATTCTGTACATATAGGTTTGCTTTCACCAAAGCTTATAGTTGAAAGTATACTTGCATCTACACCTTGCAATACAAGTGCGTTTTTAACAGCATCGGCTCTTTTTAGACCTAGTGCGTAGTTATACTCATCAGTACCAAACTCATCGGTATTGCCTTGTATAAGTACGGCTTTAATGTTGTTGTCTTTTATAAACTTTGCATTATCCATGATTTTTTGACGCATATCATCAGAGATGTTGTACTTATCAAAGGCAAAGTGTATAGACTGGAAGGCTTTAATATTGTCATCTTTTTGGCTTACAGCAGGAGTGCTCTGAGTTACTGGTGGGGTAGGAGTTGTAGCTGGTGCTTCTGCTGGTGCTTGTTTTGCAACTGTGCTTGTACTGCTGGTATCTCCGCTGTTTGAACCTATATTTTTACCAGTTGAGGCACACCCTGCTAAAAATAATATACCAAATGCAAGAATTGCTAATTTTGAACGACTCATTGTGCTTCCTTTGTAGATAATGTTTAATTATACTTTATGTTACCAGTCAAAAGATTGGATTTTAGTAAATTTTAAAGGAAAAATAAAGCTTTTGTTAATAGAAAGCCTGATTATCCCTAAACCGCTTTCTTGTGGGGTTTGTTTTAGATACATAACTGCATCTCCATCTTTTGAGAACTTTGGCATTTGGTTAGTTCCACTTTTACTTAGTCTTCTTATATAGTCACTTTGAGTAGAAGCTAGATATAGGTTAAATACATTTAGCCCAGTATCTTCATCACTTTCCCTACTTGAATAGACTATATTGTTTTTATAAGTTGAAAGAGAGCTATTATTTTTACCATGATAGACAAGCTGGGTTATAGGGGCATTAGGTGAAAGGTCTTTTATAAATATGTTTGGATAGCCTAGTCTATCTGAGACAAAGGCAAAAGACTTATCATTATTAATAAAACTTCCATTAACATCTATACCTGTGTAGCTAGTAAGTCTAGTTAGCTTCTTATTATCTAGATTATAAAGATAGATATCGCTTAGTCCACTTGGAGCTAGACTTAAAAGTAGCTTTCTACCATCACTACTTACATCAGAAACTATAGCCATACCATTACTTGAAAGCACATCTTCATCTTTTCCAGTGTAGATATTATAAAGCCTTATATCTGCCTTATTGCCTATTTTTGTGTAGTAAAAGGAATCTTTAGAGCTATTAGCCCATTTTGGAAAGATGTTTAATCCATCTTTTATTAAGACCTTTTGGTAGGTTAGGGTGTAGTCAGATATAGATATCTCACTTTTCCCACTTCCTGTATATCTTGCAAAAACGACGTAGCCTATCATCCATTTTATAGAATCTGCACCAATTTGTACATTTATATCATTAGCTATATTGTGTGATATAAAAGGAAAGAGATCAGCTGTTGGCTGCTCGTAAGTCTTTTCTAGTAGTGGAGTTTCTAAGTCAGTGCTTGTATCATATAGCTTAAGAGTAGCTTTTATAGTGCCAAAACTTCTACTAACTGATACTTCTGCTAGCAAACCTATATCTTTTAACTTTAGGTTGTTTAGGTAGGTTGAGTTTAAAGAAGAAGCACTTGTGTTTTCAAAAGTGATATTATTAAAGTGCCCGCTAACCTTTAAGTCAGTAAGCAACATCTCTATCACTCTTTGATTTATAGAAGATGTATCTGATGTAACTACTTGAATGCTAGGTAGCTTGTTTATGTTTTTTATAATGTCAATTGTGGGGTCTCCAACTTCATTATTGCTTGTGGCAGTGTTAGGTTGGGCAACAGCGGCACTAGGCGTGCTAGATTCCATATTAGATGGTATGGTGGTATTTGTGACTGCAACACTTCCTGGGATACTTAAAGAATCTATTGCAGGAGTAGCTAGCAAGAGCCCCAATGTTAACAGTATAAAAGTTATTAGCTTCATTGATACCTCTTTTTAGTTGTTTATTTTAGTTACAAAGTTTATGATTATTTCTACGCGACCATTTATCGGTTTTGGAAATTGTACACTCTGCAAGCTTTGCAAAAAGTTAATGGTTTTAGTATTAAACTCATCACTATCTGATCTAGATTCTAGATACATATATCTGAAGTGACCCTCGCTATCTATAGATACTCTTGCACTAAGCTTTGCTTGCTCATAGAAGTTAGAGTTCCACTTTGAGTAGATTAGGTTTTGTACTTCTGCATACCACTTATCATAAATACCTTTTTGATCTGGGGCAATATTAGCACTTTTGTCAACTTTTAGATTCAAAGATAGGCTATCTTTTACTTTTTGATTTAAAGTTGAGCTAGTGGCTGAGACATTTTTTATAGTTTCTTGTAAGGCAAGATTATGCTGCTGTAAGATTGCTAACTCTTTTTGTTGCTGTTTTCTTCTAGCTTCTAACTCTTGCTGTGCCTTTAGTCTTTGTTCGGCTTGCTGTTTTTGTAACTCTTCTTGTTTTTTTAACCTATCTTGTTTAAGTCTTTCTTGGATATCTGAACTTGGAATATTTGCAAACATATCACTTAAATTTATAGAAGGCTTAGGTGGAGTTGGCAAGGATATATCTTTGTCTTCAGGGGTGTTTTGTACTTTAGGTAAGACACTTTGAGGAGTTAGTGAACTAACTTCTAAGCTTTTTTGTTTTAACTCTTCAGGTGGCATATTGCTAAAAACATCAATCTCAGACTTATCAGAGTAGTGCTTTAACTTTTGGACTTTATAAAAATTAATACTTGCTATAACCAAAAAAAATACTATTAGCACATAAATGATAACTGAACTTATAGCGCTTATTAGACACAAAAGGGGATTAGTTATATTTTTCTTACTAAAAAGATTACCATTAGAAAGATTTTGCTTTGGATGTGGTGATAGCAAGCTTAGATCTATATCTTTATCCATTACACTTATACCTTAACCTTTTGCCCTTAGTCGCTTGTGACCAAGGCTACCTTGCTAAAACCAACATCTTTTAAGACCTTTAGTAAAAACACTACATCACCATAAGCTATAGACTTATCTGCCCTTATATATACTTGCTTAGTTTTATCATAGCTTTTTGATTTTAAAGCTAGGTTATCTGGGAAGGATAAGAAGTTATAGGTATCTTTACCCATATAGATTTTTTTATTTTTATCCATCCTAACAACTAGCATATCAGAATCATTTGCCTTTTGGGTCTTGGAGCCATGAGGCAAGTTGATGCTTTCTTTATAGACTATAGTAGGGGTTGTTACCATAAGGATAGCTAGTAGAACTAGCATAATATCAACCAGTGGAGTGATGTTTAACTCAGGTTTTTCATCCCACTCAAATAGTTCATCTTGCATGATTTACACAACTATCTTTTATTGATGTTTAAAGATATGTCAGCTTGTGCTTGAAGCAGAACTGATAGTTCTAAAAGTTTGCGTTTTAGGATTAAGTAAAAAGAGTAGGCTGGTATGGCTGCTAGGATTCCACAAGCTGTGGCAACTAGAGCTTTTGATATAACTGGTGCTATAACGTCAAAAGTAGCATTTCCACTTACACCTAGTTTTGAAAAAGCATCTAATATCTCAACTACTGTTCCAAAAAGTCCTATAAAAGGTGCAGTTGAGCTAACTACACTTAAAAAGGTGAAGCCAGCACTAGAGGCTTTTAGAATCTGATTCTTCCAAACACTTAACATCTCTTTAGAAAGAGGGGCATCGTTTTTAAGATTGTTAAAAACTGCACTTTTGGGTGAGAAAATATTACCAGTTAGTAGCATCTCTAATGAAAGATTTTCTCTATCTTTAACATTTTTTATCAAGAACCACTTGTATATAAAAAGCCAAAAAGTAGCTATGAAGTAGATAGAAAGCCATATGATTACCAAAATAGTGATTATGCTACTAGTAGCAAAAAAATTAATAATAGATTCCATTTATTTAGAAGCCACTTCAAGTTTATGCATAGCATTTGCTATTAATAATTTATCACTAGTTGCAGATTCCAGTAAGGCTTTTGCATCTTTTAAGAACTCAGATATCTGAGAGTTATCTTTGCTTTTTAAACACACGGCACTATCAATTAGTGCGTTTACGTGATTGTTTGATATCTCTACATAACCCCAGTTTATGGCTACTAACTCAGTAGATCCATCAAGATGCTCTATTTCAACTATACCAGTGGTCAATAAAGCCAAGAGATCAGAGTGTCCTTTTAACACGCCAAACTCACCTTCTTTTCCCGGTAGATATACATGCTTAATAGGACCATTAAACATTTCTCCATATGGGGTAACGAGTGCTAAGGTTAAATCATTCATCGCTTTAGCCTTTTTGTTATTTTGGGTTTTTCATAGCTTCGGCTTTTTGTAAGACTTCTTTTATATTTCCTACCATATAGAAAGCATTCTCTGGTATCTCATCATATTTTCCATCTAAGATTCCCTTAAAGCCTTCTAAGGTTTCATTAAGTGGTACATATTTACCCGGTGTGCCTGTGAAAACTTCTGCTACGAAGAAAGGTTGTGATAGGAACTTTTCTATCTTTCTTGCGCGCTCAACTGTCATCTTATCTTCTTCACTTAACTCATCCATACCTAAAAGCGCTATGATGTCTTGTAAGTCTTTGTACTTTTGAAGTAGTTGTTGAACACCCGTTGCTATATTGTAGTGATCATCACCGATAACTCTTGGATCTAGTATCCTAGATGAAGAGTTTAGTGGGTCAACGGCTGGATATATTCCTTTTTCAGCTATCTTTCTGTCCAAAACAGTTGTTGCATCAAGGTGGGAGAAAACTGACGCAGGTGCTGGGTCAGTTAAGTCATCCGCTGGTACATATACAGCTTGAACTGAGGTAATAGAGCCTTTTTTGGTTGAAGTAATTCTCTCTTGGAGTTTACCCATCTCACTTGCAAGTGTTGGTTGGTAACCAACAGCAGATGGTATACGTCCAAGTAAAGCTGACATCTCAGAACCACTTTGTGCAAACCTAAAAATATTATCTATAAACATAAGCACATCTAGTCCCATCTCATCTCTGAAGTATTCAGCCATAGTAAGACCTGTAAAAGCTATTCTGTTTCTAGCACCTGGTGGTTCATTCATCTGACCGTAGCATAGGGCAACTTTATCTAAAACCCCACCTTCTTTCATCTCATGGTAAAGGTCGTTACCTTCGCGAGTTCTTTCTCCAACACCAGCAAAGACTGAATAACCACTATGTTTATAAGCAACGTTGTGGATTAGCTCCATGATAACAACTGTTTTTCCAACTCCAGCACCACCAAATAGCCCAACTTTACCACCTTTTGAGTAAGGTGCTAGTAAGTCAACTACTTTTATACCAGTTTCAAACATCTCAGTTTTTGTGCTTTGGTCTTCAAAAGATGGGGCACTTCTATGTATAGGCCATTTAGTTTTAGCTTCTACTGGCTTTCCGTGGTCTACTACTTCACCTATAACATTAAAAATCCTACCTAGGACTTCTTCGCCAACTGGGACTTCTATCATAGCGCCTCTTGCTGATACTTCTTGACCACGCGTTAGACCCTCTGTCATATCCATAGCTATAGTTCTTACTACATCATCACCTAAATGGGCTGCTACTTCTAAAACTAGCTTTTTCTCCACACCATCTACGTCAAAAGTAACATCTAGTGCTTCGTTAATGTTTGGTAGGTAGCCTTGGAACTCAACGTCTACCACCGGACCCATAATTTGTGTTATCTTTCCTATTTTTCCCATATTCATTTATCCTTTATTTCATTGCTTCCACGCCAGCATTTATCTCTACTAGCTCTGTTGTAATACTTTCTTGTCTTGCCTTGTTATAAGATACAGTAAGAGACTTTACTAAGTCATTAGCATTATTAGTAGCTGCATCCATAGCCTGCATCCTAGCACTATGCTCAGCTGCTAAAGAATCTATTAAAGCATAGTACATGTTGTACTCTATGTACTTTGTTGCAAGCTGATCTAAAACTAAGTTTTCTTCATCTTCTGGCTCAATGTTTAATACTTCAAATTCTGCATTTTCAATTTTAACTGCATTAATATGTGCAGCAAAAGGAAGTATCTTTGATACTTTTAACTGCTGGGATATTAAACTTTTAAAGCCGTTATAAACTATAGTCACTTCATCTGTTTTTTCTTCAAGGTACTCATTGATAATATCCGTAATAAACTCTCTTGCCTTGTCATAGTTTGGTGCTGAACTTAGATCGTTTATATTTGTTGTAAGTGGGATTTGATTAAAGTGGAAAAAAGATCCACCTTTTTTTCCTATACAGTGAAGCCTAACTTTGACGTGTTGTTGTTCATACTCATCTTTTAGTTTTAGTACTTCTTTTATAGTCATGCTATTAAAACCACCACATAGTCCCTTATCTGCAGTTATAAAAATAATATCTGCTGAAGTGACATTAGATTTTCTAGTAGCATCAAAAAACTTACTATCTATATGATCAAGACCACTATGTTTCATACGTCTCATCATGTCCATAAAGACTTCATTTAGCCTATCTGCAAACACTTTAGATCTAAGGGCTAAGTCTTGTGCCTTTCTAAGCTTTGAAGTTGAAACTAATTTCATAGCCCTTGTTGTTTTCTTAGTGTTGTTGACACTAGCAATCTTTTTTCTTATATCTTTTAATCCTACTGCCATCGCTATGCCTTATTAAAAGTTACTATTAAATTCTTGTAGTGCGGTATCTAACTGAGCTTCAACATCCTTGTCTAAAACTTTTTTCTCTCTTATACTTTTTAGTATATTTGGATAGCTAGCTTCTAAAAATGCATACAACTCACTCTCATAAGTAACTATCTTCTTAGTAGGTATGGAATCTAAAAATCCCCTAGTACCTGCATAGATTATTACAACTTGGTTTTCTAGTGGTACTGGCGAGTAAGGCCCTTGCTTTAAAACCTCTACCATCTTTTGACCTCTTTCAAGCTGCTTTCTGCTTGCCTCATCTAAGTCAGAGGCGAACTGTGCAAAAGACTGAAGCTCCCTAAACTGTGCTAGATCTAGTCTCAAAGTACCAGCTACTTGTTTTATGGCTTTAGTTTGAGCTGCACCACCAACCCGAGAAACTGACAATCCAACGTTAATAGCAGGGCGGATACCCGAGAAGAAAAGGTCAGTCTCTAAGAATATCTGACCATCTGTAATAGATATAACATTAGTTGGGATATAAGCAGAAACATCGCCCGCTTGTGTTTCTATAATAGGAAGTGCAGTTAGAGAACCACCACCTAACTCATCACTTAACTTAGCTGCTCTTTCTAATAGTCTAGAGTGTATGTAGAATACATCTCCAGGGTAGGCTTCTCTTCCAGGAGGTCTTCTTAAGATAAGACTCATCTCCCTATAAGCTATAGCGTGTTTTGTAAGGTCATCATATATGATTAAGGCATGTCTTTTGTTGTCTCTAAAATATTCACCTATAGTTGCACCAGTATAAGGGGCAAGATACTGCATAGCTGCAGAACTAGAAGCTGGTGCATCAATTATTATAGTGTAGTCCATAGCGCCATGTTCTTCTAGCTTTCTAGCAACCTGGGTTACTGTGCTTTCTTTTTGCCCTATAGCTACATAGATACAGATAACATCTTGCCCTTTTTGGTTGATAATAGAATCGATAGCAACTGTAGTTTTACCAGTTTGTCTATCGCCAATTATTAACTCCCTTTGACCCCTACCAATAGGAACTAAAGCATCAATTGCTTTAATACCTGTTTGAAGAGGCTCATTAACACTTTTTCTATCCATGATACCGGGTGCTTTTTGTTCTATAAATCTATACTCAGTAGCTTCTATACTACCTTTGCCATCTATTGGCTCACCTATAGTGTTTATAACTCTACCTATAACAGCATCCCCAACTGGAATCTTCATAAGCCTATCTAGTCTTTTTACAGAGGTGCCTTCTTTTATGCCTTTTCCATCACCTAAGATAACAACACCAACGCTACCTTCTTCTAAGTTAGATGCTAGACCTTTTTCTCCGGTGTCAAACTCTACCATTTCATAAGACATAACATCGTTTAATCCATATACTTTGGCAACGCCATCAGCATAACTTATAACTTTACCAGTCTGACTTATGTCTATTTGTAAATCAAAGCTTTCTATCCTTTCTTTTATGATAGAGCTGATTTCTTCTGGCTTGAGTTTTGTTGTCACCATAACTGTTCCTTTGAGTTTAATTTTAGGTTAAATAGCTTTTAATATGTAGTTTTGCATTTCTTGTACAAAGCGTTCTTTTGAAAAGGCGATCTCAACACCTAAATCAACAACACTTAGCTTTATGCTTTCTACTGGCTCTATTGACTGGGTTAGATTAAGGGTTATATTAAGCCTTTTTTCTACATTTAGCTTAAGGCTTTCTAATACGGTTCCACTTACTTTTTTATTTACATGTAAAACTCCATCATATAGTCTATTTTTAGAATCTATGAAGTGTTTCAACTCTACAACTAAAAATGGTATAAGCTCTAAGCGATTATTTGTAGTTAAAAGTACTAATAGATTTTCTAGTTTATCATTTTCACTGCTAGCAAGTGAAAGCACTAGCTTAATCTTTTCTTCTTTTAGCACAGCATGTGAATGTATGATAGTGCAGAACTTTTCAAGCTCAAAAGCACCAGAAACTTCTTTGAGTTTAAGATACATATCTTTTAGCTCATCTTCATTACAGCTAGCTACTATGGCCTTGGCATATTTTCTTGCCACTACGTTTAACTGCATTAAGCGACCTTTCTATCTAGGATGTTTAGATAGTCAGAGATATCTAACTCCATCTCTTTACTGTTAAATGCTTCTTGTAGTATCTCTGCGATTATGGCTTTTTCAAAGGCTTTGTATTCAAAGTCTTCAGCTTCTTGATTAGCTTTTGCTATATGCTCTATTTGCTCTTTAGTTTTAGCGTTTATGTGTTCAGCCATGATCTGAACTTCTTTTTGAGTAGTGATAACTATCTCTTCAGCGTGAGTTTTTGCTTCTTGCAGTTTTAACTGCGCTTTTTTTAGTCTTTCTTTAGAATCTTCACTTTGACTTTGAGCATCTTCTAGTTGTTTTAGTATGCCTTCTCTTCTATCTTTTAATATAACTTTAAACTTATCTGCTACTAAAAACCATAGTAAGATGATAAATAGTATAAAGTTCATAAGTCTAGGTGTGATATCAGTATGTGAAACTATCATAGGATGATCAGCGGCAAATATAAAAGCGGAACTAAAACAAGCAAGAATTACAGCTATTTTAAACATTAACCCTCCTTATATATTTCTAATTTTATTGCTTAGCATAGAATCTAAGCCCACTAAGTGTTCTTTAATCTTAGCTTTCAAAAGGGGTTTTTGCTCACGAAGGCTAGCTTTAAAGGAATCAAGCTTAGCTTTGTTTTCTTCTAAAGCCTTTTCTATGGCTGCGTTAGCCTCATCTTTTGCCTTTTTAGTTTCTGTTTCTATCAGCATATGCGAGTGATGCTTAGCTTCTTGGAGTATGGTTTGAGTTTCTTTCTCTATAGCTGTTATCTCATCTTGGTTTTTATGTGCGTCTACTAGGTCTTGTTTTATATGTTCATCTCTTTTATCCATAAAGCCTATCATAGGTTTGAAGACGAATTTGTTCATTAGGTACATAGTTATCAAAAATACTATGAAAACAAGCACCATGACGTATATATTAGGTTCGATTTGCATTTGCACCCTTATATTGTGATGTGTAAGATGACTGGGCTATATTCTAGCAAAAATTACTTAATATTAGCCTGAATGATTTTCATTAGTCTTTGTGTGTCAGAAGGGTTTGATAGGTTTATAGTTATAGAATCTTTCTTTAAAGTAGCCTTGAAACTTAAGCTTTTAAAGGCAACTAGTAGTTGCTCTAAGCTAGCACTATCAGCTTTGTTTAATATTTCATTTAGCTTATTTTTGCTATAAAGTTTACTTTTACTTAACTTTTTTTTATCTATCTCTATATTATCTTCATCTAAGCTATTTTGCTCCCAAAACTCACCACTTTTTAGCTCTCTAGCTATCTTTTCAGTTTCTTTTACATTTAGGTCTTCACTAAGTATCTTTTTAACCAGAAAGTCTTCATCTTCTTTATCTAGTCCAACTATAACTTTTGCATGTGCTTGAGTTAGTTTGCCTTGCATTAAAAGCTGCTTAGTTTTTTCATCTAGCTCTAAGATTCTAAGAGTATTAGTTATCTGTGCACGCGACTTTTTTATCTTTTGAGCAAGTTTTTCATGAGTGAAGTTGTGCTCATCTAATAAGGCTTTATAGCTTAAGGCTAGCTCTATTGGGTTTAGATTCTCTCTTTGTATATTTTCTATTAAGGCTAGCTCGCCTAGTAATTCTTCTTTTACATCTTCTAAAATTATTACTTTAATGCTTTTTAGACCTAGTTTTTTACAAGCCCTAAGTCTTCTTTCGCCTGCTATTAAAGCATAGCCATCTTCATCTCTATAAACTAAGACTGGCTGAAGTAGTCCGTGCTCTTTTATAGAATCTGCAAGCTCTTTTAGGCTTTCTTCATCAAAGTTTACTCTTGGCTGTTTTGGATTTGGCTTTATTAGGTTTATATCTAGATCAAAAGGCTTTATGCTTTGTGATACTTCTTTATAAAACTCATCCGCATCGCCTAGCAAGTCCCCAAGCCCACGACCCAAAGCTTTCTTTTTTGCCATTATGCGTGTACTGTTCCACTTCGCTTATTATGTAAGCCTAATATGGCATGGGCAAGATTAGTATAGGCTAGATTCCCAGCTGATTTACTATCATATAGAGATATAGGCTTTCCAAAGCTTGGTGCTTCAGCTAGTTTTATATTCCTAGGTATGGAGATTTTAGTGCCTTTAGAATCTATAAAAAACTGACCTGAAAAGTGGTTACATAAGTCTTCATATACATTTTTTGATAAGTTGTTAGTGTTAGAAAACATAGTTGGCAAAAAGCCCATTATCCTAAGGTGGGGGTTAATGTTAGTTATCTGTAAAAGCCTTACTGTATTTATAAGTTGAGATAGTCCTTGCAAGGCAAAGTACTCACACTGCACAGGAACGATTATAGAATCTGCACTGCTTAAAGCGTTTATAGTTAGAGGTCCAAGGGCTGGAGGCGTATCTATGATGATAAAGTCAAAGTTTTTTCTAACTTCTTCTATGCATCCTTTTAGCATGTACTCTCTTTGGTTTTTTTTGGCTATATAGAAGTCTTGCTCTATGCTTACTAGATGTGGAGTTGAAGGCGCTAGCTTTAAGCCCGGTATATCCGTATCAAGTAAGATTTTTTCTAAGCTTATGTTGCCAAGTAAGACATGCAGCATGTTGTACTCTACGTTACTGTCTTTGCAGCCTAAGCTAGTTGTTAGGCTAGTTGTTGCGTTAGTTTGAGGGTCAAAGTCTACAAGTAAGACTTTTTTGCTAGCGTTTGCCAAGCTTGCTGCGAGATTGACGGCGGTAGTTGTTTTTCCCACACCACCTTTTTGGTTTGCTACTACTATAACTTCTGCCATAATCTACCTCATGCTGTAATAAAAATCTTGTCCTATTTGGATAGAACCATCATCCAAAAGAACGCTATCTTTCAGGGATATCACACCGTTTTTAGAGTGAGTACTGAAGGCTCTATTTCTTGAAAATTCTAACCTATACTTGCTGAAAATATCCTTCCATGAGTTCTTTTCTGTTAAGAAAACTCTTTCATCGCTTAAAGACTTTATGTCAAAGCTAGAAGGGCTATCTTTAGAAAGCAAACTTTTAACTAGACTAGTATCTTTTAGCCCTATCTCTTTTAAAATCTCCACAATTAAGTTTATAGAATCTTGTCTTGGAAGCCCCAGTCCTCCAAAGCTAGTATCTTTTATATTAAGTCCAAGACCAACAACTAAAAACTTTGAAGTTTTCTGACTTATAAGCCCGCCTACTTTTTTATCTTCTAAGTAGAAGTCATTAGGCCACTTTAGCCATACGTCTTTATTAAATCTCAAAACAGCTTCAAGCAGCAAACGCCCCATATATATAGAAAAAGAAGCTGGCGGTATAGCAGGGTCAAGATTTTTTATCTCAACACAAAAGCTTAGATAGATTCCAGATTCTACATTCTGCCAAGAGTTACCCCTTGAGCCTATGCCACTAGTTTGATTAAAGCTTAGATAAAAAGCACTTTTTGTTATAAGACTAGCTTTTATATCATCTAGTAGTTGAAGCTGGGTAGAAGGGATGGAAGTAAAGTACTTAAGTTGCATGAGGCTTTCCTGATGTGTGATTTGTGCTTAACTCTAGCAGCAAGGAGTGAAGTTTGCTAAGCACATTATCCCAGTTAGAAAGTGTGCTTTGAGTTAGTTGGTAGAAGTTTTCTTGATACCAAGTGTTTGCAAGGACTTCTTTTTTACTACCTAAAGCACCAAATCGCCAATCATGCCTTTTATAAAGCAAAGCTATAGTTGGCTTTTTAAGACTAGCACTTAGATGAAGCAAAGCAGAATCTATACTTACTATACAGTCAAGTTTTTCTATAAAGTAGGCACTTTGGCTAAAGTCTTTTATAAAAGGGGCTAGGTCTGTTACATTAAAACTAGTTGCAAGACTGGGCTCTAAGCCTTCATACTGCAGGCTAAAGTAGCTAATGTGCTCGCTTTTTGGCAGGCTTTTTAAAAGAGTAGAGGGGTAGATAGACTTTTGTGCTCCTTGCTCAAAGTTTGAGTTTGAAGTGAAGTTAAGTCCCACTTTAAAAGTCTTAGAATCTAGGGCTTTTTTTAAAGCTTCTGCCTCACTAGACTTAGAATCTAAACCAGCAGGTCTAGTTTTAAAAAGCTTTGAAGAAAAGGCATCTAGAGGTTTTAAGACATCACTTTTTTCCTCTACACACAAAAAAGCAAGGCTTGGTAAAGGCAGGCTTACATCAAAGTGCTTTAAGTTGGATTCAGCATTACTAACAACGCTAGCTAGGTTTTTAAAAAGAGAGACTAACTCAGAGGCTACAAGTAGTTGTAAACTCTTACACTTAAAAGATTCTATAAATCTAGCAAACATTATGCTATCACCAAA
Source organism: Helicobacter sp. 11S02629-2 (assembly GCF_002272875.1). Classification (GTDB taxonomy): domain Bacteria; phylum Campylobacterota; class Campylobacteria; order Campylobacterales; family Helicobacteraceae; genus Helicobacter_I. The sequence goes on from NZ_MLAN01000001.1 coordinate 93,908, forward strand.
ACCTTGTTCGTGATATAAAAGCACATCTTTATCTGCTAGGTAGTCTTTTAGCCTAGCACTAGATTCTATAAGTGCTAAAGGTAAGATATGCCTATAGAACTTTTGATAAAAGTTGCCATTAGTTAAAGAGGTATTAGTGCTTAAAAAAGCCTCTCTTTCTTCATAGAGTAAAAGACCTTCTTTAAAGCGATTTAGACTTAATAAGAGATAAGAGAGGTTTATCTTATAGATTGGATTGGGATTTAAAAAGATAGCTTTTTGATACCAGATAAGTGCTTTTTCAAAGTCTAAGGTGTAGCGTAAAAAGTTAGCATAGTTAAAGCAGAAGTTAAAGTCATCTTTTGCTATCTCTTTTAACTCAGCATATAGCTTACTGGCATCTTCAAGCATATCAAGACTTACATACATATAAGCAAGGTTGATGCCAGAGTTTATGTGACCTTTTTCATAGGCTAGCTTGTAGTAGTAAAGTGCTTCTTTTGAACCTATGCTTTGTTGCTTGTTGGCTAGGTTAAAAAGTGCACTTACATCATTTGGATTAAGCTTTATAACTTTTATATAGTGCTTGATAGAAAGCTCATAGTCTTGTAAGTCTGCATAGCACTTTGCTATATTGAAGTGAAGATTTGCATCTTCTAGTGGCAGGAAGGAGTTTAGCAAGGCTAGGGCTTTTAAAGTAGCTAAGTCCCTCCTATAAAGCTCTCCTAAGCTTATGCCAAAAGCTAGATATCTAGGATCTTTTTTATCTAACATATTTAAAGCATGCTCTAAGTAGCTTATAGCCTTAGCCCTAAGGCCTAGCTCCTCACAAGAAAAAGCACACAAGCTCCAAGCCTCTATACTATCTTTATCGTTAGCTAGAATCTCTAAGCAGTAGCTTAGGCAGTCTTTGAAATTATTCTCATTAAAAGCTACTCTTGCTAGAGTTAGATAACTTTCACTCATAGTTAACCTTATATCTACAATATCTATTTATATAATGCAAAGAATTTAAAAAGTTAAGATTTATTAAAGTTTTAAAAGTAAAAAAGTTAATAAACTTTTTACTTATACATCAAAAATGAATAAAAAAATTTACTTTTTTAATAAAAAAAAAAAAAACAACTCGCCAGTAACTCTAATTTTATCAGGTAGCATAGTTCACATATATTTTAATACTAAAGGTTAAAAAATGAGAAGTAAATTTCTATATTTTCTATTTGTTTCAGTTGGAGCGGTCATAGTACTAGCAGGTTGTGCCACTAAGGCTAATAATATAACGCCTTCAGCAGCGACACTTTTAAACAACGTCCCTTCATGGGTCAAAGATATACCAGATAGTCTTTCAGCAGTAGATAGTGCTCCTATTGGTAACTCCTTGTCTAATGCTATGAACATAGCTACAAACAAAGCTAGATTCCAAATAGCACAAAATCTTATCTCAAATATAAAAGGTACCTTTAAGGTAAGTAGTGATGCAGATGTAAGTGGTAACGTAGAAGAAAATGCTAATAATAGATTTGAAAATACTGTCTCAGTTAGTCTTCCAGATGCGGTTAGAACTAACTACTATATAGATAGTGCTAATAAGATAGTTTGGGTTTTAGTAAGACTAAAAAACTTTGATAGGGATCTTTTTTACTCTAATCTTAAAAAAGAAAGACAGGCTTTAAGCGAACAAAAGATTAGACAAGCAAATATGCAAATAAGCAAGCAAGTAAGTATAGAGCCAGCTTCTAACTACAACCCAGTAGCTACTTATAACCCAGCTATGCCATCAACATCACAAGGGGCCACAAAAGGAAGTGGGTCTTTAGTCTTAAGTCCAGCTTCTAGCCCCGTTACTATCATTAATCCAATACTTGCTAATCCAGCCGTGAAGTCTGATAAAGACTTTAATAAAGATTCTGAAAACACTAACTCTTCTACTTCTGATAGCACTAACTAAGTTTATAACTTTAATAGTCTTTAGCTTTACCTTTATCCTATAAGGCTTATAGTCATGCTTGTTGCCTCCTCTTTTAGGACATGACTAAGCTTTGATATTACTAGCACTAAAGCTGTTTTTATGAGAGCTTTGGTTAATATACTAGATCATAAAATTTCTAAGTTACAAGGATAAAGGCATGAAGAATAAATTTTCTTATTTTATAGTTGCTACAGTTGGTGCTTTATTTATACTAGCAGGTTGTGCTAGTAAGGTTAATAACATGCCAGTTTCTACAAACGCTCCTTCTTGGGTTAATCAAACTCCAGCAGGACTTGCAGCAGTAGATAGCGCACCTATTGGCAATAACTTTTCAGCCGCTATGGATATAGCGACTATGAAAGCAAGGGTACAAATAGCCCAAAGCATAGCCACTAAGATAGAACAAACAAGTAAGCTTTTAAGGAATCAAGATGGCCTAGGTAATACAGATGAACAAACTATAACAGCTATAAGAACAACTGTCTCTAAAGACCTTGGTGGTGCTAAAAGAACTAACTTTTATGTAGATAAAGATGCCAATACAGTTTGGGTTTTAGTAGAAGTTCAAAAACTAGATACAGATCTTATAACTAAAAACTTACAGCAAGCAAAGCTAATAGATATAACAGCAGCAAAAGCAGTATCTGAAGCAGTAGATGAGATGATAGATGGCACTAAAAAAAGCCCTAGTACTAACTCTCAAGCTCCAGTTAATGTAGCAGCACCTGTTGCAAACTAAAAGCTATTACTAAAATCTTACATGCTAGCTTTTAATAAAGCTAGCAACTAGGGACTTTGTGCCCTAAGCTACAAGTAAATAATCAATGCTTTAATATGCAATTACTTTTAAGGAAAGAATATGCCAAATACAGTACAACGTAAACAGATCTACAATCCAGATTCCAAAGAAACAGTCAATGACAGAAAAATCTTTGGTGGGAATCCAACAGCGATGTTTGAGTTAACTCAGATTAAGTATCAGTGGGCTTATGACTTGTGGAAAAAAATGCTTGCTAATACTTGGTTTCCAGAAGAAGTGAATATGAACGTTGATAAAAGAGACTACAACGATGGACTAACTCCTCAAGAAAAGCTAGGCTATGATAGAGCCTTAGCCCAGCTTATATTTATGGATTCCTTACAGACTAATAACCTAATAGATAACATTAATCCCTTTATGACTAGCCCAGAGATAAACCTAGCCATAGTTAGACAAGCCTATGAAGAAGCCCTTCACTCTCAAAGCTATGCTGTAATGGTAGAATCTATCTCGGCTAATACAACTGAGATCTATGAGATGTGGCGAACTGATATGGAGTTAAAACATAAAAATGACGCCATAGCTGAAGTCTATATGAAACTAGCTAGCGACCCTACAGAGACCAATCTAGTAAAAGCTATGTTTGCTAATCAGATCTTAGAAGGAATCTATTTTTATAGTGGCTTTTGCTACTTTTATACACTAGCAAGAAGTGGAAAGATGCTAGGAAGTGCCCAGATGATACGCTTTATCCAAAGAGATGAGATAACACATCTTCTAATCTTCCAAAACCTTATAAACAGTCTTAAAAAAGAAAGACCAGATCTTTTTACAACTGCACTAAAAGATGATGTATATGAGATGTTTGAAAAGGCAGTAAACTTAGAATCTGAGTGGGGAGAGTACATAACCCAAGGGCAGATTTTAGGACTTACTTCAGAGCTTATAAGAGAGTATATTGAGTATCTTGCCGATAAAAGACTAGCTGCAGTTGGCTTTAAAAAAATGTATAATAGAACCACTAACCCGCTAAAATGGGTTGATGACTTTTCTAGTTTTAATGACCAACGAAGTAACTTTTTTGAAGCCAGAGTTACTAACTATGCAAAAGGGAGTATAAACTTTGACGACTTTTAGGACGCTAAACTCCCTACAACTTGAAACTAAGCGAGACTTTAAGACTAACTTAGAGCTTTTAGAGTATAAGCTAGCACTTTGTGAGGAAGGCAGTATCAACTTAGTAAGTGAAGTCTACTTAACTGGCTTTAGCTATGAACGCATGGAAGAAGCTAGTAACTTTAGTATAGAAGCCAAAAAATCCTTACTTGATCTTTCTAAGTTTAAAACCTTACTTATCACTATGATAGAAAAGATAGATGGTGAGTACTTTAATGTTTTAAATGTTTTTCATGAAGGAAGCATCATCTATATACAGAAAAAAGCTAAGCTTTTTTGCTTGGGCAAGGAGCATGTTTACTTTAAAAGTGGGAAGGTAGAAGATATAAGATTTTTTAAGATTGATGGGGTCACTTGTGCAAGTCTTATATGCTTTGAGCTTAGATTTATAGACCTTTGGCAAAAGCTTAGAGGAGCTGATATCATCTTTGTTCCAGCCCTTTGGGGTAAGGAGAGGAAAACGCAGTTTGAAACACTTTGCCGTGCCTTGGCAATTGCTAATCAATGCTTTGTAGTCTCTAGCCTTAGTGGTAATAAAGACGTAGCACAAGGCAGTTCAATAATAAGTCCTTTTGGCTTAGTTTTTAAAAATGACGAGAAAGATATAGTAACTTCTACTATAGACTTAAATGAATGCCAAAAGATGAGAAGCTATATAGATGTTGGCTTAAACCAAGTTAGTAAAAAAGATTTATAAGAAAAATGTACAAACTGCAAAATGAGCTAATGCTAAAAGAGTTTAACGGAAAAGGCGAAGGGTTTAGCCCTGAAGTCTTAAGTGCTATAAAAAATGTAAACAGAGAAGTTTTTATACCAGACGCTTTAAGACATAAAGCCTTTAGTGTGGATGCTTTGCCTTTAGGGAGTGAACAGTGGATAAGCTCTCCTTTAACTGTGGCTAAGATGAGTAATTATTTAATGGGCTATGATGTAAAAGAAGCTTTGCAAAAACCTGATAATGTATTAGAAATAGGGCTTGGAAGTGGCTATCAAGCCTGTGTTTTAAGCAAGCTTATAAGACGTGTTTTTAGTATAGAGAGGATAGAATCTTTATACAATGAAGCGCGAGCTAGAATAGCTAAGCTTAATATTATGAATGTAAACATTAAGCTAGATGATGGAAGCCTAGGGTGGGCTAGCTTTGCGCCCTTTGATAGAATCTTGCTTTCAGCCTGTGCTAGTAGCGTGCCTCAGACCCTATTTTCTCAGCTAGCAGTTGGCGGTATATTAGTAGCGCCTTTGCAAAAAGGTAAGAAGCAAGTTATATCAAGATTTGTAAAAAAAGACTTTGGGATTAAAGAAGAGGAGTTAGAAACTTGTGAGTTTGTGCCGCTTTTAAGTGGTATAGCAAAGTCCTTATAGGCTAACTTGTGCATAAGATTCTAGAAGTTAAAGACCTAAGCTTTAAGTATGGTAGTGAGTACATCTTTAAAGATGTATCTTTTGATGTGGAAGATAAAGAGTTTTTAGGAGTGATAGGGCCTAATGGTGGGGGTAAAAGCACTCTAGCTAAACTTATGCTTGGGCTTTTAAAGCCAGATTCTGGTAGTCTTAAGTGGAATATGGAAGGTAAGATTGGCTATGTTGCACAAAATACTAATATAAATCTAGATTTTCCCATATCAGTTAGCAAAGTAGTTGAGATGGGTTTTTTGAGAAGTACCTTTTTTGGAGTAAGGCTTACTAAAATACAAAAAGAGTGTGTAGAAAAGATACTTAAAGATTTAAAACTTTATGATTTACGAAATGAAAAGATAGGCTTTTTAAGCGGTGGGCAAAGGCAAAAAGTTTTTATAGCAAGAGCCTTAGTATCAAAGCCAAAAGTGCTAATCTTGGACGAACCAACCTCTAATATAGACGCTAAATCGCAGGTTGAAATTTATAGATTGTTAAAAGAAATTAATAATACACATACTATAATAGTTATCAGTCATGACATTTCTATAACCCTTGAGTATGCTACTAGGATATTACATGTTAATAGAGCAGTGCTTAGTCATGAAGTTTCACGAGACATTTTAAAACATGGTCAAGCTATATGTGAAGTTGATATGTTTGAAAAAAATCTAAGGATGAATTAAGGATGGATTATGAACAGTTTTGATGTAGTCATTATAGGCGGCGGTGTTAGTGGGGCTAGCACTTTTTACACGTTAAGCGAGTATTCAGACTTAGATAGCATAGCTATAGTAGAAAAAGAAGCAAAACTTGCTAGTATCAGTTCTAGCTCTAAAGCAAACTCCCAAACCATACATGATGGATCCATAGAAACAAACTATAAAGTAGAAAAAGCTAGGGTGGTGAAGTTAGCAGCTGATAAGGTAAAAAACTTTGCCTTAAGAGAGAACTTGCAAAATAAAGTCATATTTAAAAACCAAAAAATGGCTATAGGCGTAGGCGATCATGAGTGTCAGTTTATACAAGATAGGCACTTTCCTTTTGAAGAAGTTTTCCCGGGACTTAAGCTTTTTACTAAAGAAGATATAAAAAAGCTAGAGCCTAAGGTAATTGAAGGCAAAGATGGCAAAGATAGACCAGAAAACGTTATGGCTAGTGGATATGAAGAAGCTTGGTGTGCTATGAATTATGAGCTTTTAACTGAGCACTTCGCACAAAAAGGCAAGCTTAAAAATCCAAAAAATGAGATATTTTTAAACTTCAAAGTAAAGCAGATAAAAGAAGTTACAGACGGTTTTCAGATAATCGCTGCTAATGGCGAGTGCTTGCACGCAAAGTTTGTTTTGGTTAATGCTGGAAGCTACTCTTTACCTATAGCACAAAGTATGGGTTATGGCATGGATTTGGGCTGCTTGCCAGTTGCTGGTAGCTTTTACTTTGTACCAGACTTACTAAAAGGTAAAGTTTATGGTGTGCAAAACCCAAAACTTCCTTTTGCTGCCTTGCATGGCGACCCAGATGTTGCAATACATGGTAAAACTAGGATAGGGCCAACAGCACTTGCCATGCCAAAACTTGAAAGAAGTAAGCATCTTTTTGGAAAGATAGGCTGGGAGCTTGTAGACTTAGACTTAAATAAAGAAGCTATAAGCATTATGTTTGATTTATTAAAAGATAAAGAGATAAGGGATTATGTATTTAGAAATATGGCCTTTGAGCTACCTTTTTCTGGCATAAGGATGTTTTTAAAAGATGCCCAAAAGATAATCCCGACTTTAAGACTAAAAGACCTAACCTACGCTAAAGGTTTTGGTGAGGTTAGACCTCAAGTGCTTGATAGAAAAAATATGAAGCTTGAACTTGGTGAGAAGAAGATAAAAAGTGGCAAAGGTGTAACTTTTAACATGACCCCAAGTCCGGGTGCTACATCTTGCCTGCAAAATGCCTTTATAGACAGTCAAGAGATAACTAGCTATCTAAATAAGAAGTTTGATAAGGTTAGATTCTTAGAAGAGCTAAATCCAGTAGAGTTAGAATCTAAATAGCCTAGATTGTTTAATATAGATTCTTTAAAAACTCTTTTTGTTTTTTCAAGTGGACGTTCTATGAGTGCGTTTTATACGCACTTTATAAAAAGCAAGCTTTACAAGCAAGACTTAAGTCTTACTAACTTTAAGCTTTTTGAGTATGAAAACCTAGAGACGACAAATCTTAACTCCTTCCTTCCTCAAACCGTGCTTTTAGGTGAGTTTTTCAAAAAAGTAGCCTATGCACCCCTTCCAGAGATACCAAAATCTTTAAGAAACTTTTTGCTAGCAGATGCCTTATATAAGCTTGGGAAGTCAAAAAGTTCTAAGCTATGTGGTTTTGAATATAGCTTTATCTCCTATCTTGAAAACTCCGATGTTTTACTAAACTTTTTAGATGAGATAAGAAGTCATAAGCTAAGCCTAAAAGATCTAAAAAATATAGCCTTAAGTGATGTTTATGGAGACTATACTTTACATCTTGAGATAGTAGAAGAGGTTTATAAAAACTATCAAGAGGCATTAACAAGGCTAAGCCTAAGTGATGGAATCTATGAAGGCTACACACTTCTTACAAGCTATATAGATAGTTTTGAAAACTTTCATATAGAGCTAGAAGGCTTTATAACCCCCCTAGAGCTTGAAATCTTACAAAAGATAGCTAGCAAAAAAAATGTATTTTTATACTTTGAAACTGATAGATTTAACATAAATCACTTTAAGTTTATACCCCACAAACTAGAAGTCAATTATAAATACGCTTATAATCTTAGAACTACTAAGCTAGATTCTAAAAAAAGCACTTTAGATACTAGTTTTAAAAACGTAAGTCTTTTTAGTGCAAGTAGTGAAGTTCATCAAGTAGCGTTTTGCCTTGAAGAGGCTTATAGCTGGTTAAAAGAGATAAAAGAAGAGGGTACTAGTGAAAACGACTATGCGATAATCCTTTGTAATGAAGACTTCACAAGGCACTTAGAAGTCTATGATGATGAGAGGATTTTTAACTTTGCTAGGGGGAGGGAGCTAACTAGCACTAAAGCTTTTTTGTACTTTGAAGAGCTTTGTGCTGACTTTTTAAGCTTAGAAAAAGAAGATGGGCTTTTTAAGCATAAGTTTTACGATAAGGAAGTAAAAGATTCTATCTTTGACTTTAACATTAAGTCTTTAGAAGTTTTATTACAGAATCTTTTTGAAGGTGAGATTTTAAAACAAGCTATAGATGTCTTAAGTGAGCTAAACGCACTTTTTAAGATTCTAAAAAATACAAACTTTAATCTACTCTTAAAAAGATTTATAGATAAGCTTTTAACACTTAGACTAAGTGATGTAAACGGTGGGCCTATAAAAGTTATAGGTGTATTAGAAACTAGAAATATCAAACTCAAAAAAGCCTTGCTTGTTGACTTTAGCACTAACTTCGTTCCAAATGTAAACTCCCAAGATCTATTTTTAAACTCCCGCTTGAGAGCACTTAATAAGATTCCAACTATAGAAGATAAGCAAAACCTACAAAAACACCACTATCTTGGAATCTTTCATAATGCAAAAGACCTTAAAGTCTCATTCTTGCAAAACGATGAAAGCATGGGCAGCCTTATGCTAGAAGAGCTTGGACTAGAGACTAAAGAAGCAAAAGACCTTAGCTACTTAAACGTATTAGATCTTAATAGTAAAGATAGTCTTACTTATATAAAAGATGAGTTTAAGGCCTATAAGTACACACATATAAGTGCTAGTAGCCTAAAGACTTATAAAGACTGCACAAGGAAGTTTTACTATAGATATATTGAAGATTTAAGGCAAGAAGCAGGTGAAAGTCTAAAGGCTGGTATAAATATCCACGCTGCACTTGAAGAGTGTTTCTTAGACTTAAAGACTAAAGATAACATAGATGCTAAAAAGATAAAAGAGACCCTAGAAAGCAAGCTTGATATAGGCCATTTGGAATCTATAGATGAGTTTGAAACTAAAAAGTATCTTTTTTTTATGCAAAACTTTTTTACATTGGAAGCAAAGAGATTTCAAGAAGGTATAGAGATCTTAGCACTAGAAAAGGAGTTTTGCGGTAGCTTGCTAGATAAGGAAGTTAGTGGCAAGATAGATAGGATAGATAGACTTGGCGATACTTTACGTATCATAGATTACAAGCTAAGCAAGAACACTAAGCAAGACCCTTTTCAACTTGCTTTTTATAGTCTTTGTATAGAGCATTTGGAGTGTTTAAAAGAGTATAAAAACTATAACTTAGAGTTTTACTACTACATACTTTTAGATAGTAAGACGACCTATCAAGAAGTGCCAGCTTATGTTATAGAAGCCTACAAAGAGATGATAGTTACGTGCATCAAAGAGTTAGGCACTAAAAATATCCCTATATTTGAAGATGAAAAAAGTTGGGAAAGCAATAAGGCACTTAGACTAAAACTAGCTTATGCAGCAAAAGGAAAAGCACCAAAAGATGTTATAACTAATGATGATAAGGGCTTAAAATCGTGTGATTACTGCGAGTTTCAAGAGCTTTGTGGAATCTAAGATTCCATCACTTAAGTCTTAGTTAGCACTTTTATGCTTTATAGTTATATAAAGCTCTAGCACTTCTATATCAGCTGGGGTTATACCGCTTATAAGGCTTGCTTCTTTTAGGGTAGTAGGTCTAGCTTCACTTAGCTTTTGCCTTGCTTCAAGCCCTAAAGATGATATCCCTTCAAACCTAAAGTCGCTTGGAATCTTAAGCTTTAAAGTCTTTTCACTCCTTGCGATAAGGGCGACTTGTTTTTGTATATAGCTATCATACTTTGCAAAAATCTGAAGTTGTTCTAAAGTGCGATTACTAAGCTGTTTAAAGGCGGGGTTAAGCAGTTTTAGTTTTTCTAAACTCATAGAATCTCGCTTCATAACTTGACCTAGTATAGTCTTATTGGCTATTGGTTCTTCGCCTATAGAATCTAAAAACTGCAAAGTCTCTTTGCTAGGAGTTATGGTCTCATTTACAAGATAGACGTTAGCCTCATAGTCACTCTCATCTTGCTTAAGTCTATCTAGTATCTTTTCATCTAAAAGCTTAAGCTTAAAGGCTACTTCTTTCATCCTAAAGCAAGCGTTATCTTCTCTTAAAAGCAGTCTATGCTCAGCCCTTGAAGTAAAAACACGGTAAGGCTCATTAGTCCCTTTAGTCACAAGGTCATCTATCATAACTCCTATGTAGCCCTCACTTCGCGTAAAGATGACCTCTTTAAGAGGAAAGCTTTTTGTCTGCAAGGATAAGCTTGCATTAAGTCCAGCCATAAGACCCTGGGCTGCTGCTTCTTCATAGCCTGTTGTGCCATTTATCTGACCGGCAAGATAGAGGTTTTTTACTATCTTAGATTCTAAAGTGTGCTTTAAGTTTAAAGGCTGTGAGAAGTCATACTCTATAGCGTAGCCAAAGCGAGTGATGTGGGCGTTTTTAAGACCGGGCAAAGAGGCGATTATCTCTTCTTGGACATCATAAGGCAAGCTAGTGCTAAGACCGTTTATATAGTACTCACTTGCATTGATAGTCTGAGGCTCTATAAAAAGCTGATGACGCTCTTTTTCCCTAAAGCGGTTTATCTTATCTTCTATGCTTGGGCAGTATCTTGGGCCTACTCCTTCTATCTGACCGGTAAAAAGTGGGGCACGATGGAAGTTTGATTCTATAAGCTTGTGGGTTGTCTCATTAGTATAAGTTACATAACAAGGAAGTGAGATTGGAGAAAATTTAGAATCTACTATACGTTTTTTAAGTAGGCTATCTATAAAAGCATTTAAACTATCACTATTACCATCTAGCTTAATACCTTCAAGCAGGGCTCCTAGACGCAAGCTAAAAAATGGCGTGACTTCATCACCGTGGTGTTGTTCTAAGCCAGATTTATCTATACTGCTGCCTAAGATTCTAGGGCAAGTGCCAGTTTTAAGGCGAGATAGGGGGATGCCTAGCTTTTTAAGGCTATCACTTAGGGCGTTACTTGCACCTTCTCCAGCCCTACCATTACTTGATTTATTCTCTCCTATATGGATTAATCCTTTTAAAAAAGTCCCTGAAGTTATGATAACTTTTTGTGCAAGGTAGCTCTTTTGCAAGGCTGTTTTTACTCCATAAGCAGTGCCATCTTTTTCTAAGACTTCTATGACTTCACCTTGGGTTATAAAAAGATTAGGAGTTTTACAAAGTATATCTCTTGCGGTAGCTTTATATATATCCATATCGATTTGTGCCCTTGTGCCACGCACAGCTGGCCCCTTGCTTGCATTTAAGATTCTATATTGCAAGCCACTTATATCAGTTATGATGCCCATTAGTCCACCTAAAGCATCTACTTCTTTTACAAGATGGCCTTTACCAAGCCCTCCAATTGCCGGGTTACAGCTAGCTAGGGCTATATTATCTATTAGCTGGGTTATTAAAAGTGTTTTAGCACCAAGTTTAGCACTCATAAAGCTAGCTTCAACACCGGCGTGACCACCGCCAACTACTATTACATCATATTCATTAGACATTATTTACCTTTAATAGTGAAGAAAACAAAGAAGCAAAATTATAGACTGGATAGTCAAAAAAGGCAAAGAAGAAGGGGGTTGCTTTTAGATTCTACAAAACTATAGAATCTAAAAGTGCTTAAACTAGCAGCTATAAGTGCTTATGAACTCAAAAGGATGAGGCCTAGCTTCCCAAGGCCAGATCTCAGATTCAAACTTATAGTCTTTATAGCTTTGTATAAACTCTTCAGTAAAAACTTCTCCTACTTTTAAAAAGGCTCTATCAGCAAGCATCTCTTCCATAGCACTTCTTAGAGTGTGAGGGAGTTGCTTTATGCCTTTTTCTCTTATCTCATCAAGACTTAGTTCAAAAAGGTTTATATCCATAGGTTTGCCCGGGTCGACTTTATTAGCTATACCATCAAGTCCTGCCATAAGCAAGCTAGCAAAGGTAAGATAAGGGTTGCTTGAACTATCTGGGAATCTAAACTCCATGCGTTTAGCTTTCTCGCCTTGATTATAAGGGATCCTTACGCTTGCACTTCTGTTTTGTGCTGAGTAAGTAAGTATGCTTGGTGCTTCAAAGCCCGGTATTAGACGCTTATAAGAGTTAGTAGAAGCATTAGTAAAAGCCGCCAAACTTCTAGCGTGTTTTAAAACTCCACCTAAGAAGTATAAGGCAGTATCACTTAGCCCTTGGTACTTATCACCAGCAAAGAGATTTTTTCCATCTTTCCAAATACTTGCATGTACGTGCATACCACTTCCATTATCTCCATAAAGTGGCTTAGGCATGAAGGTTGCAGTTTTACCATTTAAGTGTGCTACCATCTTTATAACGTATTTTAGTTTTTGAACGTTATCAGCAGCTTCTAGTAAGTCGCCAAACTTCACACCTATCTCACACTGTGCTTGACCTACTTCGTGGTGGTTTATAAAAGTATCTAGTCCTACTTGATTAAGCACTTTTACCATCTCAGCTCTTATATCAACCATGGAATCAGTTGGCGCTACTGGGAAGTAACCGCCTTTAGTACCTGGTCTATGACCTATGTTTTGAGAGCCATTTATACTTTTATCTCTATTCCACTCGCCTTCTTCTGTATCTATCTCATAGTACTGGCAGTTTATAGAATCTCTAATCTTTATATCATCAAAGACAAAGAACTCATTTTCCGCACCAAAGTAGGCAACATCACCAACGCCAGCTTTACTTAGATGCTCCATAGCTTTTTTAGCCATACTTCTAGGGCACTTTTCATAAGGCTGATTTTTATATATATCCCATATGTCACAAAATACCACTACTGTAGAATCTGCAGTAAAAGGATCCATAAAGTATCTTACTGGATCAGGGATAAGTATCATGTCAGATTTATTGATAGGTTGCCAAGCTGGAAGACTTGAAGCATCAAATGGAAGACCATTAAAGCTAGCTTCATCAATCGCACTCATAGAAAAGCTTACATGATGCCAAGTGCCTTTAATATCTGTAAAACGGAAATCTACAAACTCAACTTCGTTTTCCTTACAAAATTCAAAAAATTCTTTTACCAGTAAACTTTTTGTATCGTTTTTCACTGTGTCTCCTTTAGGCTGAAATATTCTAGATAATAAGGAAGTATAGCAAATGGATATATTTTATTAGGCCTCATGTACCCTTTTTTACTTTTATCTACATCTAAAAATATGACTGTCACTGTTATATATTGTAAATGTGTAGTTTTTAAAGAAGTATTAAGTTACTTTGTAACAAAATGACCACAGCGGAGTGAAAAATTTAAGAGTGTAGGTTTTGTTACTATTTTCGCAACTTTAAGCGTGTATATTTAGACCTATAATTTTAAGCGTAAGCTTTGCATCTCTCACATAGACTAGGAGACTTAATGAATATACACGAGTACCAAGGTAAAACAATATTAAAAAAATATGGCGTAGAAGTTCCAAGAGGAGAAGTTGCTTTTAATGTAGAAGAAGCTAAAGAAGCAGCTAGAAGACTTGGTGGGGATTTATGGGTTGTAAAAGCTCAAATCCATGCTGGTGGAAGAGGTAAGGCTGGTGGTGTAAAGATAGCTAAGTCAGTTGATGATGTTGGCAGTTTAGCACATGAGATGCTAGGTAAGGTTTTAGTTACTCATCAAACTGGTCCAGAAGGCAAAAAGATAGGCAAAGTCTATATAGAAGAAGGCTTGCCTATGCAAAATGCAAAAGAGTTTTATATAGCTATAGTGTTAGATAGAACTTTAGAGATGCCTATCTTTATAGCTAGTACTGAAGGCGGTATGGAGATAGAAGAGGTTGCAGAAAAAAATCCAGAAAAGATAATAAAAGTACCTGTAGATCCAACTATAGGTTTTAGAAACTTTCACGCCTTAGAGCTTGCTTTAGGCTTAAAGATAGCAAAAGAGCACCAAGGTCACTTTGCAGAATTTGCCAGAGGACTATATAACGTATTTATAGGTGAAGACGCAGAGCAAGTAGAGATAAACCCTATGGTTTTTACAGATGATCATAGATTTGTAGCACTAGATGCAAAACTAGGCTTTGATAATAATGCACTTTATAGACATAGAGATATTTTAGAAATGAGAGACTTAAGCGAGGAAGAACCAAGTGAAGTTGAAGCTGGAAAGTATGGCTTAAGTTATGTAAAACTTGATGGAAATGTAGGCTGCATGGTTAATGGCGCTGGTCTTGCTATGGCTACTATGGATATTATTAAGTATGAAGGCGGTCAGCCTGCTAACTTCTTAGACGTGGGTGGTGGCGCTAGTCCTGAGACAGTTGCAAAAGGCTTTGAGATAATCTTGGAAGATAAAAACGTTAAGGCTATATTTGTAAATATATTTGGCGGGATAGTAAGATGCGACAGAGTTGCAAATGGAATCTTAGAAGCCACTAAGCTTACAAAAGTTGAAGTTCCTATCGTTGTAAGACTTGATGGGACTAATGCTAAAGAGGCCGCTACGATATTAGCTAAGGCTAATATAAAAAATCTAATCGTGGCTAGTGACTTAAGAGATGGCGCTAAAAAAGCAATAAACGCAATAAAATAAAATCTTCAAAAGGCGATTGATGAGCATATTAGTAAATAAAAATACAAAAATTATAGTACAGGGCTTTACAGGTAAAGAAGGAAGTTTCCATAGTGAGCAGTGCATTGCCTATGGAAGTAATATAGTAGGTGGTGTTACTCCAAACAAAGGTGGCACTACTCACTTAGATAAGCCAGTTTTCAACACAGTAAAAGAAGCAGTTAGTAAGACTGGAGCTACAGTAAGTATGATATTTGTCCCACCAGCTTTTGTGGCGGATGCCATTATGGAAGCGGCAAATGGCGGGATTAAGCTAGCAGTTGTTATAACTGAAGGTGCACCAGTTAGAGATATCATGTTTGCTAAGATGTATGCTAAAAAGCAAGGCATGGATATGCTTGGGCCAAACTGCCCAGGTATCATTACTAGTGAAGAGTGCAAGATAGGGATTATGCCGGGCTTTATTTTCAAAAAAGGTCCTAAAAATATAGGTCTTATATCAAAGTCTGGGACTTTAACTTATGAAAGTGCTAACCAACTAGTGACTAATGGACTAGGTATATCTACTGCTGTAGGTATAGGTGGAGATCCAATAATAGGTCTAAGTTATAAGCAACTACTACCACTTTTTGAACAAGATCCAGATACAAAAGCTATGGTTATGATAGGTGAGATAGGTGGAAGCCTAGAGATAGAAGCAGCTGAGTTTATAAAAGCTAATATTAAAAAGCCAGTAGTTGCCTTTATAGCTGGAGCCACAGCACCTAAAGGAAAAAGGATGGGGCACGCTGGAGCTATAGTTAGTGGTGGTAAAGGAACAGCTAAAGAAAAGATAGAAGCACTAAGAAGTGCAGGAGTGCATGTCGCAGAAAGTCCTGCAGAGATTGGCACTAAGATGTTAGAGATTTTAAAGTAACCCAAAAACCCAAAAATTAAAGGATAGACAATGTCTGCAGCGATTCCAGAAAACACGCCCGTATGGGTTAATGAAGCAAGATGCAAAGCTTGCGATATATGCGTATCAAGGTGCCCAGCGGGTGTGCTTGCCATGGTGCTAGATCCACATAAAGTATTAGATAAGATAGTAAAAGTATTACACCCTGAAAGCTGTATAGGATGCATGGAGTGCGAGTTGCACTGCCCTGACTTTGCTATATCAGTAGCAGATAGAAAGCAGTTTAAGTTCGCCAAAACTAGCAAGGAAGCTCAAGAAAGAGCAGAGCGAATTAAAGCAAATCACTTTATGACAATAGAATAATTAGAGGAAGACTAATGCGAGAAATAATTTCAGGTGGAAATGAGCTAGTAGCTATGGGTGCAATTGATGCAGGTTGTATGTTTTATGGGGGCTATCCCATAACACCATCTTCAGATATCATGCATGAGATGAGTGTGATGCTACCAGGACGTGGTGGTACTTTTATACAGATGGAAGATGAGATAAGTGGGATCTCTGCTTCTTTAGGTGCATCTATGAGTGGAGTTAAAGCTATGACTGGAAGCTCAGGGCCTGGTATCTCACTTAAGGCTGAGCAAGTTGGTTTAGGTTATATGGCAGAGATTCCTTTGGTTATAGCAAACGTTATGCGTCTAGGGCCTTCAACTGGTATGCCTACTAGGGTAGGGCAAAGCGATGTAAGCTTTGCTAAGCATCCAACCCATGGTGATTATAAGTCCATAGCTGTAGCACCTGGTACTTTAGAAGAAACTTATACAGAAACAGTTAGAGCTTTTAACTTAGCTGAGCGTTTTATGCAGCCAGTATTTTTACTTATGGATGAAACTATAGGGCATATGTATGGGAAGGCTGTAGTGCCGGATTTAAAAGATATACAAAAAACTATAATCACTAGAAAACGCTTTGAAGGCGACCCAAAAGACTATAAACCTTATGGAGTAAAGATAGATGAGCCAGCAGTACTAAACCCTTTCTTTACTGGTTATAAAAACCATATAACTGGGCTTCACCACGGACCTATAGGTTTCCCAACTGAAGATGCCAAAGAAGGACAGTTTTTAATAGATAGGCTTTTTAATAAAATAGAAGCACATATGGATGAAGTAACTAAGAATGAAGAGCTTAACTTAGAAGGTGCAGATATAGCAATAATTGCTTATGGGTCTGCAAGTCTTTCTGTAAAAGAAGCTTTTAAAGAGATGGAAAAAAATGGTGGCATAGGTAAAAAAGTAGGACTTTTTAGACCTATCACTCTTTGGCCAAGTCCTGAAAAAGAACTAGCTAAGCTTGGCAAGAACTTCAAAAAAGTATTAATGATAGAGCTTAATAAAGGTCAGTACCTTGAAGAAGTAGAGCGCATTTTAGAGAGAAAAGTTGAGTTTATGGGGCGTGCTAATGGTAGAACTATATCGCCTTTAGAAATAATAGAAAAATTAAAGTCTATGTAAAGGAAGATTCTATGGCATTTAATTATGATAAATATTTAAGAACAGAAAAGTTACCAACTTTGTGGTGTTGGGGTTGTGGTGATGGAGTTATATTAAAGTCAATTATTCGGGCGATTGATGCAGTCGGCTGGGATATGAAAGATGTATGTGTGGTTAGTGGTATAGGCTGTAGTGGGAGGATGAGTTCTTATGTTAACTGTAATACAGTTCACACCACTCATGGTCGTGCCCTTGCTTATGCAACTGGTATCAAACTTGCCCATCCAGAAAAACATGTAATAGTAGTAGGGGGGGATGGCGATACTTTAGCTATAGGTGGGAATCACACAATACACGCTTGCAGAAGAAACATAGACTTAAACCATGTTTTAGTTAACAACTTCATCTATGGACTTACTAACTCTCAAACTTCTCCTACAACTCCAAAAGGTTTTTGGACAGTTACAGCACAAACTGGCAATATAGATAATGACTTTGATCCTTGCAAGCTTGCAGAGGCTGCAGGAGCTACTTTTGTAGCTAGAGAAAGTGTACTAGACCCTAAAAAACTAGAAAAGATCTTCATAGAAGGATTCCAACATAAAGGCTTTAGCTTCTTTGATGTTAACTCAAACTGCCATGTAAACCTCGGTAGAAAAAACAAGATGGTAGAAGCTACAGACATGCTTAAGTGGATAGATTCTAGACTAGTGCCAAAAAGCAAGTTTGAAGCACTAAGCGATGAAGAAAAAGTTGGTAAGTTCCCAACTGGTATCTTAAAACATGATGATAGTCTTGAAGAGTACTGCACAGCTTATGAAGGTGTGAGACAAAAAGTTATGGCTAAAGGAGGTCACTAATATGGATCAGTTAAGATTTACAGGTGTTGGTGGACAAGGGGTACTTTTAGCAGGTGAGATTCTAGCTGAAGCTAAGATTAGAGATGGTGGCTATGGGCTTAAGGCTTCAACTTATACTAGTCAAGTTAGAGGTGGGCCTACTAAGGTTGACATACTTTTAGATAATGAAGAGATACTTTATCCTTACGCGATTGATGGTGAGATAGAGTTTATGCTTTCAGTTGCACAGATGAGCTATGACATTTTTAAAGGTGGCGTTATGGAAAAAGGTATCATCATCATAGAGCCTAACCTTATAACTCCAACTGAAGAAGATAGAAAGAAGTTTAAGATCTATGAGATACCAATAATCACTATAGCTAAAGAAGAAGTAGGGAATGTTGTAACTCAGTCAGTTGTAGCCTTGGCTATCACCGTCACTATGACAAACTGCGTTAAAAAAGACGTGGTTATAGAAACTATGCTTAGCAAAGTCCCTGCAAAAGTAGCAGATGTTAACAAAAAAGCCTATGAGATAGGTGAAAAGTATGCCTTAAAAGCTTTGGGTAAATAAAGTTTTATTAAAACTTATATATAAACTTATTGCATTAAAAGCTAGCTTACTAAACAGCTAGCTTTATTAAATATGTAGAAAAATTGACATTTTACATTGACTTTGGTTCTAGCAAAAAGTAGAATTGATTCCACTAAAAAAGGTAGCTTTTAAAGTAAAACTTACTTAAGCTAAGCTTAAAAATACAATATATTAAGGAATCTAAATGTCTAAAAGACAGTTTGCTTTAGCAAGCCTGCTACTACCTAGCTTTTTGCTAGCAGACCATGAGTTTAAGCCAGGAGAGTCAAACTTTCCAGTTACTACTTCTTCACTTGGAAAAGTTACAACTGATACTGATAATACAGGCACGCTTTTGCTTCAAACTTCAAACATTAGTTTTAGCAATATAGGCACAGAAGATAAAAAGATAAAAGGTATAGAGTTTAAGCACTCTGCTTCAACTACCTTAAGTGGTCTTAATGGAACAATATATACATACGGTATAACTGGGAATAGTAATCAAAATGTTTTAGCTGCAGATTCCATCAATGTGGATAGCCTTTTAACATTTACTGGAAACATACAAGCATATAAACTAACTGCCACAAAAGCTAATCTAACAAATGCTTCTATAACCCCACCTCAAGCTAACAATAGAAGAGAAAACAGTGTTACTATATCTGAGCTAACTATGAGTGGTGGCAAAATAACAACTGATAGTTTTACTAGTGATAAATCAATATCTTTAAGTAGTACAGCTAGTATGGATTTGAAATCAAGAGATTTACCAGCTTCAAGTTCTACTGCGGTTGATGCTTTTAAAAACTCTCCAATATTGACTATAGAAAAAGCTACTTTAGATAACTCATCTATTAGTGTTGATGGAAAGATAGAGGCAAATGAGGGTGGGCAAGTCTATCTAACTCTTAAAAATGGCTCTAGCGTAACTGCTCACTCTATAACCGGTGCTAATAAGTTAGTTACAGTTGGTGGAAGTAGTGCTAATACAAACAAACTAACTATAGAAGATATTAATAATAACGATACAGATAATCTTGTAGATACTAGCTTTTTTGGTTTTGATCTAAGTCCTTTTACTACTATAAATACTCAGGGCAATTTTATTAATGCTGATGCCAATAATGGCACCTTTTATTTCAGCACAACCAATGATACTTTTAATATAGCAACTATTACTTCTACAAAAGCTGAGATCAAACTACAAAAGATACAAATAGATTCCATTTCATCTACAGATTCCAAAACCCACTTTACAAACTTCTTAAAAGATAAAGCTGGTATAGTAAACAAAGGTGATGAAGTAAATAAAGCACTTTTATTAAAGTCAAGCTTTCTTAGCTCAGCTACTGGCATCACTATAGCTGGAACTAAGATAGCTGATAGCTATTTTGGAGAAACACTTCATAATGTAAAAGATATAAGCGGGACTGATAAGGGCACTTATAAGCTAGGAAGTCAAAAACTTGCATCTAACTTTACTTTTGTAGACTTTCATCTAGGCAAAAAAGAAACTGGTGGAAGTAATAACGTTTTAGATTTACTAGCTAAGTATAACTCTCAAGGCCTTTATAATCTTATAGAAAGCCCTAAGCCCGCACTAGAAGAGCCAGCTAACCAACCAAGCCCAGCACCAAATGACAAAGAAGATAAAGAAGCCCCAGAAGCCCCAGCCAAGCCAGAAGATCCAAAAAACCCAGTAGAAGCACCTAAGGAAGATAATCCAAATCCAAATGATAAACCCCTATCAAAGGCTGGTTTGGATGCTATCCTTCAAAGTCATAAGATAGAAGATAATATCAAAAAGCTAGCTTTAAGGATAGGTTCTTTTGGTGATGGAAGGGATGTAGATTTTACATCGCCTAGCGGCAGGGTTTATACTAAGCTTGCTTTTTTAGAAGGTAGCAAACAAGAACAAAGGGATGCTGCAAGAAGCATGTTACATGATCTTTTACCTAATGATATAGATAACTCTCTTCAAAACTACGCCTTAGAATCTGAAAGTGCGATATCTCAAGCACTAGATTCCATAGTGGCTAACTCTATGCTTGCTAACTCCTTAAAAGGTATAGACTTAAAAAAGCTAAAAAAACTAAGATTTGCAAGTAATGCACCCTTAGTTCTTCCTTACCTCAAAGACAAGACTAACGAAGTCTACGCCCAAGTACTCTATCAAAACATAACTCAAAGAGCCAGAGAAGATGTAAAAGGCTATAACTCTAATACTTTTGCTTTTTTAGCTGGGTTTAATCAAAGAGTGCTTAACTTTATTATAGGCTATAACGTGGGCTATGCTACCTCACGCACTAGCTTTAATTCTAACTTTAATACTCTAAACTCAAGAGTGTATATCTATTCACTTGATAGTGGCTTTACCTATCAAGCAAGTCTAGGCTATAGCCTGCATGCTATAAGTAGCACTAGGAATCAAGCCAGTCTTAATGCTAAGGCAAATGCTAGCTACTTTGCTAATGAGTTTAACTCCTCTTTACTTCTAGGCTATAGGTTTAATATAAATAAGCACTCTTTACTACCAGCTTTTAAAGCAACTTATATAAGCCTTGCACAAAGACCATATGAAGAAAGTGGAGACTTTGGGTTAAAGGTAGATTCTAAGTTTCAGCAAGCCTTGCTTCCTAGCCTTGGTATAAGCTATAGCTATAGTGTGCTTGATAACCTTAAACTTAGTGCGGGTGCTTTTATATTTTATGACCTTCTTTCAAAGTCTGTAGCTAATAATGTCTCTTTTTTAGATGAAGAGATAAGCTTTAATGTAGTAAGCCTTGCTAATACACCTCTTGGAGGCAACGTAAATGCAAGCATAAAGTATGATATAAATTCTAGTAATAATATATCACTTAGCTATCTTGGCACTTTTAAAGAAGCCCTTATCGCTACTGCTTTTAGCTTTAGGTATGGCTATAAGTTTTAAAAGCCTAGCTTTTTTGCTAGAATCAAGGCTTATAAAACACCTTAGCCTATAGGACTTCTACATGTCACAACATCCTTCAAAAAGCAACCATTTTATAGATGATAGCAAACTCCCAAAAGTCTTAAAGCAGCATAAACTTAGCGAGCAAGACTACAAAGAGATAAAGGCTATCTTGGGGCGGATTCCAAACTTCTTAGAGCTTGGAATCTTTTCTGCGATGTGGAGTGAGCACTGTAGCTATAAGTCAAGTAGGAAGTATCTAAAGGGGCTTTTTGTGGAGGCAACTCAGGTGGTGCAAGGTCCCGGAGAAAATGCCGGGATAATTGACCTAGGAGATAATCTCTGTGCAGTCTTTAAGATGGAATCTCACAACCACCCAAGCTTTATAGAGCCTCACGCAGGGGCTGCTACTGGAGTTGGGGGTATTATGAGAGATGTGTTTACTATGGGGGCTGACTTGCTAGCAAGTCTAAACTTTTTATGCTTTGGAGATATAGAATCTAAAAGCATGAAAAAGCTTCACACTAGGCTAGTTTCTGGTGTAAGCGAAGGCATAGCCCACTATGGAAACTGCATGGGCGTGCCAACTATCGCAAGCAAAAGCCTTTTTGAGCCTTGCTATAATGGCAACATATTAGTTAACGCCTTTAGCCTAGGTCTAGTTGAAAGAGATAAAATCTTTTATGCAAAAACTACTAATGCAAAAAATACTAATGCAAAGAATACTAATGAAAGTAACTCTACTATAGAAAGCCCAGTGATTTATGTAGGAAGTAAGACTGGAAAAGATGGTCTTGGTGGGGCTGTGATGAGTAGTGATAGTTTTGGAGAAGATTCCAAGTCTTTAAAGCCAACTGTGCAAATAGGCGATCCTTTTACTGAAAAGCTATTACTTGATGCCTGCTTAGAAGTCTTTAACAAAGATCTAATCATAGGTATACAAGATATGGGCGCAGCTGGTCTTACAAGCTCTAGCTTTGAGATGGCATCCCGTTCAGAATCTGGTATGAGACTAGATCTTGATAAAGTGCCTATGAGAGAAGAGGGGATGAGTCCTTATGACTTAATGCTTAGTGAAAGTCAAGAGAGGATGCTTTTAGTCGCTAAAGCTGGCAAGGAAGAAGAAGTACTTAAGATATTTGAAAGCTATGAGCTTTCAACTGCGATAATTGGCAAAGTGACTAACACTAAAAGTATGGAGCTTTACTGGCATGGTGAGTGTGTATCAAGCATGCCTATAGCTGCAGTCACTGAAAACGCACCTATGTTAGAGCGTGCTTTAAAACACCCAGACTACTTAGACAAGGTAGCAAGTTTAGATTCTAGTGTGTATGAGAATCTAGATCTAAGTGAGTGCCTTAAAAAGCTTTTAAGCAGTCCTGAGATAGCCAATAAAGCTTATATCTATGATCAGTTTGATGATAGTATAAAGGCTTCTACCTTAAAAGGCTGTGCAAGTCTTAATGATCCAGTTATAGCCCTCCCACGCAACATGTATAAAAATGCAAATAATGCTAGCAAAGCCCTCTCTATGGCACTTCGCTGCTACCCTAGGAAAAACTATCTTAATCCAAAAGAGGGCGTAAAACAAGCCATATTAAACGCTGCACTTGGCTTAGCTATAAACTCTGCAAAGCCCTTAGCGATAACTGACTGCTTAAACTTTGGCAGCCCAGAAAACCCTAGCGTCATGTGGCAGTTTAAAGAAAGCATAGAAGGCATAAAAGAAGCTTGCATAGCACTAGATACACCTGTAGTTAGTGGTAATGTCTCTTTATATAATCAAAGCGTAAGCGAAGAAGGTAGTAAAGATATCTATCCAACTCCAAGCATAGTTATGGTAGGGCTTGCAAGTGATAAGACGAAAGTTTTGCCAGATCACTTTGTGGGTGAAAGCACTACGCTTTGTGTGATAGGAGACTTAGAAGCCTTGCAAGCTACAAGCATGGAATCTAAGTTTGCAGGGGCTAGCTTACAAAAGATCTTGAGAGAAAAAGTAAGTGGAAGCCTAAAAAGCTTTGATGTGAGCAAGCATAAGGCTATGGTAGATTTTGTATTAGAAGCAACTAGGAGTAAACTTTTACTTAGTGCGTTAAATGTAGAAGAAGGCGGCTTGGCGGTAGCTATAACCAAGATGGCTATAAAGTCACAGTTTGGCTGTATGGTGAAGACTTCAGTTGTAAAAGAGGGGTTTGAAAGTATAAATCTTTTTGCAGAAAACACTCCTTTAGTGCTTTGTGAGCTAAGTCGCACAGGTGAAGAAGCACTCTGTGAGCTTGCTTCAAAGCATCATGTGCCATTAAGCTTTATAGGCGTGACTAGTGGGGAAGCTTTAATAAGTATAGATTCTATAAATATTAGCCTAGATGAAGCTAGGACACTTTATAACAAAGGCTTTATAGATACTTTAGCTTAGAATCTTGGCTTAAATATTAGTCTTGTTTTAGTGCCTTGCTTTGCTGTTTGATACTAGAAGAGTAGGGCTAGTAAAAAATATAGCAAGTATAAAAGTAGCAAGTTAGATAAAAGATCTTTAAAGCACTTACTAGCTTTTAACTTTTAGTACTTTTTATCTAGGGTCATAGCAAGCATAAAGATGAGAACTTTTATAGAATCTAGTTTTATCTCCTTAACTTGCAGGCCTTAAGCTTGTAGAAAGCGTTTCTTTTTTGGACGTTAAAAACCATCTTTATCTTTATAAGCTTTACTTTTACACATGGCATGATCTTCATTAACCTTACATTATTTAACTTTTATCTCAAAAAAATATAAAAAAACCAGCTTTTATTCTCAAAATGCATCCAAAAGTAGTAAGATTCCACTAGGTGAAATTTAAGGGTAACCTATAAACCAACTAAAGGAAGGTAACAATGGACACTAGAGAACAAATAAGTGAACTACACGCTGAAGCAGACGGAAGCCCAAAAACTACTAGTAGCCATGGCCATGAACATGGAGTTGATGACTATGACTATATGAAAGCAGTTAACGCATATAGGAAAACTTTTGCTAGCAAACAAGATGTTTTAGATCAAACACCAGACCCGGCAGTAAGAGAGATGTTGCTTTATCTAACTGAAAAAGGCATATCTACTCCTTTTGATAGATTTGATAGTCAAAAACCTCAGTGCGGATATGGGTTGTCAGGGATTTGTTGTAAAAACTGCAACATGGGACCTTGTAAGATAACTAAAAAAAGCCCTAAAGGTGTGTGTGGGGCTGATGAAAATATCATCGTTTCAAGAAACATGCTTAGAGCTATAGCTGGTGGTACTGCAGCACATGGTATACATGCTAGAGAAGTTATACTAGCTTTAAAGTTTGCAGCACAAGGCAAGCTAGATCTACCAATACTTGGTGAAAATGTACTAAGAGAAGTAGCACCCGGACTTGGTGTTGAAAACTCTGAGAAAAAAGGGCTAAAAGAGTTAGCTATAGAAGTAGCTGATGCTTTATTAGAAGACTTATCAAGAACTAGCCCTGATGAGTATAAAGTTTTGAAAGCTTTTGCACCAGCAGAGCGTCAAAAAGTATGGGAAGAAATGGATGCTATACCTATCTCTGCTTATCATGAAGTTTTTGAAGCCTTACATAGAAGTAATGAAGCAACAGATGGCGACTGGAGAAATATAATGAAACAGTTCACAAGATGTGGGCTAACTTTCTTATTCTCAACTGTTGTAGCGCCTGCTCTTGCTACTGATATCTTATTTGGCTTACCTACAAGAAAAATGTCAAGGGTAAACGTAGGTGCACTAGAAGAAGGCTATGTAAACATAGCAGTTCATGGTCACTTACCAGTGCTAATAAGTAAAGTCATCGAGCTTGGTAGAAGCCAAGAGTTTGTCGACCTAGCTAAGTCAAAAGGTGCAAAAGGCATCAAGTTTTATGGAATCTGCTGTACTGGACTTACTTCAATGTATAGATTTGGAGATGTAGTGCCTTTATCTAACTCAGTAGGTGCTGAACTTGTGCTTGGTACTGGTGCACTAGATTGCTGGGTGGCTGATATACAAGATGTTTTCCCGGGCATTATGGAAGTTGCAAAATGCTTTAAAACTACAGTTATCACAACAAGTGACTCTGCAAGGCTTATAGGTGCTGAACACTATGCTTATGACCATCACCATAGCAACGTTGCAGACACTGATAAGATAGCTAGAAAAATTATGAATAGAGCTATAGAAAGCTATGTAGATAGACGTGATGTAGAAGTACGTATACCAAAATATGAAGTTAACGCACTAGTAGGTTTTACTTCTCAAAATGTAGCTGAAACTTATGGTGGTTTTGAACCTTTAGCTAATGCTATAAAAGAAGGAAAAATCCTAGGTATAGTTAACCTAGTAGGCTGTACTAACCCAAGGGTGATTTATGAAAAAGCAGTTTATGATATAACTAAAAAACTTATCGCAAACAACATCTTAATCACAACTAATGGCTGTGCTTCTTTCCCTATGCTAAAAATGGGTCTTTGTGATCCAAGTGCTAGCAAGTTTGCAGGTGAAGGCTTAAGAGAGTTTGTAGAAGCTAAAGGTCTTCCTCCAATCTGGCATGTTGGTGAGTGTGTAGATAACACTAGATCAGTTGAGATATTTGGCGGCGTGGCTTCAGTCTTTGGTAAAGAGATGATGGAGATGCCTTTTGCTATGTCAAGTCCAGAGTGGGCGAATGAAAAAGGTATAGGTGCATCTTACTGCTTTAGACTTTTAGGTATGGATACCTTCCACTGCGTGCATCCGCCAGTATATGGTGCACCAGAAGTTATGGACGCTGTGCTACACCCTAAAGCTTTAGGCTCTACTATGAACGTAGATACAGACCCACTAGCCTTAGCTGATAAAATCATCGCTAACCTAAAATCTAAAAGAGCAAAACTTGGATGGGTTGTTGACACTAAAGTAGAAGCTTAGTCCTAGTGTCTCTTTTGGTACCTTGTGCATTTTCAAAATGTAAGACTTTTTAGATAAAAGTCTTACATTGTTTTCTCCTATAAGCAGGCCTTGGCTTGCTTAGATTTTATATCCATTTTTTATATATATTTTATATCTTAACTTTATAGACAAGTTTTGTAAGTCTATATTTTAGACCTTAAACCCTGCCTAAATACAAAGCTTTAAAGACTAGCTTAGAATCTTTCTACCCCGCCAACTATAAGACTTTGTGCCTCTTTTGCATAGAGTAATAGATGTAAGCTTATATCTTTTATATCTTCTAGCTTAGGAAAGCTAAAAAGTGCCATATCTGCTAACTTACCACTTTGTAAGCTGCCATTTTCTAGTCTTAAAGCAAGGGCAGCTTTGCAAGTTACGCTTTGAAGTAGTTTTATGGCTAAAGATTCTAAGTTAGTAGGATTTAAAGCTATGCTTGTAAAAAATGCAGCCCTTAACTCATCTAGCATATTTAGATTTATATTAGAGCTTTTTCCATCAGTGGCTACTATCTCATTAAGCCCCATTTTTTGATTTAAAAGAAGATTTGACCTTGGACAAGAGACAATCTTGCCTTTACTTAGAATCTTTTGCAACACACTTTCATCAGCTTGCAAGCAGTGCACAAAAAGGCAGTCTAGGTCATAAAAAGATTCTAAAAAACCTTCAACGCTAAAGTTTGGCTTTGGATTAGAGATGTGTAAGATATCTTCATAGAAGTGCTTGAAAAAGCCGCTACTAGATTCTAACCACTCTAGTTCTTCTTTGCTTTCTAGGAAGTGAGTGCTTACGAGTAAGTTTAGATTCCTAGCTAGATTTAGAGTGTATTCTAAAAGCTCTTTACTTATAGAGTAGGGTGAGTGCACGGCAAGACTTGGGATAAACATAGCACTTTTATGACTTAAGCTAGTTTCTAGCCTTTTAGCAAGGGCATCTATTTGAGATTGCAACTCAGTAATATTAGCCCCTAAAACTTCACTAAAGTAGACTGTTCTTAGACCAGATTCTAAAAGTGTGTTTAAGTCCATGTCATAGCTGCTAATAGCCCCTATAGTCCCAACTCCACTTTTTTTACTCTCGCTTATAGCTTCTTTTATAGCCTTGCTTGCATCTTTTAAAACCTCACCTCTGTTGCCAATCACACTTTCTAGCCAAGCCCCAAAGCTTCCATATCTAAACTCACCACTATTTTTACTAAACTCAAAATGCACATGGGCGTTTATAAAAGCAGGCGTAAGGATGGAATCTTTATAAAAGCTTTTATCCTCTGTCTTTAAACTTAAAGCTTCATAACTTCCAACTTCTACTATCTTATCGCCTTCATAAAGCACAGCGCCATTTTCTAGTATGGAAAAACTCTCATCAGCAGTTAGTACGTATCTTGCACCTAGTAGTTTCATAAGCTTAGCCTTTATGTTTGATGTATTCTTCTTGTAGTATATGTTTTAAAGCAGATGATAAGGCTTCTTTAGTTTGATCTAGCTCTAGCTTATCACACCATATCTTTATACTTGCTGCTACATAGTCTTCTTCAAAGCTAGTTATATCTACTTTATAGCCCTTTTCTTGGACTACGTTTTTAAGTGTCGCTAGAGTAGCTTTTAGATTCTCTTTTATAGAATCTAGATTTGTTTCATAAGGTAGCTTTAGGTTATAAGTCACTTCTTCTATGGATAAAATCTCATTTACTCCAGAGTTTATGATAGTTGAGTTTGCTGCGGCGTTATTAGGCATCGTTACTATTTTGCCATCGTCAGTTTTTAAGATAGTAGTGAAAAGATTTATAGCTTGCACTACCCCTTCAGTGCCTCCTATCTTTATAGTATCTCCTTTTTTATAAGGCCTTAAAACTATTAGTATGATACCGCCTGCAACTGAAGAAAGTGAGTTTTTTAAAGCTAGGGCTATGGCGACACCTATGGTACCAAGCAGGGCGATTATTGAAGCTATCTGCACGCCTAGGGCACTAAGGACGGCAATGCCTGCTATTACAAGGATGATGGCACTTGCTGCCTGAGAGATGAAGTTAGCTAGGATTTCGTCATTATTTGTAGCTTTATTAACTACGTGAAAGATACGCTTTTTAACTATCCTAGCTAGATAAAGCCCAACTATTAATATAACAATAGCCTTCAATATAGCTAGACCTAAAAGCTCTCCTGTGCTTAAAGCTTTACTTAATAATGCCTGCGAATCCATTTTTAACCTTTAAGTTTTCTTAATTATAAATCAACATAAGCTATACTTATCTAACTCTTATAGTAATTGTAGAGTATATCAAGGAGATAATATGTTTAAATTAAGAAATTTACCTAATCCAGTTAACGCTTTTAAAGATTTTTATAGTGAAGAAGCTTTTTCTTACCACCACGGCAAGCATCACCAAGCCTACGTAACTAATCTAAATAATCTAATAAAAGGCACAGACTACGAAAACGCAAAACTTTATGACATTATAGAAAAATCAAGTGGCGGCCTTTTTAATAATGCTGCACAGATCTATAATCACGACTTTTTTTGGGACTGCTTTGCCCCACTAGAAGGAAGCCCTAATAAAGGCGGTTGCTTAAAATGTCTAAGTGATGAACTTAAAAAAGCTATAGATTCTAAGTTTGGCTCATTTGATAAGTTCAAAGAAGAGTTTTTAAAATCCGCCACTACACTTTTTGGCTCAGGCTGGGCTTGGCTAGTTTATAACCTAGACACTAAAAGCTTAGAGTTAGTTCAAACCACTAATGCACAAACCCCTATCACTGAGCACAAAGTACCACTTTTAGTAGTTGATGTATGGGAGCACTCTTACTACATAGACTATAGAAACTTGCGTCCTAGCTATCTAGAAAAGTTTTTTAATCACATAAACTGGGCGTTTGTAAGCCAAGCTTATGAGTGGGCACTTAAAAATGGCAAAGGCACAGTTGCTTTTTATATCGATTCTATACACAAAGAAGAAAGATAAAAGCTTTAAGGCTTTTATGTGTAGACTTAGCTTACTTTGAAGTAGTCACATATTACTACAAGCCTGTTTAGACAGGCTTGTGTCTTAGAAAGCAACTTTTATATTTTAAAACACATGTGTATATCCAAAAGTGTATATATAGTTTCCTAAGACAACACTATTATCGCTATTGGTATAACTTACTAAAACAGGTGAAACTACCGTTACCCCAAGACTTATGATATTTTTACCAACCTTTTTGCCTGGTAGGTACTCAATGCCAAAATTACCAGTATATATAAATGAATTTCTATTTTGTATTTGATTGGCATTTGAAAAACCATTTAATCCGCTAAAAGAAATGGTGAATCCATTGTTAGAGGTGATGGAAGATGGCCTACTAAGACCATCAAAAACAGTTTGCACTCCTGATCCTCCTCCTACATATAAGCCCCACTTTCTAGTAAAGTTATAGTAAAAGTCTATATTTGCTAGCAATGAGTTAATCATCCATTCAGGGCCTACAGAAAAGCTATCACTTAGATAGAATCTCATTCCTATATATTTTGTAAAGGCTACTTGATAGCCAAGACGTAAGCCAAGTAATGCACCAGGAGCACTCCTATTTGAGTAAGAATCAGCACTTTGATAAGAGATACCTGCATCTATGCCAAAAAGTACACCACTAATTTTAGCCCTTTCCCCACCATGCACACTAACTCCTTGATCGTCATCACTGTTAAGAATGGTTACAGTAGGGTTTGTTTGAGTTGTAGGGTTTGCACTACTTGTCTGTTCTGGTAGATTAAGCCCTTGTTGACTGCAAAGAAATGATCCGGGATGATCTTGTGAAGGTAGACATATTAAACTAAAAGGTTTTAACTCATCCGCTTTTAAAATACTGCTACTTAGACTAAGTAAGGCTATTAGCGTAAATGAGCTAGCCAGTGCATATTTTTTCATTATTTCTCCTTAAAGTGTTTTTTGTTTTAAAATAAACTTGGTATGTTTGATTTGACTTGTGCATCTAAGTCTTGTGATAAGGTTATATTTGTTTTATTTAACAAATATTAACTTTTTTAGTTTTTATATTTGTAGATGCGGGAATATTATAAGCCGTTTTTTTTTTTTTTTAATTAAAGTAAGCTTAAAGTTGGATTTTTACTAAGTGCAGTACTTATTCTTATTAAAAATTAGTAAAAAAGTTTTTATTTAATCTTTGCTTGCTTGTATAAAAACTTTTTTCTTTTATCTTTAGTATGAGAAGTGAAGGCGTTATGGAAGATGCTAGGAGAAAAGTAGTATCCTTGTAAAGCAGCTTACTCAAATCTTTCTCTATGCCACTTTTTATAACATACTAAAATTTAAACATTAGCTTATCACACTAGACTTATGCCTTCTTAGTATATGACATAGTAGGGATTACCATGCCTTGCCTATGAAGACATATTATGAAGGCATCTTGCAGTGACATTTAATTAATAGTCCTATTTATAATTACCATGCATTAAGATATTTATAGACCTTAGTTTTACTAAGTAAAAGCGCTTTAGTATTTTTTAATCTTTCATACTTTCTAGCTCAGCTTCCAAAAAGGCCTTCCATCTATCTTTATCTAATACCTTGGCAGTTATAAAGATATCTTTATCGCCTCTTCCACTTACATTTACCACTATGTTTTTATCTTTAACTTTTTTACATACTTTGATGCATCCTGCTAGTGCGTGGGCAGATTCTAAGGCTGGGAGTATGCCTTCATTTTTAGCAAAAAACTCTAAGGCGTATAAAGCTTCTTTATCCCTAGCGTAGATAAACTCTACTCTTTTTTTCTTGCCTAAATTTGCAAGCTGAGGACTTATACCGCCATAATCAAGCCCTGCTGATATAGAGTGAGTTAGCTCTAATTGACCATTTTTATCTTGTAAGAAAAAGCTTTTATAGCCTTGGGCTATGCCAACTTTTGCATGGCCATTCATCCTCATAGCGTGCTCACCTTTTTTATCACTAAGTCCACCTGCTTCAACGCCTACTAGATGCACTTTTTTAGATTCTATATAGTGGCTAAAAACACCCATGGCATTACTCCCGCCACCAACACAGGCTATAACGTAGTCTGGCTTGCCTTTAAAGTAGGCCTTAGTTTGTTTTAAAAGCTCTTTACTTATGATGCTTTGTGCATCACGCACCATGTCTGGATATGGACTTGGCCCAAGGGCACTGCCTAGTACATAAAATATATTTTTAGAATCTTTACTCCACTCACGCAAGGCTTCATTAACAGCGTCTTTTAGCGTCTTTTCACCACTTTCTACGCTTACTACTTTAGCCCCAAAACGCTCCATTATAAAGACATTAGGTCTTTGACGCTTTATATCTACACTGCCCATGTATATAACACACTCCATACCTAGATATGCACAAGCACTGGCAGTTGCAAGCCCATGCTGCCCAGCACCAGTTTCGGCTATAACTTTCTTTTTGCCCATCTTTTTGGCTAGTAAGACTTGGGCTAGGGCGTTATTAATCTTATGGGCTCCTGTGTTTGCTAGGCCTTCAAATTTAAGATAGATGTTGTTTTTAAGTAGTTTTGAGGCATTTTTAGCGTGTATTAAAGGAGTAGGGCGAGAGATAAAGTTTTTATGTAAGAATCTAAGTTCTTTTTGAAAAGCTTTGGTTTGAAAGATAGTTTTATAAGCAACTTCAAGCTCACTTAAAGCAACATATAAAATCTCAGGTATATAACATCCCCCAAAGTCTCCAAAGTACCCATCCAAACTTTTTAAACTCTTTGGTAAACTTTTACTTAAGTTGCTTGAAGTTTTATCCTTAAGTATCGCGTTTTTCTTTTTCTCAATCTTTTTTGTGTCGTTCATAAATATCCTTTTTAACTACATTTTATCAAAAAGCTTGAAAGTAAAAGAGGTTTTGCTTCTAAAAAGCAAGCCTAAGAAGGTAAACTTAAGATTTTAGTAGGAGTTTTTAAAGATGGATGTTACTTCAGCCTTTGATCTAAGCAAGCCTATAGGCAACATAGAAGTTTTTAGTACAATAGTTGTTGTAGTTGTAATCTGTGCTGTGATCTTTTTGATACTTAGAAGTATAAAACCTTGAATGTTTTAAATGTGAACAAAAGGCCTTTGTAGTTATGAATCTAGCCTTATTTGGCGGTAGCTTTGATCCGGTGCATAAGGGGCATAATAAGTTAGTAAGACTTGCTTTAAAAAGCTTAGATATAGACTTGCTAGTTATCATGCCAGCTTTTTGTAATCCCTTTAAGGATAAAACACTTTTAGATTCTAAGACTAGATTAAGGCTTTGTAAAAAGGCTTTTTCTAGTTTTGATAGGGTAGAAGTTAGTGACTATGAAGTTCTAAAAAAAGATAAGTCTTACACCATAGACACAGTTAGATACTTAAAAGAGAAGTTTAAGCCTAAAAAGTTTTATCTTTTATTAGGCGAAGATAATCTTAAAAGTTTAGAAAGCTGGAAAGACTATAAAGACTTAAAAAAGCTAGTAAGTTTTGTAGTCTTTAGCAGACATGGATATGAAGAAGTTAGTAGAGATTCTAAGTTTATCTATATAGATATGGATGAAGATATAAGCTCTAGCTCTATAAGAAAAAGACTAGAAAGTATAAAAAAAGACCTCTGGGAAGAGGAGATATTAAAATCACTAGGAGAAAATATGGACTATTTAGAAAGCATAAAGACAGTTTTAGAAGATAAAAAAGCAAGCAATGTAGAAGTGTTAAACTTAAAAGATAAAGACTATATAAGTGACTATGTAGTAGTAGCAACTGCTATGGCACCAAAACATGCAGAAGGTCTACTAAACTACTTAAAAGATGACTTAAAGCCAAAAGGAGCAAAGTTTTACGCAGTAGATGATAGTAATAGCGAGTGGATAATAGCAGACCTTGGAGAGATAATAGTACACATACTAACTGAAGAGTATAGAAATAAATACCAACTAGAAGACTTTTTAAAAGAAGAGTTTTTAACTAGAAAGTAGCCATGCAAGATAGTGTTAATGCAGATTCTAAGCCAGTAGATTCTAAGATGATAAATCCCAAGATAGAAGAAAACCTTAAAGAGACCTTGCTTATACGCCTTCCAAACTGGTTAGGTGACTGCGTTATGCTAACTCCTACTTTAGAGCTTTTAAAAAAGCACTTTGAAGTAGTTTTAGTTGGTAACAAGCTTGTTTTAGAGCTTTTTAGCTGTGATAGTTTTATAAAAGAGCTAGTTATAGATAGCACTAAAGAAGATTCTAAAAAGCATAGATTTAAGCTTTTAGCAAGGATTAAAGCTACTATAAGTCTTGCTAAAAGCCTTAAAAAAAAGCATAACTTCAAATACGCTATAACTTTTCAAAATGCCTTTTTTTCAGCCCTCTTACTACGCTTTAGCTCTGCTAAAGTTAGGATAGGCTACTCTGGATTAAGAAGCTTTTTACTAACTCATCCTATAAAAAAAGCACTAGGCAAAGCACCAGTTTGCAAGCATCAAGTTTTAAGCTATGCAAGCTTACTAACTCCACTTGCAAGCTTGCTAGACTTAGAATCTAAAAACCTTAAAAGTCCCCTTTATGACACCGCTTTAATGAGTAAAAATCAAGCCTTAATATATGAAAATCTAGGAGCTTTAAGACTAAAAGTAAGAAGTAAAAAGCAAGATAGTTTAGATACTAAGATCTTAGGACTTTCTTTTGGGGCGTCCTTTGGCATTTCAAAAAGGTGGCCTTTAGAGTACTACGCTGAGCTTGCAAGCTACTTTTTATCTAAAGGATATGAAGTTAGGCTTTTTGGTGCTTTAAGTGAAAAAGACTTAGGCGATAGACTAGAAGCTTTAATCACTAAAAACGCTAGCAACCTTAAGTCTTTAAATAACTTAGTTGGAAAAACTACTATAAAAACTTTAATAGATTCTATAAATGAGTGCAGTGTACATGTTGGCAATGATAGTGGAAACTCCCACATAGCAGTAGCTTTAAGTGTGCCTTCTATATCCTTTTATGGTCCAACTCCTTCAAGGTGGGGCTACCCTTGGCATGTAACTAGTAAGGGTGCTGATGCTGGAGTGGATGAAGATGATCATACTTTTTTAGGAAGATTTATAGCCATTAGAAAAAAAGAGCTTCCTTGTCTTGGCTGCAAGCAAAGAATCTGCCCTCTAAAACATCACAACTGCATGAAGCTTATAACTCCAGATGAAGTTATAGACTTAAGTAACTATCTAGTTAGCCACAACTTTTAATAAATTTAGATGGCTTAGTGCGTCTTTTTTAAGGCTAGGATTTTTAAGCATATCTAGCAAGTCAAAAGTAACTATGCACTTGGCATTTTTATACTCTAAAATCTTCCCTAAGGCATCTTTTAACTCCAAACCAAAAAGGCTTTTTGCAAGAAGGCTTCCAAAAAATATGGCGTACTTTTTGTTTTCTAGTTCAGATTCTAAGTAGGGCTTACAAGTTTTGATATTGCTTTCTAAAGGCTGCGTTGTGCCACACTTTACTAGGCTTAAAAAGCAAGTCTTGCTAGGGTCTAGCTTGTATATATTTTGTGCTATGTTTTTTAAAGTGAGATTTATCTTAGTATCACTTAAACTCCCATCTTTTTCTAGACTTAAAGTTGGTGCTATAAAAGCAAAGCTTGATTCTATATTTGAGCCTTCTAGATTCAAGCTTGGGCAAGGCTTAAAGCTATTAGACCTTTCGCAAAGCTTGCAGTTTAAAATCTTATCTCTTAGACTTATGCTAGCTTGATTAGTAGTTTCTTCTTGCATAGCCTTAGAATCTAAAGACTTTAAACTAGCCCCTTGCTTTGAAGTGCTTTGTGCTTCTTTTAAAGTCTTGCCATCTTTAGTGCTTATATACTCAACTCCTAAGCTTTCAAGCTTATAGAGTTTTTCTAAGGTCTTTAATTTTTCTAAGTAAGAAGACATCTAGCTTAGCTTTTAATCTACTTTTTACCCATTTTTTCCATGCGTGGGTTAAGCATGTTTTCTGGTTTAAGTAAGGAATCTAGTTCTTCTTTTTTTAGATAGCCATGTTCTAGCACTAAGTCATAAACGCTTTTACCAGTTTTAAGTGCTTCTTTTGCGATGGAGGCTGAGACTTCATAGCCAAGCACTGGGTTTAGTGCTGTTACTATACCTATTGAGTGAAGCACTAACTCTTTGCACCTTTCTTCATTAGCTGTGATTCCAACTATGCACTTATCAACTAAGGTTTTAAAGGCGTTATTCATCATCATGATAGATTCTAAGATCCTAGAAGCGATAACTGGCTCAAAGACGTTTAGTTGGAGTTGTCCTTCAAGGGCAGCTAGCGTTACAGTTACATCATTACCTATAACTGCAAAACAGACTTGATTTACTACTTCTGGGATAACTGGGTTTACTTTGCCCGGCATTATAGAGCTTCCGGGTTGCATCTTAGGAAGATTTATCTCATTAATCCCAGTTCTAGGACCACTGCTTAATAGTCTTAAGTCATTACATATCTTAGATATTTCACCTGCTACTCTTTTTAAAACCCCACTTATTTGAACATAAGCACCTGTATCTTGTGTAGCTTGGATTAGATCGTGGGCTATCTTATAGTCTCTTCCAGTTATCTCTCTAAGGTATTTTTCTACGGTGTGTTTATATTTTGGGTGAGAGTTTATACCTGTGCCTATAGCAGTTCCGCCAAGGTTTATCTCTAAAAGTAGCTTATCTGCTTCTGCCACTCTGTGTATGCAGTTTTCAACCGAACTTGAAAAGGCGTGAAACTCCTGTCCTAAGGTCATAGGAACGGCATCTTGAAGCTGGGTTCTGCCCATTTTTATAACGTGCTTAAACTCTAAAGACTTTTTATAAAAAGCCTCTTTTAAGACTTGCATCGTATCTCTTAGCACAAGGCTTCTTTCATAGATAGCCATTCTTAAAGCTGTAGGATAGGTGTCATTAGTTGATTGAGAAAGGTTTACGTGGTCATTTGGATGGCAGTACTTATACTCACCTTTTTTATGTCCCATGATTTCTAAAGCGACATTTGCTATAACTTCATTTACGTTCATATTAGTAGAAGTTCCAGCACCACCTTGGATGATGTCTACTACAAACTGATCATGAAACTTACCAGCAAGGATTTCATCACAAGCTTTAACTATGGCATCTTTGATTTTAGAATCTAAAAGCCCTAACTCAAAGTTAGCTAGTGCTGCTGCTTTTTTTACTTGAACAAAAGAGCGAACTAAGAAATCATAAAAGCCTATATTTCTACCTGAAATGTGAAAGTTATTAAGCGCTCTAAAAGTTTGCACTCCATAATAGCAACTATTATCAATCTCTAATTCACCTATAAAATCATGTTCTATTCTAGTACTCATTTTATCTCCAATTAATATAAATTGGATGATTGTACTACTTTTGCTAAGAAAGTAGACTTGGCAACTATTTTTTGTGTCTTGCTTTCTATAAGTTTAGGAGTTTTGTAACTTTAGGCTAGTCTTAAAGCCTATAAATATAAAATAACAGCTAAAATAAAGCTTCATGAAACATCTAAGGTAAGTGTGCAACTATGCGATTTTTAACTTTTCTTGTAATAATTTTTAGCAGTTTTAACTTAGCCTCCGCACTTGAGATAACCCTAAACTACGGTAAAGAAAAAGGCGTAGACTTTGCCGTGCTAAATCTTAAAAATAACCATGACTTCACTTGCAAGCCTAATATAAACTTGCAAAATAAAATCCAATCCATAAGCTGCTACATAGAAGGCATACCACAAAGTGGCTTTAACCCAGCCAAAGGACCTTTTTTTGACCTCTCTTATAATATGGTAAAAATGGATTCCAAAAACTATATGAAAGTAGAAGTGATGCCTGCAAAAGACATGCATGTGAAGCTTTTTTCTACCTTCTTAGATCTTAAAACTCCTCTAGGTGTACCAAGTGGGGAAAGAAGCAAGTCTAAAAGCTTTCAGATAGTTGCTTATAATGGGGCAAATATCCCCTTTTTAGACCCTAGCTTTGAAGTTAAAAATAAAGATACTATAAACTTTCCAGTAACCATACTAGGCACTGAAGCTCCAACCTTAGGCGAGCTTGATGTAAACAGAAGACCTTTAAAGTATGAAGTAGGTCAAGACTTTGAAGCCTTTTCTAATATAAAAGATTTGATGGATAAAAAAGAATACTTAAACGCACTAAATGCCATTTCTTCCGCACTTAAAAGATATAAAGATAGCCTTTTTCTGAAAGATATGATTTACTACGCCATAGTAGCTTTAAGCAAGCAGCCAGGCTCTGAT
This sequence comes from Helicobacter sp. 11S02629-2, assembly GCF_002272875.1. GTDB lineage: Bacteria > Campylobacterota > Campylobacteria > Campylobacterales > Helicobacteraceae > Helicobacter_I. The sequence goes on from NZ_MLAN01000001.1 coordinate 131,644, forward strand.
CCAGCCTCTATAATAGCTAGGGCAAAAGACTGGATAAGTGTTTACTCACGTGATGATAAAGCCCCTGAAGTTATCTACTATCTAGCCCTAGCTTATATAAAACAAAGCAGCCTTAAAAATGCCAAATACTACCTTATACGTATAATCAGTGAGTATCCTAACTCAAGGTACTCTCCACTAGCTAGGATGTCTTTAGCTAATATGCTAACTACAAAGGCTGATCTAAAGCAAGCCCCTTTGCTTTATAGAAGGGCTTATGAAGAGGCAAAAGATCTAGAATCTGCCTCAGAGATAGCAGTGTCTTGGGCTGTATTTAGCCTTAATAATGATGACTTAACTAACACTAAAAACTTGCTAGAAAAAGTAAGCAAGGCTAATCCAACCTACTTTTTAGAAAACATCTCTAAAAGCTACAACCTAGCTAAAGAGTTAGCCGATAAAGGAGTTTATGACCTAGCCGCCAAGATTATGTTTTATCTAAGTCAAAATGCAGAAGTACCTTCAAAAACACACGCAGAGATGCTTAATGATGCTGGAATCTACTTTGCAGAGGCAAAAGACTATGATAATGCCCATAAAGCAAACCTACTTTTTATCCACCACTATCCAGATAGTGCGCTAGTTAAGAGGGTTAAAAGTAGGGATGATGGTATATTATTTGGTGTAAATGGGAGTAATGATAAAAAGCTTGCAAGGTATGAGTACTTAATAAAAACTTATCCAAACACTCCAACTGCTAAAAAAGCTTTAGAGCTGAAGGCTAAAGTTTTATATGATGAGAAAAGATACAAAGACGTCATAGCCTTAAGTCCTTCTTTAGATAAAAACTTAGCTTTGATAGATGGTGCTTATAAAAATGCCTTTATGAGTGATAAAGACTGTAAAGATATAGCAAGTCTTGCTAAGAATGCACCTAATAACTTAGAGCTTGACTTAGACACTAGCATAAAAGTCTTTTCTTGTATGCAAAAAAAGCATCTTTATCAAAAAGCAAATCTTATGTTTAAAGATAAGCATAAAGATATAAACGATAGTGCAAAGCTAGCTAACTGGCTTTACTTGCAAGCTAAAAATCTCTACGCCCTAGGCGATGACAAAGATGCTATAAAAGCAAGCTATGATGTGCTAGACCTAGCCTTTGCTAATGCTAAACCAGAGTACTATGATATAGGATTCCCACTTTTTAGTGCTCTTTTTACTAGTGGTAGAAAAGATGAAGCTATAAAAGTAGCTAAAACTTTAGATGCACGTTTTGGGGATGATCCAAGACTTCTAACTGTGCACTTTGACTTACTAAACCTAGCTGAGACACAAAGAAATAGAAGTGCTATAAAACTAGAAGCAAGTAAAATCTTAGAGTTACAAGCTAAAAATGGAAGAAGTGACTTTAGTCCCTATGCTGACTTTTTACTAGCTGATACTGAAAGCGATGATAAAGAATATGATAAAGCCTTAAAGGTTTTAAATGCAATCTTAAATACAGACTTAAAACCACAAGACAAACAGCAAGCCTTATATAAAAGTGCAAATATCTACTATGTAAAAGGCGATAAGCAAGAAAGTGTAAAAAGACTAGAGACTTGCAAGGCAATTGATGCAGGTAGCTCTTTTGGGATACTTTGCTCTAATGCACTAGGCTTGCAGCAAGATACTAGCACCTTGCCTTAAGTATGACTTTAAGTCTATATGCTATCACATAACTTGATGTTAAGTTTTTAGATTCTATTTATGGAATCTAGTTTTTTGTGCTAAAGGCGCATTCTCGCCCATAGCCTTGTTTTGCTTAAAGAAAAAACACATAAGCAAGAAGATACAAAAAAATATTGGACTATAGAATCTAAAATCAGATTCTTATAGATTTATATAAACTTAAGGATAGCTGACTGCCACGGCTTACTAAAAGCAAGCCTTGCGATGATAAAGATGCAAGTGCATCCTTCCTTCTCTATAGCATTTAAGGGCGTGGGTAGTTAAAAGAGAAAAATAATTAAAATTAGCTATTACTCTTAGATTCTATAAGCTTATAAAATCTAACTAATTAAACTACTTAATATAAATTGATATAAAAATCCTTAGCCACCAAAGCTAGACGCCCCGCCAACTCCAGTGCCTCCCGCTCTCCCACTTTGGTTAAAAAAGCCACCTCTTGCACTACTAGGTGTAGCACCAGCCCTTGCAGTAGTAGCACCTGTGCCTTTATTAAAGCTAGAGCGTGATCTTTCATAAGCTTGAGGAGACTTGTAATTTCTTTGCTGATTTTGCTTAAAGTTTGGGTTATTAAAAAGCTTATTACCTATATAGCTTCCTATTATTGCCCCTGCGGCTGAAGCAAGGATGGCACTTCCTAGCCCAAAGCCGCCATTACCATCTCCTCCATTAGGCTGGGTTAGCTGACTAGTGCCATCATCTACTTTTTTAGCTTCAGCAGCAACTATGGCATCTACTTCTTGTTTGCTTAAGATTCTCTCACTTCCATCAAGCCCTTTTACTATAACCCTAGTCTCACTAGAAGGAACTTCTTCAAGTATCTTATACTTACCATCTGGTTGCTCTTCTAAGGTGACTATAGCACCTTGTTTGGCAACTACTTTATCTGTGGTGTTAGAGCTACCATTACCACAAGCTATCAAAGTAGTCATAGCTATAGCACTTATCCCTCCTACTATAGCAGCATCGCTAATCTTTCTTAAGTAGGTTTTTTTACTCACTGCTTTTTATCCTTTTGCCATTTCTTTTTCTAGTTTTACGATTCTATCCCAAGTGCTAACTACAGAATCTGGATTTAGAGAAACGGAGTTTATGCCTTCACGCACTAAAAACTCAGCTATCTCTGGATAGTCACTTGGTGCTTGTCCACAGATACCACAGTACTTGTTGTGTTTTTTACAAGCTTCTATTGCTTTTTTAAACATGATAAGCATGGCTTCATTTCTCTCATCAAAGATGTGACTTACTAAGTCTCCATCTCTATCCACGCCTAAAGTTAACTGCGTTAGGTCATTAGAGCCAATTGAGAAGCCATCAAACATATCTAAAAACTCATCTGCTAGTATGACATTAACTGGTAACTCACACATGACATAGATTTCAAGGCCGTCTTTGCCGCTTTCAAGGCCGTTTCTTCTCATGATCTCAAGGACTTTTCTACCTTCTTCTGGAGTTCTTAAAAATGGCACCATAACTTTCATATTAGTTAGTCCCATCTCATCTCTTATCATGGCTAATGCTTGGCACTCCCACTCAAAAGCACTTCTATAAAGATCAGAATAGTACCTTGAAGCCCCTCTATAACCTAGCATAGGGTTTTCTTCTATAGGTTCATAGTCTTCGCCTGATATCATGCCTCTATACTCATTAGTCTTAAAGTCACTAGTTCTAACGATAACTGGATTTGGATAAAAAGCTGCTGCTATCATCCCCATGCCTTCAGCTATCTTTTTGATAAAAAAGTCTTTTGGGTTAGCATAGCCTGAGATTAGTTTAGTAATCTTTTCTTGGTTACTTATAGGCTTTTTGTTTTGTAGGTCTAGGAGGGCTAAAGGGTGGGCTTTTATCTGATGAAGTATGATATGTTCCATCCTAGCAAGTCCTACGCCACAGTTTGGAAGCTGAGAAAAGCCAAAGGCTTTTGAAGGATCTCCTACGTTCATGTATATCTTAGTTTTTGGTGTGCCAAGGTTTGAAAGCTCTATACTTTCTACTTCGTAGTCGTGGATTCCAGCATAGATTAGCCCATCTTCACCTTCACTACAAGATACTGTTATATCAAGTCCTGAGTAAAGCTGATCTGTAGCACCATTAGCTCCAACTATAGTTGGTACACCTATCTCACGCGCAACAATTGCAGCGTGGCAAGTCCTTCCACCACGATTTGTTATAACTGCGGCTGCTTTTTTCATAGCCGGCTCCCAGTCAGGGTCAGTGTTATCAGTAACTAAGATCTCACCTTCTTTAAAAGTATGCATATGCTCTATGTCTTTTATGATTCTAACTTTACCATGACCTATCTTAGTACCTATAGCCATACCTTTTAGTAATACTTCTTTTGGCTCATTAGGATGTTTAAACTTAAACTTTTCTATCTTAGCAGAGCTACCTTTTTTCATATTCTGAGACTGCACGGTTTCAGGGCGGGCTTGCACTATAAAGATCTCTCCACTTTCACCATCTTTTGCCCACTCCATATCCATAGGTCTATATTCACCTGCTTCTTTGCTGTAGTGCTTTTCTATCTTTACAGCGTAGCGTGCAAGTGTAAGCACATCTTCATCAGTTAGCGAGAAGCTATCCATCTCAGCTTGAGTAGTTTTGACATTAGTAGTAGGGTGGTCACTTCCTAGTGGTGCATAGACCATCTTTACATCTTTTTTACCAAGCTGCCTTTTTATGATAGGAGTTTTTCCCATCTCTAAAGTCGGCTTAAAGACATAAAACTCATCTGGGTTAACAGTACCGCCAACGACATTTTCACCTAGTCCCCAGCTTGAAGTTATAAATACTGCGTCCTTAAAACCAGTCTCAGTATCTATACTAAACATAACCCCAGCACTGCCCTTATCAGCACGCACCATCTTTTGTATACCAATGCTAAGTGCTACTTTAAAGTGATCAAAACCACGTGAAGCCCTATAGCTTACTGCCCTATGGGTGAAAAGTGAAGCAAAGCAAGACTTTATATAGTGCACTAAGTCAACTTCGCCTTTTACACTTAAGTAAGTATCTTGCTGACCCGCAAAGCTTGCATCTGGCAAGTCTTCAGCAGTAGCTGAACTTCTTACAGCAACATCAGCTTTTTTCATGCCATACTCCTCACTTAGTATGTCATAAGCCTCAAATATCTCTTCTTTTAAGTCCTCTGGGAGAGGTGTGCTAAAGATAAGCTCTCTTATCTGTCTTGATCTATTCCTTAGCACATCCATTTCTGTGTAGTCAACGTCTTTTAGTAGTTGATATATCTTATCTTTAATACCACCACTTTCTAATAAGTACCAGTAGGCATCACTTGTTATAGCAAAGCCATTTGGTACTTTTATACCTTCACTTATGAGTTCTTGAAACATTTCGCCTATACTGGCGTTTTTCCCACCTACGAGTGGTACATCTTTATTATTCAGCTCTTTAAAAAACTTAATATATTTCATTTCACAAAACTCCCAACTTAAATGTTATGGAATCAATTGTAATAAAAAAAATCCCCATTTTGCTTAAATGAACCTTAAATGTCTAAACTAAGGCATTAGCTAGGCTAGTAGAGAGGTTTGGGGCTACTTTTCTTCATGGCTACTTTGTAAGATCTTAGTGTTAGTTTTGCTTATGCTTTTACTTTATTGATGCACGTATAAGATTTAGATATTAAATGCCTTTTAGGTATGGAATCAAAAGGTGGAATCTACTTACAGATTCCATCATAAAGACTTTATAAAGCTAGGAGTATATTTTAAGCACTAACTAGGTCTGGGAAGTCTAAGACTGGCTCTTTAGATATAAGCTTAATGTTAAAGTTTTCAACTAAAAAGTTTAGTATGTCTTCGTTTAAAAACTTAGGTAAGCTTGGACCTACGTAAATGTTTTTTATACCCAAGAAAAGCAAGGCACAAAGGATGATGATAGCTTTTTGCTCCATCCACATAAGTACTATTGTTAATGGGAGGTCATTAACTGCGATACCTGTAGCCTCACTTAAAGCTAGGGCTATTTTAACGCCGCCATTACTATCATTGCACTGACCTAAGTCTAGGTAGCGAGGTATATTAGTCCCCTCTATATAGCCAAAATCCACATCATTAAACCTAAACTTACCACAACTACTAGTTAGTATGACACAGTCTTTTGGAAGACTAATAGCTAGCTTTCTATAATAGTCTCTTTCTTTACCCGGTGCATCACAGCCTGCTATAACAAAAAAGCGTTTTATCTTTCCACTATTAATCGCAGCTAGTATCTCACCAGCTAGTGGAAGCACTGCTTTGTAGTGATGGCCTGTGCTTATGGTTTTTTCCTCATTAAAGTTAGTTTCTTCAGGGCAAGATAAAGTCTTTTCTATAAGAGGAGTAAAGTCCATAGTGTGAAGGTTAGTTATACCATCAGTGCTTGCTATATCAAAGCCAAAGATTCTATCTTGATACTTACAAGAGTTTCTAAGCGGGACTATGCAGTTAGTTGTCATTAAAACTGTGCCATTCCACTCATTAAAAATCTTTGTTTGATCAAACCACGCTCCACCGATGTTGCCTTTTAGATGAGAGTACTTTTTAAGCTCTGGATAAGCATGGGCTGGAAGCATCTCTGAGTGAGTATAGATATTTATCCCTTTTCCTTCAGTTTGTTTTAAAAGGGCTTCTAGTGCGTGGAGGTTATGTCCACTTACTAAGATAGCTTTTCCAGTGGCTTTGTTTTGAGATACTTTTAAAGGCGTTGGGATTCCAAGCTTTTCTACGTGGGCGTTACTTAGTAGGTCCATAACTTTTACACCTGCTTCTCCGACTTTTAAAACTTGAGCTATGTGGTCATTAAAGTTAAAGTTCATATTAGTAAGTGTGAAATAAAGTGTTTTAGCTATAACATCATCTACTTCTTTTGTATTAGCACCCATCTCATTAGCGTGAGTTCTATACGCACTAAGACCTTTTAGTGCGTATATCATCATATCTTGCAAGCGTGATTTAGTATCATCTTTACCGCAAGTTCCTTTTAAAGCTCCATTAATCCCGCAGCCATTAGGCGCACTCATTTCACATTGATAACAAAACATATTTCTTCCTTTAGTTACGTTAAATATATCTTGCAATGTACTACTATTAAAAAGAGAGTGTGTTGATATTTGTCAATGTAAAAATTTTAAAAAGTGTTTGGAATCTTAGATTGAAGGTCAAGCAAAAAAACTATATTAAATAAAAACTATATTAAAGTGAAGATCCTATGAAGCAAAATTTTATAGAGGCTTTACAAAGTAAGAAAGCCCCATGAAATAAGTAGGGGCTAAAAGGGGATAAGGCTACTTATTTTTGTTTCAAAGTAGCTGGTCTTCCAGTAAGGCTTACTTTATACTTTCTAAAGCCAGTCTTAGTCACATTAAATCTAGGCACTAATAATACATCTGCCTTATAAGTATCTAAGAACTTATTAATAAGGGCTTCTTTTGAACCCTTAGTTAGTGTATAGAATCCATCTACTTCTTCTATATCAACTAGCGAGTCTTTATTGGTAGTTTCAAGTATGGCTGGTGCGCCTATGTTTAAGTCGCTAGCACTTAGAGGTGCTATACGTGTGATATTAGAGCTTTTTACAGGCGCTAACTCAAGTTGTAATGGTCTTTGTGTGCTGCTACAAGCTACTAAGATTAAGCCAGCAAAGCAAGTAAGACTGAGTAAGACTTTATTCATAATAATCCTTAATTTCATATTGTAATAATTTTTATATTCTAGCAAAAAAGCCATCTTTATTGCACTTTAAGTCTTTAGATACTTTGTAAAAATAGCTTCTTAAGTCTTTTTTTAAAGCTACTAGATTCCATAAACTTACAGAATCTAATTTTCAAGCCAACGCACATTCTTACTTATTGAAATCCAGCAGTGCCACTTTATAAACTTCCATATCTCATATCTACGCCATCTTTACTTAAAAACTCTTTCATCCTTAGGTAGTTATTAAGTGCATTTATATAAGCTTTTGCACTTGCTTGCATAGTGTCTAAGTCACTTCCATGACCTATAACTGGGACGTTACCTTCAAAAGAAACTTTTACATTTACCTTTGCCATAGCATCTTTACCACTTCCTACGCTTTCTACTTTATAATCAAGCAGTTTTCCAGCCACACTAGTAATCCTTTCAATAGCTTTAAAGATGCTATCAACTGCGCCATTACCCAAAGCACAGTCACTTTTAATCTCACCATCTTTACTAATACTTACAGCACTAAAGTGAGCACCATTACTAGCAGTTGAACTTTGGATGCTTTCTAGTATAAAGACTTGTTTTAGGCTTGAAGTTTGCTCATTTAAGACCATCTCTAAGTCAGCGTCATACACTTCTTTTTTGGAATCACAAAGGATTTTAAACTGAGTAAAAGCTTTTAAAAGTGCTTCTTCATCTAAGTTATAGCCCATACTTACTATCTTATCTTTAAAAGCAGCCTTGCCAGAGTGCTTACCCAAAACTAGGTTGTTATTATCAACTATGCCTATATCACTTGGCTTCATTATCTCATAAGTCTCTCTAAACTTTAAGATTCCATCTTGGTGGATTCCACTTTCATGAGCAAAGGCGTTTTTCCCAACTATGGCTTTATTTGGCTGAGGGCGTATGCTAGTGACGTCAGCTACAAGCTTGCTTGCTTTATAGATCTCTTTAGTGTTTACATTTGTATCAAAACCACCATACTTAGCAAAAACATCTTTTCTGGTTTTAAATATCATTACTACTTCTTCTAAAGCACAGTTTCCAGCCCGTTCACCTAGCCCATTTATCGTACACTCTACTTGTCTAGCACCATTCATCACACCATAGATTGAGTTAGCTACAGCAAGGCCAAGGTCATTATGACAGTGGACTGAAAGCACTGCTTTATCTTTTATAGTCTCTTCTAACTCTTTTATAATCTCGCCTACTTCGTGAGGCAATCTATAACCTACAGTATCAGGCATATTTAGAGTGCTTGCTCCTGCTTCTATAGCAGCTAGACTTATCTCTTTTAAAAAGCTTATCTCACTCCTACAAGCATCCTCGCAGCTAAACTGCACATCTTCACAAAAAGTTTTAGCATACTTTATAGAATCTATAGCACGTTTTAAGACCTCATCTGGCTTCATCTTAAGCTTATACTCCATATGTATTGGCGAAGTGGCTAAGAAAACATGTAGTCTTTTATGTTTGGCCAAAGCTAGGGCAAGACCTGCTTGCTTGATGTCGTTTTCTACACATCTACTAAGTGAGCAAACTGAGCTTTTTTCTAATATACCACTTATCTCTTTTATCGCTTGAAAGTCACCCGGACTTGCCGCTGCAAAGCCAGCTTCTATGATATCAACTCCAAGTTTTTCAAGCTGGAGGGCGATGTTTATCTTTTCTTCTATGTTCATAGAAGCACCCGGGCTTTGTTCGCCATCTCTTAAGGTTGTGTCAAATATCTTTATCATCTCCATGTTGAAAATCCTTATCGTTTAAATATATATAAAATATTGTAACTTAAAGAAGTTTGGCTAAGACTATTAAAACGATCTGAACTGTGATAAAAACATAGTGAAGTGCATCATGGTGTCTTATCCTATTAAGATTAAAGCTTACTATGTAAAAAGCTATGACCATGATTAGCCCTAAGATTCCTTTTGCTAGGAGGATGTTTCCATAGCTTGAACCAAAAAAGTCCATATCTATGCCAGCAGCGCGAACATGAAACATATAAAGTCCAGTGATTAGCACTATGCCGACTATGACACGCATGGTGGGGACTATAACTACGCTTAGTTTAGATTCTATCTCATCAAAATTATCAATTTTAGTTTTCAAAGTATCAAGTATAAAAGTCCAAAAAAACACAGAGCCTATAAAAGTGATAGCACCTGCTAGGTGGATGATTAAGGCTATGGTATATAACATAAGTATCCTTTTGTTTTTGATAATAGATGTTACTACTAAGATAGTGTCATTGACATTGATTTCACTCAATATAGACTATAATAAAAGCTTCTTAAAAGCTTAGGAGTTGGTGTTGGAAAAAGTAGATGCATTGCATTACATAATGATAAGTGGTGCTAGGGAAAACAACCTTAAAGACATAAGTTTAAATATACCAAAGAACAAACTAGTAGTGTTTACAGGTCTTAGTGGAAGCGGTAAAAGCACGCTTGCTTTTGATACGCTTTATGCTGAAGGGCAAAGGCGTTATATAGAATCGCTTTCAAGCTACGCTAGGCAGTTTTTAGACCGCATAGCAAAGCCTGATGTTGATCAGATAAGTGGCCTTATGCCAAGTATCGCCATAGATCAAAAAACTACTTCTAAAAACCCAAGAAGTACAGTTGGGACAATAACTGAGATTTATGACTACTTAAGACTGCTATATGCTAGGGTAGGGGAGCAGCACTGCCATATCTGTGGTAGAAAGATAACTTCTATGAACGCAAGTGATATCATTAATGAGGTATTAAAACTAGAAAAAGATTCTAAGTTAATAATCTATGCACCCTTAGTAAAAGAAAAAAAGGGGACATTTACTGACAAGCTAGAAGACTTACGCCAAAAAGGCTATATAAGAGTTAGTATAGATGGCGTTACTACTAGGCTTGATGAAGATATAAGCCTTTCAAAAACTAAAAAGCACACTATAAAAGCAATCATTGATAGAGTAAGCCTAAATGATGATAATAAAACTAGGATAGCCCAAGCCATAGAAACAGCCCTAAAGATAGCTTATGGCGAAGTAGAAGTAGAAGTAACTAGTCCTAATGCTAAAGATTCCAAAGAATCTAGAGACTTAAAAAACCCAGAAGAAAAGCTTATAAATGGCAAGGTTAAAGAAAGCGTAGAAGTAAAAGATTCTAAAAAGCTACTTCACTTTAGCCAGCATCTTGCCTGCTTTGAGTGTAAAGTAAGTTTTGAAGAGCTAGAGCCTTTAAGCTTTAGCTTTAACTCTCCAAAAGGTGCTTGCCCATCTTGTAACGGCTTAGGGATGAACTACGCCCTTGATATTAATAAGATTCTAAATAAAGACCTACCTTTAACAAAAGGTGGCTTAAAGCTAATCTTTGGGTTTAATAAAAGCTATTACTTGCAGATGTTTTTAGGCTTTTGTAAGGCCTATAAGATAAGCCCAGAAGCTACTTTTAATGAGCTCGATAAGGCTACACAAGATGACTTGCTATATGGTGGCAGTATTAACATAAAAGTGCTTTGGCATGGAAGGGAAAACGAGATGCCTTGGCGTGGTGTCATAAAGATAGCTTTAGAGATACTAAAAAATGAAGCAAGTGAGTATATGAGTGAAAAAACTTGCAAGGTTTGTAATGGCAATAGATTAAAAGCTGAATCTTTAAGTGTAAAAGTAAGCGATAAAACCATAGCTGATATTATCAACATGCCAATTGAACAGTGCTATGAGTTCTTTAAAAATGCGGCAAGTTTTGAATACTTGAGCGAAAAACAACATCAAATCATCGACCTAGTTTTAAAAGAGATAAAAGAAAGGCTTTTCTTTTTATATGACGTAGGGCTTGGCTATCTTACTTTAAAGCGTGATGCTAAGACTATAAGTGGAGGAGAAGCACAGCGTATAAGGATAGCTTCACAGATTGGCAGTGGGCTAACTGGAGTTATGTATGTGCTTGATGAGCCTAGCATTGGGCTACATGAAAAAGATACTTTAAAGCTTATAAAAACACTTATTAATCTCAAAGAAAAAGGAAATACAGTCATAGTAGTTGAACATGATAAAGAGACGATTTTACATGCTGACTACGTAGTTGATATCGGGCCGGGTGCTGGAGTAAATGGAGGGGCTATAGTCTTTGCAGGCACTGTAAAAGATATGCTTAAAAGCAACACCTTAAGTGCACAGTATCTAAATGGCACTAAAAAGATTGACTATCACTTTAATAGAGTGCAAGAAAAGTGGATAGAGATAAGTAATGTAAATATTAATAATATTAAAAACCTAAGTGCCAAAATCCCACTTTGTAACTTTGTGTGCGTAACTGGAGTTAGTGGTAGTGGTAAAAGTTCTCTAATACTTCACACTCTTTTGCCTGTAGCAAAAGAGCTACTTAACCACGCAAGAAAGATAGAAATAGTTAATGGCGTAAGTATAAAAGGACTTGAAGAGCTAGATAAAGTCATCTACTTAGACCAAAGCCCAATTGGCAGAACGCCAAGAAGTAACCCAGCTACTTACACTGGTCTTATGGATGATATAAGAGTGCTTTTTAGCGAGACTAAAGAAGCAAAGCTTAGAGGCTACTCTGTAGGACGTTTTAGCTTTAATGTTAAAGGTGGACGCTGTGAAAAGTGTAGTGGCGAAGGCGAGATAAAAATAGAGATGCACTTCTTGCCTGATGTATTAGTAACTTGTGATGAGTGTAAGGGAGCAAGGTATAACGCCCAAACGCTAGAGATTCTATATAAGGGTAAAAACATAGCAGAAGTGTTAAACATGAGCGTAGAAGAAGCATCAGTCTTTTTTGAAAAGATACCAAAGCTTGCAAGTCGCCTTAAAACACTCCAAGATGTAGGCTTAGGCTATATAACCTTAGGGCAAAACGCTTTAACTTTAAGTGGGGGAGAAGCACAGCGTATAAAGCTAGCTAAAGAGCTAAGTCGTAAAGATACAGGTAAGACACTTTATGTGCTTGATGAACCAACTACTGGTTTACACTTTGCAGATATAGATAAGCTAGTGCATGTACTTCACCACCTTGTAAGCCTAGGTAACTCTGTCATAGTTATAGAGCATAATCTTGATGTGATAAAAAACGCAGACTACATCATAGACATGGGTCCACTTGGGGGTAATAAAGGAGGCCAAGTCATAGCTAAAGGGACACCTTTTGAAGTCGCTAAGATAAAAGGCAGCTTTACTGGTGAGTTTTTGAAAAAAGAACTTTTGTAAGATATGAAGGGTAGGGCACAGTCAAAGTGGATACAGTAGGCATATTTATAGAATCTATCCACTCTCAAAAGGCTTATACCTATATCTTTGTAGTTATAGCTTGTATAGTTTTAGCTTATATATCATTTTTTATAACTAGGCGCTATCTTGTAAAGTATGTGTCTTTGTTTGCCAAGAAAAAGCTTCCTTTTTGGGATGAGGAGTTTGAAAAGATAGGCTTTTTAAATAGGCTTAGCTACCTAGTCCCAGTAGTAGTTATAAACTACTTTTTGCAGTTTTTCCCTGACCAAGTTACCTTTCAGCTTACAAAACTTTTACTTTTTGTAACATTAGTACTTGCGATATTTATAGTTAATACCTTCTTAGATGTGCTTTTACATATCTATAACAACTTAAGTATCGCTAAGCTTCACCCCATCAAAGGCTATATACAAGTAGCTAAGATTCTAGTTGTCATAGTTTGTCTTATCACTGCGGTTTCTTTCCTTGTAGGTGTCTCACCAGTTGGAATCCTAACTGGCATGGGTGCTCTTAGTGCAGTCTTGCTTTTAATCTTTAAAGACACCATCCTTTCTTTTGTAGCTAGCCTTCAAATAAATGCACATGATATCTTTAAAGTAGGGGACTGGATAGAGATAAAAAGTCTTGGTGTTGATGGAGATGTTATAGATATATCCTTGCATACTGTTAAAGTAAGAAACTGGGATAGGACTATAGTTAGCGTGCCAACTCATAAGCTTTTAGAAGTGGGTGTTAAAAACTGGCGAGGTATGCGTGATAGTGGTGGTAGGCGTATAAAAAGGCATCTAAATATAGACTTTAACTCCATAAGATTTTTCACAGTTGATGAGTTAAAAGCACTTCAGCGTATAAAGCTTTTAAAAGACTACTTTCTTTCTAAAAAAGAAATTATAGAAAAGCAAAGCCCTGATGATATAGATTCCATAAACAATAGACAGCTTACAAACATAGGCACTTTTAGAATCTACATAAGAGAGTATCTAAAAAGCCTAGATACCGTGCATAAAGAGGGGTTTAGCTTTATGGTAAGGCAGCTTCAGCCAACAGAGACTGGGCTTCCTATAGAGATTTACTGCTTTACTACTGATGTTAGATGGCCTATCTATGAAGAGATACAAGCTGATATCTTTGATCATCTTATAGCAGTTAGTTCAAAGTTTCATCTTAGGATCTTTCAAAACATAAGTGGCACTTTAAAGTAGTGCCTAGAGAGTTTTTTTGATAGAATATAAGCCTACTTCTAAGCACGCTTGCTTAAAAAGACAATCAAAAAGGACTTGTACTAGTATGGAGAAAATTTTAGATATCGTAGATGTTGTCGCTTATGAAAAAGGGCTTTCACCTACTTTAGTTACCGAAGCTATCAAAGCTTGCATGATAAAGATGGCAAAAGAAGAGTTAGGTGAAGATGCTAACTTTAGGGTTGTAGAAGATAAAAATGAAAGAGACTTAAGACTAGTACAGCAGATGAGTGTTTGCAAAGATAGTGACTTTAGCGAAGACTTAAAAGCTACTCATATACCACTAAGTCTAGCCAAAGATGTAGCAGAAGATATAAAAGAGCATGACACCTTAGAATATGATATCAACGTAGATATCATGGGTAGGGGGGCGATAAATAAGATCTATAGAGATATAGAGTTTCAACTCCAAAGTCTCATAGAAAACCAAATCCTAGAAAAGTTTAAAACTAATATCAACAAGATTATCTCAGGGCGTGTTCTTTACGTAGATGCTAAGCAAAACACCTATGTAGAAATCGATGAGATGAGGGCAGTCTTACCTCTTAAAAACCGTATAAAAGGTGAGCACTTTAAAAAAGGTGACATGGTAAAAGCTATACTAAAGTATGTAAATATCAATAAAAACGGGATAAGTCTAGAGTTAAGCCGCACTACTCCAAAGTTCTTAGAAGAACTCCTAGCCCTTGAAGTTCCAGAGATAAAAGATGGCGATGTAGTAATTTATAAAAGCGCAAGACTTCCGGGTGATAAAGCAAAAGTTGCCCTTTACTCTAATAATCCTAGGATTGACCCTATAGGCTCTACTGTAGGCTCAAAAGGCGTGCGTATAAATGCAGTAAGCCGTGAGTTAAACGGCGAAGTTATAGACTGTATAGAGTACTCTAGCGTAAGTGATATCTTTATAGCAAAAGCCTTAAGTCCAGCCCAGATAGTATCAATAAAGACTGAGAAGCCTAAAGAAGTAGTTACTGAAGTGATAGAAGAGGGAATGGAAGGCAAGACTGAAATAGAAGCTAGTGAAGTAGTAAGTGAGCGTCCTCAAGCCTTTGTTAGCATCTTAAAGTCTCAAAAATCAAAGGCCATAGGGAAAAATGGAGTAAATATAAGACTAGCTAGTATGATAACAGGCTATGACATAGTCTTAAATGAGCTTGAAACCATAGAAGAACAAAAGGCTGAGAAAAAACTAGGGCTTGAAGTCTTAGAATCTTTATTTAAAAAAGATAGCTAGTTGCTACTAAGTTTACAATTAGCCAGCAAGCGTTTTGGCTTAAAGAATATATTTGAAAAAGTAAGCCTTACTCTAAACGAAGAAGAACGCGCCTTTTTGATAGGTAAAAATGGCAGCGGTAAAAGCACACTTTTAAAAGTACTAAATGGCGAGTTAGAACTAGATAGTGGCAAGCGTATACTTAGACAAGGCCTTGATATATTAATGCTTAGTCAAGAAAACTACTTTAAGCCAGATAAAAGCGTTAGTGACGTGCTAAAAGATTCTATGCAAGAGCTTGTCCTTGCCCATACAAGACTTAGTGAGATAAGTAAAGATTCTAACTTCCATAACGACAAGACTTTAAGTGAAGAATATAACCGTATACATAACCTCTTAGATAGGCAAGATGCATGGGACTTAGAAGTTAAAGTGAGTGAACTTATAAGGCACTTTAAACTTGAAAGCTTAAAAGACAGGCTTGCTATAAGTCTTAGTGGAGGGGAGCAAAAGCGTGTAAGCCTAGCTTGTGTGCTTTTAAAGGGGGCGGATTTATTAATCTTAGATGAGCCAACTAACCACCTTGATGTAGAGATGCTTTCTTTTTTGGAATCTATGCTTGTGCGTTTAAAGTGTGCCATGCTAGTTATAAGCCATGATAGATACTTTATAGATAAAGTCGCAACCAATATCATAGAGCTTGATAATGCAAAACTTACTTCTTTTAAAGGCAACTATGAAGACTATTTACATGCAAAGCAAAACATGCTTGATAATCTCAACAAAGAACATTTAGCCTTAAAAAAGATTCTAAAAAGTGAAGAAGAGTGGCTGCGTGCTGGTGTAAAAGCAAGACTTAAAAGAAATGAGGGCAGAAAGCAAAGGGTCTTAGAGCTAAGAGATAAGGTTAAAAAGATGCCAAGTCTTGCTAAAAATATGATGCTTAGCCTTGAATCTAATGTAGCACCTTCTCCAAAAAATAGTAAAAAGATGCTTTTTGAGCTAGATAAAGTAAACCTAAAAGTAGGGGAGAGAACTCTAATACAAGATCTTAGCTTGCGTATAACTCAAGGTCAAAGACTAGGTATAGTAGGGCGTAATGGCAGTGGGAAAACCACTCTTTTAAGACTGCTAGTTGAAGGCAAAGATATAGAGGGCAATAAGGTCAAGGGGCTAAAGGTAGGCGACTTTAAGATAGGCTACTATGAGCAGCATAAAAATGCTTTGAATCTAAAAAAGACCATCTTAGAAACCTTTTGTCCTAATGGTGGTGATAGGGTGCAAGTTAATGGCAAAGATATGCACGTTTATGGCTACTTAAAAAGCTTTCTTTTTGATAAAGACTTACTAACTCAAAGCCTTGATACACTAAGTGGAGGCGAAAAAACTAGAGTAGCTTTAGCCTTGCTTTTAGCCCAAGACTATGACTGTCTAATCTTAGATGAACCAACTAATGACCTTGATATCGCAACTATCAATATTTTGGAGCGTTTTTTAAGTGAGCTAAGCTGTGCTTTAATCTTTGTAAGCCACGATAGATACTTCAATGATAAGCTTGCTGAAAGGCTTTTAGTACTAGAAGAAGATGGCCACTTTATAACCACTGCAAGCTATACTGAAGTACTAGAGCATAAGCATATGATCCTAGAAGCCAAGGCTTTAGAATCTAAACTAGTGGAATCTAAGCCAATAGATTCTAAAACTTTAGAGGCAAAAGAGATGTCTAGCAAGCCTAGTCAAGAGCTACCTAAAAAAACTAAGCTTAGCTATAAGATAGCACTAGAGTATGAAAAACTACCTAGCGAGATAGAAGAGTTAGAGCTTTTTGTAAAAGAGCTTGAAAGAAGGCTTAGTACACCTAAGGAGTATGAAAAGTATGGTATAGATGCTTTAAGCAAGGAACTAGCACATAATAAAGAGCTTTTAGATTCTAAGTTAACACGCTACTTTGAGATAGAAGAGATGATGAGATAGCTAAGCTTGCTTTAAATTTATAGCTAGTTTGCTATATATCTAAGTGCTAACTTTAAGTACTCACTTAAGATATCCCCTAGCTTATAGCCACCATCAAGCTCTGCTTTATGCCCAGCATTTTTTACTAAAAAACTAAAGTAGCCCTTTAAAGTCTCTTTGCTTTCTTTTCTCTTGTCTGTTGTCATGTTAAGAAAAGTATCTATGTCTTTTTCTTCTTTTGGGCTTAAGTTATCCCAGTTTACAAAAAACTCAAATCCATCTAAGTCAACGTATACTTTTCTATTTTCATTTTCTATAACCCTTAATTTCTCTATACTTCCATGCTGTCTAGTTTTAAAAAACTCTGGATTAAAGTAGTATAACTTGCCATTAGTGTCATAGTTCATAGTACTTTCATAGCTATTAAAGTAGTCATAAAATTCATTGGCTGTTTTATTAAAAATATTTGTGATATTTTGTATCTTAAAGCCTTGTAGTCTAGGGCCTAGCCCCCTGCGACTTAACTCTATATAGTTTTTTACAAACTCGCGCCATAAGTCAGAAAAAAAATCTTTTTCTATCTCTTCTAAGTGTGCTTTAGCACTCCTTTTAATGCCTTTTTCTTTATCTTGCAAGCTTAGCACAACGCTTGCAGCAAGGAAGGAAAAATCAAGCTTTGCAAAAACAGGACTAGAGATATAATCAAAGTCAACTAATAATAAAAGTGGATTGCAAGGTTTATCATGCAAGATATCAGCTGCGATGGCTTTTGTGCGTTCTACATAGCTATGTGGATAATTAAACTCTTGTGTGTGAAACTCCTTCATATCAGACTCCTTTTTTAAAGTCTTTTAACTGCTTTTTAAGTAGTTGCTTGTTAGCTATTTTATCCAATCTATAAAGAGGTCTATATAAGCAAGCTAAAAGTTTTATGCTTATATCTAAATATATGACTAGTAATCTTCTTATCACAAAGCACTCCATTTAGCTCAGACACGGGCAGCAACTGAGCTTGGGGATTGATATATAATTTCCCCACCTTGTTTTAGCTTGCTTTCTATGTTTATAGTACATATTAATTGTAAATGTATAAAACCTTTGTTTTCAACACATTTTATTTTTAACCCCCTATACCCCTCTCTAGAGATTTTGGCTTTGAATTTAGTGTTTTATGTGAAATTTTAAACCTAGTGCTTATTTTAAAATCTATTTTTAAACTTATATTTTTTATAATAGATTTCATTCAATACAGATTCACATTAATACATCTTAGACTTAAGAGGATGCTTTATGAGACGGAAAGATAGAGAGATAACTAACTTTAAAGATATGTTTGAAATTTTAAAGCTTTGTAATGTCATAAGACTTGGGCTTATAAATAATGATGGCTTAGCTTACATCTTGCCTCTAAGTTTTGGGTATACAGAAGTTGACTGCCATATCAATCTTTACTTCCACAGCAGCACTGAAGGCAAAAAGATAGAGCTTATCAAAAAGCAAGAACTTGTAAGCTTTGAGATGGATAGAAAACATAGTCTTATAGCTGGAAAGCTTGCGTGCGACTACTCTTTTGCCTATCAAAGCATCATGGGAAAAGGAAAGCTTTGCATAGTTGAAGACGAAGAAGAAAGACTATTAGGGCTAAAAGCACTCATGTCTCACTATACTTTAGATTCTAAAGATAGCCCTAAAGATGCCCATGAGTGGGAGTTCAAAGAGGCCTCACTTGCAAAAGTTGTAGTTATCAAACTTAGCATTACTTCATGGAGTTGTAAGGAGCATTTAAAAGGGATGTAAAGGCTTTGTGCTTAGAGATTTTTAAGCTTTTGCTTAGTCTTGCTTATAGCTTTTAAGATTCCAAAAAGACTAGGCTGGTTAAATATTTCAAATGCCTCTCATATTATAAAAATACTAAAGCTGGCAAGATTCTAAAGCTTTTTTAGCATCAATTATATCCTTGCTTATTTGATTTCTTAGCTCTTCTAGATTCTTATATCTTTTATTAGCACGAAGATATTTTATAAATCCTATCTTTATATAGCCACTAACTTTTGGGATGGTGGTATCTATTAGATGGGTTTCTATGCAAAACATATTATCAGTGCTTACTCTATGACCTATGAAACTTACACTTGGATAGGCCTTGCCTTCTATATAAGTTAAAGTAGCATAGACGCCATGAAGTGGAACTATATATAAGATATTTCTCATATTGATAGTTGGATAAAGCTCTTTTTTCCCAAGCCCCTGCCCTCTTATGACCTTGCCACTTATCTCATATATCCTACCTAGCATCTTATTAGCAACATCTACATTGCCATTTTTTATTAGACTTTTTATTAGCGAGGTATGAAGTGTTAGTCCTTTATAGTTTTGCCTATCTAGGACTTTTAGTCTTATCTGTGGGTAAGAAGATTCTAGAATCTCTTTTAGGTCTATAACACTGCAAGATTTATTACGACCAAATGTAAAGTCATAGCCCACTACTATAAGCTCTAACCTAGGAAGATGCGTAGTTAAAAGCCTTATAAATTCTTCTCCACTAAGATGCTTAATACACTCTAGCCTTATCTTAAATATAGGTAGTGGTGAGTGCTCTGCTCTATATTTAAAAGGAAGCAAAAGAGGCAAAGTATAAGAGCTAATACTTAGTATACAGCCTTCTTTTCCTAGATAAGAAAAAAGCTTAAGATGTGCCATATGCATGGAATCAAACTTCCCTATGGCAACACTTTTATAAGGGAGATTACTAGAAGCTAGAAAGCTTTCCATTAGCCAAGTAGTTCTTTAACTCTGGATTCACTTGGCTCTTTATGTGCCATAGCTAGGCTTTTGTGATTAAGCTTGATATCTGGGAGTAAGTCTGTTGAAGTTAGTCCATCAAGTTGCTTGCTTAGCTTTGAAAGAGAAGTTTTGATATTAGCTTCCTCTGTATTTAAGCTTTTTATAAAGTCTTCAGAATCTAAGTCTGCAACATCTATCTTTTTTGGATCAAAGTCTAAAAGGCTAGTTTGAAAGACTTTTTTACCATCAAAGCTAGTATCTTGAATCTTTTTTGCTATCTCTGCTTTTATACCGCCTGCTTCTTTTTCTAACCTGCTTTGTGCTTCTATATCAGTTGTGTGCTTGGCATTTACATTTATACTTTTATAGTCACTAACTAGGCTTTTTACTTCCTTGATAGCCTTAGCAGCGCTTTGTAAAGTGCCTATTTCTTTATTGATAGTTTTTACTTTAGCCCCTAACATCTCTTTAGGATTTTGAGATTTTAAAGTTAGATCATCTTTTGGTATGCTTGTAATCTTTGCTGGAGTGGCATTAGCCTCTGCTACTATGGCACGTGGCTTTTCAGGGGTCTTATTAGTAGTTAAAGCGCCATTAGACGCATTAGGAGTATTTTTAGAAACTATCATTACAAAATCCTTTTAGTGATAAATTACCAAACACAGAAGCAATTTTTGTACCTAAATAGATAAGCCTAAGCTTGCCACGACATAAAGACCGATTTTATAAATAGCTTAGTTTGTAAGTGCTTATATTTGTTAAATATCTAATTACTACATTGATGCAAATATCTCCTAAAACATGGCAGTATTAAGATTACATATCATTAGTATCACACTTCTAACACTAAAACAAAGCGACACTAAAAGACTAAAATAAAACAATAAGTCTGCATAAGATAACCAATCTTTTCTGCTAGGATTAGCTAATCTTAAAACACTAGATAAGCTATAATTAAAGCTTATAAATCATTGATATATAAGGGAAGCTTAAATGATAACGCTTAAAAAAGCACTCTCACTTAAAAAAGAAGAGATAGAAGAGATAAAAGCAGATATAACTAGTAAAGTTGAAGGAGATAAGCTTAATGCCTATATATCAAAGCCTACTTTTCTAGATGGGGACTATGGAAGGGTTCCTATACTTATAAAAGATAACATCTGTGTGAAAGATAGCGAAGCTACTTGTGCTTCTAAGATTCTAAAAGGCTTTAAGTCACCTTTTGATGCGGCAGTGATAAGTAAGCTTCATGATAACAATATGTGTGCTTTTGGACGGGCTAATATGGATGAGTTTGGCATGGGCAGTACAACTATGACTAGCTGTTATGGTCCTACTTTAAACCCAGTTGATACATCTAGAATACCAGGTGGTAGTAGTGGTGGAGGTGCTGCAGCAGTAGCTAGTAAGATAGCTATAGCAAGCCTAGGAAGTGATACTGGTGGCTCAGTTAGACAGCCTTCAAGCTACTGTGGATGCGTTGGCTTAAAGCCAAGCTATGGAAGGGTTAGTAGATATGGCCTTATAGCTTATAGCTCTTCACTAGAGCAAGTTGGCACTATCACCCAAAACGTAGAAGATAGTGCTATCTTACTAGACTGTATAAGTGGGGGTTGTAGTAAAGATTCTACTTGCATGCCTTTAAAAGCTACTAAGACTTTTGATAATCTTGATAGCAGCCGTACTTTAAAAGTTGGCGTTTTACTAGATTCTATAAAAGATGCCAGCAAGGAAGTCCAAGAAGCTTACACTAAAACTATAAAAGTACTAGAAAGCCTAGGGCACAAGATAGTTCATAAAAAACTTACTGATACTAGCTATCAACTAGCTGCTTACTATATCATCTCAACAGCTGAAGCCAGCAGTAACCTAGCACGCTTTGATGGCGTAAGATATGGTAATAGAGTAGAGGCTAAAAGCTTAAAAGATATGTACTTTAATACTAGAGCACAATTTGGCGATGAGGTCAAAAGACGTATCATGCTAGGAAGCTTTGTCTTAAGTAGTGGTTACTATGATGCTTACTATAAAAGAGCTAAGAATCTTCAAGCTATGATAAAGCAAGAATATGAGGCTATATTTCAAGACTGTGACGTTATACTCTCTCCTGTAGCACCAAGTGTAGCACCAAAGCTTGATGCAAAAAGTAGCCCCCTTGAGATATATCTAAGTGATATCTATACTATAGGGGTTAATATAGCAGGTCTACCAGCCATTAGTGTGCCTGTGATAAAAAGTCCACTTCCTATAGGCATGCAGTTTATTGGCAGAAGCTTTGATGAGCAGTCTATATTAGATATAGCTTACGGACTTGAATTAGAACTTAACTTATAAAAGGATAGAGTAAATGTTTCATGCAACTACCATACTTGGATACATAGGGCAAAAAGATGGAAAGCCTTGTGGTGTTATAGGAGGGGATGGTCAAGTTAGTTTTGGCTCCTGTATCATGAAGGGCAATGCTACAAAAATAAGAAGTCTCTATAATGGAAAAGTACTAGGTGGTTTTGCAGGAAGCACTGCTGATGCCTTTTCACTTTTTGACATGTTTGAAAGAATCTTAGAATCCAGTAAGGGAAATCTTGCTAAATCAGTACTAGACTTTAGCAAAGAGTGGAGAAAAGATAAGTACTTAAGACGCCTAGAAGCTATGATGATAGTGCTAAATGCAAACAGCATATATATCTTAAGTGGTACTGGAGATGTAGTCGAGCCAGAAGATGGCAAAATCGCTGCCATTGGCAGTGGTGGTAACTACGCACTAGCAAGTGCAAGGGCACTAGATAAGTTTAGTAGTGTCTCTCCTAAAGACTTAGTTTATGAGTCTTTGCAAATCGCCGGTGATATATGCATTTATACCAATCATAATATTAAGATCTTGGAGATAGATTAATGGAAAGTGATAGTTTAAAGACGCTGGATAAAAAGCCAAAAGAGATAGTTAGCTATCTAGATGAATACATAATAGGACAGCTTGATGCTAAAAAAGCTATAGCTATAGCCTTAAGAAACCGCTACAGAAGGCTAAAGCTAAGTAAAGAGTTACAAGAAGAAGTCACCCCTAAAAACATCCTTATGATAGGGTCTACTGGAGTTGGTAAAACTGAGATAGCAAGGCGTATGGCAAAGATCATGGGGCTACCTTTTATAAAGGTTGAAGCTAGTAAATACACAGAAGTAGGCTTTGTGGGGCGTGATGTAGAATCTATGGTACGTGAGTTAGTCTTAGCTAGTATTAATCTTTTACAAAGTAAGTACAAAGCAGAATCTTCAAAAGAGATAGATGACTACATAGTAGAAAGGATAGCTAAAAAGCTTATACCACCACTTCCAAGCACTGTTAGTGAAGAAAGACAAAAAGAGTATGAAGTCAGCCTAGAAAAGATGAAAGATAAGATTAGAGATGGCTCTATGGATGATAGAAAGATATCAATAGAGATTAAAAAAAGCTCTAAAAAACTAATCGATGACAACTTGCCAGTAGAGATGTCTAAGATGCAAGAATCTTTAATGAAGGTCTTCCAAAAAGATGAAAACATCAAAAAAGAGCTAAGCATAAAAGAGGCTAAAGAAGTCTTAAGAAGTGAAGCACAAGAAAATGTACTAGATCATGAAAACATAGAGCAAGAAGCCTTAAAGCTAGCTAGTCAAAGTGGGATAATCTTTATAGATGAGATAGATAAAATCGCAGTTAGTGCTAAAAATCAAAGCCGCCAAGACCCTAGCAAAGAAGGTGTACAAAGAGACTTACTGCCTATAGTAGAAGGAAGTATAGTTAATACTAAGTATGGTCAGATAAAAACAGATCATATACTTTTTATAGCAGCAGGAGCATTTCACCTAAGTAAACCAAGTGATCTAATCCCTGAGTTGCAAGGTCGTTTCCCACTAAGAGTAGAGTTAGATAACCTTGATGAAGAAGCCCTCTATCAGATTCTTACTTCTACTAAAAACTCTATCATCAAGCAGTACCAAGCCCTTTTAAGTGTAGAAGGAGTGGAACTTAGCTTTGAAGATGAAGCACTGCGTGAGTTAAGTCGCCTAAGCTATAGGGCTAATGAAGACACTGAAGACATAGGTGCTAGACGCCTTCACACAGCTATAGAAAAAGTTATAGAAGATATAAGCTTTAATGCTGATGACTACAAGGGTCAAAAAGTAGTAGTAGATAAAGAACTAGTTAATAAAAAGTTAGATAGCTTAGTTAAAAACGTAGATCTAACACGATATATACTATAAGACTTAAAGCAAAGCAACAAACAAAACTTAAATAGGGGAAGCTTACATGATAGATACAAAACTGCTATTAAGAGATTTACAAACGTGTACAAGAAAGCTTGAGGCTAAAGGCGTAAGCAAGCAAGATATAGACAGCCTTGTTAGCCTAAGTCTAGCTTACAAAGAAGCAAAGACTAATGTAGAAAAGCTTCAAGCCACTCAAAATGCCCTTTCAAAAACTAAACCTGATGAAGAAACTAAAGCAAAGATACTCTCCTTGGTACAAGAGCTTAAAAGTGAGCAAGAAAACTTAAAAGACATAGAATCTAAGTTTGAAGCTTTACTACTTGGAACCCCTAATCTAATAGATGATAAAACCCCTATAGGTAAAGATGAAAGTGAAAACTTAGAGCTAAAAAGAGTACTAACTCCACCTACTTTTAGCTTCACTCCAAAAGCCCACTGGGAGCTAGCAGAAAAAAACGGCTGGATAGACTTTGAAAATGCTGCCAAAATCGCCAAGTCAAGATTTAACATATTAAGAGGAATGGCAGCTAAACTTAACTTTGCCCTTATCTCTTACATGCTTGAGTTTAACCAAAGTCGTGGCTTTGAGTACGTACACACTCCAGTGCTAGTTAATGCAAATGCTTTGCTTGGCACAGGGCAACTTCCAAAGTTTAAAGATGACATGTTTAAGCTAGAAAACACCCTTGATCCAGATACTAACAAAGGTCATGAACTTTATCTTATATCAACTTCTGAGATTTCACTTACTAATATCTACCAAGATACCATTATCCCTTATGATGAGTTGCCTTTAAAGCTTACTTCTTATACTCCTTGTTTTAGGAAAGAAGCAGGCAGTGCTGGCAGGGATACACGCGGCATCATAAGACAGCATCAATTCGATAAGGTTGAGCTTGTAAGTATCACTTCAGAAGAAGATAGCGAGGCTATGCAAGCTTATATGATAGAAACTGCTTCACTTCTTTTAGAAAGACTAGGACTTCCTCATAGACTAGTACAACTTTGCAGTGGCGATCTTGGATTTAGCGCTAGTAATACAGTGGACTTAGAAGTGTGGTTTCCTTCACAAGATACTTATAGAGAGATAAGTTCAGTTTCAAACTGCAGAGACTTCCAAGCAAGACGTGCGAAAATCCGCTATAAGCAAGATGGTAAAAACAAACTAGCCCATACGCTAAATGGCTCTAGTCTTGCAGTAGGAAGAACCTTAGCTGCTATCATGGAAAACTACCAAGATGAACAGGGTAATATCAAGATTCCAAAAGTATTAGAAAAATACATGCCGGGCATTAACTAAGACATTTAGGGATGGGATTAATACGTGCCTAACGCTACAGATAACAAAGGCAAAAAGGCTAGCCTTAAAGAAAAGCTTGATTTTTCAAAGATATTTTATGTCATCAAGTCCTTTTTTCATCCACTAAAAGGGCTTGCGGTCAAAAAAGCAAAGATAGTGCCTAAGCCTAAGGAGTCTTTAGGTGACCTTGAGCTTTTAGAAGCAGAAAGAGAAGGCACTAACCACCAAGCTAGTAGTGAAGAACTTAAAGCAGCAGACAAAAGACTAAGTAAAAAAACACTTGGGATAATAATAGGCATTGTTGTAATAATCATCATCATATCTATACTAATAGCACTAATTATTAATAAAAAAGAAAGTCAAAGCCAAGCAAAAGCTCTAGATAATCTAGCAGCCAGACAAGCACAGATAGCAGCACAAACTGAGATAAAAGAAACTGCCCTACCAGATATCCCCATGCTTTCTTCTATAAATGCTCCCATAGTTGATGATAACAACTTACAAGACCTAATCAAAAAAGCAGACATCCTTTATAAAAGTGGCAACAAAGATGATGCCCTTGATATCTATAAGCAAATAGCTAGCTTTTCTAAGGCCATAGCTAACTATAACTTAGGTGTAGTAGAGGCAAAGTCAAAAGACTATCTAGCAAGCCTTAGATACTACGACTTAGCTATAAACTCTGGAGAAGATATACCACTAAGTGCTAATAACGCTATGGCTGATGCTTACTATCTAAAAGATGAGGCAAAATTTAAACACTACTTAAATATAAGCAATACCTACTTAAACCAGATAAGCACCCTTGTGCCCTACCCTTATATCTATGCACTTAATCAGTACTATAATGGCAACTACTTTGAAGCCCTCTCTCCACTTTCTCATCCAAGCAGTGCTTTTAGTAATGGCGAAAAACGCCTTGCAAGTAAAATGTATGCAGTCTTTAATGACAACCTTAATGCTTATAAGAATCTAAAAGAAGTAGCCACTCCAGAAGATGAGCTAGCCTTAGGTCAGCTTGCTGCAAGAGAGGGCAACTTAAAAGAGGCTTTAGCGCATATAGAAAACTATCTTATAAGCTATCCAAATGATATAAATGCCCAAATGAGTGCTGAGCTTATAAGCTTAAGAATGGGGGCTTATGCTAATGCTGCTAAGTTTATGGGAAGCTATTCAAGTATTGCTAAAAATGTCCCTAATCCCTACCCGATAAAAGTAGTTATCTCACCTAATATATTTGATGTAAATCTAGCTCAAAGAGAGCTTTGGAGAAGTACTTTTGAAAACTCAAAGCTTTTCATAGCCAAGATCTTATTTTACTATGCGCCTTACCGCGTATTTGACGTAGATAGGGCTTTAAGAGTTATAGTTGAAGGAGTGCTTGACACTCAGATAAATCAAAACAGACTAGAAGAAAGCAACTCCATACTAGTTAAAGGTGCTACTATCTCTGAGATAAACCAAGACATAGCACTTGCCTTAAAACGCATTAATAACAACGACACAAGAGGCGCTTTAAAGCTTTTAGAACGAAGCCTTAAAAGCAATATAGACCACGCTGTGCTGCACTATGATATAGGTGTGCTTTATGCACAAATGGGTGAGTTTGATAAGGCCTACTATCACTTTTTACGTGCCTACCACTTAGATAACAACGATATATTAGCCGGTAACCTAGCCTTATTAAGTGGAGTTATAACTAAGCATGATAACATCCAGCTAAATGCCTCTATATCTGAAAGTATAAGAAACTCCAAGCTAGATTCAAAAAAGCTAAGTCTGTATAAGTCTATGCAAAACTGGATAAATGACCCTAGGGTTAGACCCTATATAGCACCAAAAAATGCCTCTTTATTTGAATATGCTTATAGCTTAGTTAGTGCTACAAGCCAGCAAAACAAACAAGTGATGCTTGAAGCAACCACAGGCTTAAAAGACTTACAGCCTAATGACTTAGTGGCTAACTATCTTTATGGCATAGCATCTAACTTCGGACAAAATGCAAAAAATATGTCTTTAAACCTGCAGTATCTTTTTAAGGGCAACTTAAAGCTTGACTTAAATCCAGTCTTTTATGGGCCTACTTTAGCACGTGAGATATATATAAAAATAGGCTTTATAACCGGTAACTTAAAGCTACAAAAAAAGATACTCCAAGATAAGCTAAGCACGCAAGACCTTAATCCTAATGGCATCATGCAAGCCCTAGCCTACCTTGATATCTATGATAATAACTTTGAAGAAAGCTATAGCCTTTATAACACGCTGATTAATGATAGAAAAGAAGATGATAGTAATACTAGATTTTTCGGTGCCCTTGCGGCAATTGGCGCTGGACATAACAACATCGCTACTTTGTTACTTCAACTTGCTAAGATGGATTCTAGTAGTAACTTTGAAAGCAAGTACGCTTTAGGGCTTTTATATCAAGAGCAAGGTAACTATAACGCAGCCGCCCAGCACTTTAACTCTATTAGCAATACTGACTTGAACTCTGAGTACTTTAGCTTTAAGATAGATGATAGCAAGATCAAAATCCCACAATAACACCTAAAACAACAAAGGCCATATACAAATGTCAGACACCCTACTCTTAGTAAAAAATCTAAGTAAAACCAAAAACAACATAGAGATACTAAAAGATATAAACTTTTCCATAGATAAAGGGCAAGTTGTAGGATTACTTGGGGCTAATGGAAGTGGAAAAACTAGCCTTTTAAAACTAATTGCCCTTTTAAATCGCCCAAGCGAGGGCAGCATAGAGTTTGATTCTAAGCCTTTAAGTATAGAATCTAAAAACGAAATGGTCTTCTTACCAGACCTTGATGTCTTAGATGCCAAGTCAAAGATAAGTAGTATTATTAGTTTTTATGAAGGTGTATTTTATAACTTTAAAAAAGATATAGCCCTTGAGATTCTAGATAGCTTAAAGATAAAGTCTAATGCTTATATAAATCGCTGTTCAAAAGGCACTAGGGAAAAAATCGCCCTTGCTTTAACCATGGCTAGGCAAGTAAAGCTTTATATGTTTGATGAACCCATAGTCGGCATAGACCCAGTGGCAAGAGACTTAGTGCTTGGCATCATCTTAAAGTATAAAAAGCAAGATTCTAGCCTTATCATCTCAACTCACTTATTAAACGAAGTAGAAGCTATCTTGGATACTGCCCTTTTTATGTATGAAGGAAGACTAATAGCTAATAAAAAACTAAACGATATAAAAGAAAGTGGCTTATCTTTAGAGGCAAGCTTTAAAGAGTTAATCCTTACGCAAGGCTAAGTTAGAATTTATAGCTATTACTAAGGCCTATCATAAGGCATCATAAGAAGCACAGCACGCACGAAGTGGCAATCATATATTTTATAGATTCCATAAAGCTATGGAATCTATTTTTTAACTAATGCACCACAAAGAAAGCTTAATATAAACCCACTCATCCCCTAAAAGCCTTTTCAAGTTTTTCTAAAAAAGATTCCACATTAGCTTGCAAGTCTTTAAGTAGGCCTATATTTTCTATCACAAAGTCACTTTTTTCTTTCTTAACTTCTATATCTAGTTGAGATTCTATCCTTTCAAGTGCGGCTTTTTCATCTAGCCCATCCCTACTCATAACTCTTTTAAGCTGCATGGATTTTGGTGCATAAACACAGGCTACAAACCTATAAGTATAGTGATGTGTGCTTTCAAAAAACAAAGGCAGATCTAAGAAATAAGGAACTTTAAACTTTTCTAACGCCAAAGACTGTCTATCAACTTCTTGATATATATAAGGATGAAGCAAAGATTCTAAAAGTTTTCTTTTTGCCTCATCGCCAAAGACTAAAGCTCCAAGTTTGCTTCTTACTATCTCGCCTTTAGTATCTGTTACATCCTTGCCAAAAAGCTCTAAAACCTTATCTTTTTTAACTTCTAAGGCATCTTTTGCGATCTTATCTACATCTATAACCTTATAGCCTTGCAACCTCAAAAGATTAGCAACTGTAGTCTTGCCACAGCCTATAGAACCAGTTAGTATCACGGCTTTTGTGTCTTTATCCACCATTTTTCCTTTGCTTTTTTAAGATTTAGGTCAATATGCGATTTAAAAAAACTTAGTAATAATTATAGACATAAAATAAGGCTTAAATAAGGTTTGAAAATATGATGTTTGATAAAAATATAAGTTGCAACCATGCTAATAGATAGCTTCAACAGAGAGATAGACTACCTAAGGATCTCAGTTACAAAACAGTGTAATTTCAGGTGCCAGTACTGTATGCCTAATACTCCTTTAGACTTCCACGAAGAAAGCGTAGGACTTGATAAGATACTAAACTTCGTAAAAATCTGCATAGATAATGGAGTAAAAAAGATAAGAGTAACTGGTGGCGAGCCCTTACTAAGACCAGATCTAAGTAAGTTTTTACATGATATAAAAAGCTATAAGCCAGAAATCGACCTAGCTATAACTACTAATGCCTTTTTACTCCACAAGTATGTAGATAGCCTTCATGATGCAGGCTTAAGACGTATAAATGTAAGCCTAGATTCCTTAAAGCCAGAACGCATAGCACTAATCTCAAAAGTTAACGCCCTACCTTCTATCCTAAAAAGCCTAGAGCTTGCCTCTAAAAAAGACTTCATTATAAAGCTAAATATGGTGCCTTTACAAGGTATAAATGACGATGAGATAGGCGATATGCTACATTTTGCCATGGAGCATAACTTTACTTTACGCTACATAGAGTACATGGAAAATCTAAGTGCTTCTAGTAATATAAAAGGCTTTAAGTCCAATGAGATATTAGAAAAGCTTAAAAAAGACTTTCTAATAAGCTATGAAGAGAAAGAAAAAAAGGGTCCTGCTAAAATCTACACTGCTACTAACTTAGAATCTAAGCTAGTTTCTGAGTTTGGAATCATCTCTCCTCACGATGATGACTTCTGTAAAAGTTGCAATAGGATACGTTTGACTGCAAAAGGAGTGCTTTGTCCTTGCTTGTACTATCAAGATAGTGTAGACTTAAAAGATGCTTTAGAGAGTGAAGATGGAGAGAAGCTAGATTCTTTACTAAAAAAAGCCATCAAAGACAAACCAGAAAAAAATCTTTGGTCAGAAGATGATATATCAGCTCGTGCATTTTATGAAACAGGGGGATAAGTAGTTTAAGGAGGCTTAAACTTTCTTTTAAAAAGGATGCATAATGACAAGCAAGGCGCTTTTAACTGACTTATACCAACTAACGATGATGCAAGGCTATAGCAAAAGTCAGATGTTAGATAAAGTGGCAGTTTTTGATGTCTTTTACAGAGGGACTAACCACGCTATTGCCTGTGGGTTAGAGCAGGCTTTAGAGTATGTTTTAAACCTAAGATTTGAAAAAAGCGATCTAGAGTATCTTTGGTCTTTAAAGATGTTTGATGAAGACTTTTTAAATCTACTAAAAGACTTTAAGTTTAGCGGTGATATCTACGCTATCAAAGAAGGAACTGTGATCTTTCCTCAAGAGCCTTTTGTGACTATAAAAGCTAGACTTTTTGAAGCCCAGCTTATAGAAACCGCTTTGCTTTCTATCTTAAACTACCAAACTTTGGTTGCCTCAAAGGCTGCTAAAGTGGTCTATAGTGCCAAAGATAAGCTAGTAGCTGACTTTAGTTTAAGGCGTGCACAAGGTGCTGAAGCAGGAGTTCAAAGCTCAAGGGCAGCTTATATAGCTGGAGTTGATGCTACTTCTAACGTTCTAGCTGGCAAGATGTTTGATATACCAGTAACTGGCACTCATGCCCATGCTTGGGTTATGAGCTTTGATAGTGAGCTAGAAGCTTTTAGGGCTTATGCTAAAACCTATCCAGATAGCTGCTTACTGCTTGTAGATACCTATGATACGCTAAATAGTGGCGTGCCTAATGCCATAACAGTTTTCAAAGAGCTTGCTAGCAAAGGCCACAAGCCAGTTGGTATAAGGCTAGATTCTGGAGACTTAGCCTATCTTTCAAAGAAAGCTAGAGAGATGCTAGATGAAGCGGGATTTAGCGAAGTAAAGATCTTTGCTTCTGGTGATATAGATGAAAACATCATCATCTCTCTTGAAAGTCAACACGCAAGGATAGATGGCTTTGGTGTTGGCACTAAACTAGTCTCTAATGCAGAAACTCCTAGTCTTAATGGCGTCTATAAACTAGCTGCTATAAGTGAAGGTGGAGTTTTAGTACCTAAGCTAAAAGCTAGCAACACCCTAGGCAAGATAACAAATCCGGGCTTTAAAAAAGTACTTAGAATCTATGACGCCAAAACTAACAAAGCCGAAGCTGATCTAATCTGCCTTATGGAAGAAAACTTTGATGACTTAGAAGAGCTAACCATCTTTGATCCACGCTGTCCTTATAAACGAAAAACTATGAGTAACTTCTACACTAAAACACTTACAACGCTTGTAGTAAAAGAAGGAAAGCTAGTGTATGACTTGCCAAGCGTTAAAGACATAGCTAGTTTTCATAAAGAATCTTATGCTGAGTTTTGGGATGAGTACAAAAGAACACTTAATCCACAAAAGTATAAAGTAGACCTTTCACAAAAACTTTTTGATATGAAAAATGATCTTTTAAAAAAGTGTTTATTAAGCTAGATTAAAAGTAGCCTTAAAGCTTTGTCTATCAAATGTCATTGCAATATAGCTTAGCAATGACAACTTTTAAGTCATCAATCAAGCCGCATATTCATGCACTAAGTAGTGATTAAACTCCTAACAAAGTATCCCTTATCTTCATATTATTGCAAAACTACTTATAAACTATAGTAAGAAAATATTAAAAAACTATCACTTGAAGCACATATAAAAAGAAGTACAATAAAAAAGGGCTAGATTAGACCTATAAGCTTTTGTCACTAATAAAAGCTTATAAAGTTTATCTAGCCCTAAGCGATCTTAAAAAGACAAAGGTTTAAGTTTTTGTTGTGACTATAAACATACAAAATATAATCACTCCTAAAAACTTAAGTCTTTAAGTAGTTTAAAGTTAGTTATAAAGATCAAACATACAAAAAGATCTTTATAAACTCTTAGACTACTTTTTAAGCAATGCATCCCACCCACCCAAACCCATAACTCTTACTAACTCATATCAACAACCTTTAAGTCAAGCTTAAGTTAAAACTATATTCTTAGTTGCCTCCAAAGTAATATGTATAGTTAAGTGAGATATCACTACTTGCAAAAGAAGAGCTAGTATTTCTAAAGTAGTACTGATACTCTAGTGACACTGCTTGATGTTTCCCAAAGAAAGCTATAAGACCAGCTTTAAGGGTTGGGAGGATATGTGCTTGATTATTAGCCCTAGCAGCATTTAGTCTATCTTGCTCTTCTTTAGCCCGATTAGCAGCTACTAATTGTTTCCTATCCAAGTCATCAACTTGTGCTTGTGCATCAGCTAGTTGTTTGTTTACATCATCTAGCTTGGACTGTATATCTGTTACCCTATCATTAGCAGCTTTTAACTCACCAGTTTTTTGTTTAGTGACATCTCCTATCTGGCCATTTAGCTCTTGTACTTGTTGTTGTGCTTGCTCTAGCTTACTTTGTAAATCAGCCCTACTGCTAGTTAGTTGCTCTATTTTTGGTTGTAAATCTGATATTTGTTGTTGCATAGAAGCAGAATTCAATGTTGCACTAGATATTTGAATTCCTAAATCGACTAATTTATCAGCCTTATTTTGTAGACCAGGTATAGTATCCGCTTGTTTTTGAAGTTCATCTGCCTTATCTGCTTGAGGTTGTAGCTGACTTATCTTATCTTGCAATGCTTGTACATCTTTCTGCTTGGATACTGCATTATTAACTACACCATCTTGAAGGGCTTGTATATAGTTACGCACAGCATATGATGTATCTAAAAAATTCTTTAGCATCCTCACATCGCCACCACCATTACTTCTATTGAAATCAATATTCAGAGAATTTATGTTTCCATTAACATTACTTAATGCACCTGCATAGTCACCTTGCTTTGCACTGTTAAGTGCCTGTAGTAATTGAGCAGCAGTTGCTCCTGTGTGAAATCTACTTGGTAAAGTTTCTGTAGTGCCAACAGTTTGGTTAAAGCCACTAGGATCACCACTAACATATGCCGTTCCACTAACAGCACTAGTTGGCAACCTCCATACTGCTGCCCCAACTACACTATCACTAATGTGATTCCCACTTCCATTACTTCCAGCATCATTAGTCCTTATAGTAACACCAGCTCCTAAGATATATCCTAGTTTTACATAGCCAGTGCTTCCTATTTTAAAGGCTTGGATAAAGTCTAGATTAAGTGAGTACTGAGGGTTAAAGCTTGAAGTTGTTCCAATAGAGTTTGCACCAACTCCTAAACCAACTTGAATCCCTAAAGTGCTAGATCTAGTAGTAGTAAAGATTCCAGTGCCTAGTTTTAACCTTGCATCTAGTCCTGCATTTGGAGCAAAAAGCACTCCTCCATTAGCACTTTTTGCACTTAGCCCAGTTCCTACCCCACCACCTAGTAAGAATCTGATTCCATTTATATCGTTATTTTGAGTGCTTCTTTTGTGGGTAGCTGCCATAGCTACACTACTAAAGCTAACTATAAGACTAGTTGCTAGTATGATTTTAGTAACTTTTTTCATGATCTTTCCTTATATATTTTTATCTAGTTATTTTGTTATGTGATTTAGCAGGCTTACTTGCTACCAAAGTAGTAGGTGTAGTTAAGGCTGATATCACTGCTTGCAAAAGAAGAGCTAGTATTTCTA
The DNA here is from genome assembly GCF_002272875.1 of Helicobacter sp. 11S02629-2. GTDB lineage: Bacteria > Campylobacterota > Campylobacteria > Campylobacterales > Helicobacteraceae > Helicobacter_I. The sequence continues at coordinate 165,751 of NZ_MLAN01000001.1, forward strand.
AAGTAGTACTGATACTCTAAAGATACTGCTTGATGTTTTCCTATAAAGGCTATAAGACCTGCTTTTAAAGTTGGCAATACAGGAGGTATGCTATCTTTAAGGGCTTGACGTTGACGTTCTGCAGCATTTGCTTGATTAGCCGCCACTATTTGCTGGTTTCTATAATCATCAATCTTTTTTCTAGCTTCAGCTAGTTGTTGATTTATATCTGCTAGTTGCCCTGTTAGGTTTTTAGCTTTATCTAAAGCGGCAGCTATATCAGTATCTTGCTGTTTTCCAGTAGTACCCCTTTGGGCGATTAATGCAGTTATCTGATCTTGTGCATCTTTTATTTGTTGTTGCAAGTCACCTGTAACCTTAGTTAATTTATTAAAACTTTCTTGAGCAGCTGTTAAATCCTCTTGTGTTAGTTGATTAGAAGAGGTTAGATCACTAAGCTTTTTAGTTAGATCATCAACTTTATTAGCATTGGCTTGTAGTCCAGGTATGGTATCTACTTGCTGTTGTAAGCTAGATAGCTTATTTGCTTTAGGCTGCAAGTTATTAACCGTTTCCTGTAAGTTTGATGCTTGATTAGCAAGATCCCTTGCCTTATTACTTGTATATGTGCTTACAAAGCTAGCAAGGCTATTTGCAGTGGCTTGTAGGTCTTTTAAAAGTCCATAAGAAGAAGGAGTATAGCCACTACTAGAGCTGTAGCTAGATAACATACTTTCCAAATCCTTTTTGCGCTGATTTACAACATCATTGCTAACACCATATATAGCCTTACCATTACCAGCTCCTCCTGATACAAATTGATCAATGCTTGCTGCTAGGCTTTGTGCATTTGCTGCATTAACTCTTGCTGCTAAAAAGTTTCCTTGTTGTAAATTACCAATTGCATTTATCATAGCCTTTATGGAATCATTATAGGTTTCGCTTATGCCAACCATATTTACATCCGCTTGTCCACCACTAGCACCTGATGAAGCAATTATCACACTTGGTAAAGTAGAAGTATTTCCAACCGTATCATTAAACATATTAAGCCCACTTACTCTCATAACTGCACCACCAGCTCCAGAACCACTAACACCAGTTGTTGACTGAGGTGATGGAGTAGTGCCACCACCACCACCGCCTCCACCGCCTCCATCGAGTCTTTGATCAACGAGAATATTCATAACATTAATACTTGCTGCCCCAACTACACTATCACTAATATGATTTCCACTTCTATTGCTTCCAGCATCATGAGTTCTTATAGCTAGTCCTGCTCCTAGTATATAACCTAGTTTTACATAGCCACTTCCTACATTAAAGGCTTGTATAAAGTCTAGATTAACAGAGTACTGAGGGTTAAAGCCAGTGCCTGAGCCTAGGGCATTAGCCCCAACCCCTATAGTTGCTTGCAAACCTATGGTGCCAGACCTTGTAGCACTGAAGATTCCAGTACCTAGTTTTAACTTTGCATCTAGTCCTGCATTAGGAGCTAACACGCTAAACCCTCTACTAGCACCTTCTACATTTAGTCCTGTACCTACTCCACCACCTAGCAAGAACTTAATGCCTTCTATATTGTTATTAGCACTAAATGCTTGTCTAGCATTGGTGTGATGCACTCTTTTATGGGTAGCAGCCATAGCCATACTACTAAGGCTTGCTATTAAACTAGTAGCCAATATTATTCTTGTAGCTTTTTTAGTAATCTGCTTCATATCCTTACCTTTTAGAAATTTGATTTAGCACCACTAACTTAGTGAGTTAGAAAATTCTAATTGTTTTTTTTTTTTTGTATTAAAGGAAGCTTAAAGTGAAAACTTTTATAAAAAATATTTATTAGTTAATATTAAAAATGAAATAAAATTTTACTTTTAGCTATTTTTAGCTCTTTTTCACTTTAAATATTAAAATGATCTTTTACTAATAATTAAGATAAGAAAAGGGGTAGTTAACTTTAAAAGCTAGACTAAGCAAAGATAGATAGGTGGCATTAAGAAGTTTTAAAAAGTAACTTATATAAACCTAAGAGAGGATATACATAAAGCTTTCATGTCATTAAAAAATAATAATAAATGCATAACAACATAAAATCTATAAAAGCATAAAAGTTAAAAAGTAAAAGTTTATAAAGTCAAACCCTAAAAAAGGGCTTGCAAAAAATGTAGAAATAAAAAATAAAAGAAATCAAAAAATAAAAAAATATCTACAAAAACAGATAGTGTTTTTGCTTATCTTCTTCTTTTTTCTCTAAAAGGATCTACTGCTATATAGATAAGTCCAAGTCCTAACATAGGAAGATCTTTAAGCATAAAAAAGTCTATATGCCCTACTCCATCTACCACCTTCCAAATACCCGGTGTTGTAAAAAGAAAAGAAAGTGTAAAAAGAAAGGTTATAACTATACAGATACCTGCGATGATGCGTATGACCTTAAAGTAAAACCCTAGGATGATTAAGATTCCAGTTATTATCTCTATGACACCGAAGAGATTTGAAACGCCTTGATCGTTTAAAATATCATAAAGCCAAAAGAGTAAAAAGTGGTTGCTAACTAGGGGCTTGATAGCTGCAGCTTCTGTCGGGGTAAACTTATAAACCCCTATCCAAATGACTATGATGGCTATGCCAGCGTAAGCTATGAAATAGCCTATACGAGAGAGAGCTTTCAAAATGTAATCCTTTAATGTAGTGTCCTGTGGCTTAAATCAGGTTCTAAATTAAATTATAAAACCTGTTAATATATTATTAAGTCTGCTGGTGTCAGCCTAACTGCACTCTTTTAGTAAATATATTATTAACTTTTTATACCAAAACTTAACAAAAACTTAAATAGATAAAGATTTTTTTAACTTATATAGATTAGAGGTAGGCTGCATTTTTATAAGCCCACCTACACCTATACTCTTACTTTCTAGGGTCTTGTATAACTCCACTTAGTGCAGAAGCTGCTACTACTGCGGCATTTGCTAGATAGACTTCTGAGGTCCTATCGCCCATACGGCCTACAAAGTTTCTATTAGTAGTAGAGATGCACTTTTCATCTTCTCCTAAGATTCCCATATAGCCGCCTAAGCAAGCCCCACAAGTTGGGTTACTTACTAAGGCTCCAGCATCAAGCAAGTCATTGATATAACCTAGCTCATAGGCTTTTTTATAGATCTTTTGAGTGCCCGGGGTTACTATAAGCCTAACTCTTTTATCTATCTTTTTACCCTTTAGTATCTCGCTTGCTATTTTTAGATCACTTAGGCGTCCATTTGTGCATGAACCTATGAAGGCTTGATCTATTCTTACATTATCTTTAGCTGCCTCGCTTATGCTTTTGCCATTACTTGGTAAAAATGGATAAGCAACTAAAGGCTCTAGTTTATCTAAGTCTATATGTAGCACTTGCTCATAGTTAGCATCTTCATCACTATAAAAAAACTTAGGCTCACTTCTTAACCCAGCCTCTTTGCGTCTATCTTCTAAAAAGGCTTTAGTTATCTCATCAGCAGCGATTATGCCGTTTTTTGCACCTGCTTCTATGGCCATATTACAAAGGGAGAATCTATCATCCATACTTAGATGCTTTATAGCTTCTCCTGTAAACTCTAGTGCCTTATAAAGGGCACCATCAACGCCTATTTGACGTATCACTTCTAAGATTAGATCTTTACCGCCTACCATCTTTTGAGGTTTGCCACTAAAGACTACTTTTATACTTCTTGGCACTTTAAACCAATTCTTCCCAGTTATCATGGCATAAGCTATATCAGTACTTCCCATGCCCGTGCTAAAAGCTCCTAAGGCACCATGAGTGCAAGTGTGAGAATCTGCACCTATTATCACATCACCACTTACAACTAAGCCTTTTTCTGGGATTAAAGCGTGCTCTATGCCCATATCTCTTTCATCAAAGTAGTTTTTAAGATTCTGCTCTAAGATGAACTCGCGGCTGATTTTGGCTTGATTAGCACTTTGGATATCTTTAGCTGGGATATAGTGGTCCATAACTAGGCTAAAGTTTTCAGGGCGTGCTAGCTTTTTAGCCCCTGCTTCTTTAAAAGACCTTATAGATATGGGCATAGTTATGTCATTAGCTATAACCATATCTATATCGCACTCTATTATGGAATCTGCCCTTGCCTCTTTGCCAACGTGGTCGCTAAAAATCTTTTCTGTGATAGTTAAACCCTTCATCTTATTCCTTCCCTTAATTTCACACTTATATATTTATATTGTAGTTTGAATCTATGTAAATTTAATAAATTTATCTTAAAAGATATAATACTAGCCACACAACTATATTAAGGCAGTTTTATGAAACTAATGGGACATATGATAGCTGGATATCCAGATATCAAATCAAGCATAGATGTTGGAAGGGGTATCTTAGAAGGGGGGGCTAGCTATCTTGAAGTGCAGTTTCCTTTCTCAGATGGCAACGCAGATGGCATTTTAATCCAAAATGCAAGTATGGAATCTATAAGTAAAGGTTTTAGTCCAAAAGAAGGCTTTAAGATAATAAAAACGCTAGCTGGCGAGTTCCCAAAAGCTAGAATCTTAGCCATGACTTATGCAAATATAATCTATGCTTATGGAATCTATAACTTTATAAAAGACTTAAAAGAAGCAGGAGGCTATGGTCTTATAGCACCTGATTTTTTATACACAAAGCAAGATCATGAAGGCATAAGGGGTATATGTGCAGCCCTTGATGTTAAGTTTATAGAGTTAGTAACTGCAACTTCTAGTAGTGCGCGGATTAAAGAGATAGATTCCAAAAGTAATGCACCTTTGCTTTATGTCGTAGCAAGAGAGGGTATAACTGGGGCTAGCACTGATATAAGCCCTGCTTTAAAGGCTAATCTTACTAGGATAAGAAAGCTTAGTAAAAAGGAGCTTTATGTTGGATTTGGCATAAATTCTAAGGAACAAGTAAAAAGTTTAGAAGCTTTTTCTGATGGTTTTGTAGTTGGCTCTTACTTTGTAAAATGCGTAGATGCGACAAAAGGCAAAAAAAGTAAAGTAAAAAAAGAAGTAGATTTTATATCTGAGCTTAAAGAAGCTACAATGTCTCTTCTGAACTAAAAGATAACATCAACTTAAGGATGAAAAATGAAAAAATTTGCAACTAGAGCTATCATAACTAGTGAGATACCAGATCTAAGTGGTAATACAACTAGCGATGTAGTCAGTCCCATACACCTATCAAGTACATTTGCTAAAGCAGATTTTGAAAACAATATCTTAGGTCACAGCTACTCAAGACTAAGCAATCCAACTCGTGAAGTTATAGAAAAAAAACTTGCAAGCCTAGAAAATGCAAAACACACTATCTGCTATGGAAGTGGACAAGCAGCTGAGACTATGGTCGTCTTAAGTATGTTAAAAAGTGGCGATGAAGTCATCTGCTTTAATGATATCTATGGTGGCACAAGAAGGCTTTTAAGCACAGTTATGAGTAACTTTGGTGTAAAAACTGTCTATGTAGATATGACAAATATCGGCGATGTAAAAAGAGCTATAAGTGAAAAAACTAAGATGATATGGATGGAAAGTCCAACTAACCCTTTTCTTTCACTTTGTAACATAGAAGAGATAGCTAAAATCGCCCGCGATGCTAATGTAATAAGCGTAGTTGATAACACTTTTGCTACTCCTTACTTACAACAGCCTCTAAACCTTGGTATAGATATAGTAGTACACAGCATGACTAAGTATATAAATGGTCATAGTGATAGCGTAGCAGGTGCAGTTTGTCTAAATGACTTTAAGCTTTATGAAAAGCTAAGGATGGTTAGTAACTCTTGTGGGGCGATCTTAAGTCCATTTGATAGCTACCTTAACTCAAGAGGTATAAAAACACTAGCCTTAAGGATGAAAAAGCACTGCGAAAACGCCCTTGAGATAGCAAAGTTCCTAGAAGCCCATGCTAATGTAGAAAAGGTTTTCTATCCGGGACTTCCAAGTCATCCACAATATGAACTAGCCCAAACACAGATGAAAAACGGTTTTGGTGGTGTTGTAAGTGCTTATCTTAAAACAGACTATGAAGGCATGAAGCGTTTTGCTAAGAATCTAACGCTTTTCACTCTTGCTGAAAGCCTAGGTGGAGTTGAAAGCCTTTATGGTATGCCTTATTATATGAGTCATGGTAGCCTAAGTCCTGAAGTTAAAAAAGAGATGAATATAACTCAAAATCTCCTTCGTTTCAGCATAGGTCTTGAGGATGTTGAAGACTTAAAAGAAGCACTAAATGAAGCTTTGAGAGCTATATAATCTTAAACCTCTCATATATTTTTAAAAACTAAAAAAGATGGAATCTTAAAAGCTTTTAAGATTCCATCTTAAGCTATATTCACCCCTAACTTTTTAAAAAGCAACTAAGTGTGCCTTTATCTAAAAGACTTATTTTAAAAGTGCTTCCCTCATATAAAAAACTACCTTATCTAAAAGCCTCTCTTCTAAGTCAAAAAACTTTAAAAATGCCAAAGCTCCTTGATATATAAGCATCTCCTTGCCATCTTTTTCTTCTACTCCTAGTGTACTAGCAAGGGCGCAAAAAGGAGTCTTTTCATCTTTATACATAAGATCAAAAGCAAGTTTGGCATTTGCTAAAAGCTCTTTTAAAACCACCTCTTCTAGTGGGAGTGTGCCTTCTAAGCTAGCACTAGTTGCATTAATCACTAAATCATAACTTTCTTTGGAATCTAACTCACTAAAAAGCCTAGTCTGCACACCTTTAAAGTCTTTAAGTTTGGCTTTACTTCTATTAGCTACAACTACCCTAAAACCCTCTTTTTGCAGGATCAAACTTATAGCCTTTGCACTTCCTCCAGCACCAAGTATAAGCACACTTTTAAAGTCATACTTTTTTATGCACTCATAAAAGCCCGGCGCATCTGTGTTATAGCCTATAAGCTTTTTATCTTTAAGCACTATAGTATTTACAGCGCCTATATCTTTGGCTAAGCCTTCAAGCTTAGTTACCGCAGTAAAAGCTAGCTCTTTAAAAGGCACGGTGACATTAAGCCCGGTTAGACCAGTTTCAAATATAAAGTCTTTAAGCTCTTCTTTTGTTATATCAGGCTTAAGTCTTATAGCTTCATAGCTCCCACTTAACCCAAGCTTTTCCATAGCATAAGTGTGCATTTTTGGTGAGAGTGAGTGTGAGATAGGATTCCCAATAACGCAGAGTTTTTTACTCATACTTTAGCAATCTTTCTAATATATAGCCTTTGATGTTTAAGATATCATGTCTGCCTTTAAACTTATACTCTATCAAAGCCCAACCATCTTTCACGCCTAAGACGTTAACTTCTCTGCCTTGTGGGCTTTTAGCCACTATCCTTGCTTCTTCATTTGGCTCTAATCTAACATTAGCCTTATGGGCTAAAACTATAGCTTTATCAGACTTAGCAGGCTCTAAAGTATCTAAAGTAGTAGAATCTAAAGCGGTAGTATCTACCAAGCCTGCTTCATCATCTTTTTGTAAGTTCACATCACTTACATCTTGTGTGTTTTTAGGCTCTGTGTGCTCTACATCTACTAGTCTTTTTGCAACATAGCCTACTATCTCACCATATCTAATCTTATAAAAGTGAGTATATTTATCTTCTAAAACCAAAAAGTGTTTATTTCTTTCTATCTTGCCTATGATGCTACTTTGCACGCTAGGCTCTTGTCTAATAATGGCTGCATCTACTATAACTATCCCAGTGATATTAGGCTCACCTAAGTTGGTTTTAGCTTCTTCATTCTTAGCTTCTTCATTCTTAGCGTCTTCACTATTGGCTTCTTTAGTACTAGATTCTTTATCGCTTGTGCTTTGTGTGCTATTTATATCATTGCTTATATCTTTACTAGTATCTATGCTAGCTTGTGCATCTTGTAAGTTAGAATCTTTTTTAGCTTCAGTTTTAGTGTTGATACTTAAAATCTTATCAATATCATTTCTATTTTTTATATCAGCATGATTTGAAGGATTAAGAGTTAGCTCTATAGGATTTTCTTTTTTTGGCGTTTCTGTAGCAACCAAAGCTTTTGCTATATAGCCTATATGCTCTTTAAATCTAACTCTATAAAAGCCATCTTTAGAATCTAAAATGATAACTTTTTCATCTTTAAGCACCCTAGTTAAAACCTTACTTTTTGTGCTTGGTTCTTCTCTAATAAAGGCTGCGTTTGCTAAGATGCTGCCTCGTTTACGCGCTGGGATGTTAAACTCTATCTCACGCGCTATGTTTGATTCTTGCTGCGTGATTTTGACATTATTAACAGCCTTATTTAGTATCTGAGAAGCCCTAGGGCTAATAGATTCTATAACTACAGGAGTGGCTACTGTAGTTATTCCATCTTCATTAGAAGTTATAGTAGCACTACCTCTTTGTTCTATCTTAGATAGATTCTTTGATAAAGTATCTTTGATAAAGGTTTCTGAAGCGCTATTTTGCATCATTACAAGCTGCTCTTCTTCCTTGCTTAAAGACTTTTTAGACATAACTGTTCTAACTTGATCTGGCTTGCCTATAGTAGTGACTATAGCCCAGTAAATTATAAGTCCTATCACAACCACAGCTAGCGGTAGCGTATAGATTTTAAAAAGCGTGCTAATCTTTTTCATCCTAATGTATCAAAGCCCTTCAATATAACTCTTTTTTCACCATTTTGTATCTCACCTATAACATAGGCATCTGAAGTATCTAGGATATGCTTGCTTTCTTGCTTAGAGACAACTACTATAAGCCCTACTCCCATATTAAACACTCTATAAGCTTCTTTTTCTTCAACGTGCTCTAAGTAGACATCAAACTCTTTTGGTGTTCTTATTAGATCCTTATCGACTATGGCTTGTTTTCCTGAAGGCAAGACACGCACTAAATTTTCAGCTATACCACCACCTGTAATATGTGCTAGTGCTTTAAGTCTATCTTTATATCTTAAAAACTCATCTACATAGATTCTGGTAGGAGTTAGAAGATAGTTTATATCTCCTATATTTTTAGTTTTCATGATACCTTGTAAAAGCGAGTAGCCATTACTATGAAAGCCACTACTTGGAAAGGCTAAGATAGTATCTCCTTCTTCTATACTTAAAGCCCTATCCATGTCTTTTCTTTCAGCCACCCCTACACTAAAGCCTGCTAGGTCAAAGTCTCCTTGCTTGTAAAGACTAGGCATCTCAGCACTTTCTCCCCCTAAAAGGGCACATCTTGCAAGCTTGCATCCTTCAACTATGCCTTTTATAATCTCAAGGGCACTTTCTTTTTCAAGCTTGTGCATGGCATAGTAGTCTAAGAAAAACATAGGCGTAGCGAAATTACAAATTAAGTCATTAACACACATGGCAACTAAGTCTATACCTATGGAATCAAGCTTTTTAGCTTGCAAGGCAAGTCCAAGCTTAGAGCCAACTCCATCAGTAGCAGCACAAAGCACAGGGTCTTTGAAACCAGTTGGCATGCTAAAAGCACCTGAAAAAGAGCCAATTGACCCAACTACATTATCATTATAAGTTTGTTTTGCTAGAGGCGAGAGTGCTTTAACAAAGTCGTTACCTTCATCTATATCAACACCAAAATCTTTATAAAACATCTTGTCCATTTAAGCCCGCCTAGGAATTATTCTAAAAAGTGATTATAACAAACTGCTTAACATATACGTGGCAAAATCTCACCTTGCGGGTATTCTAAGTAACGCTTACTTCCAAAACTATTTTGCAAAATGACAGCATCTCTGCTTTTAGAGGGCACTACTTCCCCTACCATATGGGCCTTTTTTCCATAAGGGCTAGAGTTTAAAAGCTCTAAGGTTTTAGTGGCATCTTTTGCACTAACACTTATTAAGCAAGCCCCTTCATTAGCAAGCACAAAAGGCTCTAAGCCTAAAATCTCACATATGCCTAAGACTTCAGATTCTATCTTTATGCTTGCTTCATTAAGCTCTATGCTAACTTTTGAAGAAGTAGCCCACTCATTTAAGGCACTTGCTATCCCGCCTCTTGTAGCATCCCTTAAGGCATGTATCTGTAAGTCACTTTTTAAAAGATCTTCTAAAAGTAGCCACAAACTAAAGCAGTCACTTTTTAAAGTAGAATCTATTTGCAAGTCATTTTGTGCGACAAAGATAGTAGCTCCATGCCTTCCTATATCACTAGTTAGGATTATCTTATTGCCAACTTCTAAATTCTTAGCACTTAAGTTTGGTCTTATAATCTCTCCCATGCAAGTTGAGTTTATAAATATTTGTGATCTTTGCTTATCTAACTTTGAAAATCTTGGCACAACCTTAGTATCAGCACTAAGTATATAAGCATCTAGCTTTTTAAGCTCAGTATATATGGAATCTACTATGGTTTTTAAATCTTGTATCAAAAAGCCCTCTTCTATGATAAAGCCAAGTGTAAAGTATTTAGGTGCTGCTCCACTTACTGTACAGTCATTAGCACTGCCACAGATACTAAGCTTGCCTATATCGCCACCTTCAAAAAATATAGGCTCTATGATATAGCTATCTGTGCTTACTGCCATGCCTTCTTGTCTACTTGCAAACCTTCCTCCATCTTCTTCATCAAAAAGCAGTCTATCTTTAAAGCCAGCTTTAAAAACTAACTCTGTTAGTTCCCTTGAGCTAGCCCCACCACTTCCATGAGGTAAAGTGACCATTTTTCTAGCTAGGGCATCCCTATGTGTCACTATGTTCACCATTAAAAGGCAACTCTAAAGTCGTTGGAGTAACTAATACTGGCGTAATAGTAGGTTTTACTACTTGGGTAGTGTTAAAAGGATCAAAGAAGCTTTTTAGGTCATATCTTTTATCTTTTAACTCTAAGTAGGCTTCAAATATAGGAAAATAGCCCTTAGGATAGTGACTTATAAAGTCTTTTGCTTCACTAGTTTTTCCTATCTCTAAGAGTAAGTAGATATAGCCTAAGTTCATATTTTCATTTTTCTTTAAACCCTCTTCAAAAAGAGAAAGATAGAAGTTGATGTTACTAGGAGTTAGGCTTGGAAGCAAGACATTAACTAAGTCAAAAAACTCTTTTGCACTAAAATGGCAAAGCTCTAAAATCTTCAACATACTACTTTGTTGCAACTCAAGCTTGCCTTCTATGCTTCTAATAAAAAGCATCTTAGCTATCTCATAGTCCATCTTTGGCTTGCTTAAACCTAAGGCCTTATTTATATCTTTAGTCTCTTTTTTGGAATCTTCTACTATCTCTTCCCAAGCTTGCAAGTAAGCTTTTGAAAGGTCTACATCTGGATAACTCATATTAAGCACATCTAAAGGTTTTTTAGATCCGTTTTTAAGGCTAGCTATTAGATAGCTTTCATAAAAAACATTATGCACATCAAGATTAAGTTTTGTATCTTTTAGACTGCCTTCAGTTGCTAGGTTATGCAAAGATGTAAATAAGGAATCTATATGGGCATTACCACTAGGCTGAGAGTTTAAAAGAGGCTTTAAGCTAAAACGTGAAAGGATTAAAGAAAGGCTTTTAAACTCATCAGTACTAAAGTTTATGGGCTTTGGGTGACTTCCAAGACTTTGAGTATCTATCTGGGCTAGCAGTTTTGTGTACTCTCTTTTATATTTTAGTCTTTTTAGAGTAGAAGATATCTTATTAGAAGTCATAAAGATTAGTGCTATAACAAAAAGCACAACTAAGATGAGACCTATCCATAACGCCACTGGCATGGATACATGAACACTCTTGCCTACTATGCTAGTTAAAGTATAGTCTACTTGCTGTGTATAAAACAAAAAACCACATACACATACTATATAGATAATGCCTATGATTATAAAATATCTAAGCTTCATGATTCTTCCTTGGACTTGCAGTCTTCATAGAACTCCCTACAGCTAGTGCAGTACTTTGCGTGAGGTTTTAGTTTTAATCTTTCTATACTTATGTCATCATCGCACATTTCACATATGCCATAGATTTCAGATTCTATCTTTTTAAGTGAGTTTTTTATATCCACGATTTCGCTACGATACTTTTCTAGCACGCTAGTTTCAAGTCGTATTTGAGAGCGTAAAAAGACTGCATCTGCATTATCTTTTATCTCTTGTGCGTTTAGTTCTTTTATATGCCTACTCTGGGCTAAAGAGATGCCTTCTAAGTAGCTTAATCTTGCATTTAAAATATCACCTAGCTTTAGTATCTCTAAATGTCTCATGTGAACTTGCCTTTATTCTAAGGGATGACCGTGAAAAGAGTAGGCATCTTTTGTAGGGAGGAGTAGTGAGATTAGATTACTTATAGTGTCTTTTAGACTTGGTCTAGATACGACCATATCTATAAGACCATGTTCTAATAAAAACTCAGCTGTTTGAAAGCCTTCTGGTAAGTCAGCACCTATAGTTTGCTTTATAACCCTAGCACCGGCAAAACCTATAATGGCACCGGGCTCTGCTATGATGATATCTCCTAAGAAGGCAAAAGAAGCACTTACGCCTCCAAAGGTTGGATTAGTAAGGACTGATATATAAGGTAGGTTGGCATCACTTAGCTTATTAAGTGCAGTTGAAGTCTTAGCCATCTGCATTAAAGAGTAAGTAGATTCTTGCATCCTAGCACCCCCTGAGGTTGAAACTATGATCAAGGCTTGTCTTTTAGCAACTGCCCTATTTATAGAACGCACTATCTTTTCACCTTCAACTGAGCCAAGACTTCCACCCATGAAGTTAAAGTCAAAGACGCAAAGCTGTACTTCCCTACCATTTATCAAAGCTTCACCTGAGATAACAGCACTATTTTTCCCAGTCTTTGCTAGGGCTTCTTCCATCCTTTTTTTATAACTCTTTTTATCTACAAAGTTTAAAGGGTCATTAGCCATCAAGTTGGCATTTAACTCTATAAAGCTATCTTTATCACACAAGATATCTAGTCTCTCTTTAGCCGAAATCTTAAAGTGATAAAAACACTTTGGACAGATATGCTTATTTTCCGCTATCTCTTTGTTATAGATTAGTGCCCCACAACCCGGACACTTAGTCCAGTGCACTGAGGTATCTTTAGTGCTTTTGGCTTCATCGCGCCTAAAGTTAGAAAAAAAATCTGAAAATTTCATTACATGCCTACTATTTGATTTAAAGTTGTTTGATTATTAGAAATTGCAACATAGTCTTTTGTGCCTTCACTCATCTTAGAAAAGGGTATATTTAAAGCATATACTCCTAAGTTGCCATAGACATATAGATCCCTTGATATAAAAAGACCAGCTAAGACATCATACCTTCTAGAGATCTCTAGCATGATGACAAACTTATATCTAAAGGCAAAAGCTAGACTTAAAGCAGCAGCGCCTAACCCTCTAAACTTAAAGTGCCTATCTTTTAGATATCTTACATAATCTGGTGCAGTGTGTGCTCTTTCAAACACCCCACAAGAAGGTGCTACTGCATAGTTTTTTAGAGGCAAAGTTAAGCTTTTTATATCTACACTCATAAAGTCACTTACACTATCTATACTTTTTAGTTTAAAGGTTAGGGGTGTTTTTAACTCTAGATTAGAGTAGATGACTTCTAAAGAGATAAAGTTTATTACAAAGGCTTCAAGCACTCTATCTTCAGCCTGCAAGCATTTAGAATCTTTTTTTAAGCTATCTAAGTCTTTAACTTCACACAAAGCTAAAGAAGCACCATAATATGGAATCCCAGACTTTAGATTATCACTGCCATCAAGAGAGTCTAAGACCAAAACCCTATTAGTAGCAATTTTGGCTTTTATAAAGCCACTTTCTTCAGAATCTAAATTACAGTAGTCCAAAAAGTGCTTGGCATAAACTTTCTCACTTAGTAAATCAGCCCCTATGCTTATATCCCCTCCAGCACCTTTAGTAAAAGACTTGATAAGATAGTCCCTATCTTTATCAAACTCTTTTAACACTTCAAAAGATGCACGGATGGACTTTTCTAAAAAAATAGATTCCATATAAGACTACTTAACTCTTTCTAGATATTCACCATTTTCAGTATTTACTCTTATAACTTCACCTTCTAAAACGTGAAAAGGTATCTGTACTACAGCACCTGTCTCAAGAGTGGCTGGCTTTTTACCAGCACTACTTGTATCGCCTTTAAAGTTAGGAGGAGTGCTTATTATTTTAAGCTCAACTACTTGAGGTACTTCTATAGATATAGCTTTGTTGTTAAACATAAGCACAGACACACTCATACCATCTAGTAGCCACTTAGTATTACTCCCTATCTGACCTTCAGTTAGTGCTATTTGCTCATAGCTAACAGTGTCCATAAACTGGTAGTTATCCCCATCGTGATACAAAAACTGCATGCTTTTTTCTTCTAAGTTTGGCTCTTCACACTTATCGCCAGCGTGGAAAGTCTTTTCTATAACTTTTCCATCTAAGAAAGACTTTATCTTTGCCCTCACAAAAGCAGCGCCTTTGCCCGGTTTTACGTGTTGATACTCAGTGATTCTATAAGGTATACCATCAAGTTCGATTTTCAAGCCTTTTTTTAACTCACTCATTCCAATAGCCATATATTTCCTTCTTCTTAAAAATTATCGCAATTCTAGCAAAATTAACTTTTTAAAAACCTTTTATTGTTTTAGTGCATGTCGCCCTAGGTTTCCATACCTGTGAAAAGATATGCTTGCACTTTGCTCTTGATGGTAGTTAAGTAGCTCTAAGTAGCCATTCATCATAGGTTTTTTGTGGAAAACTACTTTGCCATAGCTTGCAGCCTTTTTGAAAACTATATCTTCAGTGCTAGCTTCTATTATGTACCTGATTAGATCATAATCTTTAGTCTTACTAGCAAAGTCTTCTAAGCTTTCATGGACTACTTCTACATCTTTTAAGTCTACATACTTAAAGCACTCTAAAACTAAGCCTATTTGCTCACTTGCCCCTGCTGGACTTAAACTTAAGGTTAGCTTAGACTTAGTAAGTGAGCAAGCAGCGATAACTGCAAATATGTCTAATAAACTATTTTCATTATGCACTCTAAAGCAGACTTTTTTAACTGCGTTGTAAGAAAAGATATTATTCTCCCCTCTTATGTGGACATACTCTTTTGGACTTGCAAACTCTTTTTCATAAAAATAAGCATAGTTTCTAGCTAGTGCTAGTACTTCTTGCATCTCTGTTTTAAAGCTACTATCTTTTAACTTAGAATCAAGCAAGAACTGCAGTCTTGAAGTGATATTAGAATCTTTTGACTTTTGCTTATCTAAGCTTCCGCTTGCTTCTACAAACTGTGTCACATAGTTATAAAATCCTACTTTTCTCCCAAAGCCTATAGCTGATTTTTTGATACCTCCAAAAGGCTGTCTTAAGACTATAGCTCCAGTTGTGCTTTTATTAATATATAAGTTTCCAGCTTCTATATTTTCTAGCCAGTAGTCCCACTCTCTTTCATCTAAGCTTTCAAGTCCTGAAGTTAGACCATAACCAGTATCATTAACCATGCTTATAGCGTGCTTTAAGTCTTTAGCACACATGACAGATAAGATAGGTGCAAAAAGCTCATTGTTATGACAAAAGTCTCCTTCTGTAGTCCCATATCTAATAGAAGGCTTTAAGGCATAGTTGTTGTTTTCTACATAGCTTGGTTTTAGTACCCAACTTTCATCTTTATCAAGCTTATCTAGTGCAAGCTGTGCATTTTTATTATCCTTTGGTGCTATGGCTAGTAAACCTATCCTATTTTTAAGATCAAAAGGACTACCTACATTTAGACTACTAGCTGCATCTACTAGGGTGTTTTTAAAGTTTTCATCATTATAGACTTCTTCTTCTAGTATAAGTAAAGACGTAGCTGAGCACTTTTGACCAGAGTTAGAAAAGGCTGAGTGAACTACGTTTTTAATAGCTTGGTCTCTATCTGAAAGCTTAGTGACTATAGTCGCGTTTTTACCGCCTGTTTCAGCACTTAGATATAAGGTAGGATTTTTTTTCAAAATCTCATAAGCAGTATCTTCTCCACCTGTAAGTATGGCAAAGTCTACTTGACCTAAAAGATACTCATTTACATCCTTCCCACTACTTGGTAAAAAGACAAGATAGTCTTTTGGCAATCCTGCTTCATAAAAGCACTTAACTATTAACTCGCCCACACTTACACTAGTATTAGATGGTTTATATATCACTCTATTACCACTTGCTAGGGCTGAGCTAATACTTCCAACTGAGATACCTACTGGGAAGTTCCAAGGAGTGATTGCTACTCCTATGCCTTTTGGAGTAAAGCTTAGCTCTTTGTTATCATCAACTAGCTTTTTCATAGAGTGAGGGTAGAATCTTAAAAAGTCAATCGCTTCACTCACTTCAGCATCAGTCTCTACAAAAGTCTTTCCAACTTCTAATGCACTAAGCCCTATAAAGTCACCTCTTTTACTAGCTATGACTTCAGCAGTTTTAAGTAGTATCTCACCTAGTTCTAAAAAGCTTAAAGTATTTTTAGATTCTTTTAAAAAGCTTACGGCTTTGTTTATAGAATCTTTATTTGCATTATAAACAGTGCCGATTTTTTCACCACTACCTTTTTTAAGCACATCTTTTGCTATATCTTTAGGAGTGTCTTCTCCTATGATAGGGCTTATCTCTAAGCCTTTTAAGTTTTCATATTTTGCTTTGATGCCTAGTGCCCATTCTTGATTAGGCTTTAAGATAAAGTCTGTATCTGCTTCATTTTCAAAAGTACTTAGCCTTTCTTCAAGATTAGTGATATTTAGATCTAGTTTTTCAGTAAGTCTGTTTTGAACTCTATAGCTTTCAGTCCTTAAAGTAGCCATGCCCTCTATTGACTTTGTGAAAATCTCTTCTTGGTCTTTCCACTCTTTACTTCCCACGCTTAAAGAAAAGGCATGACGCATGAAGTTAGCCTCATTAGTATTTTCATCAAGACGCCTTATAAGATAGGCTATGGCATTATTAAAGTGAGCGTCATTACAAACGGGCGCATAAAGTATAAGAGGGTTGGTTTGAGACACTAAAAAAGATGCCTTCATATTCATACCTTCTAGCATCTCAAAAGTAAAGCTTGGCCCTGCTCCTACTTCTTTGATACGCTCTATGGCATAAGCTATCTGAAAGATATTATGAGAGGCTATACCTATATCTACATACTTATAGTTTTCATTATCAAGTACATAGTTTAGCATCCTGTTATAGTTAGAATCTGTATCTATCTTACTTCTAAAAGTAGGCAGTGGCCAGTCTCTAACTGAAGCTATGGTCTCTTCAGATTCCATATTAGCACCTTTTACTAGGCGGATCTTAATAGGCGGCTTGCCACTTTCTACTCTAGCTTTTGAAAACTCAACTAGCTTTTTAAGATAGTTATAAGAATCTGGTATATAAGCCTGAAGCACGATACCTGCTTTTATGTCAAACTTTGATATAGACTCCATAAAGCTTGCAACTGTTAGCTCTAAGTCTTTAAACTCTTCCATGTCTAGGTTTATAAACTTCTTAACTTCACCTTTTGAGTGCTCTGCTGCTATAGTGTAAAGTTTATCAAGCCTTTTTACTATCTCACTTTTAGACCAATCAAAATCAAGTATATTAATCTGAGAAAAGATAGTAGTTATCTTTATAGAAATGTAGTTTATGTAGTCAGATTTCAAAGCCTCTTCATATTTGCGCATCCTATAACTTGCTTCACCTTCACCTAGGACTTCTTCTCCTATAAGGTTTACATTTAATGTGATATTTTGCGTTTTGCGTTTTTCAACATGGGCTTTTAGCTTAGCTGGTGCGTCATCTAAAACCATGGCCTTTGTATCATTTTTTAGCTTAGAGACAAAGAGGTTAACACTCATAGAAGGTAGGCTCTTACCAACCCCTAAGAATAAAAATAGCAAGAACTTCTCACCTGAAGTAAAAAAGTCTGCCATACCATACTTTGCAAGTATGGAAGATATAAGCTCATGGGATGTAGCAGCATCTTTAGACCTAAAACTTCTATCAAGCAGTTCTATAAGCATGACTTTGTTGCTTGGATTAGCAAGTAGCTTTTTCATCTTATCTCTAAAACTCTGTTCTGTCTTATCTACATCAGTATTGATGCTAGTTTGAAGACTTTTAGCTAGTGCTATGCTTTTTTCGATGATGGTAGATGACATATATGGTTTCCTCTTTGATTTTAGTATATAAAGTAAACAAATTCTATCACACAACCTAGTTTTAAAACTTTTGAAAATATTAGAAAAATATATATTTTATACATTATGTAACTTAAAGTTACTATAAAAAATGCATAAATGACCATAAAGTTACTATAGTGCTAAGTTAAAGCTCTATTTTCTAAATCTTAATGCCATTTACTTAGAATCCAAGTTCACATTAATGCAAAAAAGGAGTAAAAATGCACTTTATAAAAGTAAAACTACCAGACTTACAAAAAGATGGCTACTTAGGTGATAAATATGGTGGCAACGCAGAGGCAAAGTATAAAAATGAAAATGGTGATGCTATCTACTCGCCTGCTATAGAGTGGGATGCCGTGCCTAATGCTAAGTCTTACTGCCTAGAGTTAATAGACTATGACGCAACTCCAGTTGTAGGCTTTATAGTGCCTCACTGGGGCGTTATAGACCTAAAAACACCTTCTTTAAAGGAAAATGCCTCAAGTAGTGATAAAAGCTTACTTCAAGCAGTTAATGTTAGGGCTAGAGGGCTTTATAGAAGTGATATAAAAACACAAGAAGAAAAAGATAGGCTAAATGCCGCTGCTTCTTTTTATATAGGACCTAGACCACCAGATAAAGACCACAACTATCACATCAACGTCTATGCCCTTGATATAGAAAGCTTAGACTTAAAAGTGCCTTTCTTCTTAGGCGATATGATGTCTAAGATGTATGGTCACATCATAGCTCAAGGCTCAACTCACTTTAGATATAAAAGATGTATGAGTTAAAGTTTTAGTGTTTTAATATAGTTTTAGTCTCTTTATATAGCCATTTGCCACGCTTATTGCAACAAACGTGGCAAAAAGATATTTAAAAACATAAAACTATGACTAAGCTTTAAGTCAATCTAAGATAATAAAAAATCTTTATACAACTATTTTTTTCTTACATAATCTTTAGTCTTTTTTATAAACTATCCCCTAATAATTTTTATTAAAAATAATAACCATTTTTATTTTATATAAAGCTATTTTGTTATATAGTTTTGACAAATTTAAGAGGGACAAAAGTGCTAAGGTTTATAAAAGAAGATGTTAGTATAGGACTAATTGAACTACCTGATTTTATAAGCCTTATTATCCCGCTTTCAGGCTGTGGACAGGCTTGTCCAAGGTGTCATAGCAAGCATTTACAAAATCCTCAAAATGGCGAGATTTTAAGTCTTAAAGAGTTTGAAAGTTTATATCTTAAGTATAAAGAAAAAGTAGAAGTTATCTGCTTTTTTGGAAGTGCTTCACACTTAGAAAAGCTAGATAAGTTTATATTTAGTTTTCCTTTTAAGTATGCACTTTATTGTGGGCAAGATTTGGATATAAGTCAAGCAAAAAAGCTTATGCTAAAACATAAGCTTAGCTTTTTAAAAATAGGCAGCTTTAAGTATCAACTAGGTGCCCTAGATTCAAAAACTACTAATCAAAAATTACTTTTTTTTGATTCCATAGATGGTGATATAAAAGATATCACATACAAGTTTCACCAAGCAAGCTAAAGGAGCAAAGATGATAACACTAACTAAAAACCAGTTAGATGAAAAACTAAGGTATGCTAAAAGCTACATAGAAACAACGCACAACAACTCAACTCTTAGCGAGGTTGACCCAAATGCAAATGTAGATAAAAAGACGATTGCAACTTTAGGGGCTGAGTTTTTTAAAGACGCTGCTATGCAGGTTAATCGCTACGCTTTAGGAGAAAGGATTGAAGTACTTTTTGGTACAAAATCAAGGCAAAACTATGAAGATATGCTTTCTTCTCATCTTATCTACTCTCATGATGAATCTGTGCTTTTTGCAAGGCCTTATTGCGTGGCAATCGATCTTTACCCCTACATCCAAAAGGGCAATAAATGCGTAGGTGGGCTAAGTGAAGCACCTAAACATCTATCTAGTTTTTGTGGTAGCTATGTCAATCTTATCTTTATGATAGCAGGACGCTTTGCAGGTGCGATTGCAGATGTTAGCCTTCTTACGTATTTTGATTACTTTGCAAGGAAAGACTTTGGGGATGATTATTTAAAAACACATAAAGAAGTTATCATCGGGCATTTTAAGCAAGTTATCTACACGCTTAATGAGCCAGCAGGTGGACGGGGCTATCAAGCAGTTTTTTATAATACTTCTATTTTTGATAAATACTATTTTGAAGCGCTTTTTTCTCATATTACACTGCCTGATTTCTCTAATCCAAAGTGGGAAAGCGTAGAGAAGCTACAACGCTTTTTTATGGCGTGGTTTAATAAAGAAAGAGAAAGGGCCATCCTTACTTTTCCAGTTATAACTGCTGCTTTCATCACAGAGCTTGATAGCAAGACTAAGAATCTTATGCCAAAAGATCTAGACTTTTTAGACTTTATAAGCGAAGAGATGTCAAGGGGTAATAGCTTTTTTATCTATAGTAGTGATAATGCAGATTCTTTATCATCTTGCTGTCGGCTTAAAAATGAGATCACAAAAGATATGAAAAATACCTTTGCTTACACACTTGGAGGGACTGGCATAAGCACAGGGTCAATCAAGGTTTTTACTATTAATATCAACCGCCTAGTTCAAAAAGGCTATAACTTAGAATCCATAGTAAAAGAAGTGCAAAAGTTTCTTGTGGCATTTCGCGATTTAGTAGAAGATAATCTAAAGCATGGCTTACTACCTGATTATGATGCAGGTTTTATTAGCGCTGATAAGCAGTATTTAACTATTGGCATAAATGGCGTGGTAGAAAGTGCTGAGTTTTTAGGGTTTGAGATAAGTAATAATGAAAAGTATAAGGCTTATTTAAGTGGGCTATTTCAAAAAATTGCAAGTTTAAATAAAAAATATAGCCAAATTTATACTCAAAAGATGGGCTATAAGATCCGCTTTAATACTGAACAAACCCCCTGTGAAAATCTAGGTGCAAAAAATGCAAAATGGGATAAAAACGATAACTTATTTGTACCGCGCGATGTTTATAACAGCTACAACTATGTCGTAGAAAGTGACGCACTAGATATCTTTGAAAAGTTTGACTTATATGGAAGTGGGGTTACAAAACATCTTGATGGAGGCAGTGCCTATCATATGAACTTATGTGAATTGCCAACTAAAAGTGTATTTAAAAAACTAGTACTTTACTCAGTCAAAGTTGGCTGCAACTACTGGACTTTTAACGTCAAAGCTACTTGTTGTAATAATAAAGAGTGTGGTTATATCAACAAACACACAAAAGATCATTGCGTGAAATGTGGAAGTAAAGATATAGATTATGCAACGCGTGTTATTGGTTATTTAGTACGTGTGGGAAGTATGAGCACTGAAAGAAAGCAAGAATCTAAAAGACGCTTTTATGCATAAACTAGCTTAGAGGTTTATAAACTAGAGGTTTTGTTTTAAGATTCTAATAGCTAAGAGCTTAACTCTTAGCTATCTTAACTTAATGCATCTAACTTTTATAATACAAATAAATCACTAAACTCATTAAAGTTTAACTCCAAAAAGTCTTTACTATCAAAAGTAGATTCTATAAGCCCTGCTTGCTTAGCTGCAAACTTCACGCTTAAGGCCTTTTGAAACTTCTTTATTAAAAGTGGGATTCCTTCTTTTCTTCTAAATCTATGTCCTATTGGGTAGTCAATCTCTACTTTTTTAGACACTGTGCCATCTTTATAAAAGATTTGCACAGCATTTGCTATAGATCTTTTATCAGGGTCAAGATACTCTTTAGTATATCTATCATCAACTATCACTTCCATCTTTTCACGTAAAAGATCTATACGTGGATCACTTGCAGTGCTATCTTCATAGTGCCTAGCTTCTAAGCCTCCATAGATTAAAGGCACTGCTACCATGTATTGTATGCAGTGGTCTCTATCTGCTGGATTTTCAAGCTTGCCAACTTTGTTTATGATTCTATGGCCACTTTCTTGAGTAGTGATAACTATCTTTTTTATAGAATCTAATCTATCTTTTACCTCATCATGAAGCTTTAAAGCACACTCTACTGCAGTTTGCGCGTGAAACTCTGCTGGGAAAGAGATCTTAAAAAGTATATTTTCCATAACATAGCTTTTAAAAGCTTGGTTTAAAACTAAAGGCTTACCCTTCATCTTTACATCACAAAAGCCCCAAAACTTAGCACTTAAAACACTAGGGTAGCCCATCTCACCTTTTAAGGCTTTTAATGCTAAATCAACCCCACGACTTGAAGCATCTCCTGCTGCCCAGCTTTTTCTACTGCCAGTATTAGGCGCGTGTCTATAAGCACGCAAAGCCCCTCCATCCATAAAAGCATTACTTAAAGCATTTAGCACTTCTTCATAACTCCCACCTAGTAGCTTACAAGCAATAGCTGTGCTTGCTATCCTTACTAGTAAAACGTGATCTAGCCCTACTTTATTAAAGCTATTTTCTAAGGCTAAAATCCCTTGTATCTCATGGGCTTTTATCATGGCTACTAAAACATCTTTTACTTTTAAAGCCTTCTTACCTTTGGTGATATTTGCCCTACTCATATAATCACTTACTGCCCATATAGCTCCTATATTATCACTTGGGTGCCCCCACTCGCTAGCTAGCCAAGTGTCGTTAAAATCAAGCCATCTAACCATAGCTCCTATATTAAAAGCAGCCCTCACAGGTTCAAGCTGATAGCTAGTAGCTGGCACTTTTGCCCCTAA
Organism: Helicobacter sp. 11S02629-2; assembly: GCF_002272875.1. Taxonomy (GTDB): domain Bacteria; phylum Campylobacterota; class Campylobacteria; order Campylobacterales; family Helicobacteraceae; genus Helicobacter_I. Next base: position 188,541 of record NZ_MLAN01000001.1, read on the forward strand.
GTTAAAGCTAGCACCCTCCACACTTGGCCCTAAAAGCTTAGTGCAAGCTGGAAACTCCAAAGCTAAAAGCATGCAAGCTATACTGTCCATTAAGCAATACTTTGCACTCTCAAGTGCTAGTTTGGAATCTATTTCTACATCCATTACATACTTTGTTATATCAACTAGCAAGCTATCAAACTCTGGTCTTTTTGCATCTAAGATCCCCATATCATTCATATTATTCCTTTTTGTTATTTTCTATCTTTTAAGGCTACAAAGCTTTGTTTATCTAAGCCGATGTACTCACTACTTGGACGTATAAGCTTATTATCCTTTCTTTGTTCAAAGATATGGGCTAGCCAGCCGCTAGTGCGACTTATAACAAAGATTGGCGTAAAGTAAGCAGTTGGCACACCTAAGAAGTGATAAGCACTTGCGCTATAAAAATCAAGATTAGGGAAAAGCTTTTTTTGCTCCCACATCTCTTTTTCTATAACCTCGCTTATATCATAAAGCCTTGTATCATTAAGCTTATTAGCTAGCTTTTGGCTATAGCTTTTTATGATCACATTACGCGGGTCATTATCCACATAAACCCTATGTCCAAATCCCATAATCTTAGCCTTAGAATCTAGTTTTGCTTTTATACCTTTTAATGCATCTTTAGTATCTTTAAACTCTGAGATTAACTCATAAGCTGCTTCATTAGCCCCACCGTGGAGATTCCCACGCAAAGTGCCAATGCCCGCTGTAATACAAGAGTAGGTATCTGAGTTTGTAGAAGCACAAATCCTTGCTACAAAAGTAGAGGCATTAAACTCATGCTCTGCATAAAGTATAAGACTAGCATTCATCACTTCAGTGCCCAGTGGACTTAAAGCAAGGCTTACTTTAGAACTTGGCTTACTAAAAGCATGAAGCTTTTCTAAAAAGTAGCTTGCTATATCTTCTTTTGTGCTTTGTGTGTCTATCTCTTTACCGTGCACATGGAAGTTATGCCAAAAGGCAAGTATGCTAGGTAAGATTCCAAGTAATCTCACATCAACTAGCTTATCATCTGCTGAGATATTTCCTAAAAAAGACACACCCGTTCTCATAACATCCATAGGGTGTGCATCACGCGGTATAAGCTTTAAGACCTCTTTAAGCCTATCTGGCAAGGCTCTAAAGTGTATAAGCTTTTCTTTAAACTCCGCTAGCTCTTTAGCATTTGGCAACTTTTCTTTTAAAAGCAAATAGGCTACTTCTTCAAAGCTAGCGTACTTTGCAAGCTCATAGATGTCATATCCTCTATAGTTTAGTCCATGCCCTGTGCCAACTGTACTTATACTTGACTTTCCAGCTACTACACCTGCTAAGCCTCCAGTTTTTATCTGCTTTTTTTGTATCATATCTTTTACCTTTAATATTTACTTATCTTTTAACTAGTCACTTACTCTTCTTTCTCTTTGATTTATAAAACTACAAAATGCTATTTGCCAAATAGCTTATCTAGTGTTTTTTCATACTCTAGATAATCAAGCATGGCATAAAGCTCATCACGTGTTTGCATAGAATCTAAACTTTGTTTTTGACTACCATGCTCTAATATGTCTTTATAAACATTTAGTGCTGCCTTATTCATAGCTCTAAAAGCTGAAAGTGGATAAAGGATCATGTCTACTCCTACACTTTTAAGCTCTTCTTTTGTGAAGTAAGGTGTTTTACCAAACTCAGTTATATTAGCTAGGACTGGCACTTTTAGCTCTGTGCAAAAAAGTTTATAGTCTTCTAGGGTGCTTAGTGCTTCAGCAAAGATCATATCTGCTCCTACTTCTTCATAAGCAAGGGCGCGCTCTAGTGCTTTATGTAAGCCTTCATTAGCAAAGGCATCAGTGCGCGCCATAATGCTAAAGTCTTTATCTAGGCTTGCTTTTGCATTTATGCAAGCTTTTAGACGGTCTTGCATCTCTTTAGTATCTACTAGCTCTTTATTTGGGCGGTGTCCGCAGCGTTTTTGAGCTACTTGGTCTTCTATATGCACAGCACTAGCTCCTGCGCGCGCTACTTCTTTGATAGTCCTTTCTATATTAAAAGCTCCTCCAAATCCAGTATCTATATCAACTAGCAAAGGAAGCTTAGTAATATAAGTTATACGTCTTATATCTATACAAATATCTTCTAAGTTAGATATACCAAGATCAGGCAAGCCTAAAGATGCATTAGCCACACCTGCCCCACTTAGATAAAGTGCTTTTGCAGAAGCTTTAGTAGCTTGCAAGGCGGAGTAGGCGTTTATCGTGCCTAGGATTGTAAGAGGCTCACTTCTTTTTTTTGATTCTAAAAGTGCTTGTTTAAAACTGCTCATTAATGCTCCTTTTTGTTAGGTTTAATTTATCTCTCTTGGAAAGCCTATATCTTTTAAGACTTCTTTTATAGCTTCTATAATGCTTACATCTTCTATAGTTGAAGGTATAATGTAGTCTCTAGCACAAGCGATATCTGCGATTAGATTCCTTAAAATCTTGCCGCTTCTAGTTTTGGGGAGTGAAGCACTAAAAGCTATGGCACTAAGCGTAGCTATAGCGCCTATTTCTTCTCTAACTAATGTATTAATACCTTGTTTTAAAGAATCTAAGTCTCTTTCAACATCCCTCATAACACAAACTGCCAAAGGCACTTCACCTTTTAAGCTATCACTAATGCCAACTACTGCACACTCTATAATGTCAGGATGTTTTAAGATAGCCTCTTCTATAGCCCCAGTAGAAAGCCTATGTCCAGCTACATTTAAAACGCCATCCATCCTGCCCATAGCAAAGATATAGCCATCTTTATCTTTATAGCCACTATCTCCAGTTAGATAATAGCCCTTATAGTGATCTAGATAGCTTTTTTTATATCTTTCATCATCTTCCCATATACCCATTAAACAAGCGGGAGGAAGGGGTAGCTTTAAGACTATATTACCTTGCACATTAGGCTTGCACTCATTTCCTTCTTCATCTAATACTTTTACATTAAAGCCTGGCATAGCTATGCCTGCAGATCCGGGCTTACTTAAAGGCACAACACCATTAGCAGCTATAGCCCAGCCAGTTTCAGTTTGCCAATAATTATCAAAAACTTCTTTCCCTGTTATCTTTTTTATCCAAGCAAGCGTGTCAATATCACACCTCTCCCCTGCCACAAAAATAGCTTTTAGGCTTTCAAGGTTGTATCTTTTAGCAAAACTACCCTCTATGTCTTCTTTTCTAATAGCCCTAAAAGCTGTTGGGGCAGTAAAAAGGACACTAACCTTATACTCCTCACAGATTCTAAAAAAAGCACCGGGATCTGGCGTTTTGATGGGCTTTCCTTCATAAAGCACAGTTGTAGCACCATTCATCAAAGGAGCATAGACTATATAGCTATGTCCTACTACCCAGCCAACATCTGAGGCTGTAAACATAACATCACCACTTTTTATCTTATAGATATTATCCATAGACCACTTCATAGCAACACTATGACCGCCATTACTTCTAACTACACCTTTTGGCTTGCCTGTAGTGCCACTTGTATAAAGTATATAAAGTGGGTCTATAGAATCTACTGGTACGCAGTCTATCCCTTTAACTTTCTTTTCTTCTTCTGCCCAGTCTACATCCCTCCAAGGAAGCATAGAACAGATATCTTGTGGTCTTTGATGGATTAAACAAGTAGTTGGCTTATGAGTGCTTTGCTTTATGGCTTCATCAAGGATGATTTTATATTTTATGATTCTAGAGATTTCTATACCACAGCTTGCACTAATGATAACTCTAGGCTTAGCATCTTGTATACGTGAGGCTAACTCACTAGCTGCAAAGCCTCCAAACACCACCGAGTGGATAGCACCGATGCGCGCACAAGCAAGCATGGCAATAAGGGCTTCTGGAATCATAGGCATATAAATAACTACTCTATCGCCCTTATTTACCCCTTTGTTAACTAAGATATTAGCAGTCTTAGCCACCCTCTCTCTAAGTTGCTTATAAGTATAAGTCTTTTTAGTATCAGTAACTGGAGAATCATAAATTAAAGCTAGCTTATCGCCACTTCCATGGTCGATATGAAGATCTAGTGCGTTATAGCAAGTGTTCATACTGCCACCTACAAACCACCTATAATGGCCATCTATAACCTCTAAGGCTTTATCCCACTTATGATACCAGTGTACTTTAGAAGCTGCCTCTTCCCAAAACTGTGCTGGGTTGCTTATAGATTCTAAGTAGGCTTTTTGGTAGTTTTTACTTACTAAATCTAGCGCTACTTGCTCTTTTTTAATGCTAGGTTGCTTACTGCTTGCTTTGCTATTTACTTTGTCTAGTTTGGATCTTATATCTGAGTTAGATTTTACGTGTGGGCTAGTTTTTGCCTCACTTGCGGGCGGTCTTTCATTAGTAGAATCTTTGGTGGCATCTTTCATAGAGTAAGCTCCTTTTTTTTGAGTTTCGCTTGGTAGCTTACGATCTAGTGTTGTAGAAAAAAACTTAGATTCCCAAATTTAAAGCATGTGTTAAGAAAAGTTTTACAAAATATGTGATGATTAGTAACAAGTGATAATAAAATGGGTATAAAAGTAGCATATTTTAGGTGATTTACAAGCTACAAACTTAGAAAAACTAGAGATAGTTAATAAAACTTGATACTTACACAAAAGACTTGTGATATCAAAAAAGTGATACTAGAGATAAATATTATTAAAGATTTTAAACTCCACTGCCTTTTAGATGGCAGTAGAAAAAGATGAAAGATAAAAGATAGTTTTAGTGCAGGCTTTTATTTAAAGCAAACACTTTAGAGTTAGTCAAGGCTTTCATAGCACCCGTTTTAGAATCCATCCTAAAGTGGATTCCACTTAAGCCACTAAGCTCTTTACCTTTATAGAAACCATCTTCTTTTACAACAAAACTAGCATTCATACTTTTTATCTCTTTGGCAGTCTTAGAATCCATACTAAAGACACTTCCAGCCAAAACTGCTATCCCAGCATCAACTATACAGCCATCCCCTAGACTTATACCAGTGACTGAGTTTGCTCCTAAAAGGCAGTTTTTACCTATGCTTATAGGCTCACTATTACCACCACTTAAAACGCCTAATATACTAGCACCCCCTCCTATATCACTGCCTTCACCAACTATAACGCTAGAGCTTATGCGTCCTTCATTCATACAAGCACCTAAGGTTCCTGCATTAAAGTTAACATAGCTAGCCCCGGGCATCTGGGTGTAGCCACTAGCAAGTGAGGCACCAAGTCTAGTATTAGCACTATCAAGTAGTCTAATATTATCAAATGGCGGGATGATGTGCATAAGATAGCGAGGGAACTTATCTACAAAGTCAACTGCTGGATAGTTTCCTTTAAGCTTTAAAGCTAGCTCATTTTCACGCAAGTAAGCTAGCTCATAAGGGGTGTTTTTACTCCAAGCGACATTTTCAAAAAGACCAAAGATAGATTCTAGGTTTAAGCTTCTAGGCTTAGCCTTACCCAAAGAAAGGGCATAAAGCTTAGCAAAGGCTACTTGCATGCTTTGAGGTTTTAAGTCTTCATAAAAGGCTATAAACTGAAAGCTAGTATCTCTTGGATTAGCAAAATTATTAGCAGCTAAGATCTCTTGAACTTTTAAGATGCTTTGTATATTTTTATGAGACTGCCTGTCATTTAAAGCCTCTTTTAAGTAAGGGTCAAACTTAGCTAGCGCATGGAGTATAAAGTCTCTATCTATATTATGGACTATCTCATTTTGATCTAGTGTGCCTTTAGGCAAGCCACTAGCAAAGACTGCAAAAGACCCAAAGTTCTCTTCCCAGTTAAAAGTAGCAAAGCTGACATTTAAAGGCTTTTTTGATATCTGCCCTAGGCTAACTCTAGCTATACCAAAAAACTTTGGCTTTTTATTACCCTTATAAAACTCATCTACAAACTGCTTAAATTTATCCATATTATTCCTTTTTAATTTATGGTAAGAGTATCTTTAAGTTGCTAGGGATTTGTTCTAGCATGCCATTTAAAAAGACATCTTCTAAAAGCATATCACCACATAAAAATATCTCTTCTATACCATCATTTTTTATTAGGTCTGCAAGGTAGTCGCCCATGAACTCACAGATAGAATCTATCATGCCTTGAGAGAGTAAACTATCATCAATGCCCGCTACTTCAAAAGTCATAAGCCCGCGTAAGATTCTTACGTAGTCTAGGGTGTTAGGACACTCATGGTTTTTTTTAACTTTTATATCTATCTTTGGCCCCTTATCTCTTATACAGTCATGGGCTAGCTTCATAAGAGTAAAGCTATCACTTAGCTTCTCATCAAACCCTAGTAAAAAAGAAGTCACTTTAAAAAAGTCCACTAGGTTAGCACTCTTTACAACTGTGTTCATATCAGCCCTAGATTCCAAACCTTTGCGTTCTTCTAAAAACTTAGTAGCTATCTTAGCTCCAGTCTTTTTAGACCTCATAGAATCTAAAAGCTCTAAAGGAGAAAAACTAAAACTAAAATCTAACTCCTTGTGAAACTCCCCATCTCCAGCTATCAAAAATAGTGTATCTGCTTTTTTATCAAACTGAAATAAAGCTCTTTTAGGCTTAACTAGCAAGTTAACATCACGCGGTATAAAAAGCTTTTTGTGAGAAAGCATAAAGTTGCGCTCTGCAAGTGTGAAAGAGTTAAAAACTGGCTCTAAAAAACTAAGTGTTTCATAACTTAGATCAAAGCTAAGCTCTTTTACTTCTTTAGAATCTAGGCTTTTTATAAATACAAAGTCTATCTCAAAGCGCTCTAAGAACTTTAAAAAGCAGTTTAAAAGGATATCTTTAGGCAAGGAGGCAAATAAAAAATGATAGTTTTTTGTATCAAACATATCTTTAAATATCTCTTTAACCTTAACACTTATAAAGGGACGCTCAAAGCTAGGAAGGGAGTTTTTTGTCTTTTCATCTAGTCTTAGATAGCTACTAGCAGCACCAAGATTAGCAAACATAGCGTAGTTAGATATAGGATTTGCAGAGATGACAAAAGGCATATTATTAACTTCTACATAGATGTTTTCTTTATTTTTAAGCTTGATAGCTAAGTCATCAAAGCTTTTAGAGTTTTCTTTGATATCTACAAAGTTTGAAAGACCTTCAAAGTCTTCGCTTTTTAAGATCTCAGTTAGCTCTAAAACATCATAGACTTTATGATCTTTTTCTTTTTTGTCAAGCTTTTCATAGTTTTTGGTATCTATGAGACTAAAGGCTACTACTTCTTTAAAAGTGATACTTGAACAAAATGGCAGTCTTGAAGAAAGGGCGTTTGCAAACTCTAAGACTTCTTTACTATCTCCTGAAGCTACTACATAAAGCATAGAATCTTCATATAGAAAATAAAAACTAACATCTTTAAAGTCTAAGGCTATATTTTTTAGTATCTTTATAAAATTGCCAAGTATCCCAAAACTTTTATCAAATCCCACATCCACGCTAAAGCTAAACCTTAAAGTTAACTCTTCCATTTAAAATCCTTTATAAGAGAGATTAGCCACTTCTTGTAAGTCTAAGTTGGCATTTTTTATCTCATATCTAAAGCCTAGTTTTTGCAACTGGCTTAATGCCTCTTCTTCCATGACGCCTATAGACTTTAAAAGCTCTAAGCTTAGCTCAAAAGTTGTATCGTGACCTATAACATAGGGCACTATACCTATAACATGAACATTTGGGAGATCCCCCATCATCTCATGTAGTCTTAAAGTCTGAAGCATCTCTACTTCATGTGCGCTACCTGCCCACTGCACCACGTTTGGTATAGCTTTAAAGTTAAAACTATACACATCACCGACATTTCCTCCTTCTGCACTAACGCAATCAAGGATTAGCACTTCATCATACTCACTTATTAGCGGTATTAAAGCATTAGCCAAAGTACCACCATCTATAAACTCTACACTTAGCCCATCTGCTTTAAAAGCATACTTTAGCTTTAAGTAGTTGCATAGGTGCACACCTATACCCTCATCGCCAAATAAGATATTACCAACTCCTAAAACTAAAACTTTTTTCAAAATCCATCTCCCTTATCTTTAGCTTATATAGAGTTTAATTAAAGTATCTATAAAAGCCACAGTCTTTACTTGCAAGGGTTAACATCTCTTTATCTCCCCTAGTGTCACCATAAACATAGATCTTTTCATACTTACTTAAGTCAAAAAGCTCTTTTATGCGTCTTACTTTTTCAGGACCATAGCAGTTTTTGCTTGCAAAGTTGCCACTTAGTTTTAAGCCTTTTTTTTCTAGCTTAGTTCCTATTAACTCCATGCCCATACTTTTTGTAAACTCTTGTAAGTAGTCTTCAAATGAAGCACTTACTAGCACAACTTTTGCGCCCTCTTCTCTATGCTTTTTTATCCTATCAAGTCCACTAGCTTTGCAATCACTTAAAAGTAAGGGCAAAAAGTCTTTGCATTTTTGGTTAAAAAACGCTAAGTCTAGATTAGAAAAAGCCTTACTAACTACTCTTTTTTTTACTTGCTCATTAGTTAAAAACTTTAGCTTAAAAGCTATCAAAAGATGTAAGTTAGAAAAAACAGCTTTATAAAACCCCTTTTTACCTAAGACAAACTTCATAAAACGTGCAAAGGAATCACTCCTTGTGATGGTTCCATCAAAGTCAAAAAATGCTATCTCTTTAGATATATTCACCTTATTTGCATCCAAAAGCCAGTCCTTAGTTTATAGGGTTTTAAGCCATACTTTTTTTGTATATTTGTTTATATTTTACATCAAAAGTCATGCTTAAGAGAAGAATGCTTTTAAAATCATAAAACTTTAAGGATAGCTCTAGTGGCTTAAGGCTTAGATGTAAGTTGAAAAATATAAGTGAGATATAAAAAATAGTAAGAGAATTAGGGAAAAAGATAAGAAAATGAGGATAAAAAGAAGAAGGATAAAAACTAGCTTTATGTCCTATGCTGGCTTAAATGCTTGTGTTCAAGCTCTGCTAGCACGTCTTTTTCTAAGTCATAAAGCTCATATCTTATATCTTTATAGTCTTCCCATCTGCCAAGCTCTTTAAGCTCTTCTATCTTTAAGAACTCTTCTAAAACTCTAGCACTTTCTTCAGCACGCTTAAAGTTTGCCTTTAGTATGGAGGAAAGATCTAAGCGTGCCCCTTCAGATTCTATATTTTGCTTTAAGACATCATGTGTGCTATCTCTAGCATAAAGCACTTTAGAATCTAAAACTACTTTATGTCTTAGAAGTTTTAATCGTAAGCTTAGTTTTTTGGAATCTAAAATATAGCGCGTGCAGTCTTCAACCACACGCAAGCCTTCTTTAAGACGATTGACATTTGCATCAAGTAGTCTTAAAGTTTTCATCTATCTATTGTTGCTGCCTAAGATTCCAAAGATTTGAAGTAGTGAAACAAACACGTTCAAGAAGTCTAGATATAAAGCAATAGCCGCCATGATAGGGCTGTTATATCTACCTTTGATGATGTTTTGAGTGTCATAGGCTATATAGATGCTAAATATAATAGTAGCAATACCTGCTATGCCTAATTGAAGCATAGAGCTTTTTAGTAAAAACATATTAAGCAAAGAAACTATAACAACTACTATGACAGATATAAATAAGATCTTGCCGATGTTTGCTAAGTCTCTAGGCGTCTTTATAGCATAAAGGCTCATGACACCAAAGATGATAGTAGTCATAGCTAAAGCCTGTACTACGCCACTTAAACCATTAACGCTTATAACAAAGGCTAATAGCGGCACTAAGGTCACACCACTTAAAAATGTAAAAATAGCAAGTAGGGCTATGTTGATACCCGGCTTTTCTTTTAGAAACATTAGGGCTATCAAAGCTACTATTTCTAATATGAATATAGGCCATCTAAAAGATACTACGAAATTAACGTTATATAAGCCTATAAACGCACCTATAGTCGCTAAAAGCAAACTGGCTGCAAAAAACTTATAGGTAGTTTTCACAAAGTTCACTAAAGCGGTGTCAGACTGGGCTGAAGCAGCTTCTCTTTCTTTGTGTGAATCTCTTGTGTAATTTCTATTATACAATCCCATATATTCTCCCTTTTTAAAATTAACTTTAACTTCGGGATGTTAACACAAGATATTTAATCTTTAAACACAAGATATTATAATTAGCCTCTAATAGGTGTACGATAAGGACGGACTAAGCTAATGATAACAGTAGCAATAAATGGCTTTGGAAGAATAGGCAGGGTGATATTAAGAGAGGCTTTAAAACGCAACGATATCAAAGTAGTAGCTTGTAATGACATATCTAGCTGGGAGATTCTAAGCTATCTACTTGAGTTTGACACAGCACATGGCCCACTTAATAAAGAAGTGATCTTAGAAGGTGATAGGCTGCTAGTTGGGAATCAAGATATAAAACTAACTAGTCTTCCAAACTTTCATATTAGTGATGTAGACTTTGTCTTAGAGTGCACTGGGAAAGTTGGCTCTATAACTGATGTCACCTACCATCTAGATAATGGAGTAAAAAACGTCATCATCGGTGCTAATGCCAAAGATACGCCAACTTTCGTGCTTGGTGCTAACACCCACTTATATAAGGGTGAACGCATCATCTCTAATGCCTCTTGTACCACTAACTGCATAGCTAGTATTTGTAAGATTATAGATTCTAACTTCACTATAAAAAGTGGGACTTTAAGCACAGTCCACAGTTACACTAATGATCAAAATCTAGTAGATAGTGCCCATAGAAGTGATAAAAGAAGAAGCAGGGCTAGTGCACAAAACATAGTCCCAACTACAACTAACGCAGCCCTTGCCCTCCACAAAGTTCTTCCTAACCTAAAAGGCAAGATGCATGGTCATAGCCTTAGAGTGCCAGTGCTTGATGTATCTATGTCAGACCTTAGCTTTTGTGTAGAAAAAAGAGCCAGCAAAGAAGAGATAAATGACCTTTTTATAAAGCACTCACAAACTGATCTAAAAGGTATATTAAAAGTAGATTCTAAGCATCGCGTAAGTAGTGACTTTTTAGGCGATAGTGCTAGCTCTATAGTAGCACTAGATCTAACCTTTAGTATACAAGATATGATAAAAGTCATGGCTTGGTATGATAATGAAACTGGCTATGCTAATAGGATGCTTGATATGTGCAACTTTATACATAATTTTAAGGGATAGGATGCTAAAACTAGAGAGTATAACCCACGCCTTTGATATAGAGCTTTATAAAGACTTAAATCTAGATGTAAAAGCACAAGAAAGTGTGGCTATCTTAGGAGTTAGTGGAAGTGGAAAAAGCACTATCTTAAATCACGCCTCAAGCTTTTTAAAACCTCTAAAAGGTAGCGTAAAGATAGATGAAGTTGATATCTACTCACTTAAAAGTGACAAGCTTGCAAGCTTGCGCAAACAGACTTTGGGCGTTATCTTTCAGTCTCATTATCTTTTTAGAGGCTTTAGTGCTTATGAAAACTTAAAAGTAGCAAGTATCTTAGGTGATAAAGAAATAGATTCTAAGATGCTAGAAAGCTTTGGTATAGAACATGTCTTAAAACAGCAAATCGGCACACTTAGTGGAGGGCAGCAGCAACGACTTAGCATAGCACGCGTACTAACCAAGATGCCGCGAGTGCTAATAGCAGATGAACCAACGGGGAATCTTGATTCTAAAACTGCTAGAGATGTTATGAATCATCTTTTTAACTATATCAAGGCTAATGACGCCTGCATGCTTTTAGCAACACACGACACAGAGCTTGCAAGGCTTTGTGATAAGACCTATATGCTAAAAGACTGCAAGCTAGAAAGAATCTAAATATCTTCTTAGCCTACTAGCAGTTGCATCTTAAGTTTTATTCTTACTTCAAATACAAAAGTAAGCCCACATAACTTTGAGAAACTTTTAGCACAAAAGTCTCTCACTCTCTACTAAAAGTGAAACTTCCTTGTATCTATCCTTACATTTAGCACTTGATGATAAGTAAAGTTCATGCCCGGTAAAGAAGCCACTGTGTTATTAAAGCTAGCCTTCCACCACTCAAATACAGCATCAAGCCTCCAAGTCACATATTTACTAGATTTTAAAACTACAAAGAAGTCATTAACCACTAGTCTATCTGCTCTAAAAAGTGCTATAGGCTGATAAAGATTGTTTCTATACCCTGCTCCATCATAAGAAAGTAGCTGACCAGTTCCTTCATAGTAAGTACCGTTATAGCCTAGCCACTTATACTGTAGCTGCCAAGCTAGCTCTAAGCCACCACGAGGCACATACTTATCTATAACTGGTCTAAAACGCTCAGCACTTCCAGAGTAGCCAAGACCTATATAAGCCCTATTTAACCCTATAAATCTACCTAGATCACTTCCAACACTAGCTCTATAGTAAAGCTGCTCAGCTATATCTACAGCTCCATTTGCTCTTGGGAAGCTAGCTGCTGCAAGAGTATTAGGAGTAACTCCACCTTGAAGATAGTCTCTATCGTGTATATGGTGATAAAGCCCTTGTGCGTCAAAGATTAAAAGTTTATTAAAAAACTCATAGTGGCTATTAAGTGCTACTCTAAATCGCTCCTTGCTAGCACCACCACCTAGTATATTACCTCCATACCAGTCAAGGTGAAACTGACTATAACCATACTTTGTAGTACTATCTAGTAAAAAGCCTTTTACGTTAGGGTTTAAGAAGTAAAACGGCGCCCAAAATATAGACATATTAAAAGGCTTCATAATGTCTCTTGGGAAGATTCCAAAAACTGCCCTTAAGTGAGATCCTTCAGTATACTTATTAAGATACTGATAATAAAGTCTTAGGCCATAGTCTCCTAGTCCATCTTGGTTGCCCATAGTAGTGCTAATTTTAGGTGCGTTATACTGAAGCTCTTGTCTTACATAACCACCAACGTGGATAGAGCTTTTATCATCAACCGCGTAACCTAGATCATAGCTACCTCTAACTCCACCACGGGTTATATCACCCCAAAAAAGATTAGAATCTTCTATATTAATAGCAAACATATCAAACTGAAAACCTAAAGTAAAGCCTTTTTTGTTGTTTTTATGTTTTATCTCAAGCATATTAGTACTAGGAAGCACGCCTTCTTTAACCTGCGTATTGGCTAAATTAAGCTCCTGTGTGCTCTTTGGTAGTTCGCTAGCATTTAATGCTAAAATACCGCTTAGTGCTAAAAGTCCAAAAGATTTTTTCATGTTCACCCTTTTAAATGTTTTGCAATACTTTAATGCATAGTAAATGGTAACTAAAAATATATTTTTTCCAAATATATCAAGTTTTATTGACAAATAAACTTAAAACTAAACTTAAAAATTATAACTACACACAAAGGATTTTAATGAAAGGTAAAAAAATTGCTCACTTAATGAGTGGAGGAGTTGATAGCTCTTATTGTGCTTATCTTTTAAAACAGCAAGGCTATGAAGTGCTTGGCATGTATCTAAAACTGCATAATAAAGATAAAAAACATGACATTTTTATAAAAAACTGCGAAGAAGTAAGCCGCCATCTTGACATAGAGTTTATAGTCATAGATGCAAAAAAAGAGTTTAAGGCTAGTGTTTATGACTACTTTATAGATAGCTATAAAGAAGGCATCACCCCTAATCCTTGCGCAGTTTGTAATCCTCTAATGAAGTTTGGCTTAGCCTTACAAAAGGCAAAAGAGTTAGGCTGTGAGTACATATCTACTGGGCACTATGCAAGGATAGAAACGCTTGATGGAGTTAAAAGGATAAGGTGTGCACTTGATGAAAGCAAAGATCAAAGCTACTTTTTATATGGTCTAAGCCAAGATGCCCTAGATAGACTTATCTTCCCACTAGGTGATATGAAAAAAGTTGATATAAAACCTATAGCCCTTAAAGAGATGCCCTTCCTTGGCACGCTAGAAACTTACAAAGATAGTCAAGAGATATGCTTTGTAGATAAAAGCTATATAGACTTACTAAAAGAGCATCTAGAAGTAGAAAGAGAGGGAGATGTGCTAGATACTAAAGGTAACATAGTTGGCAAACACAAAGGCTATATGCAATACACCATAGGAAAACGCAAAGGCTTTAGTGTAAAAGGTGCCTTAACGCCTCACTTCGTACTAGACATAAACCCAAAGCTTAATCAAATCATAGTAGGTGATAAAAAAGACCTAGAGACCTATGAAGTAAAAGCTATCAATAAGTCGCTACCTACAAACTTTGTGAATGGAATCTATAATGTAAAAGTGCGTTACAGAAGTGCTTTTAGCAAGGCTGAAGTTAGTCTAAATAGTGATAACACCATAACTGCAAGACTTAAAGCCCCAGTTTATGGAGTGGCAAAAGGACAGGCTTTGGTTATCTACACTGATGATGTAGTAGTTGGCGGTGGGGTTATAGTTTAGATTCTAGCAAGGCATTAACTACACTTACTACTATTGATAAAGAAGTCACAAAGGAGTGATAGAAGTTTTAAAACTTATATCACTCCTAGCTTAAAAAAGCTACTTTTAACTCTCTTCTTTATAGTTTTTAAATATATCTTGAGTTATCTTATAGCTACAAAACTTTGGTCCACACATAGAGCAAAACTCAGCATCTTTAAATACATCTTGCGGTAATGCTTCATCGTGGTATTCACGTGCCCTTTCGCTATCAAGTGCTAGTTCAAACTGCCTATTCCAGTCAAAGCCATATCTTGCATCACTCATTAAGTCATCTCTAATACGGGCATTAACCCTACCCCTTGCTATATCTGCAGCGTGGGCTGCTATCTTATAAGCGATTATCCCTTCTCTTACATCTTTTGCATTTGGCAAGCCAAGATGCTCTTTTGGAGTGACATAACAAAGCATAGCTACACCCTTCCAAGCCGCTACACACGCACCTATCGCACTTGCTATATGATCATAACCTGCAGCGATATCTGTAACTAATGGCCCTAAAACATAAAAGGGTGCATCATTACAAAGCTCTTTTTGAAGCTCGACATTACGCTCGATTTGATTAAGTGGCACATGTCCGGGCCCTTCAATCATAACTTGCACATCTTTATCATAAGCTCTTTTTGCTAGCTCACCTAAGACTTTTAGCTCAGCAAACTGTGCTTCATCACTAGCATCAGCCAAGCAACCCGGACGTAAAGAATCTCCTAAAGATAAACTTACATCATACTCTTGGCAGATCTTAAGTATCTCATCAAAGGCTTCATAAAAAGGATTTTGCCTATGATAGTGCATCATCCAAGATGCCATAAGACTGCCACCACGAGAAACTACGCCCATCTTTCTTTTAGCGACATAAGGCATATGCTCTAATAAAAATCCACAATGTATCGTAAAGTAACTTACTCCTTGTTTTGCCTGCTTTAATAAGCAATCAAGCATAATGTCAATATCAAGCTTCATAACATCATTTTTAACATCATGGAGTATTTGATACATAGGCACTGTGCCTATAGGCACGCTAGAAGCGGCAATAATTGCCTCTCTTATGGAATCTAAATCCCCACCAGTACTTAAGTCCATAACAGTATCTGCGCCGTACTTTATAGAGACTTTTAGCTTTTCTACTTCCTCATCTATATCTTCTACTATTTGAGAGCTACCGATGTTTGAGTTTATCTTAGTTTTTAGGGCTATGCCTATGCCCATAGGTTGCAAGGCTTTATGGTTTATATTAGCTGGGATTATAAGTCTGCCACGTGCAACTTCACTTAGTATAAGCTTAGAATCTAACTCTTCAACATTTGCCACGTATGCCATCTCAGGAGTTATGATGCCTTTTTTTGCATAGTGGAGTTGAGTTTTAATCTTATCGTTTTTATTTTTTTCTATCCATTCATTTCTTGAAACTGACATGTTTTTCCTTGTAGTTATAGTTAGGCTCTATTGTTCAAATTATATTATGTTTTGACCTTTTTCAGGGCAATTAAATGTTACTATTTAGTCAAATATGCCTTGAATGTGTGTATAATTTCGCAACAAGAATATTTACGGAGATGTTTATGCTGTCTTTATCTGTTGTGATTCTAGCCGCTGGAAGCTCTAGACGCTTTAGCTATGGCTCTAAAACAAGCATAAAAAAACAATGGATTAGAAAGCAAGATCTCCCCCTTTGGCTTTACAATACTTACAAGATTCAAAAAATCTGCACTAAGCTAAATACACAAGTGTTACCAAAATATACACTAGCTGATATCATAGTAGTTGGTTCAAAAGAAGATGTTTCATATATGAAAAAACTAGCTAACTCAGATATCAAGATAGTAGAAGGAGGAAACACACGTCAAGAAAGCCTATTTAATGCCCTCTCTTTTACTAACTCAGACTTAGTTTTAGTAAATGATAGCGCTAGATTTAATACATCTAAAAAAGTAGTGCTTAAGCTTTTTAATGCCTTAAAAGAATCTGCCTTAAAAGCTAAGATATCTATGGAAGACTTGCAAGATAAAACACTTGATAGCACCTCTTTTTTAAGCCTTCTTCCAGCAGGAATAGTGCCTTATTTAAACATAACTGATACTGTAGTTTTAGAATCCACAACTACCCAAAAGACAAAGCTAGACTATCTTAATCGAGACAAAGTCTATCTAGTCCAAACACCACAACTTTCACAAACTGCTATCTTAAAAAAAGCCCTTTTAAAAGCTAAAAGTGAAGGCAAAGACTATAGCGATGAAAGCAGTGCTATTAATGCCTATTTGGAAAACGAAAAAGCAGACCTTAAAACTCCCCTAGCCTTTGTAAAAGGAAGCAAGGCACTAAAAAAGATAACTTATAGTGATGATGTAAAGTTAAAATGGAGTAAGTACGCACTAAGTGCTAGCGGTATAGATATACACGCCTTTGAAGAAGGCAAAAAGATGTATCTTTGTGGAGTAGAAATAGATTCTCCTTTTGGCTTTAAAGCCCATAGTGATGGAGACGTAGCACTTCACGCTATTATAGATTCCATCCTTGGGTGTATGAACTATGGGGATATAGGCGAACTCTTCCCAGATACAGAGGCACTTTACAAGGATGCAGATTCTCAAGTGCTTTTACAAAAAGTTTATGACTACGCAAAAAGCGTAGGTTTTAAACTCATCTCTTTGGATCTAACCTTGCTTGCAGAGCTGCCCAAGATTAGCCCTTATAAAACAAGGATGCAAGAAAGTCTAACTAAACTCTTAGGGGTGAGTAAAACAAATATAAGTATTAAGGCAACTACAACAGAAAGACTAGGCTTCGTAGGCAAAAAGGAAGGAATCTTAGTGCATGCGGTAGTGAATATGAAAAAAATCTCATTAAAAATGTTAAAGAAATAGGAAGGATTAAGCCATGAAAGTTTTGATTTTAGAAAATGAAACATACCTTGCCCAAAGCATTTCGAGTAAATTAGGCGATAACGGACACGCATGCACCATAGTTTCAAGCGTAGAAGAAGCTATGAATAAGCCAACCCACTTTGACGCACTCCTGCTTTCAACAAGTGTAGCAGGCTCTCAGTGCAAAGATATAATTTTAAAATTTAGAGATAGCATTATCATCCTTTTAGCTTCATATGTAAGTGATGATACGGTTATGAGGCCACTTTTATTAGGAGCTAAAGACTATATCATAAAGCCTTTTATCATGGATGAAGTGATAAGAAAGATAGAGCACTATAAGGAGTGTGAGGACTTAAAAACTAAGATTAGATTCCTAAGAAGCTACTTTGCTTTTATAGAAAACGAGCTTCAAGTGCCAAATCTCCCCCAGTACGCCCCACCCATACTTATAAAGGCTAACTCCCAAAGGAGTGCAGATATTTATGCTATGAAGTATGCTAGGGAGAAGCAGACTTTTTTTAAGTTCTTAAACCTAAAAAGCATAGACTGGAATGAATATAACTTTGATGATAATGAAATCTACTACATCACTAACTTTGAGTTTTTAAAGAAGCAAGAAAAGAAAGACTTTTTAGACTTTGCTTTGAAAAAGAAGTTCATCATATCCATGATATCTGATGATAAGGTCATCTTCCCTCAGATAGTAGACATCACAAGCATGGCTAATAATTTAGAAATAGGCAGTGAGATCTTAAGTGTAAAAGACTATGAGCGTATAGTTATATCAAAGTTTGAAGGAAGATATCCTGATGTAGAGCTTGCCAAAAAGCTAGGTATGAGTAGAAAAAGCCTATGGGAGAAGCGCAAAAAGTATGGAATCTTAAAAAAGAAGAATTAAAGGAGAAGTTAGATTATGAAAAAGCAGATTTACATAGACAAGGAGGCCTTAGCGGTGCTATCACTTGCTAAGGCAGAGCTTTTAAGCCCTGTCACTAGACTTATGAACAAAGAAGAGATGGAACAAGTAAATCGTGATTCCATGTATGAGGGTAAAAGTTTCCCTTGCCCCTTTCTTTTAAATCCAAGCGGTAAACGTAACAAGGAAGTCTTAAAGTCACTAAAGAAAAATGAAATCATAGACCTAGTTACTGAAGGTGAAGTAGTAGGAGAACTAAAAGTAGATTCTACTTTCAAGATAGACTTAGATGTTAGGATTAGAAAGCTTACTGGTGGGGATTTTAGTGCGCACGACTTGCCTTCTCTAACTGCACGTATGGGCGATATAGCCCTATGTGGCGAGTATAAACTTCTAGAAAACCCTCAACTTGAGTACTTTAATAGACTTAGCACAACTATAAACTCCCTTAGTGCAAAAAATATCACTGGCTTTTTTATAAGAGCAGAGCCACTCCATAGAGTGCATGAGAAGATTCTCCGTGAAGCTTTGATGAACACTGATGTATTAGTTATCTTTCTACTTAAGCCTTATAAAAAAAGCTTTATAGACTATGACTTAAGACTAAGATGTGTTGAGTTTTTTATAGATGGCTATTTACAAAAAGAAAGAGTAGTAGTTATACCAATAGATGATACCTATCTTTATGCCGGACAAAATAAGATGGCACTAAATGCCATAGTGGCTAAAAACTATGGCTGCACTAAGATGATAACAGGTGAGCACAACCCCGGTCTTGGTGTCTACTACAAAGATAGGCAAATCCACTCCATATTAGATGAACTAAAAGGTATAGATATCAACTTTGAGATAATCTCAGAGTTTGTCTACTGTGATACTTGTAGGACTATAGTCTCTACTAAAGTCTGCCCTCACGGACACCACCACCACATAAGCTATAACTCAGAATCTTTTATAGAGTTTTTTAAACTTGGACTTTTACCACCTGCTATGTTTGTAAGACAGCAGATTTCTGCGATCATGCTTTCTCACATCTTCCCTAATAGGTTCAAGAAACTTAATAGATTCTACTATGACATGATGACTTCAAAAGGTATAGTACAAGATGCCCCAGAAGAAGAGTTTTATCTAAAACTGATGCAGCTTTATCAAACGACTTCTCTTACTTAAGCCCTAGTTTGACAAATATAGCCACCCTTTTTGGAATCTATAGACTTGGTGCATTTGGTACTTTGCTTTGTTATATCTTTAGTTTAATCACTGGCTTTTTGGTTTACACCTACTTTAAAGAAAGCATCTTTATAGCCGCACTTGTATTAGCAGCCCTATGTTTTAGAGTGATAAAAACAGATGAAAGCTTAAAAGAAAAAGTACTTTTACAAAAAACTGCAGGTATCTGGCTTAGCTTTTCCTTTCTAGTCATGCTTAGTCCTTTAAGCCTCATACTATGCTTTGTGATATTTATACTTTTAGAACGTTTTAGATTCTCTTTTATAAAAAAGCTAACAGCTAGCGATAAAAGCTACACACTCATCCTAGCTACACTACTAAATGGCGTCATAAGTGGCTTTTTTACAGTAGTTATATATAAGTTTTTATTAGAAAAAAGTGAGTTTTTAAACACTCTTAGTCTAAAAGTAGAGCACTTTTTATAAAGAGCAAACTAGCTTTGAGTATGCCATATAAGCAAATGCGTGCTTATATCTTCCATCACGCTTAAGCACGCAAGGCTTGCTTAAAGTGCTTTAGTAACTATACTTTTAGCCCTTAAGATAACTGGCAGATCTATCATCTCTCCTTTATAGTTAAAAACAGCATTGTTATGAAGCTTTGCTAACTCTAAGATTTCTCTTGCCCACGCTAGTACTTTGGGGCTTGGGTTAAAAGCCTTATTTATTACTTCAACTTGACTTGGATGTATGCACAAAGCCCCACCAAATCCCATACTTTTTGCTACTTCGCACTCACTTGCTAGCCCTTCTAAATCTTTAAAGTTAGCATAAACTCCATTTAATGGAGATGGGAGGTTATTAACCCTAGATTGCACTACTAGCTTAGCTTGACAAAACTCTAACATCAAGTCTTTGCCTCTCCCTTTTTCTAGTCCTAAATCAAGGGCAAGATCTAAAGAGCCAAAACTTAAAGCTAGCAAGTTTTTAGCACGTGCTAGCTTTTTTAGATTAGAGATTCCCAAAGCTGTCTCTATCAAGGCTATAACCTTAAAGTCTAGTGCTTCTATCTCTTTTTTACTTTGTGCCTTTGATAGCATAACGCCTAGCAAGCTAGGCTTTATGGAATCTAAAAGCTTTAAGTCATCTTGATAGAATCTAGATTTGATACTATTAATACGCACAAAAAACTGCAAGGCCTTATTATCCCTAGCAAAGGCTTTTATATGGTTTCTTGCTAGCTCTTTGCTATCTTCATCTACAGCATCTTCTAGATCTAAGATAACCCCACTTGCTTTAAAACTAAAAGCTTTTAAGAAACGCTCAGGCTTACTTCCCGGCACAAAAAGCAAACTTTTTAAGGAATCTAACTCCATCATATAACGCCTTTTTCCTTAAAGCTTTCAAGTTCAGATTCTAAACCTAACTCTTTTAGTATCATAACTGTGTGCTCCCCAAGATCTGGGATAGCATCCATCCTAGCTTTAAAGTTACTATTAGTCGCAGGTGGTATTAAAGCAGGCAAGATTCCAGCTGGACTGTCCACTTCAGCCCATCTATTACGTGCTTTTAGCTGAGGGTGCTCCCAAAACTTATCTAGCGTGTTCACCTTGCCATTTGCTATCTTTGCTTCTTCAAGTCTATACGTCACTTCCTCACTAGTTAGATTAGCAAAGCAAGATTCTATAATGTCTCTTACTTTTTCGTTATTTTGCGTTCTTAAAGTATTAGTTTTATGATCTTCATGTAAGACTAACTCTTCTCTTTGCAAGACTATATGGCAAAAGTTTGCCCACTCTCTTTCATTTTGCAAGCCAAACATCACAACACCATCTTTAGTTTTATAAGGTCCATAAGGAGTTATAGATGCGTGAAATGCCCCACTTCTAACAGGAGGCTCTGCCCCTTCAAATGTATAATAAAGCGGATAGCCCATCCACTCGCCCAAACACTCAAGCATGGAGATTTCTACCTTTGAACCTTCTCCGGTTTGTTCAAGATGTAAAAGTGCACTTAAGATTCCACTATAAGCATACATGCCAGCACTTATATCAGCTATAGAGATAGGCACTTTTACGACATCTTCTTTTGTGCCAGTTATAGATAAAAGCCCGCTTTCAGATTGGATAAGTAAGTCATAGGCCTTTTTGTGCTCATAAGGACCACCAGCACCATAGCCTGAGATATCACAGACTATAATTTTTGGATTTATCTTTTTTAAGCTTTCATAGTCTAGTCCTAGCCTTGTGCTAGCACCGGGTGCTAAGTTTTGTACAAAAATATCAACTTTAGGCAAAAGCTTTTCTAGTACTTTTTTAGAATCCTCTTCTTTTAAGTCTATAGCTAGGCTTTCTTTAGATCTATTAGTCCAGACAAAGTGACTTGCTAGCCCTTTTGTCCTTTTATCATAGCCCCTTGCCAGGTCTCCAACTTTTGGTCTTTCTATCTTTATAACTCTAGCACCTAAGTCTGCTAACTGACGTGTGGCAAAAGGTGCTGCTATAGCTTGCTCTATACTTAAAACTATCTTTCCTTCTAGTGGTAACTTAGTCATGTTTTATCCTTTTTGTTTAAATATTATCTTGCCTCTATGTGCGATGCTTTCTCCTTCTGCTATCCAAAGAGAAGCTTCTGTAGCACTACTTATAACCCCTTGTGCATGTAAGGTCGAAGGTACACAAAGTGGCCTTAGTCCTTGGTAGCTATACTCAAGTATCTCTTTATCTTTATGGAAGTGCGAAAAGGTATTAATCATATAAGTTGCAAGCAAAGGCCCATGTATAACTATGCCCTTATAGCCTTCAACTTCAGTAGCGTAAGGGAAATCATAGTGAATCTTATGCCCATTAAAAGTAAGGGCGCTATAGCGAAAAAGAAGGGTTGAATCTGGAGTAAAAGTAAGTGAAAACTCTGGCTTTGGAAGGCTAGCATCACTACTTGTCTTAGGAAGGCTAGGCTCTTTATAAACTATATCTTGCTCTTCACTTACACATAAAGTATCGCTTTGAAAGTACTCATGAAGCAAAGTTACAAAAGTAAGCTTACCGCTTCTGCCTTCTTTTTCACTTATATCTTTTATAGTAGTTTTTTTCCTAGCTTCTTTGCCTATAACTAAGTCTTTTATAAACTTAAATCTCCCCCCTGCCCACATCCTATTTCTATTTTCTATCAAAGGCAAAAAGCCTCCAAGCTTTGGATGGCCATCACGCCCTAGCTTACTTGGATCTAGTGCTTTAACAAAAAAGCACCACTGCCAAAGATGGGGTAAACTCTCACCAGCTTTTAGCTCTTCTTGTCCTAAAGTGGCACATATCTTTTGAATCTGATGGATATTTATGTCTTCAGTAAACTCTTCACTTTTGCCTATATAACTCTTTAACTCTGACATAAGTCTCCTTTTATGAATAAAATCGCACATCCCATATAAACTTACCACTTAAGGTAATAAAAGTACTAAACATACTTTTTTATCTATAACAGAATGTTATATATCATAAGAATAATTCTTGTAAAACAACAATATTTCATGACTACTATTAATAAAAATTGACTTATAGTTACTTTTTTTAACATTAAGAGTATTTATATACTGCTAATTTACTTTTTTATACAAAGGAATAATCTTTTTGATAATATGTAAAATATCTCTGTAAACATAAAGAGATACTCAATAAATAAAATTTGTTATAAAGGGAGTTATATGGAGGTTATACACATTATTATAATAGGCTTTATCATACTGTCTATTATTCTTGGCTATGTTTTTAAAACTAACATTGGTGCATTTGCTATACCACTAGCCTTCATAGCTGCATTCTACTATGGGCTTAAACCTTCTGATATAGTGAACTTATGGGGCTTAAACCTCTTTTTTATACTTATATCTATCACATTTTTTTATGGCTTTGCTATTAGCAATGGCACGCTTAACTTGCTAGCCCATAAAGCCATTTACTCAGCTAGGAACTATGCGTGGAGTATACCAATAGTGCTTTACATAGTAGTAGTTATATTTGTAGCTATAGGACCTGGTCACTATGCAGGCTTTGCCTTCATGTCTCCCCTTGTGCTTTACATCGCTAATAGAATTAAAATGAGTAAGCTACTAGCCGCTATCATCATCTACTCTGGGTCTTGTGCTGGTGGCTTTAACCCCTTCACCTTAGGAGGTCGCTTCGTAGAAGGCTTTTTAGCTAATACCTTGCATATGGAATCTTCCCTAGCTAGCACTCTAACGTGGCAGATAGGAGAGAGTATGTTTTATGTTCATACCTTGATTTTTATAATTGGCTACTTTGCTTTTAAGGGCTATAAGGTCATATCAACTGAGTTAGACCTTCCAGAAAAGATTAGTGCTAAGCAAGCTAGAACTATAGGCTTAGTAGTTTTAATCTTTGCCCTTGTCATCATCCCTTCTGTGTGGCTAGCTTTTGATCCAAGCAACCTAAGCCTTAAGAAAGTAACTACTATCTTAAATCCAACCTTTTTGTGTTTCCTTGGCGTAGTGCTTGCTATCATCTTTAGAGTTGGCGATGAAAAGGCTGCTTTTAAAAACATACCTTGGGATCTAATCATCATGGTAGGCGGCCTAGGCATGCTAATCTCCATAGGTGTGCAAGCTGGTGCTATAAAAGCACTAGGTAGTTTTATAACAGATAGTGGAGCACAAAGTGGAGTTATAAGCTATCTTTTAGCTATAGCTTCTTCAGCTATGAGTTTATTTGCTTCTAGTATGGGTGTAGTTATGCCGACTTTTTTCCCACTAGTGCCAACTCTAAGCATAGGCTTGCCTCTTGGACTAAGTGTAGTGGCAGTTTTTGCTACCTTTACAGGCTACTCTCCTTTTAGCACTGGAGGTGCTTTAGTTTTAGCTGGGACTAAAGATGAGCATGAGAAAAAAGAAGTCTTTATCAAGCTTTTATTTTTCCCATTCTTCTTAGTTATAGGTGGGTTTATCTTGCTAAGCATAGGCTTTTTTAGCCTCTAAGGGCGTACTTGCAAGGAGATATAAATCTTGCTATGTGGCAATTTTTACATTGTCTTAGTACTAAGGAGGTGCTTATATCAACATGGCAATTAGATTCTAATTGCCATTACTGCTGTAGCACTCTTGTAATGAGTGCTATTTTTATAAACTAAGAGTATTTTGCTAGGGTGAAGTCATCAAATCTTTATATCATTATGAAGTTTGCCTTTAGGCAAACTTACACAACAATCTCTTAAAAAAGCTCGCTGTTTTTTATCTTAAGTCTAGCGCCAACTTTTGCGCCCTCTATTATCTCTAGCTTTATAAGGCTTAGATCTAGGCTTTTTATACTCGGATACTTTATAAAAAGCAGTCTTGATATATCTAGCAAAGCGTCTTCTAGTAAGCCATAGCCTCCTTCTTCTAGTCTAGATTCTATGCATCTTAAGATACTAGCGTAGTTTAAGTAGGCTTTGTTTGTGTTTTCATACTCATACTTTATCTTTGCTTTAAGCTTTAAGGCTTGAGGCTTAGCCTCGCTATCAAGTATGCCTATAACTGCTTTAAGCTTAGAATCTATCACAAGAGTAAAGACCATAGCCTCTCCTTATCTTAATATTAACTTTTTAAAAAAGTTTACCACCTTAGCAATTTTAGTAGTTTTTTGAAGAGGTATATTACCCCCCCCCCCCCCAGAATTAGGGTTATAAACAACATCAAATGCAGCTTCAAACATCTCTGTAAAAGCTGACACTTTAAGACTTTTTGGGCTTTTAGAGTTTGTATACATATAGTCTTTTTCTTCTAAAACTTCCCCTGTCTTGCAATCAAGCACTATAAAATCCCTAGGCAGCAAGTCCATATTAGAATGTATAAAATGAAAAGGAAAGGGGGCGATTACCACTTTAGGATTTTCCATTAGATAAGCACCCCAGTAACTAAAGCTAGAGTTAGCAGTAATGGCTCCTTTGCAAGCCTTCATAAGCTCTAAGTCAAGATAACCAGCATTTGGACTATTCAAGTTGACTACTTCATAATCTAGCTTATTAAGCCCAAACAAAGAGATACCTTCTTTTTTAACCCAAGCAACATCATCACTAAAGATATAAAACTTAGCATTTGGACACTTTTGCAAAACCAAAGCTATAGCCTTAGTGTAGTAGTTAACACCAAGCTGGGCATACTTGGTAACATTAACACTAGATAAGTAGTCACCTCTTCTAATATGTAAAAAGATAGAATCTTGCTCTTTAATCTTAGTAAGCAAAGCTTTAAAAGCACTAACTTTCATAACAGGGAGGTGGTTTTCTTGTAAGCTAAAGTCTTTTTTTAGCTCTTCTTTTACATCTTCAAAGTAAAGCTCACTTTGAAAGTAGCCTATGATAAACTTATTTAAACACTTAGCTATCACAGCTTTATCAAACTCACCATTTTCGTAAGTTTCCATTAGCGTTTCTGGTAGCATATGAGGCACTTCTTTATTTTTATGCCGATAGCTTATAGTTTTTTTAGTGATTAGATAAATACCCTTTCTTGCAACTCTAAACATAAAGAAAAAAGCTTTATCTATAGTAGTCTTAAAGCCATGAAAGGCACTAGGTCTAAAAAAGCTTTTATCAACATTATACTTTAAGATATCAGGCACTTCATAGCTGTGAATGTCATCACACACTAATATAACTTCTTGCTTTGCAAGCTTAGGGCTATTAGAGTTTCTTAGATGCTTTCTTAGATTCTTAGCAAAAGCATAGATAAAAAACTGATTCCCCAGTCTTCCTTGAAGCCTTATCTCTATCATACTTAAAGCACCTCCGCCCTACCATCTTTTAAAACCACTAAGTCTTCTATCCTTATACCAAAGCTTTCTGGCAAATAGATTCCGGGCTCTATAGAAAACACCATGCCATCTTCTAAGATAGTCTCACTTCTCTTTGTTATAAAAGGCTCTTCATGTATATCTAAGCCTATGCCATGTCCTAGTGAGTGTACAAAGTATTTAGAGTAGCCTCCTTTATCTATAACATCTCTAGCTATAGCATCAAGATCGCGTGCTTTCATGCCACTTCTTGCTTTTTTAGTCGCTTCATCTTTTGCTTTTTTTACCAAGTCATAGATCTTTTGGTGCTCTTTTTTAGTAAAGGTCTGAGTTTGAGAGAACTTAAAATCTTCTTTTATATAAGCACTTCTAGTCCTATCGCTGCAGTATCTTTCATACTTTAATCCAGCATCAACTAGCAAGCAGTCCCCTTCTTTTAAAAACACATCCTTACTAGGTAAAGCATGAGGCTTAGCGGCGTTGCCATTAATTGCCACTATTGGCTCAAAGCTTAAAGGATAGCTACCTTTATCTTCTAAAAAGCCCTTCATCTTAAACCATAAAAACTGCTCACTTAAACCTTTATCACCTTCAGTAAATAAGACCTTATTTATAAACTTTGAAAGTTTTTTATAAGCCTTTTTATTTAAAGCTTGAGAGTGTTTTAAAAGCTCTAGCTCATAAGGCTCTTTTATAGCCCTTAACTTTTGAGTAAAGTTTGGCACTTCTTTTAAGCTAACTTCATCTTTTAGCCTTAAGTACTCACTAACTTGCATCCTTAAAGGGTCAAAAACCAAGCTTTTTATCTTTTGCTTTTTTATTAAAGCTAAAGCATCTTCTAGCAAATCACTAGATTCTACAACTTCTACGTTTTTACACTTTTTATACTTAGAATCTTTTATCTTTTCTTTGGCCTCTGTTGTATATCTAGCATCAGTTATAAAGTAGCCACTATCCCCATGTTTTAAAAACAATACATTATCGCAAGAAAAACCACTCTCACTATAAGCCGCACTTTCATCCCTAGTGATGAAAGCCTCTTTTAAGATAACCTTTGACATATTGCCTCCTTTTAAGTAAAGAGTAGGTATTTATGAGCTTCTTCTTTTGCTAAAGGGCTAACTTCATAAACTTCTTGCCCTAATTTTACATCATAAAGCTTGTCTTTGCTAGCCTTAGAGTAGCCTAAAACTATCTGGCAAGCTAACTTTTTATCAGCCTTACTTGCATCTTTTTCTACTAGTGCTACTGGCCCTACTACATCACCTAAGCTTATATGCTCCATCAAAGAGTGAGGGCTTTCAAGCTTTATACTTTCTTCTTCATTCCTAGCTATAACACATCTTGCCCCTTCTGGAAGCACAAGATAGCGTCCAACTTTAAGCATACTTAAATCATCAAAAACAACCTTTCTATGCTTACTTAAATCTTTTAGCTTAGTAGATACACCAAGGTCTGTAAGCAAGCAGCCACCACCTGGCTTTTCGTGATACTTCCAGTTATTTTGTGTTACATAGCCTAGCTGCAAGCTTCTACCACGCCCACTTACATCAAGCAATCTTTCTCTATCTACCCATCCAGCTTTTTCTGGGAAACTTGGCTCTAGCAGCTTTGCACTCATGGGACGAAGGATTAGCTCATCTAAGCTTTTTGGCTTAGAAGGATCACTACCATCACGGCTTAATATGGAATCAAATATAGGCTCACTACTTAGCTCGCTTACAAGTTTTTTAACTTGATTAAGCGCATCTTTTCTTTGGCTTTTTGGTCTTTGACCAAGTACTTCTCCACTTATAGCAAAGCTAGCACCTAGTTCTACCATCTTATAAAAAGCAAAGCGAAACATATTAGCATGGCAGTCTATGCAGGGGTTAAAAAAGCGTCCATAGCCATACTTTGGCTTAAAAAGCACCTCATCAAAAAACTGCTTTTTAATATCTACTTGGATAAGCTTAGCGCCAACTTGGCTGCTTGCGTTTTTAAAGTACTCGCTTTTATCTTTATTACTCCCAAAGCCTATGTTAAAGTTTAAGGCATAGACTTCTATACCTTGCTTTTGAAGTAAGTGCATAGATATCATGGAATCTAGCCCGCCACTAAAAAGTGCTACTGCTTTAATCTTTTTACTATCTTTATCTTGTCTCAAACTTGCACTCATACTGTCACTAACTCTCCACTTCTTAGTTTTATAATCTTTTTTTGAAGTTCGTTAATCTTTTCAAACCTCTCTTTTGGATCTAATATAATATTATCTTTTAACACTTGTAGGCTAGACATAGCACAAGCTAGTAAAAAAAGTCTTACTTGGCTTATGAACTCTTCTTTACTTAAAACTTTTAGATTACTTTCTACATATAAAAAGTTAAGCACTTTTGCATCTTTATCTTTTAAAAGGGCTTCAAAAAAGTAAGGATTGCTAAAGTTTTTAGGGTCTAGGTAGTTAAGCCCTAGTTCAAAAAGGCTTGTATCTTCTTTCATAGAAAGAAGGATGTTTTTTTCAGCTAGGGAGAGAGAAGATTCCACACTGTTTAGATTAGCTTCGCTTTTATAGTTTTTAGATGTGCTAAGTCTTTTAGGTGCTATAAGCTTAGAATCCATCCCTACAAGTAAGCCCACATAGTTTTTATACTCGTTAAATAAGAAAGGATCTAGCGTGTTTAAAAAGCTAAGACACTCTTCATAGGCTTTCTTTTTTTCAACTGGATGTGAGAGATTATAGTTTTTAACTATCTCTTCAAGACTGAACCTAAAAAAGTCCTTAGAGTTTTTTATAAGTTCTAAAAACTCCTTCTTTTTATCAAGCTTCATCATATCTGCTGGGTCAAGCCCTCCTTCTATGATACTTACACTACCATCTATTGAGTGCTTAGCTAGCAAAGTGCTTGCGCGAAAAGCAGCCTTTATCCCAGCGCTATCTCCATCAAAGCAAAGACGCACTTTAGAATCTAGCTTTTTTAACTGGGCGATATGAAGCTCATTTAAAGCAGTCCCTAGTGTAGCTACAGCGTTTTTTATACCGTATTGATGTAGCATGATGACATCAAGATAGCCTTCACAGATAATGACTTCTTTAGTGTTGTAAATCTCAGGTCTTGCTAAGTTATAGCCATAAAGTAGTTTTGATTTATTAAATACCCTGCTTTGAGGTGAGTTTAGATACTTAGCTACATTTTTTTCAGCGCTTAAGGTGCGTCCACCAAAGCCTACGACATTACCAGTGTTACTTTGTATGGGGAAGATGATACGATTAGCAAACTTAGCATAAGTCCTATCATTACCTTCAGTTATAACGCCTAGCTCTAAGGCTTCAGCGCGTGAGAACTTATTAGATTCTATAAAGTTAAGTGTTTCTATACTACTAGAAGAGTAGCCTATCTTAAAAACTTCTATGCTTTCTTCACTAAGCCCTCTTTGTTTTAAGTAGTCTAAAATTGCTTGGTTTTTAAAAAGATTAGAGTGGTAAAACTTAGCCAAAGCACCTAATATATCACTTAATGGCTTATCTTTGCTAGCACTTTCTTTTGTGTACTCTAAAGTGACATTAAACATAGAAGCAAGCTTGCTTACTGCTTCATTAAAGTCTAACTTTTCATACTCCATAACAAAAGATATGCCATCACCACTTTGCCCACAGCCATAGCAGTGATAGAATCCTTTTTCTTTGTTAATAACAAAAGATGGTGTTTTTTCATTATGAAAAGGGCAAAGTGCCATGTAATTTATGCCACTTTTTTTAACTTCTATATAGTTGCTAATTAGCTCTACTATATCTATGGAATCTTTTAGCTTTTCTATACTTTCTTTTTTTATCATTACTGTTTATTGTTTTCTATGATGGTGTCTATTAAAAAGTCTATTGGCGTGAAGACTCTTTTTAGAATATTAAAAGGTGCTTTTATAACATCTTCTGCAAGGCTTATATTAACTTTTGGGTTATCATACTTGCCTGTTAAGATTAAATTAGTACTTATCTTTCCTTCCCTTCCTAAGATGATATATCCAACAACTGGGATTCTACTAAGTAGGCTACTTACGTTTTTGATAGTTGAGATATTTAAAGTCACTGAAGTTTCTTTGCTTGCAAGGTCTATTATCCCTTCTCCATTTATATCCATAGTTGAGCCAACTAGGTAGATGTTTTCTAATCCAAGATAGTCTTTGTTCATAGCAAGCTTTATTATCCCCCTATCTACTTTGTAGCCATCTGCGCCAAGATGAGGATTTTTAAACACTATCAAAGAAGGTACTGTATCTATAAGTGCAAAGATGTTTTGTACTACTTTAAAGTCAGTAAAGGCAGTATTGTTCATGTTAATAGTTGCACTTATATTGTCACCTCTCATAAAGGCTTTTATATTAAAAAGGCCTCCACTTACTATATCTTTACCACCGCCATTAGACTTAAGCACTCTATTAATAAAGTCGCCACTAAAGTTTTTTGCATCAAAGAACATGACGCCATCAACCATGGTCATATTAAAGATTCCATTACCATAAGATCCATCTATTATAGTCTTATGGCTTTTTATACGTGCGTTAACATCTTCTAGTGGAATCTTATAGCCTTTAAACAAAAACGTCATATTATTTAAGACTATATTAAAGTCTAAGGCGTGGATACCAAGCTGCTTTCTAAGGCTAGCTTTTGCTTGCTCTAGCTTTACGTTTTGCTCTGCTTCTTCTTTAGATATAGGAAGAGAGTTAGTGTCTTTAAAAAGCTCAGCTAAAAAAGGTATCTTAGAATCTAAGGCTAAATCTAAGTCTATAGCATAGCCACCACTTTTAAGCATACTTAAAGAATCTTTACTCTTATAGACTATGTTTTTATCACTAGTGATATTTAAAAAGCCTTTTTTACTTTCGCCAGCTAAGGAGATGTCAGTTAGCTTTTTGTTATCAAGAGAATAGATTGGATAATCAAGCTTTGTTAGCTTAGCTTTAAAGTTAAAATCATGCGTTTTATTATCATCTAGTGGATAAGCCAAAGTCACATCTCCACCTTTTAGCCCATAGTATCTAAGCAAAGGTGATATATCTACTAGCTTTTGTAAGTCACTAGCTTGTACGTGTAAGATTCTATGTTTAAGCTCACTTATAGCTACTTGTGCCTTAGTGTCGCTATTAGCTTGTGTGCTTGAAGTAGGCAGTGCTACTTCTTGACTTGCTTCATCTTGGCTTTTTGGACTAGGTGGCGGGGTGCTAGGTTTTACATTAGCTTCGCTTAGGGCTTCATCTATACTTAAGTTAAGATTAAGCGTAGGTACTTTTAAGATAAGGTGCTTTTTAAAGTCTATCTCAAAGCTAAGTTTTGTATTTGTCATATCTAGTAAGTCTTGTTCTAAGTTAAGCTCTTTTTCTTTTTCAACTTCTTTTCTTGCAAGGCTTGCTATATCTTTTGGACTTAGCTTAGTAAAAGGTCTAGTTTCTTGCTTTTGCACCTTTAGCTTATCCCATACTTGACTTTTAGTAGGCTTGGTTATGATGACATCTTTTGCATCTTTTTGCTTAGTAGTATCTATGCTTTTAGAATCTTGAGTATTGTTAGAATCTTTATTAGCATCTATGTCTTTTTCATCTTGCAGGCTTTGTGTTTTAGGCTGCGTAGTATTAATATCTTTATTTTCATTGGCATTTGGGCTTGTAGCATTTTCTTGTGTCTTAGTATCTAGACTAGGCTGCTTACTAGTTTCACCAACACTGCTAGGGTTGCTTTCTAGCGGTGGAATGGGTGTTATTATGATAGGAGTGCTTGGAGTTTGTGGGGCTTTTAAAGCATTAGTAGTGTCATCTTCATCTAAGCTTGATGGACTTGTTACTATCTCTTCTTTAGGTGTGCCTTTTAAGCTTTGGTCTATGGAATCTATGGAATCTTTTGGCTGTGATGGCTTTGAAGCCTCTATATCTGAATGAAGCTCATAGTAAAGATTTTTATCTTTAGATTCTATATCACTAGGCTGAAGTAAGCTAGGGGCTACATCGCTTACCTCACTAGGGTTATTAAGACTAGCATCAGCTAAGCTTCCATTAAAAGCAGTCTTTAGCACACTAGCCCCATAAGGCTTAACACCTAGTCTATCATCAAAGTAAAAAAGCCCTAATGCTTCTTTTTGTAAGGGCTTATCTTTAGTGTTAGTGCTTTCAGTAATGGGTGTAAACTTATCTAAGTCATTAGTGTTAATAGTGGCTTTTTTTATTAAAGTATTAGCCTTTAAGACTTCTGTTTTTAGGTCTAAAGAAGCCTGCATATTGCCATTTACTAAATCTTTATAAGTCACATCATTACCAGTTATGTAAATCATCTCTTGAGTGTGATTTATATCAAGGGCGACTTGTAAGTCTTTAGCACTTAGCGGGTAGTCAAAAAGTGCTAGCTGCATGTTCTTGCCAGTTATGATGCCTTTGGTAGTAAACTCATCTTTTTTAGTCTCTGGGTTATAGATAAGATTCATAGCAAGGCTTACTTTCATGGTGTTATCTAACATAGCACTACTTAGATCTCCACCATCACCTTCTTGGCTATCTTGGGTGCTAGAAGACTCACTTTGCTCTCTATCTGTGCTAGCTTTATTACTAGCTTCTTCTTTGGTGCTTTGTGTATCTTCTTGCTGCTTTACTTCTTTGTTTTCGTCTTCTTCTTGCTTTACTTCTTCTTGCTTTACTTCTTGCAAGCCTTCTTCTTTTGAAGCCTCTTTGTTTTCTGTGCTTAAAGATTCTGCATTAGTTTTAGTTGCATCTAAGTTTTGTGCTTTATCCTTGCTAGCTAGTCTAAAGGCTTCTAAGGTACTTTTTGAAGGTATAGCAAGCTGCTTTAGAGGCATATGCACATCATAGTGTTCTAGCAGTCTTTCTAGGCTTTCATCTAAGACTGCATTTTGTGCGATTATATTTATATGTATATCAGGATGAGGCATATTAACTATATCTACACTTGAATTATCAAGCACAGCTTCATTAAAGCTAGCCTTAGGAGTTTTTATATAAAGTCCTCTATCTTTGTAAGTAAGATAGGCATTAGGCGCTTCTATTGGGTCAAGTCCTTGGGCTAAAGTGACTTTTAAGTCAGTAAAGCTGATTTTGGCGTGGGTTTTATGTAAAAAGTCATAGGCTATGTCTTTAGGATCTAACCTTACATCAAACCTAAGATCTTCTATCTTTAAACTGCTATAAGCGATATTGGTATAAAGCCACTCTTCTAAAGTAGCTTTTAAGTGCTCATCTTCTATCAAATCAAAGTACTTTTTAAACATAGCAAGGCTTGCAAGGTTAGTGCTTTGAGTGCTAAGACGTAGCTTTTTAGTAGTGCTTATACCAGTAAAGGTAAGGGCTTCTTTTCTAGTAAAGTTAGCTTTTATATTAAAGGCTAGCTCTTTTTTAGGCACAGAGTAGATTAGGTCTCCACCTAAGATCGCATCAAAGCCTTTTATCAAAAACTGTCTTACGTTTAAGACTAGATCCCTTCCTTCACTTACTATGCTAAAGCTAGCATTAACTAAAGGCGTTTTTAAAATATAGCTTTTCCCATCAAATCTAACGCTGCCGGTGTATTTGTGATTGATACTTATATCTTTTATCTCTAAGAACTTAAAGTAAGAAAAGATAAAGATACTTTTTTGTATGTAGTTTATGGCGTCATTGACATTTTCTTCTATAGTCTTAGTGTTTTCTTGCTTAGCTTTAGAATCCATCACATCAACTTTATCTATAGTCAAAACAAACTTATTTTCTAACTTCAAAAAGACATTTTGCACTTCTATGCCAGCTATGCTTACATCTTTTATATGTATACCACCAGCTAGGATTCTATAAAGCACTACTAGGATGATGACTATTATAATTATGATGATTGAGAGTTTTAATAAAGCCTTGTTAGATTTTTTTTTTGCTATGTGCTTTGGATTCTTAGGGGGCTTTTTAAATGAAAGTAAGCTAGGCTTGCTTTCAGAGTTAGCTAAGTTAGAATCTTTTGAAACGTCTAAAACTTCAGGGTTTTTTTTTAGTGCATCTTCAGTGTTAGATTCTAAGTCTTTACTTTTATCTTCTATGCGTTTTGGACTAATAGGCTCGCTTTTTACTTCTTGCATTGTCGCATCTTGCGTTTTTATCTCTTGTGTTTGTGCCTCTTTTGGCTTTTCTTCTTGTGTTTTTGCTTCTTCTGCTTGTGCCTCTTGTGGCAAGCTTGCTTCAGTATTAATAGCCTTTGTTTGTATCTTAGCTTCATCTACTGCAGGGATTTTTTCTTTAAGCACATCTTTAGAAGCATCTTTTTTATCATCTGGCGTTTTTATCTCATAAAGCTTAAAATGAGGATTTGAAAGCTCATCTAACAGTATAGTTTGCTTTTTATCTTCACTTACTTTATGCCCTTCCTCACTGCTAGCTTTAAGACTAAGCTCTCTTGCCTTAGCCTCTGCTTCAAGTAAGGAATCTTTTATAGTTTTAAGATTAGCAAGGTTAAGATTTAAAGACTTTTCATCTAGATACTCTTCAACCCTTATAGCCTTTGGACTTATGTCATCAAGTGAGACTGACTTAACACTTGGCTCTTTTGTGTCTTTTAAGCTGCGTTTAGATTCTAACTCCTGCCCATCTAGCTTGCTAGCTTCTTTGGAATCCACTTTTATATCTTGTGCTTTTATGTCTACTTCTTTAGTGCTTGCTTCTTGGACGTCTCTTTCTTTGGTGCTCTTCTCTTTAGTGTTTGCTTCCTTAGTGCTTTCTACTTTGGAATCTTCACCTTTAGATTCTATATCCTTAGGGCTTTCATCATAGTTTTTTATCTCTAAGTCTGCATCTTCACCTAAGTCAAGATTTTTTATCTTAGATATGACATCACTAGAAATATCAAGATTTTTACCATCTTCTTTGTTTATAATGTCTTCATTAGGAACGACTTTTGTTATATTTGAAGCTGTAAGTACTGGCACAGCTAAGATATCCACACTTTTATCTTTCTTGCCAAAGAGTCTTGTAAAGAAGTTTCCAGTTTTTTTAGAAGGAGCCTTTTTGTCAGCATCTACCTCTTTTAGTAAGCTAATATCTCGCTTTTTCTTTACTTCCACACTTTCTTCGGTATGGACACTTCCTAAAGGCTTAGAATCTACGCTAGTGTCAGCTAGGATACTGTTAAATTTTTTATTATTTTTATTGATTGCCATGTCTTTTTATCTAAGCTACCCTATGAAGTCAGCAGTTATTTTATACATCCCAAAAGGAACTACTAGAGAGATTATAACACAGTTGCAAAGCCAAAACTACGATGTAAGTAAGGTAGATGCCTACATCACAAGGCTCTTTGGTTTTACTCAAAGTGGCTATATAGAGATGCCAAGCTCTACACTTTCAAAGGGTGAGTTTTTATACTATCTAGTTAAATCTAAGGCGGCTACTAGAAAGTTTACTTTGATACCGGGTGAGACTAGCTACTTCTTTTTACGTGACCTTGCAAGTGCTTATAGCTTTGATGAAGCTAAGCTTGAACTGCTATATAAGCTAAAGTTTCCCTACACTGATGGAGTCATCCTTGCTAACACCTACAACCTCCCCTACTCTACAAATGAGCAAAATCTAATAGACATACTTTATAACATCTCCATGCAAGAACAAAAAAGACTAGCTATCAAACTAACTGGAAGCTATGATGAAAAAAAGTGGTTTAAAGTCATAACTAAGGCTTCTATCATACAAAAAGAAGCAGCTAACATCAAAGAGATGCCTATCATCTCAGGTGTTATAGATAACCGTATAAAAATAGGCATGCCTTTACAGATGGATGGCTCGCTAAACTATGGCAAGTACTCTCACATAAGAGTAACTCCAGAGCGTATACAAACTGATAAGACTACATTTAACACTTATAAGTACCTAGGGCTTCCAAAAGAGCCTAGTGGAAGTGTAAGTATAGATGCTATAAAAGCAGCACTTAATCCTAGTAAAGTGCCCTATCTTTACTTTATGAGAAACGACAAAGGCACGCATGACTTTTCAACTACTTATCAAGCCCACTTGAGTAATGTAGAAAAACGTCAAAAGACACTAGATATAACAGATAAGGCAAGATAAAAACTAAGGTAGTAGGTGCTAAAAGGCTTTTTAAACCTTACTAAAAACACGGGCGATTTTAGATTCTAAAATTAGCGTTACTATGCTAGATTTTAAAGTGCTAAGTCCTTCATAGACTAAAACTTTAGGTTTATCTTCTAAGTGGCTTAAAGTCCTTAAAGCACTATCTTTAAAGCCTTCTTTTACTAAAAGCACTAAGGTGTTTTCATCTACTTCTTCTTCTACTAAAAAGCCTTCTTTTTTTAAAAGCTTAGTGATATCTTTTATATCACCTTCTAAGCCAGAATCTAAAGCTACAGTTATAAAACTAGGGTCTAGTGCGTAGCTAAACTCCCTTATCTTGCCACTAAAGTTTATCTTAAGGCTTATTTTAAATGCATCACTTTCTACACTTTCAACTACTCCTATGCCAAGTACTGCGTGTTTTAAGATGTCATTTCTTTTAAGACCTGTTAGTGTTCTAGCTTGAATTAAACTAGCTTCTTTACTTCTTTCAAATCTACCTGTGCTACCCCCTTCAAATCTAACACCATCTCTATAGCTTAAAGTCTCTTTTATCCCTAGTAAGTCTTTAACCTTGCACTCTTTTATAAAGCGTGATGTTGGCGTTTGCTTTCTTGTGCCGTGATGGAGGCGATTTTTAGCACTGCTTAGATAAAGCCCCTCTTTTGCACGCGTAAAAGCAACATAAGCTAGGCGTCTTTCTTCTTCTAGGTTGTCTTCACTTACTGGTAAAAAGCCCTCATTAAGCCCCATTAAAAAGACGTGCTTAAACTCTAAGCCTTTGCTTGAGTGTATATTTAAGACTGAAACCTCATCACTATATATATCTTCATCACTACTTGAAGTTAAGCTTATCTCATCTAAAAAGCGCTCCAAGCCAAAACCAAGCTCGTGCATATCTTTACAAAGCCCTAAAAGCTCATCTATATTCTGACGTCTTGAGTTAGCTTCCTCGCTTATATCTTTATCAGAGATTAGCTTTATGCTTCTTTTAAAGTTACCTGAGACTTCATAGAGGTTAAGTTTAAAATTAGATTCTATAAAGTCAAAAAACTCTTTTAACTTAGCAAAGCTTTTATGGCCATCTAAAAGCCCCTCTTTATAGGCTTGATAGACACTTAAGCCCTTACTTGCCTCTAAGATAGAATCTAGACTTTTTTCACCAAGACCACGTTTAGGGGAGATGATAGCCCTTAAAAAAGAATAATTATCATTTGGATTAATGATAAGTCTAAAGTAAGCAAGTGCGTCTTTTATCTCAGCCCTTTCATAAAAGCGAACAAGTCCTATAAGCTTATGTTTAATCTTGTAGCGATTAAGCGTAGCTTCTATGACGCGCGAGAGGGCATTAACCCTAAAGATGATAGCTATATCTTTTAGCCTTTCACCTTTGCTTTGTAGCTCATAAATAGCCTTGCAGACTTGCTCTATCTCTTCATACTCTGAAAAAGCATCGCTATAAGTTATGCTAGCTTTAGATTCTATAGTTGGGCGAAGGATCTTGTTAAGCCTAGTTTGATTGTGTTTGATTAGGTTATTAGCAAGTTCTAAGATCTCTTTTTTAGATCTATAATTAGATTCTAATTTTATAGCCTTAGCGTCAAAGTCACTTTGAAAGTTTAAGATATTTTCTAAAAGTGCCCCCCTCCACTCATAGATACTTTGATCATCATCACCAACTACGCAGATATTATTATGCTCACTGCATAAAAGCTTTATAAGCTCTAGTTGAAGCAAGTTTGTATCTTGATACTCATCTACCATAATGTACTTATAACGCTCAGATATAGCCCTCCTTAAAGCGTCAAACTCTTTAAGCAAAAGTGTTGGCATAAGTAGTAAGTCATCAAAGTCTACTAGGTTATTAAAGGCTAGATAGTCTTCATAGTCTTGATAGAGTCTAGCTTTTAAAGGGTGCTTTAAAGATAGCTCTTTGGGAGATAAAAGCTTGTTTTTAGCAGTACTTATAAAGTCGCGTACATCTTCAAGCTTTTCTTTATTTATCTTTTTGATGATGTCTTTTTGATCGTTTGAATCAATAATCACAAAGCTGCTATTTCGCTTATTGTCTAAAGATTCTATGTACTCGCGTAAAAAGATAAGTCCAAACTTATGGAAGGTGCAAAGGAGGGGGTCAAGCTTTTCTTTAGATTCTATTAAAGCAAGGGCACGCTCCCTCATCTCGCGGGCAGCTTTATTAGTAAAAGTAAGCGTTAAGGTGTTATAAGGGTCTATGCCTGCTTTATCTATCATGTAAGCTAGTCTTGTGGTTATAGTCTTAGTCTTGCCACTTCCAGCCCCAGCTATGATTAAAAGTGCACCATCTATGTGAGTGGCTGCGTAGCGCTGGGCTTCATTTAAGGAATCTAATATATCCATTATCTCTTAGCTAGCTAGCCTTTTAGCTGCTCTAGCCTTTCTTTTTTAGTAGCTATCTCAGTTATCTGCACTGCAAAGTTTCCATCCACTACTACAACTTCACCCTTAGCTATTACTTTATCATTAACTAGTATTTCAAGTGGGTCACTTGCTAGCTGATTAAGCTCTATGACACTTCCTATATCCATAGAGATAACGTCTTTTAAAAGCATGCGTTTTTGACCTATACGCACTTTTACATTTAAACCTATATCTAAAAGCATGGCTATGTTTTTTAGCTCGCGTTCATTTAGCACTGGCTTTGCTTGGACTTGTGGTTTTGGTGCTTCTTTAGATTCTAATAAGTTATCTTGGGTTAGCAGGAAAAAGCTTGATTTTAAAGAATCTATGGCGATGGAAAACTTATAAGCTTTATCATAGATAGTTAAGTTAGCTTCATCTTGCACAATTTCTAGATTTTCTACTTTAAAACTATACTTTGGTAAGGAATCTTGTGAGTTTAAAGTGGTACTTAGTGATCCTAAGACGTTATTAATAATCTCTTTTAAAGCATCTTTATCATCTTCTTCTAAGCTATCTTTTATAGCCCCATCCCCACCTAACATCATATCAGGCAGTGCTGTAGCTAGATCATAGCCCATAGCAAAGCTAAGCTTGCTAGAGACTTTGGAATCTAAGATGACATTTACACTTACTAGCACAAAAGGTGTTGGTAAGATGTCATTACTAGCCCTACTTTCTCCTTTATACTCTAAGATAGCATCCCTTCCAAAAAGGCCTTCTAGTGTACCTTTAAACTCTTTAAGTACTAGATCTAAGAACTCTTTCATACATCTTCCTCTTGTATATCATTAACTTTTGACTTTCTTTGAGTTTCAAGCATTTCTATAACTTCTTTTAACTTATCTTTTTCAGTTTTTATCTCTTCTCTTATCTGTATGGTTTTTCTATACCTTTGAAGGCCGATACTTGCTGCATACTTCTCTCTTCCATCTATATTAACAGTTACTACATCATCTGCCACTTTATCTAGCCTTATAACATCTCCTACTTTTAGCTCTAAGATATCTTTTAAGCTTATATTAGTGCTACCAAGTATGGCAGAGACGTTAACATCAGCCCCTCCGATAAGTGCTTGCAGCTCTTTGTTACGCGACTTTTTACCACTAGTCTCACTCATCAGTAAGTCTCTACTTGCTAGACGACTAAGTATAGTTTCAAGAGATATAACTGGATAGCAAAGGTTCATCATCCCACTGCTATGACCTATGACTATCTCCATAACTACCATAACTACTACTTCGTTTTGTGCGACTATCTGAACTACGTTTGGACTAGATTCCTTAGCGTCTACACTAGGGAAGATATCAGCTATAGGTGCCCAAGCTTCTTTTAAGTTTTGCATGATCTGACGAAGGATGGTATCAAGCAAGTTAAGTTCTATATTAGTAAACTCCCTAGTGCCTTCATACTGATCACCCCTACCACCTAAAAGCCTATCTATCATAGGAAAGGCAATAGTTGGGTTTATCTCACACACCCCTGCTCCATCCATTGGCTTCATGGAAAATACGTTAAAAGAAGTTGGGGTTGGAAGGGACATCAAAAACTCACCATAAGTCATCTGGTCTACTGAGTGAAGCTGGATTTCAACTATACTTCTCATGATGGCAGATATCTGATTTGATAGATTCCTAGCCATCTTATCATGGATACTTCTAAAGCTTCTTAGCTGCTCGCGGCTTACGCGGTTAGGCCTTCTAAAGTCATATACTATAACTTGCTTTTCTGTAGCAAGGTCTACTAGATCCCCACTTTCAAACCCATCTCCATCTTCATCCATAACATTTAGTAGGGAATCTATCTCTTCTTGACTTAGAATCTTAGCCATGGTTACGCTCCTAGGGACTTTCTAATTTTTTTAATGACCTCTTTTGAGATTTGTGAGATTCTAGATTCTGTTATGTCTAAAATCTCGCTAATCTCACTCAAACTTAACTCTTCTAAATAATAAAGCTGTATAACTAACTGCTCCCTTTGGCTTAAAGTACTAAGTATCTTTTTAACTGAAGCAAGCACTTCTGCATGCTCACACTCTTTTAAGATATCACCATCTTCTAAAGCATTATACTGCTCATCAATTGGTATAACCGTATAGATATCAGCAGCG
Organism: Helicobacter sp. 11S02629-2; assembly: GCF_002272875.1. Classification (GTDB taxonomy): domain Bacteria; phylum Campylobacterota; class Campylobacteria; order Campylobacterales; family Helicobacteraceae; genus Helicobacter_I. The sequence continues at coordinate 229,291 of NZ_MLAN01000001.1, forward strand.
ATGCGTGCTTGCTTAATCTTTTCTAAGTCTTCGTTTAAAACCTTAGCTAAGTACTCATTACTTGGCTCTTCTTCATGAGTGTTAAAGTACTTTGAAACTTCATAGTCTATAGCCTTAACCAGTCTTCTTGAAGCACGTGATAATACATCTAAGCTTCGTAAGTAATCAAGCATAGAGCCATTAACCCGCTTTCTAGCATAGCCCCAAAAAGAATCATTTTTAGCGCTATCATAGCGACGAGAAAGCTTTATAAGCTCTTCAGTACCAATGGATACAAGATCATTCATATCTATAGAACTAGGCAATCTTTCTTTTAGCTTAAATGCCATAGCCCTAACTGCAGGGATGTACTGCAGTGCTAGTTCATCTTGAGTATCTCTAAGGTACTGATCGTAGTGGTTTTTTGGCTTCATTGCTTACTTCTAGTCTGAGCTTTGTATACTTTTTATAAAGTTTCTAATATTTTGTACTTCTTTTTCTTTTTTATCAAACTCTTTTCTGTAGTACTCAAGGCTATCTTCTAGCTTTTCTTTTGGTATATCACGCTCTTTGCTTAAGTCTACAAAGCGAGAGTAGACTGAAACGCAGGCTATGACTATAAGATAGATTCCAGCTGTAGCAAGGATAGCCCAAAGGATGATTAAAGCTGGGTCACTAAACTTGATTATCCCAAACATAATCCCTATAAAAAAGCCACAGACTATAGAAAAACCTATAAAATTATCCTGTCTTAACATGTTACAAATCCTTTTGTAAAGCCTATATATAACTTAGCATACGCCTAAAAAAGCTATTAAAGCCTTTACGGTCTGAAAGCATGTTTTGTTCCAAACTGTTAACTTCATTATGAAGTTTTAGTGCTATCTCTCCTAACTCTACAGATACAGGGTTAAATGGCTCAACTTTAGCAATAAGTGATCTATTCCTCGTGGCCTTATTCACAGCGGCGTTACTATCTAAACCACCAAGAAACTTAAGATTCATAGAAGGGATGTTTTTCTTAGCTATGGTTTGGATTCTAGAAAAGACTGACTTAGCTTCACTTTGATCCTTGCACATATTTATAATCATAAATATCTCAGACTTAGAATCTGCATTTATCTTAATAGTCGTATAAGCATCAGTTATAGCTGAAGGGTCTGGCATAGTAACTACTATGATGTACTCACTAGCTTTAAGTGTGGCTTGATTAAGTGCGCCTATGCCTGCACCTGTATCTATGATAAGATAGTCTAGAGTGTCAAGTATAGAGCTTTTATCAACTATAGATTCTACGATGTTGTTTTGTGCGTACTTTAGTATCTCTTCTCCACTATCCCCGGGTATAAGATATAAGTTTTGATCAACTTTATGGATGATGTCATCTATGCTAGCATAGCCTTTTAAGACATCTAAAAGACTGTGTTCTACCTTAACTCCAAAGATAAGATCTAAGTTAGCTAAGCCTATATCTGCGTCAAATACTCCCACTTTATAGCCAAGCTTGCTTAGCTTATAAGCAAGATTAGCACTAATAGTGGACTTACCTACGCCGCCTTTACCTGAAGTTATGGAGATATATTTAATGTTAGATTTATTAGATTTTCGTTTGTCTAGTAGGTCATCTAACTTCTTAGCTTGATTATATGCCATTACTAACTCCATAAATAAAATCTTCAAAAACCATTACATCAGTCCCTTCCAAGGATATCTACAACCTAAAATATAAATCCAAACCTTTATTAAAGTCCTATTGCTAGAAAAGCAACTAGCAAAAAGTATACCTTTAATCTAAGTTTTTAACAAACTTTCAAGATTCTGAAATATCTTTTAAAAACTCTAAGTCTAGTATCTCTATCTTGCTTTTTATCATACTTATAGCACCCTCTTCTTTTAGAATCTTAAGATTACGATTAAGCGTCTCTGGTGTTATAAAAAGCTCTTTTGCGATCTGCTTTTGATTTAGCATAGCAAGTCTTGCCTCATTTAAAATTATATACCTTGCTATCTTTTGCTTAGCTTTTAAAATCATCTTATTAGAGATTATCCCTTCTAAAATCCTTACTTTTTCAGTTAAAGATATAACAAAGCTTTTTAAAACCTGCTTGTTGTCTAAAAACTTCTCAAAGCCTTCATAGTCTATACTCAAAACACTACTATCCCCCTCAAAGATGGCAGTTGCTGGGAAGATTCCATGAGTAAAGTAGACTACTTCAGCTACCAAAGATATACCTTGAAGCCTGTGTAATATAATCTCATTTGAATTATTATCAACCTTAAAAAGCTTTAACTTACCATCAAGTAAGATATAAAGCCTACTTGGACGCTCACCTTCATAAAAAAGCACATTATCTTTTTTGTACTCTACTATGTTGCTAATGCGTAATAGCTCATCTAAATGCGTATCATCTAGTGACTTAAAAATATCTATACTTTTTAACAATCTCTTATCTAACATCTATTTCTCTCCTCTTTTAATGCCATACATTAAGCCTTATATCTAGCTTTGAAACACGCTCAAAACTGCCTACATCTTTAAAAGCTATCCTATGCTTTTTTGCTAGCCTTTTTAGGCTAAGCCTATCTTTTTTATTATAGGCAAAAAGCATCTCATACTCCTCCCCACTTTTCCAAATCTTAGAGTTAAGTTTGATAAGTGATTTTAAGCCTAGTTTATTGCTAGATTCTAAATACTTTACTTCACTAGCTAGCCCATCTGATATATCTAGTCCTATAAGCATCTTTTTCCTTGCCTCAGCTACAAATCCACTTCTTAGTTTTGGGCTTAGAAATCTCTCATCACGCCTATTATGCACTAGTCTTTTAGGGTATCTTAAAAGGGCATTAAGTGTTTTTAGTGAAGTGCCTAAGTCTCTATCACGTGCCCTTGTGTAGGCTAAAAGCCCACCTTTAAGGTGTCTACTTTGCCTACTAAGGAATCTTCTTTTAACAAAAGTCTTACTAGTCTTTCTTTCATCTTGCAAGATTCCAAAAACTACTATATTAAAACTAAGTGCTTTTGCATTAGTTGTATCCCCACCTATTAGATATATCTTATAGTCCTTGCAGATTTTGGCTATAGCTTCTGCTATCTCTTTTAATTCAAGCTTGCTAAGACTTGGCAAGGCTATGCTTAAAAGGGCGTATTTTGGCACTGCATTACAAGCTACTATATCTGAAAAGTTAACTAAGAAAGCCTTTGTCGTTATGTCCTTCAAAGACATAAAGCTTCTTTTAAAGTGAACCCCTTCTATAAAGCTATCAAAGCCAACTACCTTATCTTTATAGTCTAGGACTTGAAAGCTTTTTAGAGATTTTAGATTTGCTGCATAACTAAGATTAACACAATCATCACCAACGCCTTTAAACACACCTAGGCCTTTAAGGGTGTCTAAAAAGTACTTTTCTTTATCAAATCTAGTCTTTGTGCACATAGCTAAGTTTTAAATTATATAAGATCATGTAACTGCTTTAACGCTACGCTTCGTGCCTCTTTATGAAGGGCTAAGATGTCTTCTAAGCTATCATTTATCTTAGTATCTTTAAAGGCTTCTAAGGTCTTACTTACTATATCAACTATAACTTTTAAAGAGAGATTCTCACTTAAAAAAGCTTCTAAAGCGACTTCATTGCTAGCATTTAAAACAGCTCCCAGACTTGGTTTTTCAAGTAGTAAGTCTTTATACTTCCAAAGTGGATAAAGCTTTGTATCTATCTCTCTAAAGTCTATCTTTACTAAGTCTTTTAAGTCTAATTTGTTAATAATAGATTCTTTAAAAGCTTCCTTACCACCTATGCCAAAGCTAAGTGGCAGCCTCATATCAGGGTTTGCAAGGTGGGCTAGCAAGCTAGAATCTTCTAGCTCGACAAGAGAGTGGATGCTTGAACTTCGCTCTATTAAAGAATCTATTTTTAGATTCTTATTTAAGTCTTTAAAAAGCCAGTAGGTTTCAAGGACTTCATAAAGCTTATTAACCATAGTCGCACTATCAATCGTTATGCGCGCACCCATCTTCCAGTTAGGGTGTGCAAGTACACTTTTTAGTTTAGAATCTAAAACTTCTTTAGCACTCTTATCTCTTAAAGCCCCACCACTTGCGGTAATAATAAGCCTAGTTACATTAGTCTCCCCCTTAGCTTTTAGGCCTTCTAAGATATACCAAAGCCCAAAGTGCTCACTATCAATTGGGATAATCTTACTAACATCAAATCGACTTCCAGCCACCACTAAACTTTCTTTATTAGAAAGGATTAAGTCTTTTTGTAGCTCTAATGTTTTTAGGCTTGCATGTAAGCCTGCAAAGCCAGCTATGGCATTTATGACTTTTAAAGACTTTGCTAGACTTAGCATCTCTAAAAGCCCCTCTTCACCTATAAAGACTTTTGCGCCCTTTGGCTCTAGCCTTTTTAGATCCCAGCTGTTGGCTATGCAAACTAAGCTTGGGCTATAAAGACTTATTTGTTCATTTAATAGCTCTATATTACTTCCTGCACTCAGTGCTTCTACCTTTTTACCAAAAGCACTTATAACCTTTAAGGCATTAACCCCTATACTACCAGTTGCACCAAGTACTACAAAAGATTCCATATCTTTAGAATCCAAAATGCTTTTTTTCATAACTTTTCTTTACATCAAAACATAAAATACTAAAAGCATGGCAATAGAACCAAACAAAAGCCCATCCATCCTATCTAGCACACCACCATGCCCAGGAAGCAAGCTTCCAGAATCTTTAACATCAACACTTCGCTTTAAAAAGCTTTCATATATATCACCTAGCACACTAAGCACACTTATAATAAAGCTAAAGCCTAAAGACACCCAAAAACCATCAACCACACCTAGCCCAACTAGAGAGCCTATAGCACTTCCTATAATGACACCTATGATGGTCCCTTCTATGGTCTTATTAGGAGAGGTCTTTGTAAGTTTGTGCTTTCCAAACTGCCTACCGCCTATATAAGCTAAGGTATCAGTTAAAGCCACTACTACTATAAGCCATACAAAGGCATAAGTTCCAAAGTTAGCATAGATGTCATAGAGGGCTAAAAACATCACACTTGGATATAAAAAAGGCTTTATCTCATTACCATCGTTTTCTTCTTTGCTTTCACCTCTAAAAGCTTTTATGCCACTTAAAAGCACCCAGACAAAGATTCCAAGATAAACAGGATGGGAAACAAAATAAGCTACTATCCATATCACTATGGAAATCACTATCTTTTGGACATTAAAAGAGGTTTGATACAAAACGCAGGCTTCTTTCATGCCGATTAGAAAGATTAAGCCTAATATAACCCAAGTAAGGATTAGATTTTCTATCCATAAGATGATTATTAAGGCTACGATTAAAATCACACCCGTTATTAAGCGATTCTTACTGCTTTTAAGCAGTTCTGTAAATGAACTCAAAGTACTTTCCTTGACTGACGTGATTTGGTATTTAAGTATAAAAAATGCTTTGTGTCAAATTTATATTTTCATTGCAAATTTATATTCAATTGAAAACTTATATTTAATGAGGGAATCCCTCTTTAGTAAAAGAAGGACTTAAGTGTATCTAAAGCTTAAGCTTGAGGATTGTTAGCTTGCTCTTGGCTTTCTTTAAGCTGTTTTATCTCTTGGATAATATTAGTTAAAGCTAATAGACCTAGGTGATATCCTAAAGGCCCAAAGCCAGCTATTATCCCAACGCTTACTGCCGCAGTTATAGACTTTTGTCTAGCTTCTTCTCTAGCTTGAATGTTGCTAAGATGCACTTCAACTACAGGCACACCACAAGATGCTATGGCATCAGCTAGTGATATAGAAGTGTGAGAAAGACCGCCCGGGTTCATCAAAACACCTTCGTACTCTCCACCTACACACTCTTGAATCTTATCTATGATCTCACCTTCGTGATTACTTTGCAAGAACTCAAGCTCTAGCTGATTTTGACTTGCCCACATCTTCATGTTTGCATGTATTTGCTCCAAAGTCAAAGTGCCATAAATCCTAGGGTCTCTATGCCCTAGCATGTTAAGGTTTGGACCTTGTATAACTAAAATTTTCATGTTTTCTCCTAAATTCTAAATAGCGTATTATACAAATACCTAGAAGGTATTTGTATAACTTAGCTTTGAAGGCTATTAGTGCTTATGCCTAGTGAAGTTGTACTATGATACCTGGGAAGACATAAGCCACTAGGCTTATCCAAATACCAATTAGTATAACTATGATGATAGAGTACTTTAAGACGTACTTTAATAGATCAGATTCTTTACCTAGCATACCAACAGCAGCACATGCTATAGCTATACTTTGAGGGCTTATCATCTTACCTACAGTACCACCAAGTGAGTTAGCAGCTAGCAGTAAAGTCTCTGGTACGCCTATACCAGTTGCTGTTGCTTGCTGAAGTGAGGCAAATAGTAAGTTTGAACTAGTATCAGACCCTGTTAAGAACACACCTATCCAACCAACTATTGGCGAGAAGAAGGTGAAAACCTTACCAGTTTGTGCTAAAGCTAGCCCCATAGTAGTTCCAAGACCACTATACTGAGAGATAAAGGCAAAACTTACAACCAAACCTATCATGATAACTGATTGCCATACTTCTTTATAAGTATCAACTATAGCTTCACCTATAACTTTTGGTTTAGCCCTAAGTACAAAAACACTAATAATAGCTGCTATTAAGATAGCTGTTCCTGCTGCAGTTATGATGTTCCATACAAAGGATGTATTTATCACATGTGGATGGCTAACTATAGGTGCAACTTCATAAATAGTATTAGTTATGTAAGGTAGGTGGAAGACTATATTTGTAGCCGCTAAAGCATGACCCGGTTTAAATAGATCTTTAAATCCCGGGATACTCCAAATGATAATGGCAATAATTAAGAACACAAATGGTGACCAAGCAAGCACTATGGTACCTGTGCTATGTTTGCTTTTTATATCATCTTTTGTTAGAACTTTACCATCCATCCTATAGATGTTTTTAGGTCTCCAAAACTTTAAGAAAATAGCACTTAATACAAGAGAAACTATTGAAGCTAGTATAGAAGTAAGCTCAACACCTACAAAGGCTAGAACCAAAGACTGAACTATAAGGAAACTTATAGAAGCCACTAATACAACTGGATAAGTTTCTTTTATACCCTTCCAGCCACCAACTAAGAATACCAATAAGAAAGGAATTAGTATAGTTAAAGGTGGAAGTAGTTTACCCATCATAACACCTATAGCTTCAGGCGGTACGCCTACAGTTCCAGCCATAGCTATAACTGGTATACCTATAGATCCAAAAGCAACTGGTGCGGTATCTGCTATCAAACAAAGACCTGCTGCGTAAAGTGGTCTTAAGCCAAGTCCAACTAGCAAGGCAGCAGTTATGGCTACTGGAGCACCAAAACCAACAGCACCTTCTAGGAAAGAACCAAAACAAAAACCAACTAGTATGATTTGGATTCTATGGTCTGGAGTTATAGACATAACGCTTTCTTTGATGATATCAAAGTAGCCAGTTTTAACTGATATCTTATATAAAAAGATAGCTGCTACGATGATCCAAGCAATAGGCCATAGACCATATAAGAAACCTTTTACAAATGACAAGATGACCATACCAAAAGGCATCTTATATGCAAAGTAAGCTATTATCATAGCTAGTATCACTGTTAGCAGTGATGCAAGCCATCCTTTTAGCTTAAACCCAACCAAACAGACAAAAAATAAGATGATAGGCAATATAGCGACAAAACCACTAAGCCATAAGTTGCCTAGCGGGTTATAGTTTTGTAGCCAGTGTGCCGATGTTTCTGCTACTCCCATTTAACTTCCCTTCGTTAATTAAAATTTAATTAAAGCGATGATCTACAAAGTGTCAAAATAGCAAAAACATGACACTAAGATACGAGAGATGTTAGTACTTTATTTACTAAAGATAGCTTAAGTAGCTTACATTTTCTTTATGTTTTTAGGCGTAATATGTGTATAAAAGTAATAAATAAGTAAAAAAGTAAAGTAAATTTTACCTATTAAAAACTTTAAAAAAACAAAAAACTGCTAAATGTGGCAAAACTAAAAAGATTCTAAAAAGACCTTATTAAAAACTTGTAAAAACTCTGCTTTTTCTAAGTCTATAAGCATTTTTAATAAAACTATCTTCAATAAAAATACCGCATAATGTAAAGCAAGTATAAGTTTGTATAAGTTTGTAATATACAAGAAAAAAAGATGGCTTTAAGCTCTCATTCACTCCCATTAAGTTTTTAAAAAATACTTTCTTATGAAAATCTAGCTGCTTATAGGCAACTAAAATTTTTATAGGGAAGTTTTGCCTTTGGCAAATAATTAGAAGGTTAAGCTCATTTTTATTTCTAGTAAAGATGGCTAAGTCTGCACTGATTCCATCCTTTTAATGCCATTTTGTAATCATGAAATAATCAAAGGATGTGCTTTGACTTGAAAGAAGATTCTTATTATAAAGTTAGCATCTTATTAATTAATATCTAGATCTATAAGATCTTAATTTGCCTAGTAAGTCCCCCTTTAAGGGGGAGATAAAGGCTAGTAGATTTATAAGGCTAAAGTATCTTAGTGTGCATAGTTTGCTATATCTGGAATCATGCCCGGGAAGACATAAGCTATAAGGCTTATCCAAATACCTATGACTATAACAAAACCTATAGAGTACTTAACTGCGTATCTAAAGAGTTCAGATTCTCTTCCTACAAGTCCAACTGCCGCACAAGCTATAGCTATACTTTGAGGACTTATCATCTTACCTACAACTCCACCTACAGAGTTAGCAGCTAGGAATAGTACTTCTGGCATACCTAGTCCTTTAGCAGTAGCTTGTTGAAGTGTACCAAAGAGTAAGTTAGCAGAAGTATCAGATCCTGTTAAGAAAACGCCTATCCAGCCTACTATTGGCGAGAAGAAGGTAAACACGCCTCCAGTTTGTGCTAAAGCTAGCCCCATAGTAGCACCAGCTCCACTATACTGAGAAACAAAAGCAAAGCTTACAACTAAGCCTATAGTGATGATAGGTATCCACATCTCTTTAAAAGTCTCGGCAATAGAACTAGCCACTACACTAGGTCTTGCGCGAAGTGCAAAGATACTAATAATAGCGGCTATTAAGATAGCAGTTCCAGCAGCACTTATGATATTCCAAGTATAAGTAGTGTTTATAACTTTTGGTGCTTCAACTAAAGGTATATTTTGCAATATAGTGTCAAAGATATAAGGCATATGGAAGCTTATATTAGTAGCGGCTAAGGCTCCGCCAGCTTTTACTAGGTCTTTAAACCAAGGAGTGCTCCATATAACTACAACTATGATTAAAAACACAAAAGGAAGCCATGCAACTATGACTTTACATATATGGTGTTTTTCACCTATGCTAAGTGCGGCTTCTGAAGTATCACCATCAGTTCTAAAGATGTTTTTTGGCTTCCAGAACTTTAAGAATATCGCTGTTAAGAAGATAGAAACTATAGCTGAGATGATATCTGGTAATTCAGCACCTAGATAGTTAGAGCTAAAGTACTGAACTAGCACAAAGCTTATAGCTGCTACAAAGATTGCAGGGAAAGTTTCTTTAACTCCCCTCCAACCATTCATCAAGAAAACTATAAAGAAAGGTACAAAGATAGTTAAAGGAGGTAGCATCCTACCAACCATAGCAGAGATTGCATCAGCTGGTACACCTACAGACCCAGCCATGGCGATGATTGGAATCCCAACTGCACCAAAGGCAACTGGTGCGGTATTAGCTATCAAGCAAAGACCAGCAGCGTAAAGTGGTCTTAAGCCAAGTCCAACCAAAAGGGCTGCAGTTATGGCTACTGGACCACCAAAGCCTATAGCACCTTCTAAGAAAGACCCAAAACAAAAGCCTATTAGCACAACTTGGATTCTATGGTCTGGAGTTATTTGCATAACACTTTGTTTTAAAACATCAAAATAGCCTGTTTTAACTGAAAGCTTGTATAAGAAAATCGCAGCCACAATAATCCAAGCAATCGGCCATAAACCATACAAGAAACCTCTAATAAAAGACATGATGACCATATTAAAAGGCATCTCATACATAAATAAGGCTATAAGCATACTGAGTATAACTGTAAGTAAGGAAGCAAGCCATCCTTTTGCTTTAAATACGACTAAAGCTACGAAAAATAAAATAATAGGAAGTATTGCTACAAAGCCACTAAGCCATAAATTACCTAGTGGATCGTAGTTTTGCAACCACTGACCAGACACTTGCTCAACGCCCATTTTTTCTCCTTGAATTTCTAAGATATGATGCATGTTATCAAAATAAGAGTTAAAATTGACACAATATTCATAATTTATTAATAAATCTTGACGTCTTTAAAGCCCTAGCAACTATTAATCTTTAAAAAATATAAAGCTTTTGATCCACTTGCGTGTGATAAAATTAAAAAAAGATTAAACCGAGTTATAGGTAGGCTTGTGGCAAAACTTAAAACGCAAATTTCAGCAAAAGTTAAACTTTCTTCTACGTTAAAAGGTTGGCTTCCACTGCTTCAAAGCTCTCTTACAGACCTAGAAAGCGTCATCTCTAAGATGAGTGAAGATAATCCTTACATCAACGTAGAAAGCAACTTTCAGACCTCACTTGAAGGCAGCCTAGCCCCAACTAAAAAGATCCAAAAAGAAGTCTTTAGTGCCAAAAACTCCTTAAGCGATAAGATAGAAAGTCTAAGCACTTATGAACTTAGTCTCTATGAAGTCTTAAGCGAACAGATAGTGCCTCCACTTTTTCCAAGCCCAAAAAGCCAAAGTATAGCCTTTGAGATAATAGACAATCTAGATGAAGATGGCTACCTTGATACAGATTTAGATTCTTTAGTAGAAAGTTTAAAAGTTAAAGAAATCTATACTTTTAAAGAAGAGATAGAGCGTATAAGGCTTCGTTTTAGCAGACTTACTCCAACTGGTATAGGCGCAAAAGATGCTTTAGAATCGCTAATCTTCCAGCTTGATTCTAGTGAGCTAGAAGGCAAAGACTATGAGCTAGCAAGTAAGATACTTTCAAACTTACAAGCCCATGCAAGCTATAAAAACCACGCAAGCTATGCAAAAGTTATGAACGTTATAAAGCATTTTAAACGTCCTCCAGCCATAGACTATAAGCCAAGTGACAGCGTGATAGTCCCAGATCTAATCTTAATGCAAGATAAGCATAACATCGAGCTTAGACTAAATGACGCCTACTATCCAAACATCTTTGCTTCAAAAACTGAAGGGATAAAAAAAGAAGTGCTAAAAGATGCCTTTTTTAAGTCCAAACTCAAAGAAGCAAGAGACTTAATAGACGCCCTTGATATGAGAAAAGCGACTTTAAGAAAAATAGGCCTTATGATAATAGAGTATCAATATGACTTCTTTTTAGGTGGAGAGATAAAACCTATGAAGCTAAAAGATATAGCAGATGAGCTAAAGCACTCACCAAGTACTATATCACGTGCCATACAAAATAAGTTTTTAGAGTGTAATCGTGGTATCTTTCCTATAAAAAGCTTTTTTACAACTGCCATAGATGAAAACACAAGTAATGCAAGCATAAAAGACTTTTTACTAGAGTTAATAAAAAATGAAAACAAAAAACAGCCTCTAAGTGATGTCAAAATCCTAAGCCTCATAGAAGAAAAGTTTAATCTAAAAATAGTAAGAAGAACTATCACAAAGTACAGAAAGCAGCTTAATATCGAAGGCTCAAGCCAACGTAAAAAGATGTATAAGATAGCCTGTGAGTGAGTATATCAACCGCACTTTTTTAAATATCTATTATGAATAGTTATTTTGCATTATGATTGCCCTATTGCAACTTTAGCCACTTCTTACAATTAATTAAATAGTATTAAAAAACTAAAACAATGCAATAAATCTACCTAAGATATCTAACCTTTTAGCATGAGTGCAAGTAGTATCACACTCACACTAGTGCTACTTTTTATCATGACTTCTTAAAAGCATAGTCTTTGTCATAGCATGGAATCTTAAAAAGTCTTTTAAAGGAAGTATAGGCATACCACTCCACTTAGTGCCCGGTTGCAATAAGGACTTAGTAACTCCAGCTTGTGCGCCTATTTGTACAAAGTCAGCTATATGGACATGCCCGCCAACACCTGCTTGCCCTCCAAAGACTACATTACGCCCTGTTGTCGTGCTACCTGCAAGACCTACTTGAGAGACTAGTAGGTTGCTTTTTCCTAGTATGCAGTTATGAGACACGGCTATAAGCTCGCCAAGCTTAGAGTTTTCTCCTATGATAGTTTTATCAAAAACTGCCCTTGATATAACAGTATTAGGCCCTATTTCTACGTCGTCTTCTATTATGGCTATACCGTTATGAAAGATCTTTTTGTTAAGCCCAGTTTTTTTTGAAGTCCCAAAGCCAAAGCCATCACTACCTATAACCACTCCAGCATGAAGTCTTACATTTTTACCTATCAAGCTTTTATGATAGATGGTTACGTTAGGATAAAGGAAGGTATTATCACCTATTACCACACCATCACAAAGCACAACATTAGGCATGATAGTTACATTAGCTCCGATATAGACATCATCTCCTATCGTTACATTAGGCATGATGGTAGTTCCTTCTTTTACTACTAGATTCTTCCCTGCTAGTACATTTTGATGGATATCTACTCTTTCAAAACTTTTAGAATCTAAAAGCTTAAAACTAGGCTTGCTAAACTCTCTTACTTCAAAAAAGGCACTTAGGCGCGCTAAATTAAAGTGCATATCTTCAATAACTATAGTTTGCAAACCCTTTGGTGCATGTTCTAGCATACTTTGTTCTAAAAATACAGCACCAGCTTTTGTGCTAGCTAAGTCTTTTAGATACTCTTCTTGCATAACAAAAGATATATCTTTAGGGCCAGCTTTATCTAGTGTAGTTAGGTTTTCTACCTCATAGTCATGCTCTAATTTGGAATCTAGCTTTAAGATTCCTAATATCTCACTTAACTTCATCTTTGCTCCTTTTAACAAGGCAAGATTCTATCTTTAACTCCCTAGCTATACTAGTTAAAGTCAAAGCTTCCACCCTGCCCGTTATTCATACTTTCATAAACTGAGTTTACATATCTTTTCCTAGTCTCGCACTCAAAGACTTTTTCGCACTTTAGACACGAAGCTAGACCTTTTTGCCTTTGACACTCTTCAAGCTTAGCTTTTTCTTCTTTTAAAGCTATCTTAAACTTTTCATCTATAGACATCACTAACCTCTTTCATCTCAACCTTACTTCCAAAAAAGCAAGGTGTGCTTGCATGAAGACTTGGCACTTCTATATCTAGCAACCTCTTTTTACCATCACTTGCCTCCCCGCCTGCTTTTTCATAGATAAAAGCAAAAGGAAAGACTTCAAAGAGGATTCTAAGCTTGCCACTTTTTGCATCACTAGTAGCAGGATAGCTAAAGATACCACCTTTTTTACAAAGTATCTGATGTAAGTCAGCGACCATCCCTCCACTATATCTAAGTCTATAACCCCTAGCAAAAAAAGAATCTATTAGCTCTTTATGCTTTTTATCCCAGTACTTTTGAGTGCCACCTGGAGAGTTTAGCTTGCCTTTAGATTCCATTTTAAAGTCTTGGATGAACTTCCACTCTTTATCTACATAGACATAGTGCTTAGCCTCTTTTTTTGCTACTACTAGCTCTAAGCGAGGCCCATAGATAAAATAAAGCGCAGTGACTAGATTTTCCCCCTTAAGCCCACCTTCATATATGCCAAAGATAGATCCTATAGAAAGGTTAGAATCTACTAGTGAAGACCCATCTAGTGGATCAAAAGTCACTATCAAACTTGCATCTTTATTAACATCTACAAAATTAGGCTGCTCCTCACTTACATAGCCTTTAACACACTTTAGTGTTTTTAAAGCCTCTCCAAAAAGTAAGTCAGCTTTCATATCTATCTTTAAGACGTGATCCCCACTTGCATTATTAATATCTGAGTAGCCTGCAAGCCTTTCTTTTAGCATCTCGCTTAATACTACTGCCTTAGCTTTTAATACTTCTAAAATCTCTTCTATATTTTTCTCCATACTAGACATGCTTAGCCTCCTTTATTTATCTTTGTCTATGTTGCCATAAAGTTTAGTTACTGTTTTTATAACAGGATTAATATTACTATTAACCCAGTCTTCATCTAGCCACTCACTTGGTCTTACATAAAGACCTTGCACTAAAGTCTCAAGATGTACATGATCACCAAAGGCAAGCCCTGTAGCCCCACTTAAACCTAAAAACGTTCCAGCACTAAGATCTGTCCCAAGTTTTTCAACCTTAGACATATGGGCATAAAGCGTGCTAAAACCTAGCTCGTGATTTATCATAAGAGTGTGGCCATGTATACTTAAGCTTTCATTAATTGCTACGTGGCCGGCATTTTGAAGAGTAAGCTTAGTGTGTCTATGGGTATCTACTAAGTCTATGCCCATGTGCATAGCTGTGCCTATATTTTGCCCTTTAAACCAATAAGTTCGCTTATCATAAAAACTACCTACTACACGAGGATTCTTAAAAGGAGTGATTGCGTTAAAAGGCACTAAAGTGTCAATCTTATAGTTAGTTGGAGTAGCCTTATCTAGTATCTTTTGTGCATCTTGAGTGCGTAAGACTTCATTAACGTACTTAAAGCGACCTATAAAGTCACTTGGAGCGTCAACCTTATCTATACTTATTATCTCATTAATCTTTTTTCTAAGGAAAGATTCTCTAAGTCTGATATTAGACTTCCTTAGCATAAAGCCTACACTTTTGTTGAGATTTAACCTAGTAGAAGTCTTATTTAAAGCATCATCTATTGCTATTATCTTCCCTTCAAAAAAGTCATTACTACTAGGCCAAGCCATAAGGGCTATATAGATATCTTTGTCATCTAAGTGCCTATATAAGAAAGGCTTGAAGTTATTTATCCCATTAGTTAAAGTGACGCTTTTTACATTCTTACCCTTCACACTAAAAGCTATTATTGCGCTTCCACCGTTATTAATCTTAGGCGACATAGCTATGATTTTAACTTCTGGGGGCTTAGTGTCAACTATGAAATCTTTTTCTACTACAGTTTTATTACCACCAAAAAAGCCTGCATTACTCCAGTCTTTAACTTCTAGTATGTAAGTTATCTTACTTCCATCTTCTAAGTTGGTCACTTTTGGAAGATTTATATCTATATTTTTATCTTTTTTTAAAAAGATTCCATATTTTTCGCCTATGACTTTAGACTTAGAATCTAAGATCTTAAAGCTATACTCCCTTAGCCCACTACTATCAAAAGAAGTAAAACTAACTGCGTTATTAGGATTGATATACTTAGAATCTAAGGGCACTTTTTCATGACTTTGGTTAGTGACATAAAGCGTTACATTTGGCTTTACCCTCTCAAAGCTTTGACTATCAAATAAAACATAAGCAAACAAAAGTATGATGAGAAAGATAACAAATCCAATATAACGCATTAAAACCTAACTTTAAAAAATATTAGCTATAGACACATGGAAAAAGTACTCTATGACCTTATTTAAAGTAGCTAAGACTGATAGGACGTAGATGATTATTAAAACTATCCTGTGCCATTTAAGGCTCATTTTAGTTATTAAAAAGATTCCTATGCTTACGCCTATGATGCTTCCTATACCAAGGATGGAGCCATTTTTTAATACCACGTGATCAACAACGTGTAATCTTAGCAGAGATACCATCCCAGCAATAGAGCTAAATACTATAAAAAACAAAGCAACTGGTGCTATCTTCTTACTATCAAGCCCTAGCATCTTTGAAAGCAAAGGCCCCAGTATAACGCCTCCTCCTATGCCTAAAGGTATGGCAAAGATACCAGTTATAAAGCCTATAAAAAGCATGCTAAAAAATCTTTTTATCTTATTGACTTGCTTGACTATGGTTTCTTTTTTCTTATTAAAGATAAAGTTTAAAAGAGAGTAGATTCCAACTAGTAAGAAGATAAACATAAGCCATCTTGAAGGTATATAAGTTAAAGCAAGTCCACTAAAGCCAGCACCTATAAAACCACCTACCCCAACAGTCAAGCCAACTAAGATAGAAAGCTTTTTAGTTTTTAGATTAATAGCTGTCCCAAAGATAGAAGAAAAAATCATCTGCATAACTGAGATAGCAACTGCTTCAGTAGGCGAGACAAAATAAAGCATAACTGGAACTATAACAGTCCCCCCACCTATACCAAACATCCCACTTAATGCCCCTGTAACTATTCCAAGCAAAGCAAAATATACTACATCCATAATAGACTATCCTTACTTAAAGGGTTAAAACTAACCCTAAAACTCTAAATGCAAAATCCATGTTGAAATGAAAATATTTTAACCAAAAAGACTGCTACAATTAAAAAGTAAATTAAATACATAACGGAAGGCTATGCCATATTTAAAACCTCAAATCTCAATCATTACACCTTTTTATGATACTGATTCTTACTTCAGAGACTGCCTAGATTCCTTAGTCAAACAGACCTATGACAATATAGAAATCATCCTCATAGATGACGGAAGCAGTGATAAAAGCTTAGAAATAGCACTAGAGTATGCAAGAAAAGACCCAAGAATCTTCATCATCTCTAAGCCTAATGGCGGACAAAGTAGTGCTAGAAACTTAGGATTAGAGTTTATAAAAGGTACTAATTTAAGAGAGGCTTTAAAAAGTAAAGATAATGTAAACTTAACGCCTAAAGAAAGGGAGTTTTTAGACCTAGTAAAAACAAAAGCTAGCAATCACATCTACGTCGATAAAAGCGTACTAGAAACTGCTATCTCAAAGCTTCCTGAAGACTCTTTTGTCCACTTTGTAGATAGTGATGACTTTATAACTTTAGAGTGCATCAAAGACTGTGTTGATGTTTTAGATAAAGAAGTTGATATAGTCTGGCATGGTATGGGCTCTCAAGTAGAAGGCTATGGGCTAGGAGAGTTTATAGTTGACTACTACATGCAATCTTTAAGAAGATCTAGTAAAAAGATAGTTTCAACCTATCAGATTTTAAATGATATGTATTTTGGTGATCTTCCTTGGGTTTGTCATGGAATCTTTCGTGCAGATAAGCTTAATGTCTTAGATCTAAGATTTAAATACATAGAGTGCGAAGACCACCTTTTTGGGTTGCTGCTTTTTTTAAGCTGCTCTGTTGGCATAAGTGAAGAAGATTTTAAAGCACATAAGAATCTAAAGATTATAAATAAGCAAAGCTATATTTATAGGATTAGGGCTAATTCAACTTGTGATTACTTTAAAAGTAAGGATATAGGGCAAGTTCCTAAGCACTTAAAGCCTATATCTACTTACTTTAAAGACTTTAGCAAGCTTAGAAAGTACTACCATGCTTACTGCTTTTCTATAGTTTTAAATGAGCTTTTAAATAACAAAGATAGATTTGAACCTAAGACTTTTAAAAGGATAGTTCAAGTCTACTTGCCAGTAAGCCTAGGACTTAAAAGGCCTAGTATAGACCCTTTAAACGCCAAGGCTTTAGATGCTAAGGTATTAGAGTATATAAGCACTCAAGGCTTTTCTTATAGATTTATATCTACTAAACCTAAAACTGCTAAAACCTTTTATGCACTAAGAGATGGTATTTATTTTTCATTCAAGATAGCTAGAAGAGCCATCGTGCTTACTTTAATAGCCCTTGGAGTAAAAGAAACTATAAAAAGGCTTTTAAAAAAAGAAGCTAATAAAGACTTACCTTTAGAGCACTAAGACATAGCCTAAGATAACCCATGCATAAGCTTTTAAATCTTGTCATAATTAAGTCACAAAACCTTTTTACAATTCAGCCATTAACTTAAGTCTAATCACAGGAGAGTATATGAAAGGACAAAAAGATAAAAAGCCTTCCCCCCAAGAGCGTGCTAACTCACGCTACTTAGAAGAGCTACAAAAAGCAGAAATCGCTAAAAACCTAGCTAAGCAAAGCATCCAAAAAAGGCACTTTATCTCTAACTTCAACTCTCCTCTTGCAAAAGAAAGAAGAAGAAAAAGACTAAAAAAACTAAACTTCCTAAAAAAGATTAGAAAACTTAAAAAGCAGCTTAGGCGTCACAGGATAACGCTTGCTGATATCATCTATCAAAACATCTCAACCATCTTTGCGTGGATAGTAGTAATAGTGCTTTTTGCCATAGCTTTAAGCATCATAATTAATGCCATCCCTGCTTTTAGCAAGTTTGGCTTTGGCTTTTTGATATCGACTAAATGGGATTCTGGGCGAGAGGTCTTTGGTGCACTAAATGCCATCTATGGAAGTATAGTTGGTGCAATCATCGCTATGGTTATAGCTATTCCTATATCAATTGGCATAGCTATCTTTTTAACAGAGCTTGCCCATAAACATGTAAAAGTAGTAGTAGGCGTGGCTATAGAGCTACTAGCTGCCGTGCCTTCTATAGTTTATGGCATGGTAGGGCTTATCTTTTTAGTGCCACTTGTTGCCAAACTAAGCCCAGATGGCACAAGTATAGGAGTTGGAATCTTAAGTGCATCTATAGTTTTAAGCATCATGGTGCTACCTTTTATGGCTTCTTTGATGAGAGATAGCATAGATGCAACCCCACCCATGCTTAAAGAATCTGCTTACGGACTTGGAGCTACTCGCTTTGAAGTAGTAAAAGATGTAGTCTTTCCTTATGCTAAAACTGGCGTTGTAGGTTCCATGATACTAGCTTTATCTCGCGTGCTTGGCGAAACTATGGCAGTAGCCCTTTTAATAGGCGGCACACAAAAGATCCCAGCTTCCTTAATCCAGCCAGCAACTAATATCCCAGCAACCATAGCTATAAATTTTGGAGAAGCAGGAGATGGGATCTATAGCTCAAGTCTTTTTTACCTAGCCTTAGTTTTACTAGTCTTAAACTTTATAATCATATTCATAGCTAAAAAATTTATAAATAGAAAAAGGGGTTAAATTATGCATAATGCCAATCTAACAAGAAGAAGGATTATAAACGTCATAGCCCTAAGCCTAAGCTATATCTTTGCGATATTTGGTGTTTTGGTATTAATCTTTATCATAGGGGCTGTGCTTTATAAAGGCTTACAGCACTTTGGCTTGCACCTTTTTATTAATGATGACTTAGGGCCAAGGGACCCTGCTAGTGGTTTGCGTGCTGCCATAGTAGGGCAGATAATCTTAGCCATAGGTGCTAGCATCATCTCTATACCTATAGGGCTTTTAGCTGGGACTTTTTTAAGAGAGTACTGCAAGAATCAAAAAGTGCTAAACATAGTTAGGATGTGTGGAGACTTACTAAACTCCATGCCAACTATCATAATCGCCACTTTTATCTATGCCATCATAGTTGTGCCAACACATGGTTTTAGTGGCTATGCTGGAATCTTAGCCTTAAGTATCATAATGATTCCAATCGTTTTAAAAACTACTGATGATATGCTATCTCTAGTGCCTGATAACCTTAAAGAAGCAGCCATGGCACTAGGGGCTTCAAGATATAAGATGATAACCCAGATAGTTTATAGAGCCGCTAGAAATGGCCTTCTAACTGGAATCTTACTAGCCTTTTGTAGGGTAAGTGGAGAAAGTGCGCCTTTACTTTTTACAGCCAGCAACTCTCAAATCTTAACTTTTAACCCAGTAAACCCTATGCCTAGTCTTAGTATATGGATGTATAACTTTGCTACTAACCCAGAACACATCTATCAAACCCTAGGGTGGAATGCAGCCTTTTTACTAACTGCTTTCATACTAATAGTAAATATAGGCACAAGATTGCTAATTGCCAAAAAGAAATAAGGCAAAAGAAGTAAGATAAAAACAAAAGGAGAACTATCCACATGAAAGAAAACAAAAAGCAAGATATCCAAAAAGATGTGTATGGACCTAAAGAATCTAAAGTGATAAAAACTGACTTAAAAGATAAAAATACAAAAGCTAGTAAAGACTTAAAAGATAGTCCTTCTAAAGCACCTAGCAAAGAAGATTCTATATTACAAGTTAAAAATCTTAGCTTTTACTACCCACAGGCAAAAGTAGCAAGCATCAAAAATATCAATCTAAAAGTTGATAGAAATAAAGTCTTAGCTTTAATTGGCCCTAGTGGCTGTGGTAAAAGCACGCTACTAAGGTGTTTTAATCAGATACATAGTCTATATCCGGGTGCAAAGTATGAAGGTGAGATAGTCTATGAAGGACATAACATCCTAAGCAAAAAAACTGATCTAATAGACCTAAGAAGTAAGATAGGCATGATCTTTCAAAAGCCTACTCCCTTCCCTATGAGCATCTTTGATAATATAGCTTATGGCTTAAGACTTAAGGGTATAAGGTCTAAGATGGAGCTTTATCCACGTATAGAAAAAGCACTTAAAGGAGCTAATCTTTGGACTGAAGTAAAAGATAGACTAGATGATAGTGCTATGGGGCTAAGTGGGGGACAGCAGCAAAGACTTTGCATAGCAAGGGCTATAGTTTTAAGCCCAGAGATACTGCTTTTTGATGAGCCTACTTCTGCACTTGATCCAATCGCAACTAAGGCTATAGAAGAGCTAGTAATTGAGCTAAAGAAAAAAGTTACTATCTTGATTGTTACGCATAATATGCAGCAAGCCCAAAGGGTTAGTGATGAAACAGCTTTTATGTATCTAGGCAATTTAATAGAGCTTAATAAAACCAAAGACATCTTTGATAACCCAAAAGAAAAGCTTACTAAAGAATACATTGGCGGTAAGTTTGGGTGATTAAATAACGAATCTAGTTTTTATCTTGCCTTTAGGAGTGTGGTGTGCATGGCATGAAGTAGCAGTTATGTGAAGTAGTAGATATAAAACTTTTCTAATTTTATAGAATCTAATTTTTATAGTTTTAGATTCTATCTTTCAATGCACATAACACAGAGATTTATTACCACTTATTCTTACATACTCCTTATATTTATCAAAACTTGCAAAAGCAAAGTCTCCCCTAGCTTTTTGCTAGAATCTAAAAAACTCCAAAAAAGGATAAGTATATATGGTTACAAGATACGCAAGAAAAGAGATGAGTGATATCTGGAGTGAGCAAAGCAAATATGATTCATGGTTAAAAGTACAAAAAGCTCTGGTTTTAGCGTGGCACAAGCTTGGCCTTATAAGCAAAGAAGAAAATGACAAGATCCAAAAAAATGCTAGCTTTAAAATAGAACGCATTAATGAGATAGAGTTAGAGACTAAACATGACTTGATAGCCTTTACTACTTCAGTTGGAGAAAGTTTAGGTGAAGAGAAGCGATGGATTCACTATGGAATCACAAGCAGTGACTGCATAGATACAGCCCTAGCCTTACAGATAAAAGACGCACTAAACCTTATCATAAAAGACATTGAAAGCCTGCTTAGCACACTAAAAGCTAAGGCTTATGAACATAAAGATACTTTAATGGTAGGTAGAAGCCATGGCATCCACGGTGAGCCTATAACTTTTGGGCTAGTTTTAGCAAACTTTGCCAATATGTTACAGCTTAATCTTAAAAATATAAAAGAAGCCAAACAAAACTCTAGCATGGGTCAGCTAAGTGGTGCTATGGGCAATATCGCCCATACTCCTTTTGAGTTAGAATCTATGGTCTGTGAAACCCTAGACTTGCGCCCTGCCCCTATAAGCTCTCAAGTCATCTCACGCGATGTACACGCTAGGGTTATAAGTGAGTTAGCCCTCTTAGCAAGCACTTGTGAAAATATAGCCCTTGAAGTAAGGCACCTTCAAAGGACTGAAGTTTATGAAGCAGAAGAGTACTTCTCTCCCAAGCAAAAAGGCTCTTCAGCCATGCCTCATAAAAGAAATCCAGTCCTAAGCGAAAATATAACTGGACTTTGCAGGATGATAAGGGCTTATCTTATCCCAAGCTTAGAAAATGTAAGTCTTTGGCATCAAAGGGATATAAGCCATAGCTCAGTTGAACGCTTTGTCTTTCCAGATAGCTTTGTTACTGCTGATTTTATGCTTGCTAGGCTTGAAGGGCTAATCAAAAATCTTGTAGTCTATCCTAAAAATATGCTTAAAAATATGGAATTAACCGGCGGGCTAGTCTTTTCTCAAAGAGTGCTTTTAGAGTTGCCTAAAAAGGGGCTAAGCCGCGAGGAATCTTATAAGATAGTACAAAAAAATGCTATGGAAGTATGGCAAAAGCTTCAAGATGGAGAAGATGTAAAAGGGCTATTTTTAAAACTCCTTTTAAAAGATCCTAGCTTAAGCAAGTATCTAAGTGAAGATGAGATAAAAGAGTGCTTTGAGTATAGCTACTATCTTAAAAATGTAGATTCCATCCTTAAAAGGGTTTTTGGCTAGTTTTGAAGTGGCATAAAGTTTATATAGAACTAAGTGATATTTGTAATCTAGAGTGTGCTTTTTGCACGCCTAAAAAGGGTGTAAGGGGCATTATGGACTTAGGGCTTTTTACAAAAATCGCTTCTTTTTTAAAAGGTAAAACTAAGCTTATAAGCCTTCATGTACTAGGTGACCCATTAGTTTTAAAACCTCTTCTTTTAAATGAGTATCTAAGCATCGCTAAGGCAAATAGTCTTAAAGTAGACCTTGTAACTAGTGGCTTTTTTTTAGATGAAGACTACTTTAAGATTCTAAGCACTCCTCCTATCCATCAAGTAAGCTTTTCTTTAGAATCTTACTTTTTTAATAGGCATAAAACACCTAAGTACTTTGAAGTTATAAAGCATTTTTGTGCTTATAAGTTAGAGTGTAAAAGTGAAGTGTTTATAAACTTGCGTCTTTTTAGTGATAGCTTAGAAGTAGATTCTATAACCAAAGACTTTGCAAGCTTTTTTGAGTGTCTTGGCTATATAGATAAGGTAAAAAAGACAAGTCATGGTCTTAGGCTTGCCCCAAAAGTCATCCTAAAAACACATAATAGATTTAAGTGGAATGCTAAATCTGCAAGCTTAGAATCTAAAATAAAGCGAAGCACTAAGTGCCTAGGTGGTATAAAACAACTTGCTTTTTTATCTAATGGCAAGATAGTGCCTTGCTGCATGTGTGCTAACTCAGAGATAAGTTTTGGAGATGCAAGTCTAGATTCTAATAATGGGCTTAGCTTAGAGACTTTTTTAGAATCTAGAAAGTTTTTAGACTTTACTAGTGCCATGAGAAAAGGTGAGTTTATAGAAAACTTTTGTAAAACTTGCAGTTTTAAAGGCATAGCCTAGATTAGCAATTACTAAATGAAAGGCTTAGTAAAGCTTAAATGTTCTATCTTGTGTAAAAATGAATAGTCCTTAGAATCTAAAAGTTACTTAAAGTTAGCATAGATGGCATTTTTGTCAAAAAAACTTAAAAATAATCTTCTTTTTAATATACAATCTTAAAAACTCTAACAAAAAAAGGAAACTAGCATATGAAGCTTAAACAAAAAGTTTTTCTCCTACTAGCATTTATACTTAGCTTTACTTTAGTGCTTGAAGCTGCAGCCCCCGCCCCTATACAAAGTAATAATGGCATAGCTATAAGCTCAGTAGACATCGCCACAAAGATAGGAAATGACGTCTTAAAAGATGGAGGCAACGCCTTTGATGCAGCAGTGGCTATAGGCTATGCCCTAGCTGTAGTCCACCCAGTAGCAGGCAACCTTGGTGGTGGTGGCTTTGCCATCATAAGAACAAAAGATGGTAAAAACTTAGCACTAGACTTTAGAGAAGCAGCCCCACAAAAAGCTAGTGCTAATATGTATCTTGATAAAAATGGCAAAGTTATAGAGGGTGCAAGCACTGGAGGCTATCTAAGCGCTGGGGTTCCGGGCACTGTGGCTGGACTTGAAGAGTTACGCCAAAAGTATGGGACTATGAGTAGAGAAAGACTTATGGAACCTTCTATCATGCTAGCAGAAGAAGGCTATGCTATGCCACTTCATCAAGCTAAAAGTATGCAAGCTGCAAGGGATAAGTTTTTGAAGTTTGCAAGCTCTAAAAGCTACTTTTTAAAAAAAGATGGTAGTGACTATAAAGAAGGAGATCTTTTCATACAAAAAGATCTAAGTACTACTTTAAAGGCTATAGAAAAAGATGGCAGAGATGGATTCTATAAAGGTAAAGTTGCTGACTTGATAGTTAAAGATATGGAAAAAAACCACGGCATCATAACCAAAGAAGACCTAGCAGACTATAAAGTCATATGGAGAACTCCAGTTGTAGGCACTTATAGAGGCTACACTATAGTATCTATGCCACCTCCAAGCAGTGGTGGTGTGCACCTAATAGAGATGCTAAACATCATGGAAAATGCAAACCTTGCTAAGCTTGGCTTTAATAGTGCAAGCACTATAAACATCATGGCAGAAGCTATGAGACAAGCTTACGCTGATAGGTCAGCTTACTTAGGTGATCCAAACTTTGTAAAAAACATGCCTATAGATACGCTAGATAGCAAAGAGTATGCTAAAAAAGTCTTTGAAGAGATAAGAGTTGGTAGTGCTAAACCAAGTAAAGATGTAAAGCCCGGACTTGGAGTGATAAAAGCAAAACTTGTAGTGCTTCCTGAAGGTAACAACACCACTCACTACTCAGTGGCTGATAAGTTTGGCAACGCAGTTAGTGTTACTTACTCTATTAATGAAGCTTATGGCAGTGGTGCGTCCATCGAAGGGGCTGGCTTTTTACTGAATAACACTATGGATGACTTTTCTATAAAAGCTGGCGTACCTAACGCTTATGGACTAGTAGGTGGCAGGGCTAATGAGATCCAGCCTAATAAAAGACCACTTAGCTCTATGACACCAACTATAGTTTTAAAGGGTAATGATATCTATATGGTAGTAGGAAGTCCGGGGGGATCTAGAATCATAACTACTGTGCTTCAAGTTATAAGTAATGTAATAGATCATGGCATGGATATATCACATGCAGTTTATGCACCAAGATTCCACATGCAGTGGCTGCCTGATGAGCTTCGCGTTGAAAAAGACACGCTTAATAAAGACACAGAAAGACTGCTTAAAGAGATGGGCTATACTATAAGCGTACAGCCAGATATGGGCGATGTAAACGCTATAATGATCCCTAAAAAAGATGGTATCTTTTATGCAAGTCCTGATCCAAGGAAAGAGTACTAGTAAGCAAACTAGTAAACTACTCACAAAGATTGCTAACAAAACTGGAGGCTAGTTATAAGCAAAGTAAGTGCTATCTATCTTATGAGGGCTTATCTTATAAGCTTTAAAGGAAGCGTGCAAGGTGTAGGCTTTCGACCTTTTGTTTTTAACCTAGCCCTTACTTTAGGGCTTAAAGGCTATGTTAAAAATGTAGGGCTTGAGGCTAGCGTGCTTTTAGATTCTAGAACTTTTATGCTTAACTCTAATGCCTTTATAAAACTAGTTTGCAAAAACTTTAAGGTTTTAGAAGTTAGCACTAAAATGCTTTTTTTAAACACTAAGCTTTTAGAGCCACAAAGTGCTTACTTTTGGGAAGGCTTTAAGATACTAAAAAGCACCAAAGATACTTCTCCTAGCCTAACTCTTCCACTAGACCTAGCTACTTGCAAAGACTGCATGGCAGACCTTGTTAACCCCAATTCTCGCTTTTTTAACTATGCCTTTATAGCTTGTGCAAAATGTGGGCCAAGATATAGCCTTATAAACTCCTTGCCTTATGATAGAAACTCTACTACTATGAGTAAGTTTGTGCTTTGTAAAGCTTGTAAAAATGAGTATGAAAACCCAAGTGATAGACGCTTTCACGCTGAGCTTATAAGCTGTGAAAACTGTGGAGTTAGCCTAAAAGCTAGCAAGCAGGAATCTAAAAGCATAGAATCTAATAATATAAAATCTACTAAACTAGAATCTAAAAATGCACTTTTTATCTTAAAGCACGCCAGCACTCTTTTAACACAAGGCAAGATTCTAGCCTTCAAAGGACTAAGTGGCTATGCTTTAATCTGTGATGCTAGCAATATAGAATCTGTACGCAAACTAAGAGCGCTAAAACACCGACAAACTAAGCCTATAGCCTTGATGGCAGAAGTTTGCACTATAGACAAGCTAGTAGTTTTAGACCTAAAGTTAAGGCATATGCTTTTAAGTCAAGTCTCACCCATGATAATAGCACCATTGCTAAAAGATACAAAAAACTTAGCCCTAGCCTTAAAAGCAAGCCTTAAAGAGATCTCACCTACTTTTAGTCTAGCTATCACTAGGCCTTTTAGTGCCCACTTAGACTTACTTTTTAAAGCCCTTCCTAAAGACTTTGTGCTTTGCTTTACTTCGGCAAATAAAAAAGGGGCACATATAGCTAAAAATGTGGCTGAGTTAGAGGGCTTAGAAGTTGATAGTATCATCTCTTATGATAGAGAGATTAAGCAGTCTTTGGATGATAGTATAGTCTCAAGTGGTGGGAGTTTTGTGCGTGGGGTTAGGTTTAGCAGGGGGCTTGCCCCTTTTAACATGAAGCTAGTTATAGAATCTAAAGTGCTTATATGTGCCCTTGGGGCACACTCTAAGACCTCACTTACTTTTCTAAAAGGAAGTGAGTGTATCATCTCACCATATATTTCTAACCTAGATAGCTTAGATAATATAGAGCATTTAAAAGCTACTTTTGTGCACTTTTATAAAGTCTTTGGCAAGCCTAGCGTGCTAGTTTGTGATGCTAATCCTAGCTATGAAAGCACCCGCCTTGCTAAGCTTTTAGCTTGTGATACTAACACTACTCTTTTAGAGGTTTACCACCACCACGCCCACTTTATAGCCCTAGCTTTAGAATCTAAGGCGCGCTTAGATGAAGCCCTGCTGGCTTTTATCTGGGATGGCAGTGGGTTGGGAGTAGACCTTAAGCTTTGGGGTGGAGAAGTCTTTTTAGGACAGCTAAATAAAGTCTGTGATATAAAAAGGCTTTTTCACTTTAAGTACTTTTATATAAGTCGTGCTGAAAGCAGTATAAAAGATGCTTCAAAGACTGCTTTTTTTATGCTTAAAAGCTTAGGTGTTAAAACTAGTGGCAAGTTGCAATTTAAACATAGTGATATTTTAGATTCTATGTTTTCTAAAAAGCTTAACCTAATAGAAACTAGCTCAGTTGGCAGGATCTTTGATGTAGTCGCTTTTATGTTAGGGCTTATCAAAACGCTTGAGTATGAAGGGCAAAGTGGCACGCTTCTTTCAGACCTAGCTAAGAAAAGTGATACTTTTATGCATCATCCCTATCCTTATAATATAAATGATGATGAGATAGACTTAAAGCTGATGTTTGAAGCTATCTTGCTAGAGTTAGATTCTAAGTCTACTTGCTTTATCGCTAATAGATTTTTAGATACCTTAGCTGATATAGCTTTGCAAATCACACTGCTTTTAGGCGCGAAAAAGGCAAGCTTTGGCGGGGGAGTATTTTTAAATATGCTGCTTTGTGAAAAGATAGAAAGAGTGTTTAAGGCTAATAAACTAGAGGTCTTTTTCCCTTTTCTTCCAAGTGGAGACTACTCTATAAGCCTAGGGCAGGCAGGATATGCAGCCTTGTTGGATGAGGTTTAGTTTTCAAAGTTATGTTTCTTGACTTTTAGTTTTTAATAAGGTAGTATTCAACTTTCAAACACGAAATATGATCATTGTTGGGATATCGCCAAGCGGTAAGGCACCTGGTTTTGGTCCAGGCATTCAGAGGTTCGAATCCTTTTATCCCAGCCATTTTATTTTATCGCGGAGTAGAGCAGTCAGGTAGCTCGTTGGGCTCATAACCCAAAGGTCAGTGGTTCAAATCCATTCTCCGCAACCAATTCTTACTTTAAATTTAGTCTTATTGAGCATAAATATTTTTCTACCAAATTTAATATTATTATTCCTAAAGGTATGGAGATTTTACGATTCCACAACATGTACTAATTCAGAAGGGTTTTTATGAATGAAAAAGTAGTTGCAAAACAAAATCAAGAAGAGAAAAACAACGACACAAAACACAAAAAAGAGATCAAAGAGAAACGTACCCACACTCCAGTTAATGCCTACAGGATGGAAGACTTAAAGATAAAACCACTTTCAACTTTAGTAGAGATAGCTCAAAATCTAGGCGTACAAAATCCACATGAGTTCTTAAGGCAAGACTTAATATTTGAAATACTTAAAATCCAAGTCTCACAAGGCGGATACATCCTTATCTCTGGAATCTTAGAGATAGTAAATGACAGTCATGGCTTTTTAAGAAGTATGGATGAGAAGTTTTCAGACACACAGCATGACACCTATGTAAGTCAAAGCCAGATTCAAAAGTTCGCACTTAGAAACGGTGACATCATAACCGGTCAAGTACGTGCACCAAAAGATCAGGAAAAATACTACGCCCTTTTAAAGATAGAAGGTATTAATAACGTAAGCTTTGAAGAGATAAAGTCTCGCCCTCTTTTTGAAAACTTAACTCCAGTCTTTCCAACCGAACAACTAAAACTAGAGTACAACAACAAAAAAGTTACAGGCCGCATGCTAGATCTTTTTACTCCTATAGGGAAAGGGCAAAGAGCACTAATAGTCGCCCCTCCTAGAACTGGAAAGACTGAGCTTATGAAAGAGCTAGCACATGGAATCTCTTATAATCACCCAGAAGTTGAGTTAATGGTCTTGCTAGTTGATGAAAGACCTGAAGAAGTTTCAGACATGCAGCGAAGCGTTAAGGGGCAAGTTTTTGCCTCCACTTTTGACATGCCTTCAAGTAACCATATACGCATGGCAGAGATAGTCATAGAACGTGCAAAAAGACGTATAGAGCTTGGTAAAGACGTAGTCATACTTTTAGATTCTATCACTCGTCTTGCTAGGGCTTATAATGCAGTAACTCCTTCAAGCGGTAAGGTTTTAAGTGGTGGGGTTGACGCAAATGCACTTCATAAGCCAAAACGCTTTTTTGGTGCCGCGCGTAATATAGAAAATGGCGGCTCTCTAACTATCATAGCTACAGCGCTTATAGAGACAGGATCTAGGATGGATGAAGTTATATTTGAAGAGTTTAAAGGTACTGGTAACTCTGAGATAGTCCTAGCTAGAAACATCGCTGATAGGCGTATCTACCCAGCCTTTGATATCTTAAAGTCAGGAACTAGAAAAGATAACTTACTGCTTGGAGAAGAAAAGCTTAGCAAAGTGTGGGTTTTAAGAAACACTATGCAGCAAATGGATGATATAGAAGCCCTAACCTTTATCTACTCAAAACTAAAAGATACTAAAAATAATGATGAGTTTTTAAATGCTATGAACTAGCATTGCTAGTTAACTTTAAGCACGCCATAAGCTTTATTAACTCCTACTATAAAAGCGGCAAGAAAACATCACGCCGCACTACCTCATAATATCAAGACAATACAAAAAGTGCTAGCTTTAAAAAACTAAACTAAAAGAAGGAAAGCAAGCAAGCAACTTTAAGAGGGTTTAGAAAAAGACAACTTAAAACTAGGCTTGCTATAAGGACTTTTAAAAAGTGCCCTTACTAGTTTTAAGCTTTTTTATTTAGTCTTAGTATAATTTAGTACAAGTTAATAAAATAACTAGTATAATTATGACCAAGACATTCGTCGTCTTTTTCATTAAGCATCACCTCCTTCCTTTATGGAACGAGATCACACCTAAGAGGCTCCACCCTCTTAGGGTAACCTCTACTTTTATTATAACAAATCCATATTTTTACTTTTTGGTGTATTTTTTAGATGCTTGATTGCCTTATCACGCGTTTTGTACTTCTAGCATCAAGACAATATAAAAAGTGCTAACTTTGAGAAACTAGATAAAAGCAAGCAAAAAAGAAAGAAAGAAAGAGGGAAGGAAGGAAAAAAGGAAAGCAAGCAACTTTAAGAGGGTAGAAAAAGACAGCTTAAAACTAGGCTTGCTATAAGGACTTTTAAAAAGTGCCCTTACTAGTTTTAAGCTTTTTTATTTAGTCTTAGTATAATTTAGTACAAGTTAATAAAATAACTAGTATAATTACGACTAAGATTTTGACGATCTTTTTCATAGGCTGACCTCCTTTCAAAGGTCACACCTAAGAGGTCGCAACCCTCTTAGGGCAACCTCTACTTTTATTATAACAAACCCATATTTTTACTTTTTTGCGTGCTTTTTTATATGCAAGATTGCCACCTCAGGCTTACACCTTACTAGTGTCAAGACTTAAGTGAAATGCCACATACACGCACTTTACTTCCACCATCAAAGACAAGGTGATAAATATCTAATAAAAAAATTAAGTCGCATATTTAAGTAAAAAGATTTAAGTAAAAAATCTTGCAAGCTAGATAGCGCAGCCTCATAAGAAGCTGCAGAAAAACTCTAGCCTTTAGTCTAGATAAGTCTTTTTAGGGAAGAAGAAAGCAGTTATAAGAAGGATGACAAAGATGATGATAAAGTACACGTAGAATCCACTTTGCATATGTATATGCTTAAACTCCAAAGCTATGATAGAAGCAGTACCACCAAAGATAACATTACCTAGGGCATGCCCAAGACCAGTTCCAAGACTTCTTATATGAGAAGGGAAAAGCTCAGCTTTTATAACCCCAGCCATAGACGCATAGAAGCTTAAGATGATATACATCCAGATTAGTATAAAGAAGGTTCCATAGATATTACCCCCTATGTTTTGTAAGAGGTAGTACATAGGCCAAGTACAGACTATCGAAGCGACAGTAAAGATAAAGAGGGAAACTCTTCTACCTATCTTATCTATAAGCATCCCAAAAAGCGGCTGAGAAAGCATCAAGCAAAAGAGTGCTATAAGCATGATTCTATTAGATAGGGTTTCACTCATATGGACTGAGTCTATAAGAAAGGTTTTTGTATATATAGTATAGGTATAAAAGCCTAGTGATCCAGCCCCTGCTATGATAAAGCATATAAGCAAAAATCTCCAGTCTATAAATACGGCTTTTAAAGACCCACTGCTTTTATGTTCAAAAGTCTCTTTAGTGCCACTTTCATGCATGCCAGTTCTTATAAGCAAAGAAAGAAGGGCTAAGATCCCACCAAAGGCAAAAAGCAGTCTCCACGCCCAAGCCCTTATAGTCTCATCTCTAAATATAAGCTCTAAGATAACCACAGTTAGCACAGCTACAAACTGCCCGCCTATCAAAGTCACATACTGAAAAGATGAGTAAAACGCCCGCTTCCCAGAAGTAGCAGTCTCAGACATATAAGTAGCAGCCACCCCATACTCTCCGCCTACGCTTATACCCTGCAAAAGCCTAGCTATGAGAAGGATTATCATAGCCCAGTCGCCTATGACGCTTTTTGTAGGGACTATAGCTATGATGATAGAGCTTACAGCCATTAAAACTATAGAGTAGATCATAGACTTCTTACGCCCTATCCTATCACCTACAAATCCAAAGATCCAGCTGCCAATTGGCCTCATCAAAAAGCCTAAAGCAAAGATGGCAAAAGCCTCTATAAGTGCTACTGTTGGGTTAGTTGAGCCGCTAAAGTCGTGTATAAAGTAGCCAGCGGCAAAGGCGTATATATAAAAGTCATACCACTCTACTAAGTTCCCTGAGCTTGCTGCAAAGATGGACTTTATCCTTTGCTTTGTTGTTAGGCTGGCGTTTGCCGTGCCTTCAGTTACTATCTGTCTCATTTTCTTCCTTTAATAGTTTTTAATGCTATTAATGCCCAAATGCGTTCATGTTGAAATTTCAAAAAGTTAAGTTTGATAGCCATATCAGTTAGTTATCGCTACTCCAAATCGCATTATGATTTAGAAAAACTTAAGATTGTGTAGAAAGTAATTTTTTTATATGCTATTTTTTATCTTTATGTTACTTATAGTAAAAAATACTATGGGATCTCATTGTGAAAGTAGCACTTTGTTAGCTCTACTGTGAAGTTTTGTAGCGTTATGTATACTTAAAGGATAAAAGCTTGGTGATATGTAAAGTTTTATCTTGATAAAGTTAGGTTTTAAAGTAAAAAAGTTTAATGCTTTTATAACTTCTGATATAAATCAAGCCAAAACAAAGCTAATCTTACAAAGACGCACAAGCAAGGCTTAGTCTTTGGTGCTAAAGATTCCATAAAAGTAAAGTTATATTTTTTCTTTTTTTTGTTTTTATTGATATAAATCATAATTATAAATGCGAATTTATCTTCACACACTCTGTAAACACACTAAATAGCCACTCTTTGGTTGATCTAATCTAAACGCCACTACCTCAAAAACCTCTTATTTGGTTAGTATTTTTTCACAAAAGCTTGATTTAAGACTTGCTTTAAATCCATTTTTTAAATCCGGGCTTTGTTGGCTATTACCATTTTCAAATTTTAGGGAGTTAAAATGAAAAGTATGTTGAAAAAGGCTCTAGTGATAGGTGGTCTGTCTATAGTTGCAAGCAGTAGTTTGTATGCTTTTAGTTGGCAGGATAGAAACTATCAGCTTAACCAGTTTGAAGCACCTCACGATGACGCACCTTTTGAAGGTCCAAGTATAGGTGTACATGGAGACTTGTCTTTTTATGTTCAAAACATGAATGATAACTATAATGGAACTACTCCGGGGGTTAGAACACCTCAAAAGATAGGTTTCTCTCTTCCAGTTGCTAACTTAGATATAAGCGCTAGACTTGCTCGTGGCTTTAACGTAGTGCTACAAACTAGGCTTGCTTCCCACCACCACCATGAAACATATGTAAAAGGTGGATATGCCACTATAGAAAGTCTAGACTTTATAGGTAATGACTTTTTAGATTCCATAATGAAACACGTTACTGTAAAAGTAGGTGTTAATGACATAGACTTTGGTGATAACCAATTCACTAGAACTGATAACGCCAACACTTATAGAGGCTACTTCACTATAAACCAAGCTGTAGAATCCAATGTACAAGCAGTATTTGGTGAACTACTACTTAGATATCAAGGTGCCTTCTTACTAGGTGGTCTTACAACAGGTTTAGTTAACCCTGTTAACTACACTATAGTTCCGGGTTCAACAAACCTAGCTGGCTACTTTAAACTAGGCTATGATAGTCAGCTAACTGAAGACTTTAGACTAAGGATCTCAGAATCTGGCTACTTCCAAGCTTCACCTAATACAGCTGACGGCTTATTCAATGGCACAAGTTCTCTAGCAGGTAGTGCTTTAAGAGGTGTATATGGAGCGAGTGATACTGCTACAGGCGTAGGTACTTGGAATCCTATGAAAGGGACTGGAAGCATGAGTGCTTATAACACTTCACTTTTCTTAAAGTATAAAGGTACTGAGCTAACTGGCGTTTATGAGTTTGCAAGCGGTGCTTACAATAATGTAATAGTAAATGGTAGACAATCATTTGGCGGTGGCGATGCTTATATGAACCACGTTTCAGTTACTCTAGCACAAAGATTCTGGGATGATAAGATGTATGTCGCTGCAAGATATGAAAAAGCTTTCTTAAACGGTAGACGTGCAGGCACAGCACTAAACCAACAACTAGATCAAGCTCAAGTTTCAGTTGGCTGGTATATGTACAAAGGTGTATTGGCAAGGGCTGAGTACATCTGGCAACAAAGAAACCTATCAACTTTTGGTGGTGCTTTAGCTAGTAGTAAAGGCTATGCTTACTTCCAAGGTTTTATGCTAACTGCTAACGTAGCGTTTTAATAGATTTGGGGTTTGATTACAAGGAGTAAAAATGAGTAGTATTTTTAAAAAAGCAGTATTTGCAAGTATATTAGTTGGCTCTTTCGCCTTTGCAGGTGGGCACGTAGAAGTGCTTGGTACTTCTACCTTACATGACTGGAAGATGCAAAGTAGTGAGTTAAAAGTAAACATGCAAGGCACTGAAGGCAAACCATCTAAGCTAGAAGTCTCCATGGTCGCTGAAACGCTAAAAAGCACTGAGGGTAAAAGCATGGATAAAAACGCTTATAAGGCTATGCACGTCACTCCAGAATCTGTTATAACTTATGTTATGAAAAGCTATGATCCAGCTACTAACACTTTAAGTGGCGTTGTTAATTTAAATGGCAAAGATGTAGATATCTCCACTCAGCCAAAGATAGCAACTGACAAAGAGATAGAAGGTAGCTTTAAAACTAAGATAACTGACTTTGGCATAGTGCCTCCAAAGTTCATGCTTGGGGCTATGAAAGTAGGAGATGAGATAACTATCAACTACAAGATAACTCCAGATAACTAGTTTTTAAAAGCACTTTTAGAATCTAGTCTTTAAAGGTACTTTTTAAACTAGGGCTTTTAAACTTCTTTATATTTTCACTTATAAGTTAGTCTTTTAGGGCTAGCTTATAACTTCAAGTCCTTTTACTAAAATCTTCATCTTTTATAGATTCTATAAATTTAACCATTACAAGTTATTTGCAAGCTTGCAATAGCTTGTAATAGCCTAAGTGGCAATCATTACACTATCACTTATGCATGATCACTTCAGTTATGCTTACATACTCTTTCATAACGACACAAGTCTTTTTGCTTGATACTTAGACTATGCCAACTAACATGGCAAATTAGATATTAAAAAGTATAGCTATAGCCAATTTGTGCGATGAAGTTTTTTATACTTCCTTGAATCTCCCCCTTAGGAGGTGCAATCATATCTGCTTCAGCTTGGCTAAGTAGTGGGATATTAAGACCCATAGCTGCAAAATCTGTAGCGATAAGAGGTATCTTAAGCCCCATTCTTAAGCTTTGATGCTCTGTGATATTTATACTTAAACCTACATTTATAGGTAGCACAAAACTAGCACCTTCATTAAAGTAGGTATCTGGCTTGCCATTAGGAAAAGCTTCTTCAGAACTTGAATTTGTAGACATAATGATATATCCTGTTTTTGGGTCTACCTTGGCTTGAAGCAAGTTAGCGGTAAAGTGGCTATAGCCTAGACCAAAACCAGCATAAAGTTCAAACATGCTATCAAGTTTTATAAAGTAGTCGACATTAGCAAGTATCATGTGGTTTAGGATTAAAGCACCATTGTTGTACATAGTTGTTGAACCATTATCGGGGGTAAATGCACTTTTTTCACCAAAGCTTTGAGAGAAGTTATAACTTACGTAGTATCTTAAGCCCATGATCTTGGTAAAACTTTGAGTGTAGCCTATATCTAGTCCTACTGAGTAGCCCGGGGCGTCTACTGGGAAAAAACTTCTACTAGTTTTTTTCTTATAATCTATACGTGAGTTGACTAGTCCTGCGTTAATGCCTACAAACACACCATCTTTTGCAAAACTTGCAGTACTTAGAGCTACTATCAAGCCAAGCATTCCTAGTAAGGTCTTTTGTTTCATTTAATAAATCCTAAAAATAAAATATACGTTGTATCTAGCCTATATATAAAAGCTAATATTTGGAAAATACGACTTGAGATCATATCAAAAAAATGAAGAAAAGTTAACAAAGTTAACAACGTAGCTTAGCTTTATCTTGGCATTAAGAGTATAAAACACATGAGGGGTTATCTTGCCTTTAAAAAAGTAAAAAAGTAAAAATATGGGTTTGTTATAATAAAAGTAGAGGTTGCCCTAAGAGGGTCGCAACCTCTTAGGTGTGACCTTTGAAAGGAGGTCAGCCTATGAAAAAGACATACAGCGTCTTGGTCATAATTATACTAGTTATTTTACTAACTTGTACTAAATTATACTAAGACTAAATAAAAAAGCTTAAAACTAGTAAGGGCACTTTTTAAAAGTCCTTATAGCAAGCCTAGTTTTAAGTTGTCTTTTTCCATCCTCTTAAAGTTGCTTGCTCGCCTTCCTTATTTTAGTCTAGTTCCTCAAAGCTAACACTTTTTATATTGTCTTGATTCTATAAGTATAAAACGCGTGACAAAGTAATTATGTATCTAAAAAAGCACGCAAAAAAATAAAAATATGGATTTGTTATAATAAAAGTAGAGGTTGCCCTAAGAGGTGGCTGCCTCTTAGGTGTGATCTCGTTCCAAAAAGGAAGGAGGTGATGCCTAATGAAAAAGATCGTCAAAATCTTAGTCGTAATTATACTAGTTATTTTATTAACTTGTACTAAATTATACTAAGACTAAATAAAAAAGCTTAAAACTAGTAAGGGCACTTTTTAAAAGTCCTTATAGCAAGCCTAGTTTTAAGCTGTCTTTTTCTAAACCCTCTTAAAGTTGCTTGCTTGCTTTCCTTTTTTCCTTCTTCCTTTTTTCCTTGCTTTTATCTAGTTTCTTAAAGTTGATACTTTTTATATTGTCTTGATTCTATAAGTATAAAACGCGCGAGGGGTTAATCTTGCCTTTAAAAAAGTAAAAAAGTAAAAATATGGGTTTGTTATAATAAAAGTAGAGGTTGCCCTAAGAGGGTCGCAACCTCTTAGGTGTGATCTCGTTCCATAAAGGAAGGAGGTGATGCTTAATGAAAAAGACGACGAATGTCTCGGTCATAATTATACTAGTTATTTTACTAACTTGTACTAAATTATACTAAGACTAAATAAAAAAGCTTAAAACTAGTAAGGGCACTTTTTAAAAGTCCTTATAGCAAGCCTAGTTTTAAGTTGTCTTTTTCTAAACCCTCTTAAAGTTGCTTGCTTTAGCAAGCAAACACTAGATATAAACGCTACTTTATATTTTTTATAAGATCATCTATCTCGGAATTTTTTTCTTGAAGCATATTATCCATCTCGTGTTGCACACCCTCTGAAGCACGCTCCATCTGACTTATATCTGCATCTAATGCAGCCTTACTTTTTAGATTGTTATTAACTATATCGCTAGCTACACTATTGGCTACTGCATGCACATCTTTATGATATATATCAAGATTCTTATAACCTTGAGTGTGATTAAAGTACTTAAAGCCATCACCTTCAAAGTACCACTTACCTAGCCTACAGCCTTTGTGGTCGACTATCTTAAAGTCACTTTTTGGATCAAAGACTAGATTATAGAAGTTACCCTTATATATGTAGTGATCAAGTTTGGCAAGGGAGCAAAAGATAAGGTTATAAACCTTATATAAAGTAAGCTTCATAAAAGCTGCTTTGGAGTTTATAGAGTGGATAAGCTTTTCTAAACTATCTATGCCATCTTTTACTTCATTAGTAACAGCACTAGTATCTTTTGCACTACTTTGTATCTCATTAGTTTCTTGCTGCATAGCTTTAACCACTATAGATACATCTTTTGTAGCTTTTTGAGTTCGCTCAGCAAGCTTTCTTACTTCATCTGCTACAACTGCAAAGCCACGTCCATGCTCCCCTGCCCTTGCTGCTTCTATGGCTGCATTAAGTGCTAAAAGGTTAGTTTGTTCAGCTACATCATCTATCAAAGATATAACGCTTGTTATCTCATCACTTCTTGAGTGCAAGTTATTAGCCAAGTTTTCCATCTGCTGCATCTTTTCATACAATGTATTTACATTAGATAAGGTAGAGACTGTATGATCTAGCCCAGTAGTAGAGTTTTTAGCTAGTTCAAAAGAGCTACTAGTAGCACTTTTTAGTGTATCTAGCACCTTTATAAAAGCATTTTGTGAGCTAGTAAGCCCGCTAAATAAACTCTTAGTATGGTTTTTAAATAAGTCCATACCTTCTTTTATATCTACTAGCTTAGTTGCCTGCAAGGAGTAAGTATCTATACCATCAAACTGCTGATACTTAACCATATAAAAAGTTTTTTCAAACTCTATATAAGTACTTTTTGGATCTAAAAGCTTTGAAAGTGATCTCACATGTGGCAAGGCTTTGGCGTTGTCGTTTTCAAAAACTACATCCTCCCCCTTCTTACCTATAACTACCTCTGAAGAAAAGCTAGTGCTTAGCTGCTTATAGTAGCTTAGCTCCTCTTTTACTTTTTGTAGTTCACTTTCTAGCTCAAGCTTTATTTTGTCATTTTTCTTAGAAAACACTATATTACCTTTTGTTATGTATTTAATTTACATGAAATCAATCATCTCTAAC
This sequence comes from Helicobacter sp. 11S02629-2, assembly GCF_002272875.1. Taxonomy (GTDB): domain Bacteria; phylum Campylobacterota; class Campylobacteria; order Campylobacterales; family Helicobacteraceae; genus Helicobacter_I. The sequence continues at coordinate 267,145 of NZ_MLAN01000001.1, forward strand.
ATAACTACTAAACTAGTCATGTTAAAAAGTATCAACAAAAACTCACATTTTTATTCTACTATCTTTTTTATACACTAAAAAGATCAAGATATGTAAAATTAAAATTAAGTCAAACTTAAAGCTTCACAAAGCTATAAGAACCCCAAGAATCCAAACAACATAAAAAATATAAGTTATAATCACCCTTATGACTTAAAAGTCCTAAAGCAGGCTATAAAATATGAAAGCCTAGCCTTTCAGTCCAGTTTAGGGGCTTTGGTAGTTTTTCGTTAGGAGAAAAAGTTGATATTGCATTCTAAAAACTTTCCATACGTCTCAAAAGATAAGAGGATTCTTAAAAATCTAGTAACGCTAGGTCTTGGAGCAAATATAAGTCATCCAGTACGCACACTTAATGCCCTATTTTTAAAGTTAAAGCAAAATAAAAATTTACTTATACACTCAACTTCTTTCATATATAAAAACAAAGCCTTTGGAGTTACAAACCAGCCAGACTTTTATAACACAACCCTTATATTTAGCACTAACTTAACTCTAAGATCAGTCTTTAGTCTCATCTTCTATCTTGAAAGGTTTTTTAAAAGACCTAGGATTAGACCTTATAAAAATGCCCCAAGAACACTAGATATAGACTTACTACTTTTTAATAACTTACGCCTTAAACTACCACATCTAACCCTTCCTCACGCAGGGCTTTTATCACGCAAAAGCGTATTAGTACCACTTTATGCTCAACTAGGTAGGAAACAATGAAACTTTACACATATGGCGGCAGCACACCAAATGAAGCCCTTAAAAAAGCCCAAGCAGACCATGGAGATGAAGCCTTAGTCGTTGAAAACAAAGAGATAAGAAAGCAGACTTTAAACTCTCCGGGTCTTTATGAAGTAGTAGTCGCAGTTAGAGATGAAAGCGAGAAAACACCAAAGGCTGAGCCCCAAATCAAAGAAGCACAATCTAATCAGATCAAAAAAACAAACTCCATGCAAGAAAGACTTGACGCTATAGTGCAAAAAGAGATAGAGCGTAAAAAGCTTCAAAAGAAGATGGAGATCTTCTCAGATGATAGCGTTAGCCTTATGCTAAGTAATGCAGTAAGGGAGATATCAGAGATAAGCGGTCAAGAAGGACTTATAAAAAATGAAACTTTAGGCAATAAAGATATAACTTATAAGCCCGGCATTAAGTCTATGAACCAAGACCTTAGTGAAAAAAGCCTTATTGAAAGAAGTCTTACTGAAAAGACTTTAAACGATAGGATAGATTCTAAGATCCAAGAAAGGCAGATGGCAAAGACTGCTTCTACTAACTTTGCAGGAGTGGAAGAAGTAAGAAGTATAAAACTTGAGCTTGATAAGCTAAATGACAAAATGAAGCTTATACAAAATATGGTCTGGGAAGCTAGCGGACCTAATGATGAGAATCTACAGATACCCCACGAGTTTGCTGAGATCTATCGCATAACTAAAAATAGCGGTATAGCTAAAGCACATCTAGATTCCATCATGAAGCTTAGTCTTGATTTGATGCCTTTAAAGATGAGAGAAAACTCCCTAACTATAAAACGCTACTTTAGAGAAGTCCTAAGAAAGATGATACTTTGTCGTCCAGAAAGTAAGGACATGACTAAAAAGATAATCATGCTAGTTGGCCCTACTGGAGTTGGTAAAACCACAGCCCTAGCAAAGCTTGCAGCACGCTTTTCACTAGAGAAAAAAGCTAAAGTTGGAATCATAACGCTTGATAGCTATAGGATAGGTGCCTTGGAGCAACTTCAGTGGTATGCTGATAGGATGAGGATAAGTATACAGATGGTCATGGCAAGTGAGGACTTTTTAAAAGCCCTAGATTCACTACGTCACTGCGACTATATCTTAATAGATACTGCAGGTCACTCACAAAACGATAGTGAAAAAATTGCCCAGATAAAAAACTTTTTGCAAAATGACTACAAGATAAGCATACACCTAGTCATGAGTGCTACTACTAAGCTTGAAGACTTACGTGATATCTATGATGCTTTTAATATCTTAAATATAGACACACTAATATTTAGCAAGATAGATGAAAGCAAAACTTTAGGTAATATCTTCTCCCTTGCTTATGAAACCAAAAAGCCTATAAGCTACTTTTCCATAGGTCAAGAAGTGCCAGTTGACTTAATAGTAGCTAGTAATGAAGCCCTTGCAGACTGGATACTAGATGGCTTTGTAAACCCCAATAAGTAGCCTTTAGTTTTTAAAAACAAAGGGCTACTTTACTTGGAATCTAAAAGCACATTTATATACACTAAGCTTTTATAAATGTGTATTTTTAATACAAAAAAATAGACAATAGGCTTTATTGTAAAGTTTTGTACTCTAAAAAGCTACATATCTAGGCTTTTAGGTATTTGACTTGCTGCTAGCTAAAGCTATACATTCTAAAATGTATCTTTTCTATACAAATAGTAAGTTTTATTAATAATATCAGTCCTAAAACTTCCCTTTTAAGACTCTAATTGATAGACTGAAGCATTCTTAGCACTTTTGCTAATTGCTTTAACTCATAACCCTTCAAGGATTTATCTTTATGGAAACTGTTCGCGTAAGCTTTGCCATTTTTGCTACTTTTGGTATTTATATATTAGTTATGTTGGGTATAGGATTTTACTTCTGGAAAAAGACTTCTAATGCAACTGATTTCTTTTTAGGTGGGCGCGATATGGGGCCAACTGTAAGTGCACTTTCAGCTGGGGCTTCTGATATGAGTAGCTGGCTACTTATGGGCTTACCGGGTGCTTTATATGCAACAGGAGTTGTGGACGCTTGGATAGCCATAGGTCTAAGCATAGGGGCGTTTTTAAACTGGAGCTTAGTGGCTAAAAGGCTTAGGATTTTCACTGGTGTTGTTACAGATTCTTTAACTGTGCCTGATTATTTTGCTAGTAGATTCCACGATAAAAGCCACGCTTTAAGGATAATCTCAGCTATAGTCATACTAGTCTTTTTTACTATCTATATCTCAAGTGGTCTTATAGGTGGTGCTAAACTTTTTGAAGGAACCTTCCATCTAAACTACAACTATGCACTTGTTATAGGTGCTTTAGTCATAGTGCTTTATACTTTCTTTGGTGGCTATATGGCAGTTTCTTGGACAGACCTTGTACAAGGGCTTTTGATGTTTTTAGCCCTTGTAGTTTTGCCTATAGTTTTACTTTATCATCTAGGAGGAGTAAAAGCTGCCTTTGACATTATCATAAACTACGACACAAAGCATAGTGTAAACCACCTCTCTTTTACGCATGGCGTCACAGTTATAGGCGTTATCTCCTCTCTTGCTTGGGGGCTTGGCTACTTTGGACAGCCTCACATTATAGTTAGATTTATGTCTATAAGACATGTTAGAGATATACCTAAGGCTACAACTATTGGCATAGGCTGGATGGTTCTAAGCCTTATAGGTGCTTGTTTGGTTGGACTTTTAGGCTTTGCTTATGTGCTAAAGTTCAACCTTGATATGCATGACCCAGAAAAAGTTTTTATAGTTATGTCTCAACTTCTTTTTAACCCATGGATCACAGGTATACTACTTTCAGCCCTTCTAGCTGCTATCATGAGTACTGCAAGCAGTCAGCTTTTAGTCAGCTCTTCTAGCATAGCTGAAGATTTTTATAAAAAGATTCTAAAAAAAGATGCAAGTCCAAGAAGTGTTATGATAGTAAGTAGAATAGGCGTTTTAATAGTTGCAGTAGTAGCCTTTTTCTTATCAGTTGATAAAAACTCTAGCATACTTTCAGTTGTAGCTTATGCGTGGGCTGGCTTTGGAGCAAGCTTTGGAAGTGTGGTGTTTTTCTCACTTTTTTGGAGGCGTATGACTACAGGTGGAGCTATAGCTGGCATGATAGTAGGTGCAGTAGTAGTTGTTATACATAAAAACTTTACCTACCAGTATCTTAATATCTATGAGATAGTTCCGGGCTTCGTGCTAGCAAGTATTGCCATCATAGTAGTTAGCTACCTACAAAAGCCTAATCCAAAAGTTATAGAATCTTATGATGAAATGGTTGCTGAAACAAAAGTATATAAAGTGTAAAAAACTTTTATAGCAAAGCATCTTAAGAGATATAAAATACATGTGCTTATTTTTAAAACTAAGCACATACAAGCTTACTACATCAAATCTTTTTTACTATATGCACTAATATATAAATGTCACCAAACCTAATACTAACACAATTAAAATCTAAGCCCTAATCTTACCTTTTTACATCACTTAACTAACATATATTTACTTTTAGTATCAAATATAAGCTATAAGTGCTTTGCTTAGTACTTTAGTCTTAGTTTTTATGTTACTTAATACTACTTTTGGTAATAAATATTATTTTATATATTAAAACTTGTTACATAAATATAAGTGATGGATTTTTATTGATTATTTTTAATAAAAATGCATCTTATTGACACAATATTCTCACAAAGTAATTATCATTGCGCCATAAACTAACTTTGGAGTTACAATAATGAAAAAATATGACGTAGCGATAATCGGAGCTGGGCCAGGTGGCTACTCTTTAGCGGTTCAACTAGGATCAAAAGGTAAAAAAGTAGCACTAGTAGAAAAGGCTGAGCTTGGAGGAACTTGTGTAAATGTAGGCTGTATACCAACTAAAAGCCTTATAACATCTGCAAGATATGCTTGTAAGAACTTACACAAATACGGCGTAGAGACAGGGGAATCACTTCTAAACATCAAAACAGTCGCAAGCAACGCAGCACGCATCTCAAAAACACTAAATGGCTCTATAGCCAAAGCTTTAGAGGGTGCAAAAGTAGACCTTTATAAAGGTAAAAGTGCTAAGTTTGTAGATGACTACACGCTTGATATAGAAGGTGAAAAGTTAGCAGCAGACAAGATAGTCATAGCAACAGGCGGTAGAAACAACACCTTTAATATAGAAAATGCGGACTTACTTACCCAAAAAGGCATGCTTATATATTCAACTGACGCACTAAAAACAGACATCCTTCCTAAAAAGCTAGTCATCATAGGAAGCGGTATCATCTCACTAGAGTTTGCTTACTACTTTGCTGCTATGGGTGCTAATGTAACTATGCTTGAGTTTGCACCCATCCCTTTCCCAGCCTTTGATAGAGACGTAGCTGAAGAGATACAAAAAAGCATGGGTGAGCTAAAAGTAAGCGTTAGAACAGGCATCAAGTTTTTACGCTTTGATACAGACTTTAGCCTAGAGATAGAAGTTGAAGGCAAAAAAGAAAAAGTAGTGGCTGATAAGTTTATGGCTGCAGTTGGCAGACGCCCAAACAGCGAGCTAGCACAGGGCATAGTTGACATAGATGAAAGAGGCAACATTAAGATTAATGATGCTAATCAAACTTCAAAACCTCACATCTACGCCATGGGTGATGTAACTGGCAAAAAGCCCCTTTCTTCAGTTTCTTATAAGCATGCTGACACTATCTATGAACACATCATGGGCAAGCAAGTAGACGTAGTAAAAGTAGACCACATCCCTTCGTCAGTATATGTTGGAGTAGATATCGCAAGCGTTGGTAAAAGCGAAGAAAGACTTAAAAAAGAAGGTGTACCTTATAGAGTGCTAAAAGTTAGCGGGATGAATCTCCCTCGCCTTCACGCTGAACAAACTCCAGAAGTTGGCTTAGTAAAACTACTTATAGATGAAGAAGATGACAGATTACTGGGTGCCCATCTTGTGCTAAAAGATGCAAGCTTAGTTATAAACACCCTTGCCCTAGCAGTTAGTGATAAGATTAAGCTTCGCGATCTCTACAACTTAGGCTATACCCACCCTTCAGTAGCAGAAGCTATATACTATGCATTAAGACCACTTTATCTTTAAAAAAGCTTAGATTCTCTAATAGAATCCAAACTTGCCATTACACAAAGACACGTAGTGTCGATGTGCTAATCTTTAATTTACATCATCGCAAGACTTGTACAACAAGTTACTGCAATCATATATTTTTAGATTCTATAAATTTCTAGAATCTAAAAATATCTACTACGCCACGATAACTGCACAAGTTAGTATTGATGACTTATATAAAAAATATTAAAAGTAAAAATTGATTATTGTAAAAATGAAAGATTATAAAAGATTATAAAAGATTATAAAAGATTATAAAAGATTATAAAAGATTATAAAAGATTATAAAAGATTATAAAAGATTATAAAAGATTATAAAAGATTATAAAAGATTATAAAAGATTATAAAAGATTATAAAAGATTATAAAAGATTATAAAAGATTATAAAAGATTATAAAAGATTATAAAAGATTATAAAAGATTATAAAAGATTATAAAAGATTATAAAAGCCTAAGCCTAGCTTACTTCTAATATCAAAGCATAAGAAAAAGCTAAGCCTACTTAAAGATACTAAGACAAACTACTCATCTTGGAACTCTTGTAAGGTCTCAAGATGCATCCTTATCTCTTCTATCATAGCTTTAAAAGCCTCTACATTTCTGTTATCAACCTTATCAAAATGGCTTTCTAACTCATCTAAGTTATCTTGAATCTGGGCTATAGACAAAAGAATGTCCTCTTTTATAATCTCATCCATGCTGTCTCCTTTTTAAATTAAGCCTACCAACGCCTTAGCTCGTTTATAAGTTTCATTAGCGATGCTTTCTACTTCAGACTTGGAGTGATAAAGCACTTTTTCTAAGTAAGCCTTATCGTTTATCAGTCTGAAATATTCTTCTCTGATCGGCAGTAGTCTATCTATAATCTTTTCACTTAAAGCTTCCTTAAATTTACCATAGTTTGGAAACTTACCAACGATATCTTCTCTTTTCTCCTCACTTAAAGCCTCATATATGCATAAGAGGTTATAAACGCCGGGGCGAGTTTCATCAAAGGCTAAAAACCCTTTATCATCAGTAGTGGCCTTTTTTATCTTTTTAACTATGTCATCATTACTATCTAAAAGCGAGATAGAGTTGTACTTAGAAGCACTAGACTTGCTCATCTTAGAAGTTGGGTCATCTAGTGCCATAACCCTAGCTGCCACTTTTGGAATCATAGGACTTGGCACCTTAAAGCACTCCCCATATCTCTCATTAAACCTCTGTGCCACGTTTCTTGCAAGCTCTAAGTGCTGCTTTTGGTCTTCGCCAACTGGCACAAGGTCAGTATCATAAAGCAAGATATCAGCAGCCATGAGTGCTGGATAGTTAAAAAGCCCTACGTTTATATCTTTTGGGTTTTTAGCAGACTTATCTTTAAACTGCGTCATGCGGTTCATCTCACCCATAGGTATATTGCAGTCTAGTATCCACGCAAGGGCTGGGTGGGCATCTATCTCACTTTGTATAAAAAGCTTTGATTTTTTAGTATCTATCCCACAAGCAAGCAGCATAGCACAAAGCTCAAAGGTTTTAGTTTTTAAGACTTTTGGGTCTTGATAGATAGTTATAGCGTGACTATTAACGATGCAGTAGATATTGTCATATAAGTCTTGGTTGCTAACCCAGTTTTTTATAGCTCCAAGGTAGTTACCTAAGTGTATATCCCCTGTTGGCTGTATACCTGAAAATACTCTTTGTTTTTTCACTATTACTCCTTTATTAAAAAATGATTATAATCTTTGGCATATAAAACTATTGCGTATTTTGCAAAAAACTCTAAGGCCTTATTACTATCAAAGATTCTATCTTTACCCCCTAGAAAAATATAAATCTTAGTATTATTTGCCACGTACTCTAACTTTTCAAACCCATAGTTTAAAAGCCCTTCTAGCTCTTCATATGTCCCTAAGCTTATATAAGAACTTATACTTATAGAATCTAAAAAAAAACTTGCCGTATCTAAAGTGCCATCCTTCCTAACACTAACTCCTGCACTTTTTAAAAAACTCTGCATATAACTAACTTGGTTTTTTTTAAAAAGAGAAAGTTGTAAGGCTTTAAACTTAGAATCTTTATCCATAAAAAAAGCTGGTGAGATAAGCACTAAGTTACTCACCCTGCCCCCGCTTTTTAGCCTATCACTAGCAAGCCTTAAAGCACTTTGTGCACCCTTACTAAAGCCTACTATATCAAACTTGCCACTAAAGCTAGAGATATCAAAAGGAAGGCTTTCAAAAAAGGAGTTTTTAAACATGCCTTTTTTGAAAAAACACTCTTCATCTTTTAAGCAAAATCCAGAAAAGTAAGTCATCCTATAATCTCTGCTATCTCAGCTTTTGTAAGCTTTTCTTTTTCTAGTAGTCTTTCTGCGATTTTAGCGATTAAGTCTTTGTTAGCATAGATAAAGTCTTTGTGAGATTCTAAGGCTTCATTTAAGATATCTAACATGTCATTATTATCAGTTAAAAGCCTTTTTGCCATACCGTAAACTTCACACATCTGCTTGGCTAGATTTTTAGCTAAGTTTAAGTCTTCTTTAGCGGCAATTAGCGGCTCAAGATTATAGACTTCTAGCCCAAGATTCCCACTTAAAGCAATCTTTATCTTATTGATGATATCTGACTTACTGGCGTGATTTGGTAGGGCACTAGAGATGGCATTAGATATCAAAGATATCTTTTGGAACTCATCATCAAGCCAGTATAAAGAAAGTGCCTTGCTAGCATTATAGATAGCCATGCTTTTTTTCTGTCCCAGATCAAGGCTAGCTTCTTTTTTCTTGCCCATGACTATCTTTTCACTAGCATAGATTATATCTTGCATGTTGATACTAGATCTATCATGCCTTAGGGCATTAAGGGCGGCTTCATTTATAAGGCTTGAAAGGCTTGCCCCACTAAAGCCCACGCACATCTTTGCTACTTCTTTTATATCTAGCTCATGAGTTTTATCTTTAAGATAGACTTTTAGTATCTCTTCTCTTTCGTTTAAATCTGGCAATTCAACTATGACCCGCCTATCAAAACGTCCACTTCTTAAAAGGGCACTATCTAGTACTTCAAGCTGGTTAGTAGCTGCTATTACTATAACGCCACTTCGCTCTTCAAAGCCATCCATCTGAGTTAAAAGCTCATTTAAAGTGGCTTCTCTTTCATCATTTCTATTATTCCCCCTAGCTTTTCCAACAGCATCTATCTCATCTATAAAGATAATAGAAGGTGCATTTTGAAGGGCTTTTTCAAAAAGGCTTTTAACACGTTTTGCACCCATACCTACATAAATCTGCACAAAACTACTTCCACTTTGATAGAAAAAAGGCACGCCAGCTTCTCCTGCAACAGCCTTAGCTATCATAGTTTTACCAACGCCCGGAGGTCCTACTAAAAGCACGCCTTTAGGAAGCTTGATATTTAAGTCTTGATACTTTTTAGGATACTTTAAGTAGTCAATGACTTCTAAAAGCTCATCTTTTACCTCTTTTATCCCTGCTACATCATTAAAAGAGACATTACTCCTAGTAACTTGTATATGATCACTTAAAACTGGGTCATCTTTTGGCTTCAAGCCTTCATTTAATATATGTCTATACTGGGCTAAGTGCTCTTCTTTTTTCTGGGTTATCTTTCTTTTAAGCTTATACATATAGATTAGATAGGCTATAACTAAAAGCAAGACTAAGCCTAAAAAGATACTACTTACAAAGCTAGTTACCACGTCTTCTTTGGGGTTTATGTCTACACCTTGCAAATTTAGACTAGTTAGATTTATAGAATCTTTTTTCACTCTATAGACTAGATTGTTTTGCATATAAAAAAAGTCATAGTTTTTAGTAACTTCTATCTTTGCTGGTCTATGATTTGCAAGCATATCTCTTAAGAAGTCCCCATCTACTGGGATGGATCTATCTTTAAAGTAAAGTATGAAGGCAAGGATTATAACGATGATGATAGCAACTATGGCTACAAATATGTTCTTATTTTTCACATTCACTCCTAAGTGCCTCCTATATTTAAGCTAGTAGTATGCACGTACTTTGGTAGCTCAACCCTTGCATCTATCAAAGGCAAGCCCCATACAACTTGAGTATTTTTATTTATCAAATCCACATAAAACTTATTATCACTGTTGAAAGTCAAATCTTGAGAAAGTAGAATCCTAACTAAAAAATCCCCTTCCATAGAATCTATCTCATCTAAAAAAGCTTTTTTAGTGGCACTAAAACACTCTATATCAAAGCTAGCATCTTGCTTAAAGCTCATAAGCTCCTTGCTAAAAGCCTTAAACTGCCCTTCATCTTCAATATATATAAAACACTTTGCATTTAAAATATTAGCGATTATTAAGATAATGCCAGCTTGCAAGAAGTCAACTTCCTTGCTTGCAAAAAGCATGATAGATAAGGAAGTGTTGTTTATACCATAAGAGTTTAACTCTTTGCTAGCTTCACCTTGCTCCCTACATCTTATAAAGTGCTTAGCATAGTCTAAAAACTCACTATTTAAAGCGCGTAAAAACTCTAGTTCATACTCATTTAAGATAGCGTTTAAAAGCCCTATAACATCACAGTAAGCACTCCTTTGACCCTTAAAATTTAAAGCCTTTGGAAGGCTAAAGTCTTTTAGAAGATAGCTAGTGCCAAAGGGGCTTAAAAAGCCGGGCTTATAGTCTTGATAAAGACAGTTTCTAAGACTAGATTCTAATCTTAGATTTATATTAATATTAGTCTTAAAGCTTTTAAAAACTTGCTCTTGTTCTTTTTTACTATGGCTAAAAAGAGTGATACTTCCTAGTGCTTCTTTGCTTTCTTTTTTTAAAAAGCTTTCAAAACTAGCCTTTATCACTTCTAGCTTAAAAGCCCTGCAAGCACTTTGTGCTACTTCAAAGTAAGAATCTGCATAGATTTTTTTTATATTTCTAGATTCTATAAGGTTATAGTTTAAAGCACTTAGGGCTAGGTCTATATCACTTGTATTGCTTATATATACTATATTTTCATCTTGTCTAAAAAGCTTTATAACGCTTGGCTCTTTTTTTTCTTTGTCTTCTTTAATAAGCTCTAAGCTTACCTCTTTGTCTTTGAAAGCTAGAGTATCTAGGCTAAGTCTTATAGGTGCTTTTTGCACTAGTAAGTTAGGCCTTATATCATCAGCATTAAAAGTAGTTTTTAACACTATAAAAGAACACTTTTCTAAAGCCTCTTTAAAGACACTAGCTAGCACTCTATGAAGTAGGGTATCTTTTAAGACTAAGATGTTTCCATTTAGCAAGTTTGAAGCTATAAGAGAGATAACTTCTTCTAAGCTTAGGTCTGCTTTTAGCTCTACTAGCTTATAAGAGTTAAAGGCTATGTTTTTAGAATCTTCTAACATTTTTTTATATTCATAACCATAAAAGTTAAGTATATCAACCACGTTATAAACCCACTCACTAACTATGACGCTTGAAGTATCGCTTAGCTCATAAAGACTAGTAAAAAAAGATTCTAAGTTTTTATCAAGGCAGTTTATACACTCTTTTAAAAGCAAGATTCTATTATCCACTAGAGATAAAAAGGCTATATCTCTTTTTATATCACTTCTAGATTCAAGCTTTAAGTCTAAAGGCACACTTAGTTTTAGTCTATGTCTCATAGCCACTTTAAAGTTTTCAAAGTCGTGCTTTAAAAGACCTTTTTGTAAAAGCGGGAAGGTTTTAGAGGGTGCATTAAAGCCTTTATAAACATCACTTTTAAAGATATCGCTATACCTTTTTATATGGTAGTTTTTAAAGTTATTTATAGCGGTTTGTAGTCTTTTATAAAAAAACAAACTGGCATTTGGACTAATAGTCTTTAAGGCTATGGCTTTTAAGCCAAACTTAAGACTTAGCTTTAAAAGGCTAGGATTAAGCATAGAATCTATCTCGTAAATAAAGTCTTTTGAGATGCCTTGACTTAGATAGATGATAGAGATGTCATTAGTAACTATGTGAGTTTTTATATCGCTTTTAGCTAGCATTCTAAGTGTAGTAAAAAAGCTAGCGTACTTATTGATACTAGCTTTAAAGTAAAGTGGACTAGCATCTTTTTCTTTACCATCCTCCATGCAAATCAGTCTTAAAGAAAGTTTAGCCTTGCTAGTTTTTAAAGCCTCTAAAACGTTTTGGGCTAGTGTGCTAAGTGAGATAAGGCTTATATCTATACTTAAAGCGATATTTAAGCCCTTAGCTTTTTCATCACTTAAAGCACTTAGGACTAGCTTAAAGTAGTCTTCTTTTATATCTAAAAGCACACCTTTAAAGGATTCTTTAACACCACTAGCCTTAGAATCTTCATCCTCGCTTCTAACCCTCAAAACTTGCAAACTACTTAAAAGCTCTTCTTTAAATACCTCATCTTTTATGAATCTAGCCCTACTTACTAGACTAAAAACATCAAGCCTTATAAAACTAACGCTAGGGTTTTCTAAAAGCTCTTTATAGTAAGTAAGATTGCTACTTAGTGCTTCTTTACAAAAAGCAAGTGGACTTAAGACTTCTATAGCTAAAGGGAAGGCTTTTTCAGTGCTTTTTAGCTTTAAGGTTTTTAGGCTTTTAAGTACTAAGTTTTTGGACTTAGACTTCATCGTGTATTTTAGTAGTCCTAGTGGCAACACTCTAAGTGAGACTAGATACATCTGTAATACATCAAAGCTACTAAAAGGCTTAGCTTTAAGGGCATTTTTTAAAACATAGTGCTTTAGGCTTTTTTTGAGAAAAGACTTATTAGGAGAGTGGATATAGACGTTTAGTAAGTCACTTATAAAGCTATAGTCTTCTTCTTTAGTCTTTTTAAGAAGTCCTAATGCCCTTAGCTCAAAAGGGCTTAGATTCCTTTTAAAAGAACTTAGCCATGACTTTAAGTCTGCTTCTTTTTTAGATTCTTTAGTCTCTGGTCTATCTTTCACATATCCCTCCATTTTTAAACAAGGCTCTTTTAGCTCTTGCTTTTATTTAGGTTAAAAAAGTATCTTTGCTACTTTGCTAACTTCTATAGTGCTTAGTTCTACTACGTCGTCTTTTTTAAGCTCTCTTAAGTCTATAACTTTCCCATCCTTGCTTAACTCAACTAGTCCTTTAAGCTCCCTACTTTCTGGGTTTAAAGCACTAAGCTTTGTGCTTAAAAGCTCTAATATCTTTTCTTTAGAGTTTAATAAGTCTTGCATGATATAGCCTAGTCTTTCTTTTTTAGAAGCTAGCAAACTAGTCTGTGCGTCAAGCTTGCTTTTAGGACTAAGTGTGCTAAGCTTAGAATCTAATGCATTTAAAAGCATAAGCTTTTGAAGTAAGATATTTTTAAAAGTATGACTTAGGCTACTTAGCTTAGAGTTTAAAACACTTTTTAAAGAAGAGGCTTCAGGCAGTATAAGCTCCATAGCAGCACTAGGAGTTGGCGCACGTAAATCACTTACATAGTCACTTATACTGTAATCTATCTCATGACCTATGGCACTTACAACTGGTGTTTTACACTTAGCTATAGCGTAGGCTACATCTTTTTCATTAAAGCACCAAAGATCTTCTATGCTCCCTCCTCCACGTGCTAAGACTATGATGTCGTACTTTAGACTATCTGCTAGCTTAAGGCTTTCTACTATGGAATCTTTTGCACTAGCCCCTTGCATCAAAGTATCAAGTACATGCAACCTAACTAAGGGGAAACGCTTTTGTGCTACGCTTTTCATATCCTGCAAAGCAGCCCCAGTTATAGAAGTTATCAAAATAATGTCTTTTGGGATTAAAGGAAGCTTTTTTTTATTTTCAAACAAGCCCTTAGATTCTAACTCCTGCTTTAGCTCATCAAACATCTTTTTAAGCGCACCAAGCCCATCCATGACAAAAGAGTAGACATTAATGCTATAAGTGCCATTAGGTATATAACAGTTTAACTTTCCACTTAAAACTATCTGCATGCCCTGTGCTAGTCTAATCGTGCTTTTTTGCACATAAGACTTAAAAAACACACATGATATAGAAGAAAACTCATCTTTTAAGGTGAAGTAAACATGTCCGCTTGAGTGGTAAGTGACGCGAGAAACCTCGCCTTGGACGCTTATATCATCAAAATGTGCATCAAAAAGGTGGGAGATCTTTTTGTTTAACTCAGATACTTTTAGTGCCAAGTTTTTATCCTTTGTATTTGGAAGTCTAATTATACTTGATGCTTGTGTATAGGATGCTTGCAAAGGCTAAATTTAAGCTAAAAGATAGAGCCTAGCACTCTTTTAAATGTCAATAAGCCCTAGTCTAGAAACTCTTAGAGTTTGAGTGTATTAGACTAAAGAAAAGTAACTATATATATATAAGAATTCTTAGCCTTAAAAGCTAATATTTAATAAAATTTAGCAAAATATTATATTAAGTGCTAATTTTGTTTACTAATTTTAAGCTATACTCCACTTCGTAAAGTTAAAAAGAGGTTTATTTATATGGTAAGCAAAAAGATGATATTACTTAACAGTATTATTAAGCACTACATAGAGACTAAAGAGCCAGTTGGATCTGAGACTTTAAGAGTGCATCTTAGTGATGATATAAAGATCTCATCTGCTAGCATTAGAAACTACTTTAAAGCCCTTGTAAGTGAGGGTGACTTGACTATGACTCATGCAAGTAGTGGAAGGATTCCAACTGCTAGTAGTGTTAAAAGATATCAAAAAGCTAGCTTAGAGCCTGTGCTTAGACAGCCTTTTAGGGGTGATAGAGAGCTTATAAGCAAACTAAGTGATGCTTATAATGTCTACTTTATAGTCCAGATTAATAGTAAAAATACTCTAGAAAATGTGGAAAACTTTAACTCAAAGTACATCATTTTAGAGTTTAGCAAAGACCAAGTAGCCCTTAACTTTTCAGATGCCTTGTATCGTTTCGCACGTGAGATGGTTGGACTTAGTGCTGAAGAAGTAAGCTATATCGCAAACAGTGTGGGTGCTTTTGTGCTAGGTGATAAGCTTGGAAACTTAAAGTATGAAGTTTATAGGTTTGGAAGTGAGTATTTGATAGATTTGCTAAAAGGTGATGGTAACCTATACTTGGAGTTTTTAAGTGGCGAGGTCTTATTAAAGCATAGAAATGGAATCTACTTTAATGAGTTTGGTTTTAACGAAAGAGGTAATACAGGCTTTCACATGTCTATCATTAATGACATCACATATCAAGATAAGGAGGCTAGAATGCTATGTTTTGGCAATTTATTTACGAATTATGAAGAGCTTTATAATCAAATCTATATATAAAGAAAGGAGACCGCATGCAAAAAGATGAAAACTTAGAAGAAAAAGATACTGGAACTAACTTAGAGCAAGATGCAAGCACACAAGAAAAAGTAAGCGAGCAAGAAAAAGCAAGCGAGCACATAGAAGCCTTAAAGCAAAAGATAAAAGAGTTAGAAGAGAGTAATCTTAGAACTCACGCAGACTTTGAAAACGTCAAAAAAAGGCTAGCTAGAGAAAAAGATAGTGCACTTGATTATGCTTATGAGGCCTTTGCTAAGGACTTATTAAGCGTAGTTGACGCACTAGAAAGAGCTTTAGAATCTGCAAATGAAGCCAAACAAGAAAGCATAGCTACAGGTATAAGCCTAACGCTTGATAACCTCTTAAAAGTCTTAGGTAAACATGGTGTTAGCAAGATTAGCTGTGAGGGTGAGTTTAACCCAACACTTCATGATGGCATCATGCACGAGGTTAATGAAGCTAAAAAAGATGGTGAGATATCTCGCGTTTTACAAGTAGGCTACATATACAAAGATAGAGTTTTAAGACCAGCAATGGTATCAATCACAAAAAATTAAATTTAAACACAAGGAAAGAATATGTCAAAAGTATTAGGTATAGACTTAGGAACCACAAACTCTGCTATGGCGATTTATGAAGGTAATGAAGCAAAAATCATAGTAAACAAAGAAGGCAAAAACACTACTCCTTCAATAGTAGCTTTTAGTGATAAAGGTGAAATCCTAGTTGGTGAAGTAGCTAAAAGACAAGCTATCACTAACCCTAAAAAAACCATCTATTCTATAAAAAGGATAATGGGGCTAATGTTTAATGAAGAAAAGGCTAAAGAAGCAGAAGCCAGACTTCCTTATAACATAGTTGATAGAAATGGTGCTTGTGCTGTTGAGATAGGCGATAAAGTCTACACTCCTCAAGAGATAAGTGCCAAAATCTTAAATAAACTAAAAGAAGACGCAGAAGCCTACCTAGGTGAAAAGATAACTGAAGCAGTTATCACAGTGCCTGCTTACTTTAATGACAGCCAAAGAAAAGCTACTAAAGAAGCTGGAACCATTGCAGGCTTAAACGTACTTAGAATCATAAATGAGCCAACTGCAGCAGCCCTAGCTTACGGACTAGATAAAAAGACTGAAGAGACTATCGTGGTTTATGACCTAGGTGGTGGTACATTTGATGTTACAGTGCTTTCAACTGGTGATAATGTAGTAGAAGTTTTAGCAACTGGTGGAGATGCTTTCTTGGGTGGAGATGACTTTGATAACAGAGTTATAGACTGGCTAGCTGAAGAGTTTAAAAGCGAAACTGGTATAGATATAAAAAGTGACATTATGGCACTTCAAAGATTAAAAGATGCTGCAGAAAATGCTAAAAAAGAGCTAAGTAGTGCAACTGAGACTGAGATAAACTTACCTTTCATCACAGCTGATGCAAGTGGTCCTAAACACTTAGTTAAAAAGCTAACTCGTGCTAAGTTTGAAAGCCTAATAGATGACTTAATAGAATCTACTATCAAAAAAATCGGCGAAGTTATAAAAGATGCTGATAAAAAAACTAGCGATATCAGCGAAGTAGTTATGGTAGGTGGGTCTACTAGGATACCAAAAGTTCAAGAAAGAGTTAAAGAGTTCATAGGTAAGGAGCTAAATAAGTCTGTTAACCCTGATGAAGTTGTAGCTATTGGTGCGGCTATCCAAGGTGGTGTTTTAAAAGGCGATGTAAAAGATATCTTGTTGCTTGATGTTACCCCTTTAAGCTTAGGTATAGAAACTCTAGGTGGCGTTATGACTAAGGTTATAGATAGAGGTGCGACAATACCAATTAAAAAATCTCAAGTATTTAGCACAGCCCAAGACAACCAGCCAGCAGTTAGTATCTCTGTGCTTCAAGGTGAAAGAGAAATGGCAAAAGATAACAAGTCTTTAGGTATGTTTGATCTTCAAGGTATACCACCAGCCCCTCGTGGTGTGCCGCAAATTGAAGTTACTTTTGATATCGATGCTAATGGTATCTTAACTGTTAGTGCAAAAGATAAAAATACTGGAGTTTCTCAAGAGATAAAAATCACAGGAAGCAGCGGTCTAAGTGATAGCGAGATAGAAAAAATGGTAAAAGACGCTGAGCTTCACAAAGAAGAAGATGCAAAAAGAAAAGTAGTTATCGAAGCTAGAAATAACGCTGATGCTGTAGTCCACCAAGCTGAAAAGTTTGTAAGTGAATCAAAAGATAAGATTCCAGCAAGTGATCTTTCTAACCTAGAAACCCAAGCTAACGCGCTAAAAGAAGCTTCTAAAAACGAGGCTGCAAGTGCAGATGAGTTAAACGCAAAAACTAAAGCCTTACAAGAAGCACTAGGCAAGGCTATGCAAGCAGCGGGCGCACAAGGTCAAGCTGGCACAAATCAAGGTGCTGAGCAACAAGCAGGTGCTAAAAAAGATGATGATGTAATCGACGCTGAAGTCGAAGATAAATAGGCTTTAACTTATGACTGCAAGCCTCTCGCAGTCATAGTCTAAGCTTTTTAAAATCTTAGATTCTATACTTTATAGAATCTAGCCCCTTTTACTCTTACCACTCTTACCAAGCAACACAAAAATAAAATCTTATAGCTAAATAGCCTCTCCAAACAAAGCGTAATAATCTTTCATAGTGCATCTATAACATAAGTGCCATGTGAGACTAAGTCATACTCCTAGCATCAAGCTACCTTCTTTATTAGTCCCCCTTTCATGACACTTCAGGAGTACAAAAGATAGACATAAAACATATTTTATAAATTTATAGAATCTATTTTTTATTAAAAACATTATGAGTAGATATGAAGTATCAACGTGGCAATCATATATTTTTAGATTCCACAACCATCCAAAAGCTGTTACTAATATATACAAAAACTACTATATTAAGATAAATATGTATCTTAAAGTTACATATTTTGATATAAACTTAGCGTAACAATCATTTTTCTAACACTTTCAACTATCTTTATGTACCCTGAAACTAGAAACAATTACATAAAGGAAAAGTATGCAAAATGCAGATTCAGACTTTAAAAAAGTTTTAGGTAACAAAGAGGTTTTAGCTCTAGCTTTTGGAGCGATGATTGGCTGGGGGTGGATAGTTTTAACTGGGGGCTGGGTAACTGGAGCTGGCAGTATAGGTGCCATCCTTGCTATAGCTTTAGGCTCTATAGTCATCATCTTCATAGGACTTTGTTACGCTGAGCTTGCAAGCACTTACCCTTTTGAAGGTGGGGCTATGATCTTTTCTTTTAAAGCCCTTGGTCACTTTCCCTCTTTCATCTGTGCGTGGGCTTTGATCCTTGGCTACTTTTCAGTTGTAGCCTTTGAAGCAGTAGCCCTTCCTACAGTTTTTGACAACCTAATCCCGGGCTATCAGCACATCTTTTTATACAACATTGGCGGCTGGGACTTATACCTCACTTGGGTTTTAATAGGCATGGCAGGCACAGTCATAGTAACAGCACTAAACTACTTTGGTATAGAGCAAGCAAGCATCTTTCAAACCATAGTCACTTTAATCATAGTAGTTATTGGCGCGGTGTTTTTCTTTGGATCTTTAATCATGGGGCATGCTTCTAACTTAGAGCCACTTTTTAACCACACACAAAGTAGCCACTTTTTCTCCCCTGCTATAGCTGGTATCTTTGCTGTGCTTATCATGGTGCCATTTTTGTTTGTAGGGTTTGATGTTATACCTCAAAGTGCTAGTGAGATAAACTTGCCACCTTATAACATAGGCAAGGTTTTAATCATCTCAGTAGTTGCAGCTATGCTTTTTTATGCAGGTATGACTTTTGCAGTAGCCTTTGTCTTAAAGCCAAGCTCTATAAACCCTAATCTTCTAACTACCCCTCAAGCTATGCAAGCAGTCTTTGGAGGCCACACTATAGGATTCCAGCTTATGATAGTTGCAGGCGTTGCTGGAATCATAACTAGCTGGAATGCCTTTTTTATCGGAGGAAGTCGCGCTATCTACTCTCTTGCTAAAGCTAAGATGTTGCCAGAGTTTTTAGGCTACATCCACCCAAAACATAAAACGCCAACAAGGGCTATACTACTTATGGGTATAGCAACCATCCTTGCGCCTTTGCTTGGGCGTCCAGCACTAGTTTGGTTTGTAGACGCTGGAAGTCTAGCTATAGTCATAGCTTACTTGCTAGTTTGCGTATCTTTTGTAGTTTTACGCTTTAAAGAGCCTCATATACAAAGACCTTTTAAGGTTAAAAAGGGCATGGTTATAGGGATCTTAGGCATCATAGGAAGCATAATCCTTATAGCGATGTATATGCCTTTTTCCCCAGCTGCACTAAGCAAAGAAGAATGGATAATCTTTGCTGTATGGGTGCTTTTTGGTCTCTTTTTATACGCTGTAGCAAGAGCGAAGTTTGGCACTAAAGTATCTAAAAGCGTGATAGAAAGTATAGTTGGTGCATAAGTAATGAAGTATGTGAAACTCCCTATATTATTACAAGTAAGCTTAGCTTGCGTGGTAATAATCATAGGGATAAAAATAATAAATAATCATATTTTTAAATATTTTCTTTTATCGCAGTTTGTCTTTGGCAAGCTGTAATCATGACATAAAGATAATGCCCACGCTGATATCAACATCTTCTAGTGCTTAACTAGTGTTTTATCAGTATAAAAAATAAGAATGTGCTTTAAGCCAAAAAAACTAGATTCTATAAATTTATAGAATCTAAAAAGTGCCCTAGCTAGTCTTGCTAGCCTAGCATACAGGGTAATGGCTTTAGTAAAAACACTTAGTTTTTAAGAAAAAGTTGGATAGGAGTTTAATGCCTCTTTATAGCCTTTTATTCCTTTTTCTAAGATAGAAGCGTCATTTGCTATATTCATAGTGTCATAAACGCAGTAAGTCTCTTCTACTTCCATGCCAAGATAAGCAGCACTGTGACGCTCTGGTAGTAAGTAGTCTTCTAAGTCAAAGCCATTTCTTCCGTCTTTTGTATATTTAGACTTTGGTGAGCCAGTGCTTACCATAAGCTTAAACTTCTTGCCAGCTACTAGCTTTGGGGTTTCGCCAAATAAGATTCCAGTAAAAACACTATCCATATACTGTTTTAAAATAGTTGGCATGTTAAACCAGTAAACTGGAAACTGCATAACTATCCTATCAGCCTTACCTAGAAGCTCTCTTTCTTTTAGTGCGTCTATATTAAAGTCTGGATAAAGCTTAGCGATGTTTCTAACTTCTATATCTTTTTGCCCTTCTATTGAAGCTATAAGGGCTTTGTTTACAACGCTTTGTTCTATGTTAGGGTGACCTAGTAGTATTAAAGTTTTCATTGTTTAATCCTTTTAAAATGAGATTGGTGTGAAAATCCAAATGCTTTTTATTCTATATCAAACGTGATAATCAAACCAAATAGTTTTCTACACTTATAAAAACTATCCTCACTTTAAAAACATCAAGATACTACTTACGACCTTAGAAGGACTGATATCTGAGACGTTATACTTTTTTGCAACATAGGGCTTAATAAGACCAAGGTTTGAAAAAAGCTTTACTCCATTAAAATTTTCTTCTATAGCGTCTTCATAAAGGGTTTTTGAGTTAGGCCTAAGCTCTCTAGGGTATTTACTAAAGCGTCCTAAGTTATCTCCATTAGCTAAGATTAAAGTAGGCTTATTTAGGGCGTTAGATAGGTGGGCTGGGGCATGGTTATTAACCACGTTTAATAAAGAGTTCTGAAGTAAAAATATAAAAGAAGCCAAGTCTAGCTTACCTACAAGATTAGTGATATTTGGATGAGTAAGTGTGCAGACTTTTAAGTCTTTCTCGCTTCCACAAAGCACTATTTTTAAGTCTTTTTTTACTTCTAAAAGCTCTCTTAAGACCTTATCAAAGTGCTTATATCTTTTTTCTGGTAGACTTGATTCTAAAGATACTAAGATATAGCTTTTATCTTTAAAGGTTAATACATCCTTATCTTTTATGGAATCTTCTTTGATATCCATAAGCTCAAAGTCAATCTTCAAGTCTGCGTTTAAAAACGCTTTTACCATATTGATATACCTATAGTGCTCAAAGTTTATGCAAGTGCCAGTATCAAGCACCCTATTGTAGAGATTTAGACATTCGTAGTATTCATCTATATCTATATTGGCTAAGTTTCCTTTTATCATAACTTTAGAAGTAGCATTAGTATGCAGGGTTAGCACTCTAGTAAATTCAGTGTGTGAAAAGGCTGTGTTTAAAAGAAAGTGGGACTTAAGAAGGGATAGTTTTTTTAAAGTCTTGCTTAGATAGCCTAGCTTGTTTTCAAGCTTTTTTGTATCTATATAGACTATATCTTTAAAGCTTTCTTTATCATAAAGCTCTATAAACTCTTTGCTTTCAAGCGCACTAACTAGTATTAAGTCGTATTTTTCTAAAAGATGTGGGATGGTGTTTCTAAAAAGTATATAGCTACTTAGTCCTTCAAGACAAAAAAGCACTACAGTTTTTCTTCTCTCTTGCCAAAAGTTTGGGTCTGCTTTAATTTTTTTTAGGCTTGCTACTAGGCTAACTGCGTTTCTTAATGCAAAGTTTAAAGACCTTTTTAAGCTAGGCTGTCTTAAGACAAAGCTCATATTAACATCTAAGATATCACCTAAAAAACTTGGCTTTAACACAGGTATATCTAAAGCTAGGGCCTTTTTTATAGACTCTGAGTTCTCGCTTATAACTAAGTCGCAATCTTGTAAAGTTGATTCTACAAAAAACTTATTTTCTTGAAAAAAAATATCTTTTATGGGCGATTGTATAAAAAGTTTTATCACCTCTTGCTCCTAAGTCAAATATATCTGTTTGAAAGTTTCAAAAACTTCATTTGGGGTTATGCTTTCTACGTCAAAGACCTTGCTTTTATTACATACATATAGGTTTTTTTCTCCACTTAAAAGAAAGCGAGAAAGCGGGGTTTTTGAAAGGTTATTACCCCCTAGTCCAGATTCTACATTACCAAAAAGTGTGATACTTGGTCTGTTTAAAGCCCATGCTAGATGGGTTACTCCAGTATCACCACCTATAACGCACTCCATCTTACTTACTAGATACTTTATAGCGTTAAGGTCAAGTTTTGGAAGTAGGCTAGAGTTAACTTTAGCTTCTTTTAAGTCTTTGCTTAATTTCTTTGCTTTTATTTCATCATCATACCAGATAAGAAAGATTCTTATATTTGCCAAAGAAGATAAAAGCTTGGCTAGGTTTAAAAAAGATTGCACAGGATAAGTTTTTAAATCCTTTGAAGTCTCAAGTATAAAAAGTACTTTAAACTCTTTTTTATCATCTAAACTAAAGTCTTTTAGTGCCACTTTTGCCCTAGTCTCATCAAAGCCAAAGCTATCTTGACGCCTCTTTAAGGCTTTATTCATATCTATATCAATGTTAAAGGGATTAAAAAATATAGCCTTGCTTCTAACTAAGACATTTTCTTGATAAGGCACATGCACTTTTTTGTTATAAAAAAGGCTAGCTAGTGCTTCTCTAATGGAATCTTTATCAAAACCTATAAAATGCTTTTTGTTTAAAAACTTACCTATAAGGCTAGATTTAATAAGGCCTTGGGCATCTATGACATAATCAAAGCTTCCACAATTTTTACAATATCTTCTTATGGCTAAGATTCCACCTAAAGACTTAAAAAGCTTTTTAAAAGGCAAGATATGAAGCTTCGTTATACTTGGAGAATCTTCTAGCACACCACTAAAACGCTCATCTACAAACCACTCTATCTCACACTTTTCTTCACTTCCTAGTTTAGAAATGATAGCCTCTTTAAAGGCGTGCAAAAAACTAGCACTTACAATAATATCGCCTAAGGCAGACACTCTAATGATGGCTATCTTCATACTATCTACTTAGATCTAGCTCTCTTATATAACTTCAAGTTTTATAGGAGTTTGATTAAGCGCTAAAAGCTCAGACTTAAAAGCTAAAGAATCTAGTCTTATGCGTAAGAGGTTAGTTGAAAGGCTATACTCGTAGTTAGTAAGACGTTGCATGATGTTAGCAACTGTTAGTATAAAGCTTAAGGCACGAAGTTTATCCTCACTTGGAAGGTAAGGAGCAAACTTGGCATTTGGCTTAAACTTAGACTTAGTTGCATTTTCTAGTATGGTTGATATAAGCATCCTATCTTTATGAGAAAAGCCATAACTTAAAGCGTGCAGTGCTAAGTAAGCACTATGCTTATTAACATGATAGAAGTTAAAGCTTGCTCCTGCATTATAGATCTTAGAAGCGATTTCAAGATGATAAAGATACTTTTCATCAAGCTCAAAGCTTTCACTTAGAAGGAAAAAAAGCTCTTTTGCCCTTTTAAAAAGGATATTACTCTTTTGTATCTTTTTGCTTGCGTAGCCCGCACTTAGGGTATCTTGTAAGGCCTTAAGACTAGGCTTAAAGCCATGTGGGAATTTATTATTAGAGTTCCTTAGCATATCATGCAAGAAAACTCCTTCTCTAACCCCTACTCCACTTACTATAACGCTTTTTATATGTAAGACTTTTAGTAAGGTAGAAAGGATTAAAACGCCCGGCCTTATAGAATCAAGCCTTGCAGTATCTATATTTAACTCTAAAAGCTCTTCATCACTAGCATGAAGTATCTTATCGCAGTACTCTATAAAAACTTCACTGCTGTTTTCATAGCCATGTAAACTATCAAAGCAGTAGTTTGTATTTTTAATGATGCACTTTGCTAAAGCCCTAATACTCCCTCCTATACCAAAGCACTTTTTGATATTTAGATCTTTTAAAGGCTCTATATTTTTAACTATATAGTCTTTGACATACTTCTTAGCACCTTCTATATCGCCCTCATCAAAGAAAAGCTCTTTTAGCCTTATACTCCCAAGATTAAGACTTAAAAGGCTTTTTATATGACCTTCATCTATAAAAGCTAGCTCAGTTGACCCCCCACCTATATCCATGGTTAATCCAGTATTAGTATGCAAGAGATTAGCACAGGCAAGGGCACCAAAGTAGGCTTCTTTTGGACCGGGGATAACTTTTATCTTTATATCAGTTAACTCTCTTACTTTTTTCAAAAAAGCATTTTTATTAGGTGCATCCCTTGTAGCAGAAGTCGCCACACAAAACATCTTCCTAGTCCCATAGCTTTTAGATATCTTGTCAAACTCTTGGAGTGCTTTAAGCGCTCTAATGATGGCTTCTTCTTGCAAGTAGCCTTCATGCTCATAGCTTCCTTCTGAAATCCTAACCTTAGCTTTTAACTCATATAAAAGATGGAATCCAAACCTACTTGTCCTTTTAAAGATAGCCATCCTAGCAGAGTTTGAACCTATGTCTATAACGCTTGTAATCTTACTCATTCTTTTTTCCTTTGGTTAACGATACTCTATAGCATCAACTGGGCAGGCTTTTATACACTTTGGATTAAACTGCCTATCTTCTTCTATGCAAAAGTCACACTTTTTTGGATCTAATATATAAACGGGCGCACCTGCTGTTATGGCGTCATTAGGACACACTTGCAAGCAAGCATCACAAGCTATGCAGGCTTTGTTTATAAAAAGCATTAGTTTTTTACCAGATTCTTAAGCAGCTTTTTTAGGTGGGTTGGAAGGATAAAAGCACTTTCATGAAGCCTAGAGTTATAGTAGCTTGCATCTTCTAGCATATCGCTTTTTTGAAGTTGTAAGCTTGCTAGTGGATGATAGACATTACTCGCATAAGCATAGATTTTTTTACTTAGACTAAAAGGAAGGCAAAAAGGCATCAAGATATTAAAGCTTGCAGTTGCTATAGCGATATTTGCTTTTAAAAGGGCAAGGTTTGGAAGTGTGCTTAAAGAGTAGATAAAGATACTTTTTTGTGAAGCCATCTTTGTTAAAGCACTTAGCTCATTAGCCTGAAGGCTCCCTAAATGGTAGATAAGATCAAACTTAGACCCCATAAGTGCCATGAAGCTAGTGCTTATTTTTATATTTTCACTACTTAGTGCAGCTTTAAAGTTAGGGAAAAAGCCACTTAGTACATTTAAAGATTCTAAGTCATTAACCACTAAGTCTACTTTTATACCAAGCTTACTTAAAAGATAGGCTAGCTCTAAGTTTAAGCTCCCATATATCAAAGCAGTTTTAGCATCTTCATGTGTGGAGTAAGCACTAAAGCCTAGCATCTGTGCTTCTTCTTCTACTTCAGTTTTGTAAAGTATCTCTTTTTGATTAAGCAGCACTATATCGCCAAAAGTTTCAGTGCTAAAAAGTTCAAGGTGAAGATTATCAGCTTTATACTCTGTGATTTTGTGTTTGATACTAAATTGCTGTTTGTAGTCTTGGTTTAAGTTATCTGTGATCCACATTAAAACCCTTTTTGTGATTTTCGTTTAGTTTTATAAATAAGTAAGATTCTACCAAAATCTAAGAGGCTCTAATCAAGTTTGTTAGAATGGCTTTTTTTAACATTATCTTGTAACTAAGAATGCTTACACACGATGTAATCTTTAACTTTGCTATAAGCTAAGAGGTCTTTAAGCCAAGATGCAATCATGCATCTTTTAGATTCCATAAAACTAAAAAAGCTTTTTAAATATCTGCTTATCACGCCCTGTTATACAGGGCTTACAATGACACTAAATGACGCCAAAAATAAATAAATAAATAAAAACAAAACCTTGCGTCTAATAAGTGCTACTGCACTTATTAGTCTTTCTTACTTTGCATCTTCTTTGGGGCTTGTGTCACTAGGATTAGTTACAGTGCTATCTTTTGGCGTGCTATTAACCCCGGGGATGCTTATACCCTCTGGCACCTCACTTGCTGGGGTTTGGCTTACTGGGATTTGGTTTGCTGGCTTGCTTGCTGGTACCTCACTTGCTGGGGTTTGGCTTGCAGGCTCACTTGCTGGGGTTTGGCTTGTAGCACTTGGGGTGCTTTCTGGAGTAGTAAGCGTTGCAGAGTTAGCAGGGCTTACCATAGGTTTTATCTCACTATCAACTTGTGTCTTATCAGTCATAGTTTTAGTAGCTTCAGGCTGCGTAGCTGATGTGCTATCTTGTGATGCATTATTTGCTGATTTATTATTTACTGGCATAGAAGATTCTAAAGTGCTAGTTTCTGTACTAGGCTCTTTTACTTTAGTAGATTCTTTAGCCTTATCTACTGACATAGTGCTTTGAAGGCTTGGCTCTGTGCCTAGTCTAAAGCTTTTTACCCCGTAGTATTTAGCTATATCAAAATTAGGCCACTCACTAGCATTAGCACTCGGACTACCCCACTCCCCTAGCCTGTCATAGAATCTACTAGCCTTGTAGTACTTAGGGTCTATGACTATATCTTCTATACCCCTTGCTTTTTGAGACTGTATCTCTTTGAAGGCAGCTTGCTGAAGTGTATAGTAGTTATAGTAAGCAAAAAGCACATATAACGCATAGATTAGCGTGCCTATAGGAAGCACGTAGTTTAGTATCCTTTTAAGATTAAACTTAACATCAAAGTCTTTATAAAAGTAGCCAAAGATTAAAAGTATGCTTATAAGTGAGACTATGTGATCTGCCATATGTGCTCTATGAGGTATATCTATATAAAGGACAGTTAGTCCACCTAAAAAAGCCCATGCTAGCTGCAAAAAGAAAAGCTTGGTATAAAGTGTGCGAAGCTTAGCCCTTAAGATCAAAGCACAGATTAAAAGTAGGATTAATATAACTCCTACAGAGTAGACATCAAGGAAGAATCGCGTAAGATAGCTAAGCACTAAAAGCACTAAGATGGCTACATAAAGCTTTATACCACGTTTGAAAAACTTAACTACAACTGGCAAGAAGCTTAAAAAGACACTTACAAAAACTATACTTTTAAAGAAGTGGCCATAAGCAACATTTGCCCTAACTATCATCTCTGGAGTTGTAAGAGAGAAAAACTCTTTTGCGTTCATATAGCGTAATATCCCATCTAAAGTTTCACTCTTTATAAAACTACCTCTTGCACTAGACCCGGGCGATATATAAAGCACTATAAAGCCTATGATTAAAAAGAGGATTCCTATATAAAACCAAAGTGGTATCTTTTTGCGGCGAACAAAAGTAAAGATGGCAAATACTACTAAAGTCACTATGCTTAAAGGGACTGCTAGCTCACTGCTAAGCCCTGCAAAAAAGCCAAGTATCGCCATAAGTACTACTCTAACTATGTGTTTAGACTTTGATGCAGCAAAAGGCAAGGCTGGCTTTTTTAAAGCATAGGTATGATTAGCATAGGATTCTATAAGGAAGTAAAAAGCCTACTAGGATAGTTATACCCCATAGATAGTTTAGTGCACCCGCTCCCCAGACAAAGTCGCCTCCAAAGTTGAAAAATAATATCATGCTTAAAAAGACTATAACTAAGGCTAAGAAGTCTTTAGTAGTCCTAGGATTCCTAGCATAGACTAGATAGAAAAGGAGGTATAAAAAGACAACTGCTACTATCGCATTAACTAGGTCAAAGTAAGGAGTGTCTGCAAAACGTGCTATAAAGCTAGTGTTTAGAATCTCTCCTATCCTTCCATTATTAGTAAAGTAAGAAAGTTGTGAGAAGTCAAAGTGAGAAGTTGCTTTTAGATATGCACTAAAGTCATCACTTTGCATAGGAAGTAAGTAGTTGACAAGTAGCATGTATATAAAAAATACAGCAAAGAAAAGTATAACTAACATAAAACTAAACCTTATTTGTAGAATCTATAAAGTACTGAGGTCTATTTTTCACCTGCTCATAAATCCTAGCTATATACTCACCTATGATACCAAGGATCATGATTTGGATTCCACCCATGAAGAGGATTATAACAATTAAGGAAGGATAGCCCTTAACTGGGTTGCCAAAAGCAAGCGTGCTAACAACCATATAGATTCCATATAAAAAGCTTAAAAGGCTTATAACAAAGCCTAGGTAAAAGGCTACTTTTAAAGGAAGTGTTGAAAAGCTTACAACTCCAGCTAGACCGTAGCTAAAAAGCTTTCTTAGGTTAAACTTTGAAACACCACCTGCGCGCTCTTCAAAAGGACAAATTAAGCAAGTGCTTTTAAAGCCAACCCAAGCAAATATCCCCTTGCTAAATCTATGATACTCACCAACTTCTAAAATGGCATCTATGACTTTACGCGATAAGATTCTATAATCTAGCACATTAGGCTCTATCCTAACATCTACTAAAGAGTTATAGATAGAGTAATAAAGCCGCGTTAAAGCCTTTCTTAATAGACCTTCTGGCCGACTAGCTCGCTTAGTGTAGACCATATCATAGTTGCCAGTTTTATAGGTTTCAAGTAAGTTTTTTATAAAGCTTGGAGGCATTTGCAAATCAGCATCTATGATAACTGCTATATCTCCCCTGCACTCCCTTAGACCACAAAGTAAAGCACTTTCTTTGCCAAAGTTTCTAGAAAAGTTTATAAGCTTAGTCTCTACACCTTTGCTTGATTCTAGTTTTAAAACTTCTTCTTTAGTTTTATCCTTACTCCCATCATTAATGAACAAAATCTCAGTGCTACTTAGTTCCTCACTTATAGAATCTAAAGCACTTAAAAGCTCTTTGTAAAACTTAGCTATAACGTCTTCTTCGTTATAACAAGGCACTATGACTGAAAGGCTGTATTTATGCATACGGTGTACTCTTTATGTAGTTGAAATATATGTAATTATAAACAGTTTTAACTTTGCAAGTAGCTTAATGACTACTTTTGTTAAAATACAAACCTCAAAGCACAAAACTAGGACTTACATGCATGACACAACACAAAAATCTAAACCTATATATATACGCAATCTTAAAAAGGGCTATAAGCTAGCTTTTAGTATCTGGATCTTACTAGCTATCTTGCTTTTTGCCTTTACTATAACACTAAGTAGCCTTTCATATAATAAAACATATACTGCAGAGTTAAATGTCCAAAGTTCAAGCAAGATAGGTTCAACCTACTTCAATGAAGCTAAGATGCACTTTAAAAGCAATATATTTCGTGTTCAAGAAAATATATCTACTATCACCATCTTAGATATATCTTATAAAGATGCCTTAAGCAAAAAAGACATCACTAGCCTAACACGCCACCTTCAATATATGAACTTTAACACTCCTTTGAAACTTAAAGGGAACATAGCAAGCATTACTTACAAAGTATCTTTTTTACCTCTATATAAAATCTTAGCTTTGTACTTTATAGCTGGGCTTATACTTATCTTTATAGTAAGTGAGGCTGCCTTTAGCTTTAAACAAAAAATACTTGAGTTTGTAAGCTCTCCTAAATTTTTGCAAGTTTTTATAATCTCAGCAGTCATCTACCTTATAGCCTTAAGTGCACTTTTAAGAGGAGATGTCTACTATATAGATGACTTGGGAAGGGCTATAGGGTCTGGTGATGACTGGGCTGGCTTTAGTAGGTATATAGCAAGGGATCTCTACGCTATCATTAATGGCTTTAAAGGCTTTCCTTATACTGATATCTCTCCTTTGCCTCAGCTTTTTGCAGCTTTGATCTTAAGCCTAAGTGGCATGCTTATATCTTTTATAGTTAGAAAAAAACTTGATATAGTTGGGATAGTCGCTACTCTCCCACTAGGACTAAGCCCTTACTTTTTAGAAAATCTATCATATAAGTTTGACGCCCCTTTGATGAGTTTTTCTTTGCTTTTAATCTTAGTGCCATTTTTATTTAAAGACAATATAAAGCTTTTTTTATACACAAGCGTAGTCTTTCTTATACTTTCTCTTTCAACCTACCAAGCAAGTAATGGAATCTATATAGTTTTTACCCTTCTTTTAGTCTTACTTAACTACCTTTATAAAGAAAAAAGTGGGAAAGAGAATCTAAAGTTTTTAGGCTTTGCTGTGCTTTCTTTTATAGTAGCCATGCTAGTTTATAAGTACGCTATAGCAACTCCAGTTAATGGCTATGTAAGTAGTGAGGCTATGAGTGTTACTAAAATCTTAGAAGGTGGGTATCTTAAAACCTATTTAAGCTATGTTTTTAGTGACTTAAAAGGCTTGCCATTTTTTGTATTTGCCATCATAGTTGCCATACTTTTTATCATCACTAATACTTTAGCTACCAAAAGAAATAAAGCCCTAGCCTTCCTAGCTTCTATAGTCTTTTTAGTTCTAGGGCTTTGCTTTTTTGCTGGGGCTTACTTAGTTCTTAGTAAGCCACTTTTTGCCCCAAGGGCTTTTATAGGCTTTGGTGCCTTTGTGACTTTAGTCTGCATAGGGCTAGTTTATATACAAAACTTTAAGTGGCTAAAGTATATAAGTATAGTTTTTGTAGCTCTTTTATCTTACTCGCTTATAGTTTTTGCTAACTCTTATGGTAATGCTATAACTGCCCAGCAAAACTATATGATGATGAGGGCTAGTTTTGTAAGTAAAGATCTAGCTACATTAATACCAAGAGAGATGCAGCCTAAAGTTGGAGTAGTACTAGATGGTGGTATAGGCTACGCTCCAGTAGCTTCTAACTTTATAAAAAGATATGGTGGGGGCATAGCAAAAAGGCTTATAACTGGTGTTTTTAATCAAGCTTCATTTGCTTTTACCAAATACCCTTTAATCTATCAAGGCACTAACTACCAAGACTACTACAGCACTCAATGCTCCAAAGAAAACACAGAGGCTAAAAAAACACTTCTACTAGATAATGCTTTTCAAAGTATAAGTAAGTCTGGAGAATGCTACTTTGTAGACTTAAAGCCAAGCACTTGGCAAGCCCAATAAGAACAAATAAAGGCAAGCAAATAAGTAGGCAAGTAAGTAAGTAAGTAGGCAAAAACAAAACATTATCAAGATACCTAAGTGCTATCTTGATACTTAATATCACCTCTTTTTAAGATATAAGCTAGAATCTAAACTTAAAAATTAACTTCTTTTTTACTTTTAAGATAAAAAAAGATATCTACTTTCAAATCTCCAAGGACTTATAGTTATGCCTACTTTTAGTGCCCTATCAAGATTTTATTCTAGTCTAACTAAAGGCTATAAGCTAGCTTTTAAAATCTGGCTTATCCTAGCGATCTTAGCTTTTATCTTATGTGTAATCCTAGGTGCTTTAACACATAATAAAGTCTATACTGCAAGCTTAGATATAAAAGGAGACGTTAAGCTTGGCTCTAGCTTTACTTATGCTGCAAAGATAGACCCTAAGTTAAGTCTACTAAACTCTTATAATAAACTCTCTCACATAAAGATTCTAGATATAAACTACACTAAAGAAGTAAGCAAAACTGATATAAATAACCTTACAAGAGACCATCAAACTATCACCTTTAAAAGCACAAAGCCCCTAGAAAAAGGTAAAGTAGCAAACCTAAGTTATAAGATATCTTTTTTACCCCTTTATAAAACACTACTTGGAATCTTTATAGCCCTTCTTATACTAATCTTTATAGTCCGTGATAGCTTTATAGTCTTTAAGATGCGTATATATGAGTTTATAAAAGCTCCTAAGTTTTTAGTAGTCTTTATAGTATCTTTTGTCATCTATCTTATAGCCTTAAGTGCCCTTTTAAGAGGAGATATCTACTATATAAACGACCTTGGGCGCGCCATAGGGCAAGGAGATAACTGGACTAACTTTAGTAGATATATATCTTCTTATCTTTATGCCTTGCTTGATAGCTTTAAAGGCTTTCCTTATACTGATATCTCTCCTTTACCTCAGCTTTTTGCAGCTTTGATCTTAAGCCTAAGTGGCATGTTTATATCTTTTATAGTTAGAAAAAAACTTGATATAGTTGGGATAGTCGCTACTCTCCCACTAGGACTAAGCCCTTACTTTTTAGAAAATCTATCATATAAGTTTGACGCCCCTTTGATGAGTTTTTCTTTGCTTTTAATCTTAGTGCCATTTTTATTTGAAAAAAACTTAAAAGTTTTTATGGGCATAAGCTTAGTTTTCATCCTGTTTTCTCTATCAACCTACCAAGCAAGTAATGGAATCTATATAGTCTTTACCCTTCTTTTAGTCTTGCTTAACTACCTTTATAAAGAAAAAAGCAGCAAAGAGAATCTAAAGTTTTTAGGCTCTAGCGTGATAGCCTTCTTAGTAGCCGCCCTTGCTTATAAAGTCTTTATCATAACTCCTCTCCCTCCAACCCAGTACGTAAGTAGCGAGGCTATGCAAACTACCAAGCTTTTAGAAGGAGGGAATCTTAAAACCTACCTAGTCCTTTTACTTAGCGACTTAAAAGGACTGCCATTTTTTGCATTTTCTATCATAGTAGGCTTACTTTTTTTACTAACTAGCACAATAAATGCAAAAAGAACTAAGCCCCTAGCCTTTCTAGCTTCTTTAGTTTTTTTAGCACTAGGGTTATGCCTAAGCTATGGGGCTTACTTAGTGCTTAGCAAACCGCTTTTTGCTCCAAGGGCTTTTATAGGCTTTGGGGTATTTGTAGCTTTAGTTTATGTAGGACTTTTTTATAAGCAAAGAAAAAGAATCTTAAAGTGGGTGAATGTAGTCTTTGTAGTCTTAGCAAGCTACTCTTTAGTTGTCTTTGCTAACTCTTATGGCAACGCTATAACTGCCCAGCAAAACTATATGATGATGAGGGCTAGTTTTGTAAGTAAAGACCTAGCTACATTAATACCAAGAGAGATGCAGCCTAAAGTTGGAGTAGTGTTTGAAGGTGCTATAGGCTACGCTCCAGTGGCTTCTAACTTTATAAAAAGATATAGTGGAGGCATAGCAAAAAGGCTACTACCAAAAGTTATGAACTTTACTGGCTTTCCTTTTAACAACGCCCCTTTAATCTACCAAGGGACATCCTATCAAGACTCTTATGGAGTAGCCTGTGCTAAAGAAAACATAAGCACTACAAAAATCCTTTTGCTAGATAATGCTTTCCACAGTATAAGCAAGGCTAATAACTGCTACTTTGTAGACTTAAAACCAAGCACTTGGCAAGCCAAATAAGAATAAGAGTAAGTAAAGCTTTAAAGATCTTAATCAAGAAGCCTTGTAGCATAAATCATGCAAATAAAGGCTATCTATATAAACAACCTCTTCTAGGCTTTAACTTTACTAGACCTAAGCCCTAACTATAAAATATAAAAAAGTTGTATTACAATACCCACATACACTAAAAAAGACACCTGACACCTAAAGGAAGCTTATAAATATGCAAAAAAAGTACATCACTACTCCTATTTATTATGTAAATGACAAGCCTCATATCGGCCATGCTTATACAACTATAATCGCTGACTTACTTAAAAAGTACGCTGAGATTAATGGCATCTCTACTTTTTTACTAACTGGTACTGATGAAAACGGTCAAAAGATAGAGCAAGCCGCCACTATGCATAATACTACGCCACAAAAATACGCAGATTCTATAAGTGCTAAGTTTAGAGATGTTTGGGATAGCTTTGAGATTGACTATGATAAGTATATGCGTACAACTGACTTAGAGCATAGATATGGCGTACAAAAAGCCTTTGAGATCATGTATAAAAAAGGTGATATCTATAAAGGCGAGTATGAAGGGCACTACTGCGTATCGTGTGAAAGCTTTTTTACACCAACTCAGGTTATAGATGAGCTTTACTGTCCAGACTGCGGCAAGCCAACCTCACTAGTTAAAGAAGAAAGCTACTTCTTTGCACTCTCAAAATACCAAGATAGGCTTTTAAAGTGGTATAAAGAAAACGCTACTTGCATCCTCCCACTTCACAAGCGTAATGAAGTAGTACGCTTTGTAGAAGAAGGCTTACAAGACTTATCTATAACTAGAACTAGCTTTGAGTGGGGTATAAGCCTGCCAAAAAGTTTAAATGACCCAAAGCATATAGTCTATGTCTGGCTTGATGCCCTTTTAAATTATGTAAGTGCTTTAGGCTATGGGCTAGATTATGAAGATGCTAAAGAGGCTTTAAGCAAGCTAGATAACAAAGATATAAAACGCCTCCCAAGCTTAGAATCCAAACTAGAGCTTTTTAACAACACAACGCATATCGTGGGTAAAGATATCTTGCGATTTCACGCTATTTACTGGCCGGCATTTTTAATGAGCCTAGATCTTCCTTTACCTAAGCAGATCTTAGCACATGGCTGGTGGACAAGAGAAGGCGTTAAGATGTCTAAAAGTTTAGGTAACGTCATAGACCCCTTAGAAGTAAAAGAGGCTTATGGAGTAGAGGCTTTAAGATACTTTTTACTAAAAGAAGTGCCTTTTGGGCAAGATGGCGACTTTAGCGAGCTAGCTTTTAAAAATCGTATAAATGGCGAGCTAAGTAACGATCTTGGGAATTTACTAAACCGCCTTATAGGTATGAGTGAAAAGTACTTTGACTACAGTATAGAGGGCACCTTAGAGGACTTAAAAACAAGCTTTAAAGAAGAGTTAGTAAAAATAGATTCTATAATCACTAAGCTTCCTAGCCTTATAGAAAACGTGCAGTTTCATCTCTACTTAGAAGGTATCTGGGAGCTTTTAACCTTAGCTAATGGCCTTATAACTAAGCTTGCCCCATGGACTTTAATAAAAGAAGGACGCATAAAAGAGTGTAATACTTTCTTAGTTTTAATAGCTAATATCCTTTTAAAAACTGCCCTTTTACTCTACCCTATCCTTCCAAAGTCAACTACTAAGATAGGAGAAAGCCTAGGTGTAGCTATAAATGCCACTAACTACAAAGCTTTTATAAAAGAAAAAAAATTACAAGAGCACTTCCGTATAACTAAGATTGATGCTTTATTTCCTAAAGTAGAAAGCCTAAAGATGCAAGCTATAGAATCTAAAGAGATAACACAAGCTAAAGCCCAAAATTCTAAAGAAGATTCTAAAAACGAAGATTCCAAAAAAGATACCTTGCCTCAAAGCACTGAAGGTCTTATCGATATAGCCGAGTTTAAAAAGATAGATATAAGAGTTGGCAAGATAGTAAGTGCTAGCGAAGTGCCAAAAAGCACAAAACTACTAAAGCTTGAAGTTGACTTAAATGAAGGACGCTTACGTCAGATACTAGCTGGTATAAAAGAAAGCTACTCTCCAGAAAGCCTAGTTGGAAGACAAGTAGTAGTGCTTGCTAACTTAAAGCCAGCCAAGCTTATGGGGCTAAGTAGTGAAGGCATGCTACTAGCTTGCAAGGATGAAAATGGTCTTGATTTGCTAAGTATAGAAAACTCCAAAGTTTTAGGGGCTAAGATTAGCTAAAGCTTTTTTAAAAAACATTATAAGGCACTACTAATATGAACAAACAACAACTAGCAAGCAAGATCTGGGAATCGGCAAATAAGATGCGTTCTAAAATCGAGGCAAACGAGTACAAAGACTACATACTTGGCTTTATCTTTTATAAATTCTTATCTGATAAGGAAGTTGCGTATTTAAAGAAAACAGATTGGAGTGACGCAGATATTGAGAAATATTTGGTTGAGGACGATACTGAAACCCTAAGCAATATACAGAAGAATATAGGATATTTTATTTCATATGACAATCTATTCTCTACTTGGATAAAGAAAGGCGAAAAAAGAGAGTTTGATGTATCTAATGTTAGAGATGCCTTATCTGCATTTAGTCGTTTGATTAGCCCTACTCATAAAAAAGTCTTTGATAAGATTTTTGAT
Source organism: Helicobacter sp. 11S02629-2 (assembly GCF_002272875.1). Classification (GTDB taxonomy): domain Bacteria; phylum Campylobacterota; class Campylobacteria; order Campylobacterales; family Helicobacteraceae; genus Helicobacter_I. The sequence goes on from NZ_MLAN01000001.1 coordinate 302,859, forward strand.
ACATTGCAGACTGGGCTTTCAAAGCTAGGTGATAGTTCAGGCACTCAAACGAAAGCTATCAGCAATTTACTTCAACTGATAAAAGTTATCCCAATGGATGGAAAGCAGGATTATGACGTTCTTGGTTTTATCTACGAATATTTGATAAGCAACTTTGCAGCAAACGCAGGCAAAAAAGCCGGAGAGTTTTACACTCCCCATGAAGTATCTGTTTTAATGTCTGAAATCATCGCTAATCACCTGAAAAATAAAGATAAGATTTCAATCTATGATCCAACTAGCGGTTCAGGTTCATTGCTTATCAATATAGGTCGTTCTGTGTCAAAGCATATAAGTGATAAAAATAATATCAAGTACTACGCACAAGAGCTAAAAGAAAACACTTACAACCTCACTCGTATGAATTTAATCATGCGTGGAATCTTGCCTGATAACATCATCACTAGAAACGCTGACACTTTAGAAGATGACTGGCCGTGGTTTGATGAAAGCGACCCTAATAAAACATATACTCCTTTGTATGTTGATGCAGTTGTATCAAACCCTCCTTATTCACAAGCTTGGGATCCTAGCGATAAAGGCACAGATCAAAGATATGCAAGATTTGGCATGGCACCGAAAACAAAGGCAGATTATGCTTTCTTGCTGCATGACTTGTATCATATTAAGCCCGAAGGAATAATGGCAATAGTTCTTCCTCACGGTGTATTATTCCGCGGCGGCGAGGAAGAAAGAATACGTAAAAATCTAATAGAGAAAAACCATATTAAAGCTATTATCGGACTGCCTGCTAACATTTTCTTTGGAACGGGTATTCCTACTATTATTATGGTTTTAAAACAAAAACGTAAAAATACAGACGTGCTTATTGTTGATGCTTCAAAAGGGTTTATAAAGGTTGGCAAAAACAACAAACTCCAAGCATCTGATATAAAAAAAATCGTTGATGCGGTAATTTCAAAAGAAAGTATTGATAAGTTTTCACGGCTTGTTCCCAGAGAAGAAATTCGTAAAAACGAATACAATCTAAATATTCCAAGATACGTAGATTCTTCTGAAAGTGCTGAAAGCTATGATATTTATGCTTCCATGTTTGGCGGTATCCCTATAAAAGAGCTTGATAGCTATAAAGCCTTTTGGGATGAGTTTAAAGACTTAAAAAAAGTCTTATTTAAAAGTGATAAAACTCCTTATGTAAAAGTGGCAGTAGAAAATATATCTTTGGCTATAACTAACTCAGAAGATATAAAAACTTTTATAGATAAGTTTCAGGCTAACTTTGCAGGCTTTGAAGACTTTTTAGACACTAGATTAATACTTAATATGAAAGATATCTCAACTTCAAAAGAAGAAGAGTTTATAAGCAAAGACTTATTTAAACGCTTAGAGTTTACTAAGCTGCTTGATAAATATAAAGCATTTCAGCTACTTGATGATAACTGGGAAAAAATTGCCATAGATTTAGAAGTTATACAAACCGAAGGCTTTGCGGCTACAAAGCAAGTTGACCCCAATATGATTGTCAAAAAGAAAGATGGCAAGGATATCGAAGTTCAAGACGGGTTTATAGGACATATTATCCCCTTTTCTCTTGTTCAATCCGTATATTTTCGTGACGAAACTGATGCTATCAAAGCAAAGGAAGCTAGCCTATTAGAGATTACTGCCAAATATGATGAGATTCTTGAAGGTATCTCTGAAGATGATAAAGAAAGTTATAAGACCTGTTTTTCAGAAGAAAAAGATGCCTTTGTCGGTGCTGAAATATCAAAGGCTGTTAAAACACTTAAAAAGTCAGGCGAAAAGTACGCTACTAGTTCTATTGAAATGCAATTGATTCGTGTAAGCGAGCTAATGGTTAAAGAAAAGTCTTTGAAAGCTGCTATAAAAACCGATACAGAAAAGTTACATAGCAAGACTAAGAGCAAGATAGAGGGTCTAACTGATGAGCAAGTCTTAAAATTATTACATGATAAATGGATTACTCCACTTATAAAAGACATATACAATATGCCTAATACTTTAATAAGTACTCTAACTTCTGAGATTGAAAAGCTAGCCCAAAAATATCAAGTTACTTTTTTAGATATAGATAGGCAGATAAAAGATTCCCAAAAAGAGCTATCTTCCCTTATAGATGACCTAAGTGGCGATGAATTTGATATGTTAGGGTTAAAAGAACTGCAATCTTTGCTTGGAGGTGCTAAAAATGACTGAAAATAGTCAAAAACCGAGCATAAGATTTAAGGGTTTTGACTTCCCTTGGAAACAGCGTAAGTTTGATTATTTCTTCGAGGAACGTAATGAACGAAGTGGCGAAGGAGAAATGATATCCGTTACCATCAACTCCGGAATAAGAAAGTTTAATGAGCTTGGGCGTTTCGATACGAAGCCATCAGATTTGTCAAAATACAAGAAAGTTGAGGTTGGAGATATCGCTTACAACTCAATGAGAATGTGGCAAGGAGCGAGTGGCTATTCTCCTTTTTCTGGCATATTAAGCCCTGCATATACGGTTATTGTGCCTAAAACTGGTGTATCATCATTATTTTTCTCATACCAAATAAAGCGTCCACAGATGATACATCAGTTTGAAATAAACTCACAAGGTTTGACAAAGGATACATGGAATTTGAAGTTTCCTGCATTTAGCCAAATTGAAACAGCTGCACCCAAAGATACCGCAGAACAAGATAGCATTGCAAATGTATTTGTTCAGTTAGACAACCTTATCACCCTTCATCAGCGTAAGTATGACAAATTGGTCAATATAAAGAAGGCGTTGCTTGAAAAGATGTTCCCGAAAGTCGGAAAGGATATTCCTGAGATACGTTTTTCAGGATTTACTGAAGCCTGGGAACAGCGTAAGTTGAGTCAAGTATCAGACCGTGTTGTTCGTAAAAACTCAAATTTAGAATCAAGTTTACCTCTAACAATATCGGCTCAATACGGTTTAGTTGACCAAATTACTTATTTCAATAATCGCGTCGCAAGTCGTGATGTTAGCAACTATTATCTGCTCAAGCGTGGAGAATTCGCTTATAACAAAAGCTATTCTGACGGTTATCCTTTTGGGGCTATTAAGCGTTTGGACTACTATGAAATGGGCGTTTTATCTACACTTTACATCATATTTGCACTAAAATCTGAAATAATTGACTCTGATTATGTCGTTGCTTACTATGATACAAATCTTTGGCATAAGCAAGTTTCTGAAAGAGCCGCAGAAGGTGCAAGAAATCACGGATTACTTAATATTTCACCCGATGATTTTTTTGATACTGAAATAAAGTATCCAGCAAAAAAAGCAGAACAGTTTGGCATTGGCAAGCTGTTTTTAGAAATAAACAACCTTATCACCCTTCATCAGCGTAAGTTAGAAAAGCTTAAAAATATTAAAATTGCATTGCTTGAAAAGATGTTTATTTAGTAAAGAGGGAATTATGAGTGTTTTTAATAAAGAATCTGACTTTGAAGAAGCCTTAATAAACCTACTTTTTAAGAAAGGCTGGGATGAAAATGTCTTAAAATATAAAACTGAGCAAGATTTAATCAAGAATTGGGCGGATATCCTGTTTGAAAACAATAGAGATATTGACCGATTGAATGATTATCCTCTTACTGATGGTGAAATGAGTCAAATTATTGAGCAGATTACGAAGTTAGGCACTCCATTAAGGCTAAATGGCTTTATAAATGGTAAAACGGTGTCAATTACAAGAGATAATCCTGATGATATTGCTCATTTAGGCAAGGAAGTTAGCTTAAAAATATATGATAGACAAGAAATAGCCGCAGGACAAAGCCGTTATCAAATAGCTAGGCAACCGCAATTCCAAACAAAAGGGATAGTGAATGATCGCCGTGGCGATTTAATGTTGCTTATTAATGGTATGCCTGTAATTCATATTGAGCTGAAGAAAAGCGGGATTTCGGTTACACAAGCATGCAATCAAATAGAAAAGTATGCTCACGAAGGCATTTTTACCGGATTATTCTCTTTAATTCAAATTTTCGTCGCTATGGAACCAAACGAAACGCTGTATTTTGCTAATCCGGGAGTTGATGGCAAGTTTAATAAGGATTATTATTTCCATTGGGCTGATTTCAATAACGAACCTATCAATGATTGGGAAAGCATTGCTTCTTACCTATTATCAATTCCGATGGCACACCAGCTAATTGGTTTTTATACAGTGCCTGATGATACTGATGGAATACTTAAAGTAATGCGTAGCTATCAATATTTTGCTGCAAGTGCAATTTCTGACCGTGTGGCTAAAATTAGATGGGATGAAAAGAACATTTACGGCGGATATATTTGGCATACAACAGGCTCAGGAAAGACAATGACGAGTTTTAAGTCTGCACAGTTGATTACAAATTCCAACGATGCCGATAAGGTGATATTCTTAATGGATAGAATTGAATTGGGTACACAATCTTTATCAGAATATCGTGGTTTTGCCAACGAGGGAGATTCTGTTCAAGCGACTGAAAATACAGATGTGCTTATCACAAAGCTTAAAAGTGATAATCCCGCTGATACCTTAATAGTTACTTCAATTCAAAAAATGAGTAATATAAAAGAAGAAGGTAGCTTTAACTCTGAAGATATAGCAAGGATGAACAAAAAACGCATAGTATTTATTGTCGATGAAGCTCACCGCTCGACTTTTGGCGTAATGCTTTCAACAATAAAGAACACTTTCCCTAATGCTATATTCTTTGGGTTTACAGGGACGCCGATTTTAGATAAAAATCAAAAGAAATCCCATACCACAGCAACCGTTTTTGGTAATGAACTACATAGATATAGTATCGCAGACGGAATAAGGGATAAGAATGTTCTTGGTTTTGACCCGTATCAAGTGCTTACCTACAAAGATAAAGATTTAAGACGTGAAGTCGGTTTGGAAATGGCAAAAGCTAAGGACGAAGCTGATGCTTTTAGTGATGAAAAGAAAAAGAAAGTCTATCTTGACTTTACCACTGCTGCTATAACTCCTATGGCTGGATACTATAAAGATAATAAGTATATAAAAGGCATAGAGGATTATCTAAACGAGGGGCAATATGACCGTGACGTTCATAGAAACGAGGTAGTAAAGGATATTATTGAGAACTGGGTTACTTTAAGTCATAACGGCAAATATCACGCTATTTTTGCAACAAGCAGCATAAACGAAGCCATAGAATACTATCGCTTGTTCAAATCGAAAGCGAAAAATATGAATGTTACTGCATTGTTTGACCCCAACATTGATAATAAAGGCAATGGTATATTCAAAGGTGACGGATTAGCCGAAATAATTACAGATTACAATGCAAAGTATAATCACGATTTTTCTTTGGCTACTTCGGGCAAGATGAAAAAGGATATGGCTCTTCGTCTTGCACACAAATCACCATACATTTCGATTGAAAACGACCATTCAAAGCAGATTGACTTACTTATTGTCGTTGACCAAATGCTAACTGGCTTTGATTCAAAGTGGATAAATACGTTGTATTTAGATAAAAAATTGGAGTCAGAGAGAATTATACAAGCGTTTTCTCGAACAAATCGTTTGTTTGGACCGGACAAACCTTTTGGTACTATTCGGTATTATCGCAGACCTCATACAATGAAGAAAAATATTGAGCAAGCCTTTAAGCTATATTCTGGCGATAAGCCTTTTGGGTTATTTGTCGATAAGTTGGAAGATAACCTTAATAATATGAATGCCGTCTTTGTTCAAATTAAATATGTATTCGAGCTAGCAGGAGTACAAAACTTTGAGAAGTTACCGTCAGAACAAGCTGACAAAGCTCAATTTGCCACGTTATTTAAGTCGTTTAATGGTTATTTGGAAGCTGCTAAAATTCAAGGCTTTGTGTGGAGTGAGTTGAATTACTCATTCCACCATAAAGGCAAGTCAAACACTTCTATCAAGCTTCTGTTAGACGAAAATACCTATATGGCGTTAGTTTTGCGTTATAAAGAATTGTTTTCTAAAGAACCCGGAACGCCAAATGATGATATTCCTTATGAAATCGATGGATATTTAACAGAGATTAACACAGATACCATTGATGCTAACTATATGAATTCACGCTTTAAAAAATGGGTAAAGTCTTTGCACGACAAAGCTTCTGCTGAGATAATCAATCAAGCATTAGATGCCCTGCACAAGACTTTTGCAACATTGACACAAGTTGAGCAAAAGTATGCCAATATCTTTTTACATGACATTCAAAGCGGTAACGTTAGGATTGATGAAACAAAGAGCTTAAAAGAGTATATAACAGAGTATCGTGCCGCTGCAAAGAACGACCAGATCCATAGATTTGCATCTAATCTTGGAGTGGATGAAGAAAAACTGCGAGAGTTTATGAAGCTTGATATCAATGAGGCAAATATAAATGAGTATGGTAGATTTAATACATTGAAAAACTCTGTAAATAAGTCAATAGCTAGAGAGTTTATTGAAAAGAAAAAAGGAAAATCTATTCCACCCTTTAAGGTCACAATGATGATAGATGAATTGTTAAGGGAATTTGTTATAAGTGGTGGTTTTGATATAGAAGAAGCTAACTTATAGAAGTTTTTTTAGCCTAGTCTTATAAAAATCTCAGTTTAACTTAGGCTGCAAAGATAGTTTAATTAGCCAAAACAAAAACTATTAGTAATACAATGCAGGGATATTTGTATTAACGTTAAGGAGTTTTAATGAAAAAACTAACATATGTAATGGTGGCTTGTGCTTTAAGTGCAAGCTTGCAAGCTTTTAGCATAACTGAGATGCCTTCAACTTCAAACCGTGTCATGCCAAGTAATCATGGTAGCATCTACTCTTATCATGATTCTATAAAAGATGCCTCCAAAGCTGTAGTTAATATCACCACCGAACAAAAAGTAAAAGATAACAACTCTCCATTTAACGACCCCTTCTTTCAGCAGTTTTTTGGAAATATGATGCCCCCACAAATGCAAAACAGAGAACAAACCGGTCTTGGTAGTGGCGTCATCATGACAAGTGATGGCTACATAGTTACTAACTATCACGTAGTAAAAGGCGCTGATAAGATAACAGTAACTTTGCCCGGAGATAACAAAAAGTATAAAGCCAAACTTATAGGCAAAGACCCACAAAGTGATATAGCAGTTATAAAGATAGAAAAGAAAAACTTACCAGTTATAAAGTTTGCCGATAGTAATACTTATAAAGTCGGCGATGTAGTCTTTGCTATAGGGAATCCTTTCGGTATAGGTGAGAGTGTAACTCAAGGTATAGTCTCAGGGCTTAATAAGCATGGCTTTGGGATAAGCAACTATGAAAACTTCATACAAACAGATGCAAGTATCAACCCGGGCAACTCAGGTGGTGCCTTAGTAGATAGTAGAGGTGCTTTAATAGGTATAAACACAGCCATCATCTCTCGTACTGGTGGAAACAACGGCATAGGCTTTGCCATACCTTCAGACATGGTAAGAAACATAGCTACTACTTTAGTAAAAGATGGCAAGGTGCAAAGAGGCTTTTTAGGCGTTATGATGAAAGACCTTGATAGCTCCCTAGCCTCTTCTTATGATAATAAAGAAGGTGCTTTAGTTATACAGATAAGCCCAGACTCCCCTGCTAAAAAAGCTGGAATCCAAGTCTGGGACTTAATCACTGCAGTTGATGGCAAACCTATAAAAGGAAGTGCTGACCTTAAAAACACTATAGGGGCTTACGCACCAAACACTAAGATAACCCTAACCATCATGCGTAATAAAAAGCTAGAAAAGATATCACTTACCCTAGCAAAACAACAAAATGACGATGATGGCTTTACTACTATGGATAATGGCAGTCAGTCTGAAAGCACTGAAGGTATAAGTGGCTTAAGCGTAGCCCCGCTAGATAACCAAGTAAGACAACTTTATAATATCCCTGATGACATACATGGAGTTATAGTAAACAACGTCAAACCTAACTCAAAAGCAGACCTTGCTGGCTTTAGCAAAGGAGATATCATCTCACGCGTTGAAAACGACGATATAAAAAATATCTCTGACTTTAACAAAGCCATGCACAAATACAAAGGCAAGATGAAAAGAATCCTAGCCTACAACATAGATGGCACAGTAAAAGCTATAACCCTAAACTAAGCCTTACTTAATACTAAACTCCCTATTTTAGATTCTAAGTCTTTTGGTTAAAAGGCTTAGAATGCTTACAAACTTCATTTTAACAATGCAAATACTTAAATACCCTTGCCAAATCCACCAGACTAGCTAAAATACACCATTTTAGATTCTATTTTAACTAGGAGTAAAAGCATGGAAGTTTTACAAGGCGGGATAAGTACTCCTAAAGGCTTTAAGGCTGGAGGGAAGGCAGTAGGTATAAGAAAGATAAGAAAAGATTTAGCACTTATAGTAAGTGATAAGTTTTGTACATTTTCAGGTGTCTTCACACAAAATAAAATCAAAGCCGCCCCCGTGCTTTGGAGTCAAAAACTCCTTCACAATAAGATAAAAGGCATAGTTATAAATAGTGGTAATGCAAATGCATGTACTGGGAAAGAAGGCTATGAAGACGCTAAGATCATGGCGGCAACGTTAGCTATGAACTGCAATGTAGAATCAGAAAATATACTAGTAGCAAGCACTGGCGTTATAGGTGTGCCTTTGCCCATAGAAAAGATAGTCTCTGGCATAAAAAGCATGAAAGACACTTTAGAATCTAGTGCAAGTGCAGACTTAGACTTTGCAGAAGCCATCATGACTACTGATACTTACTCAAAAACTTACTGCGTGGCAACTGTGGTTAATGGCACAAGGGTCACTATAGGTGCAAGTGCTAAAGGCTCAGGCATGATACATCCTAATATGGCTACAACTTTGTGCATGATAACTAGCGATATAAACATAGATAAGGCCTTGCAAGATGAGATATTAAAAGATGTCGTAGATGAGACTTTTAATATGATGAGTGTTGATGGTGATACCAGCACTAATGACTGTATGTTTTTAATAAGTAATGGAGAAGCGGGAAATGCAATACTAGATTCCAAAGGGGCAAGCTATGAGAAGTTTAAAGCTGCACTCTTGGCGGTTTGCAAGCACTTAGCTATTGAATGTATAAGAGATGGCGAGGGTGCTACTAAGCTTATGGAAGTAGATATAAAAGGGGCTAGAAGCAACAAAGATGCAAGGCTTATAGCAAGAAGTGTTACAAGCTCTACTCTTTTTAAAGCAGCCCTTTTTGGAAGCGATGCTAACTGGGGAAGGGCACTTTGTGCTATAGGCTACTCAGGTGGTGAGTTTAATGAAAACACAGTTGATATAGCTATAAGAAGTGTAGCTGGCACCTTAGATCTTATGGTTAAGTCAAAGCCTATAGTCTTTGATGAAGAAAAGGCTAAAAACATACTTTTAGAAAAAGATATCTATATAGATGTGAACTTAAATGACGGGGACTGTGAAGCCAAGGCTTGGGGCTGTGACCTAAGCTATGAGTATGTAAAAATTAATGGAGACTATAGATCATAATGAAAGATAGTGTGATAGTTATAAAGTACGGCGGCTCAGCTTTTATAAATGAAAAAAATAGTGTCATAGACGACATAGTAGCTTTGCATAAAAGTGGGGCTAAGGTAGTTTTAGTCCATGGTGGTGGCAAGGATATAAGTAAGGCACTTGTTAAAGAAGGGATAGAATCAAGATTTGTTGAAGGCTTAAGGGTTAGTGATAAGCAAAGCATGGAAGTTATAGACCTAGTCTTAAGTGGAAAGATTAATAAAAACTTAAGCTTTCTTTTAAGCTTGCAAGGGGTTAATGCACTAGGGCTTAGTAGCAAAGATAGCTTGCTTTTAAAAGCTTCTCCTTTAGACTTAGCAAAGCTTGGCTTTGTAGGAAAGCTAGAAAGTGTAAACGCTAGCTTACTACACACACTTTTAGATTCTAAACTACTTCCAGTTATCTCCCCTATAGGAGTGGACATTAAAGGCGAGATATATAATATAAACGCTGATCATGTAGCTTTAGGCGTAGCTTCTAGCTTAAAAGCCTCTAAGCTAGTCTTTTTAAGTGATATAGATGGAGTATTACAAGATAAAGATGATAAAACTTCTAGGTTTAATAAACTAAGTCAAGAAAAAGCTTTAAGCTTAATAGAATCTGGCGTGATAAGTGGAGGCATGATCCCAAAGGTTAGATGTGCCTTAGAAGGCGTAGAATCTGGTGTAAAAGAAGTAGTTATACTTAATGCTAATACGCCTAATGTCTTAAAAAGTTTTTTACTAGAAGGCAAAGAGCTAGGGACTAGATTCCTAAAAGCCTAGATGTTATATAGCTATTAACTGAAAATATAAATCATAAAATATTTATAAGATAGATTTTTATTAGACAAGCACCAAGATATTAAATGCACTAAGCGCCTTTGATATCTTAATGAAAATGCCTGCCTTAGCAGACATCTATACAAAAAAACTAGTTTGCCTTTGTAGTATCAACAGCGTTAGGGTCTGGGAAGTAGTGTCTTCCACTTATCATCAAGTCAGCCCCACCGTTTGGATACTTAACAGAGTTCCATATAACCATATAAATATGCACTGGGACAAATAGCATAAAGCCCCACATACAAACATGGTGTATCTCTCTAACTATACTTAGCCCACCTACAAGAGTGCTAACCCAGCCAAATATATCTCCTAAAACTCCCCCAAGGCCTAAGTGATAGACATTTGCATAAAGCACTACACCACTAAGTGACACTAAAAGCGTAAGCACTCCTAGACAAAAATACACCACATACTGAAGTGGATTATAAACTCCTTTTATATGTGGATGCTTAGATATAAAAAGATAGCTTCCTATAGTAGCAAGCCATATTTTTGCACTTAAAAGCTGCTTAAAAGATACTCTCTCATCTTTAGAAGAAGGTGAGAATATATAAAGATATAGCCTAAATATAGCCGCATAAATCAGTATAAAGCCAAATATTACATGCCCACTTCTAATATAGGCTTGCAAAAACATAGTTGGCTTCCCATCAGTTAAGGGCTGTAAAAATGGAAAAGCTATATAGAATCCTGAAGCTATAAGTATGATAATACTTATAGCCCTAACCCAATGCAAGAACACAGTCGTGCTCCCTAGCATCACTTGCTGTTTGTATAAAGTAGGTTGCTTCATAGTTGCCTCCTTAGTTAGACTAAGCTTAGATTCTAGCCATAGATGGCTCTACTTTATAAGCGCTTATCTCATTACCCTTTGTGTCCATTAAGTGCACAGCACAAGCTATACATGGGTCAAATGAGTGGATAGTACGCACTATCTCTAATGGCTGAGATAGATTTGCTATCTTAGTTCCTATTAAACTCATCTCATAAGGACCTTTGTGGCCTGCTTTATCTCTTGGACCTGCATTCCAAGTAGAAGGAACGACACACTGATAGTTTTCTATAACACCATTTTTAATCCTAGTCCAGTGACTAAGCATACCACGAGGCACATCGCCTATATATCTGCCCTTATACTCTTTGTCTTTGTCTATAGAGTAAGTAGCACAAGTTGCAGAATCTGTTTTAAGGTTATTTATAAGTTCATTAAAAGTTTCTAGTCCGTGATCTGCTATAAGCTTAGCTTCTATACCTCTTGCTGCTGTCCTTCCTAATGTGCTAAACACTGCTTTTAAAGGCAAGCCAGTCTTTTTCAAGAAGTCAGTAGCTATGGCTTCTGTCCTTTCATCTTTTGCAGCAAGTGCTACTACTAAAGAAGCAAGTGGACCAACTTCCATAGGCATAGAATCATATCTTGGAGACTTGATCCAGCTGTACTTTTCGTTAGTTTTAAGTAGCTTAGTAGGCTCATTTTTACCACTAAGTCCTATACTTTCCCCATCTACAAAGCCAGTATAGTTAGGGTTAGTTTGCCCATCATAAGGCTGCAAGGCTATCTCATTTGTATTTTCATACTTATACCATGAGTTAGTGACTTCTTCTTTTATAAGGTCTTCATTTATAGGATGAAGCTTGCTTAAGTCGCCATTTAAAACTATGCCACTTGTTAGCAAGAAGTCTTTGCGATTTAACCTTATCTCTTTTGAACTCATAAAGTTTAATAAGTTACATCCCGCAGTCGCACTTGGCTCATTTACATAAACTTGCCCTGCCATGATTAAGTCTGGGTAATAAGCCCTATTAACAAAGTCAGCGACTTTATCAAACTTGAACTTATACTCAGCCAAACGACTTGGGTCTAATACGTCCATAACTGAAGTGATACCACCTACTGTTAGGCTTTGAGGGTGAGGCTGCTTACCACCAAAGATGGCCATCATCTTAGCGGCTTCTCTTTGAATCTCAAGTAGTTTTAGGTAGTGAGAAAGTACTATGAGGTTTTGCTCTGGGCTAAATCTATAAGTAGGATGCCCCCAGTAGCCATTATTAAACGGCCCAAGTGCTCCTTTAGACACAAAGTCTTTTACTCTGTTTTGCACAGCACGAAGCTCATCTTCACCTGCTGCTATTGGGTTATCAGTATAAGCAAAGGCTAGCTTTGCAGCTTTTGCAGGAGAAGCACTTAAAGCAGATACTACATCACACCAATCTAGCCCATGAAGTGTATAAAAATGCACTGCGTGATCGTGCAAGAAAAGTGCTTGATCCATCAAAGATCTTATAAGCTGTGCATTATAAGGTGGGACTATGCCAAGGGCGTCTTCTACAGCCATGATACCTGCTCTATAGTGAGAGTAAGTACAAACGCCACATATCCTTCCAGCTAAAAACCCCGCATCACGCGGGTCTCTTCCTTTAAGTATAACTTCTATACCTCTCCACAAAGTAGAACTTGAATATGCATCAGTTATTACATTATTATCATCTACTACTACTTCTATCCTTAAGTGACCTTCGATTCTAGTTATTGGGTCTACTACTATCTTTTTTGTCATTCCTATCTTCCTTTTTTAGAATCTATTTTGATTTAGTCACACTAGAAGCTACGGCATGGGCTGCTATACCTATAACAGTTATAGCTAAAAGTACAATGCCCGCAGTATCTGCAGTTTTATCGGCACCAAAACCAGCATAAGCTGTGCTATAAAGCCTATTGCCTAGAGGCTCTTCAAAAGGGCTCATAGTATCCCAAAAGTCTGGTTCACTACAGCCTATACAGCCATGTCCTGCACCTACAGGCCAGTTAGTATGAGAGTTAAATCTAAGTTTTGAACAGTTATTAAATGTATAAGGTCCTTTGCAGCCTACTTTATATAGACAAAAACCATTTTTAGCATTTTCATCGCCAAAGTGCTCTACAAACTCACCTGCATCAAAGTGCCCGCGTCTTTCGCAAAGATCGTGGATTCTGTGCTGATAAGCCCACTTTGGTCTATTAAAACTATCAAGGGCTGGAAGGCTTCCAAGTAGTATATAGTTGATTAGATTCCCAACTATATTTTTCTCACTTGGTGGGCAACCTGGTACGTTTATAACTGGCTTATCTATCATCTTACTTAGTGGTTGGGCATTAGTCGGGTTAGGATTTGCCGCTTGAACACCACCAAAGCTAGAACAAGTACCTATAGCAAGTATAGCTGCTGCGCCTTTTGCAGCCTCTCTGGCTTCTTGTGCCCCTGTCCTACCTTGTGCTCCTATAGTTAAAAAGTACTCATCTTTTGGTATACCACCTTCTACCATCAGCACATATCTGCCATAGTAGTTTTTCATAGCATCATGCAAGCTTTTTTCAGCTTGATGCCCAGCAGCAGCCATAACAGTCTCATGATACTCAAGGCTGATAAGATCAAAGATTATAGAATCAATGCCCGGGTCTTCAGTCCTAAGCAAGCTTTCACTACAGCCTGTACACTCAGCCATATGTAGCCATATAACTGGCACCCTATTAGCAAGCTCAGCAGCCTTTAAAGTAAGTGGCGCAAAGCTTGCAGGCAGGCCAATTGCCGCTGTCATAACAGCTGCCCATTTCATAAAATCACGCCTTGAAAAACCACTCCTTTCTAAAACCTCAGCCACATCTTTAGAATCTTCATCCTTATAATATGGATTAAGCTTAGCTAGGTTGTTAAGCCTTTTTTGCATCTTCTTAAAAAGCTTTGTCTCCTCAGCTGAACTCATCTTAGGATGATTGCTAATCTTTTCTTCCTTATCTAAGCTGTTATCTTCTGGTGAACCTAGAGATATCATGGCGTCTCCTTTTGTAATGGGGGTTAAAAACAGTGTTACTAACTTTATCAAAAATTACAAAAAATATATCTTAATATTGCTGCACCTAAACTACATTGTAGGAGTAAAATGTTAGGAAAAGTAAAGCAAAGTTAAATATTTATTAAATAAAGCAAAAAGCGTCATTTTTGTAAAAATAAATATAACCAAAGACTAAATAAACGTTACTAAAATAAAATATCATCACAAAACTTTATGTAATAAAAACACAAAATTAGCCTTCAAGGCTAGCTACAAAAAGTACTATAGTCAAAAGAGGTCTTTTATCCCAAAGATAAAGATTATAAATATAATGATAGGGATGATGAACTTCACATAGTGATACCATATATTAACTATCCACTTATACCTGCCATTTAGCCCATTTGAAAGCTCTTCTTTAGCAACACTCTTCATAACCCATCCTACAAAGATAGCACTTCCAAAAGCAGTCACTACAAAAAAGATATTTCCACTTATATAATCAAAGGCATCAAATATATTAAAGCCTAAGATTCTAACACTAGCCCATGGCCCATAAGCTAGTATACAAGGGATGTTACCAAGGATAAAAAAGACAACTAAGACTATAGTTGATGCCTTCTTTCTAGTCATCTTAAGCTTTTCACTTACTACAGTTACTAAGACTTCATAAAGTGTGATAGAAGTAGTAAGGGCAGCAACTATTAAAAGTAAGAAGAAAAATATCGCTACAACACTTCCAAAGTGCATATGAGAAAAAACTATAGGCAGTACTTCAAAAACTAGCTTAGGACCAGAATCTGGTGCTAAACCAAAGCTAAAAAGTGAAGGAAAGATCATAAAGCCAGCAAGTAAGGCTACTACTGTGTTTATGATGCCAGTTATGACTGAAGTTTTTAAGAGGTTTTCACTTTTGCTTAGATATGAAGATAGAGTTATCATAACTCCAAAGCCCAAAGACAAAGCAAAAAAGACTTGTCCTAAAACGGCTATAAAAAGCGTAGGAGTTATCTTACTAAAATCTGGTTTTAGATAAAACTTTATACCTTCACTCGCACCGGGTAAAGTTACATTTCTTATCACAATGGCAATTAAGCAGATAAAAAGCAAAGGCATCAAAAACTTCATAGCCCTCTCAACGCCATCACTTAGCCCCTTAGCCAATATAAACCAGTTTATAAGTATAAAAATAATCGTATAAAGGCTTATCATCCAAGGGGAATGCTCTATATTGATGTTATAAAAAGTACTAGTCATCTCTTTGGTTATAGGGGCTGCTAGGTTAAGTGCACCTGTAAAAATATTTACTATATAGGTTATAACCCAGCCTCCTAAAACCATGTAGTAGCCAATGATGCCAAAGCAGCCTATAAGTCCTAAGATTCCAACTATCTTCCAAAACTTAGACCCATAACCATCATAGGCATCAAGTGAGTTTTTATGTGCCCTCCTCCCTATGACGTTTTCAACTAGTATCATAGGTATACCAACTATAAGCATGGCTATAATGAAAGTTATTACGTAAGCCCCTCCTCCATTTTGCCCTACTAGATAGGGAAAGCGCCAAGTAGCTCCAAAGCCTATAGTCGCCCCAGCAGTTGTTAAAATATAAGTAAGACTACTAGACCAAACGTGTCTTTTTTGCATAAATACCCCTTTGATAATGTTGCGATATGGTTTTAGTATATAGATTTTTTCTAGAAACTTAAAGTATTTTAATGAAAAGCTTACCTTTTGAAGCATATAAAACATATATTAAGTAACATTAAGAAACTTTTTAGTTTAAGTATTTAGCCTTGCTAAAAAGAAAGGATTGATGAAAATAAGAGGAAGTTAAAGGCTAGTGGAAGTAATGATTTGGAGGGTTTCAAACTAAAGTCTATAAAGCTATAGAATCTAGATTCTATAACCTTAATATCTCATCTAGCTTTCTAGATACTTAGTATCTATACGGCTATGTTTAAAGTCTGCATTATCCATCATTTTTAGGTGAAAAGGTATAGTAGTTTTTATACCAGTTATACTAAACTCATTCAAACAACGTCTCATCCTAGCTATAGCACTTTGCCTATCTTTACCCCAAACTATAAGCTTCCCTATCATGGAATCATAAAACATAGGCACATCATAGCCTGCATAAACGTGGGTATCTAGTCTTACATTCATCCCACCGGGTGCTATAAAGCTTTCAATCTTGCCCGGACTTGGGTAAAACTTCTCAGGGTCTTCAGCTGTTATCCTACACTCTATACTATGACCTTTTAGGTTGATGCTTTCTTGGCTTGGCAGCTTTTCACCCTCAGCTATACGTATCATCCACTCTACTAAGTCAAGCCCGCTTACCATCTCACTTACAGTGTGTTCTACTTGGAGACGTGTGTTCATCTCCATAAAGTAAAAGTCTTTATTATTAGAATCTAATAAGAACTCAAAAGTCCCAGCACCCACGTAGTTTATATACTTTGCTGCATTTACTGCAGTTTTTAAAAGCTTTTCTCTTACCTCATCGCTTAAAACTACAGCAGGCGTTTCTTCTATAAGCTTTTGTTGGCGTCTTTGTAAAGAGCAGTCCCTCTCACCTACATGTATCACATTACCATGTTTATCAGCCATGATTTGTACTTCTATATGCTTTGGACGGCTTATAAACTTTTCCATATATATTGACCCATCACCAAAGGCACTAAGTGCTTCAGATTCAGCAGCTAAGTAAAGGTTTTTAAGTAAGCTTTTATCCTCAACCACACGCATACCACGTCCGCCTCCACCAGCTGCTGCTTTGATGATGACTGGATAGCCTATCTTATCAGCTACTATCTGGGCTTCTTCGTAGTTTTTAAGCTTGCCTTCACTTCCTTCTATGACTGGCACTCCAGCTTTTTTCATGCATTCTTTTGCCTTGGACTTATCACTCATAAGCTCCATAACTTCTTTACTAGGGCCTATAAACTCAACTCCATGGTGAGAACAGATCTCTACAAACTTTTGATTCTCACTTAAAAAGCCATAACCCGGGAATATAGCATCAGCTTCAAATAGGTCAACTGCACTCATAATTGCAGATATATTAAGATAACTCTCACTTGACTTTGCCCCACCAACACACACTTTAGCATCAGCTACATCTAAATAATGTAAGTTGCTATCAGCAATTGAATGTATAGCTATTGCTTGCTTGCCCATCTCTTGTATAGTTCTTATAGCGCGAAGGGCTATCTCACCTCTATTTGCTATTAAGATTCTTTGGAGATGTTTTTTCTCTACTTTAGGGCGTTTTTCGACTAACTTCTTCTCATCATCATGTTTTTTACTCATACTTTCTCCACCATCACTAACTTTGAGCCATACTCAACTGGCTGAGCATCACCTACTTCTATGCTTAAGACTTTACAGTCAAACTCTGCTTCTATCTCATTCATAATCTTCATAGCTTCAACTATACCTATAACAGTGCCCTTTTTAATGATATCTCCCACACTTATATAAGGATCAGCACCCGGACTTGGAGACTTGTAAAATGTACCAACCATAGGTGAAGTTATATAGTCTGCACTTACTGCCTTGCTAGCAGGCATTTGTGAGACTTCAAGTGAAGTAGGAGTAGCCATCCTTGGAGATTCCATCTCAGCTTGTAATACAACTTCATTAGATACAGGACTGCTAGCAACCCTCAAAGCCCTCTCCTTAGTGCCTTTTTGTAGTGTCAAAGAAAAGCCTCCTTCTTTAATCTTAAGAGTGCTTGCTTCAGAGCTACTAAAAAGCTCCATGATTTCTTTTATGTCTTCTACATTCATAGTGGTTGTCCTTTTGTGATTTTAGGATAATGATTTGTGATATGATAATAGCATATTTATAAAAAAGGACATGTTCGTGGGACTTAAAAGTGATGGCTGGATAAAACAAATGTGCTTAGAAAAAGATATGATAAGCCCCTTTGTAGAGCAGACTTCAAAGGGAGTTGTAAGCTATGGACTAAGTAGCTATGGTTATGATGTAAGAGTGGGAAGTGACTTTAAAGTCTTTACTAACTTAAACCACGCTCTAATAGACCCTAAAAACTTCTCACAAGATTCTATCATTGACATAAAAGCAAAAGATGGCTACTGCATCATCCCTCCTAACTCCTTTGCCCTAGCTGACACTATAGAAGTTTTTAAAGTCCCTCGTGATGTGCTTTGTATCTGCTTAGGAAAAAGCACTTATGCAAGATGTGGAATCATAGTTAATGTAACACCTTTTGAACCAGAGTTTGTAGGTAATATAACTATAGAGATAAGTAACACAACCCCACTCCCAGCTAAAATCTATGCTAATGAAGGCATAGCACAAGTCCTTTTCCTCCAAGGAGATGAAGAGTGCTTACAAAGCTATAAAGATAAGCTAGGTAAGTATCAAAACCAAAGCGGTATAACGCTTCCTAAAGTTATAAAAAAGAGTTAAAGAAAAAGTTTTTTAAAAAATTATATAAGCTTTATGTGAGTAAAAAAGTATAAATCATAAAGCTTTATCACAAAAGCTTGCTTGCAAACCTTTATACTAAAAGCATCTTTTAGCCAACTCTTCCCCTATGCCAACTCTTCCTTGCTTAAGGATTTGACACAAGATAGGCTTTTATCTCCCTCGTAAAGATATTAGATTCTATAACTCTTGCTTTATAAGTGCTAAAAAACTCTAAGTCATCTTGACTAAAGAGTGTAATATTTGCATCTTTTAACTCCCCATCTTTACAGTAAGTTTTATAGGCTTTAAAGTCTTTTAGGCTAGCTAAGTCCTTTGGCTCTAACGCTTCTAAGCTCTTTTCTTGCAACTCCAAAAGACTTGAAGGTAGCTTTTCTAAGTTTAGTTTTTCTAAGACTATGACATCTAACTCTAAGTTATTAACATCTTTAAGCTTTACTTTTGTAAGTTTTATCTTAGTTTTTAGTTTTTCTAACTTTAAGTGCACTTTTTCTAACTCTGCTTTTAAAGTCTCCTCCCCTGCTTCTTCTTCACACGCCTTTACTTCTAGTGCTTTAAGCCTTTCTTTTAAGACTTCTAAGTTAGCAAACATAGAATCTAGCTCACTTTGACTACCAAGCAAAGCCCTAGCCTTCCTAGCAAGCTTTATGTTAGTAAACTCCCTACTTGCTAGCTTTATAGTGTAGTTTTGCATATTTAAAAACTCTAGCGTGCTTAAGATCTCAGTTTTGGCAAAAACTGATCCCATGATGCCATCATCATAAATATAGCTACTTAGAATCTTATGCACAAGTAAGTCGCTAAAACGCCTTATAGGCGAGGTAAAGTGAGTATAAGCAAGAAAGCCTAAGGCAAAGTGAGGTCTTAAAGCCACATCATAGATAGCACGCGGCATGGAGCGGATTATTAGCGTATCTACAAGATCGCCAAGCCCTTTGTCTAAAGCCTCTTCTTGAAAGCTTTTTAACATCTTTAAGGTATCGCTGCTATTAGTCTTTTTAAGGCCTAAAAGCTGCAAGTCTTTTTCTAAAACTTTTAACTTTTTAGATTCCATTACGTTATGAGTTCTAAAGATAGCATTAGGAAGCTTGGCTAAAAGCTTCGCAGCTTCAATATTAGCCAAAAGCATGGCTTCTTCTATCATGTGATAGCTAAAATTTTTGCCATGAAGATCAAAGTTAAAGCCAGTTTTTAGACGCTTTTTCCTAAGCTTTACACTTAAAGCTTGAAAGTCTTTTATAGAGCTAAAGCTTTGTGAGTTTAAAAGTTTAGATTCCCTAACTTTTATACTTACTATCTTTTTAGGCTTAAACCTGCCTTTTTTAGTAAGTTTAGCGCTTAAAGGACTAAAACTTAGCACGTCAAAAACACTATCATAATCAGTCTTTAGCTTTGATCTAATAACTGCTTTAAAAAGCCTAGAATCTAAAATCTTCAAAGTCCTTTTATTAAGCCTTATCTCCCAGACAAAAGCTAGTCTATCAACCCCTGAGTGAAGGCTACAAGCCTCACTGCTTAAAACTTGCGGCAGCATAGGAAAGACCTCATCACCAAAGTACATGCTAAAGCCCTTAGTTTTTGCCTCATCATAAAGCTTAGAAAAGTTAGGCACAAACTCACTCACATCAGCTATCGCCACATAAAGTGTTGCATGTTTAGCATCATAGTAAAACGCATCATCTACATCTTTAGCCCCAAGTGGGTCTATACTACAAAATGGCAAGGTCCTTAAGTCATATCTTTGCTTTAAGTCAAGTGGTTTTTTAAGATAAAGCTTGCTAAATCTAGCTAGGCTTAAGCCCTCTTTGCAAGCTAGGCTTTTAGCCATAGAATCTGCTTCTTTTAAAGCCTCTTTACTAAAAGCACTTGCCTTATATCTAGCCTTAGCGTCTTGTAACTCATGCACATTAAAAACACTGCTAGCATCAAACTTAGGATGATAAAGATCAAAAAGTGACATAGCAAAAAGGCAGTCTGTGTCTTCATCTTCCAAGCTTCCAAGTGCTTCTAAGATGTTATTAGCCTTGCTTAAAACTACTAGAGTGTCAGTCTTTAAAGTGCTTGTATTCTTATAGCTTGCAATAAGTGGTAAGTCTTCATTAAGCCTTAAAAAAAGTGGGATCTTTTTGCCTAGCATCGATGCGCCTACTTTTGAAGCTAAGTCATCTTTTGGCATTCCTTTAAACATAGGGTCTTTAGAATCTACCCTAGTAAAAAGCCCTAGTTTTAAAAAGCTATATACCTTAGCCAAAAACACAGGTCTGCTTTTTAAGCTAACACAAAGAAATACATCTCCATCCTTACCGCCTACTTCACCCCTCATTCGCACTCTCTTAGCCTTGCCTATACTAAAAGCCTGCATATCTCCACTACTATCTTTATAAACTCTTACAAAAGAAAACCCAGACTTTAAAGAGATCGTATCACTCCTTATATCAAAGCAAGAAAACTTAGAGTTTAGCTTAGAGGCTATGCTTAAGGCTTCTTTGTTGCGGTTAACTTGGCTTTTTGATACAGCATAGATAAAAGCTTTTATAGCACTGGGATTAATATTACTTAGGTCTATAGAAACCCTAGCTATTTGACTTTGTTTTCTAATGTGCTTTTTTCTTTTTTGCCTAGAAGCTTTTTGCTTCTTTTTTTGATTTAGTAGATTCCTTTCTTGCTTTGTGCTTGCACTCTTTGCTTTTTTTCTTTCTTTTTTAGTAAACATCCCTATCCTATGTAGTCAAGCTTTTTTCTACTATAAGCTTAGCTTCTTTCAAAAAGATAGAAGGCTTATAGTCTATATTCTTATATCTATCAAACTTGGCATAGCTTAGTATGAGTTTTGATTTCGCCCTAGTTGTAGCCACGTAAAAAAGTCTTCTTTCTTCTTCTAAAGAGCCACTTTTTGCCATAAGCTTAAGGTTAGGAAAACGCCCCTGCATAAGGTCTATGACAAATACACACTCAAACTCTAAGCCCTTGCTTGCATGCACAGATAAAAGATTAACGCCTTTGCCTTCAGCAGCTTCAGCACTTTCCATAGTAAGGGCGTTTAAAAAAGTCTTCATATCTTTATAGTTAGCACTTAAGTGTTGTAATAAATCAAACTTTACTTTTATCCTATTTAAACTCTCAGCCTTCAAGCTTTCACTTATGCTGCCATCTTTTTGCCTAGCCCTAGACGTAGTTAAAAAGTCTATATAGTCTTTTACGAAGTTAGAGTTATAGATATAACCTAGTGCATACTTCAACTCTCTAAAGTTAGTAAAACCTCTAAAAAGAAGATAAAGATTTTGAAGACTTAGTGCGCCTTCTGTTGTTAGCCTTGGGTGACTTAAAACTGGATGATTACTAAAGCTTTTATCTAAGCTTGCATGATTAATCTTAACTTCTTCAAAAAGCGAAGTTGTGTTATAAGGCTTTATATCACTAGCTGGAGTAAGTAAGCCTTTTATAACATCACCACCTCCTAGTTTTAAAAGGGCATCAAAAATGTCTTTAGCGACATTAGAACTTATAGCCTTGCTGATATCTAGTACATGTAAAAAGCTCATAACATCTTTTGGATTAGCCAAGATCGCACATATATTTAAACAAAGCCCTATCTCTTTGGAATCAAAAAAAGACGTACTGCCCCTACGCTTACTAGCTACGCCCATAGCCCTAAGACAAGCTTGCAGTCCATCAGCACTGGCATTGTTTCTATAGATAATGGCTATGTCACTATGAGGCATCTTAGCATTAGCTATGATTTTTGAGATGGCATTATATTGCTCATAAAGATCTTCATAAGCTAGCAGTTTTGGCTTTGTAAACTCACCTTGTTTTATGACTTCTAGCTTTTTGGGATAAATTCTTGGATTATGCTCTATTACTGTGTTTGCTAGCTCTAAGATGTGACTGCTGCTTCTATAGTTTTTATTTAGTGAGTAAACCCTAGCATCGCTAAAGTCTTTAGTAAAGTCTGTAATGATTTGTATATCTGCACCATTAAACCCATAGATACTTTGATCATAGTCTCCAACGCAAAAAAGACTTTCTGGGCTTAGGGCTCTTAGTATAGAGTACTGCAAAGGATTAGTGTCTTGATACTCATCGCATAAAACCTCAGTATAAAGCACTTCGTTATTAAGCCTTTTGCTAAGTACTTCTTCTCTATAAAGAAGTAGTAAATCATTATAATCAGCATAGTTATAGCTTTGCTTTAAAGCATTAAACTCTAAAAATAGTCTTTCATAGATACCAGAAAACTCTTCACCACCAGTGTCATTTTTAGATTCCAAAAAGTCTGTGAAGCTCTTTTTGAAACTAGAGTTTATATAAAGACTATAAGCATCATATAAGTACTGATAGCCATAGGCTTCTTTGTTATTAAGCAAGTACTTATCATAGATGCTTTTAAAAAGCATCTTAAGCTCGCGTGGGGTTTTAAGACTTATATGCCTTGTCTCTTTTAGATACTTATAAGCCACGCCGTGAAAGGTCCCTGCGTTTATACTTTGAGATATCTCTTTAGAGGTTAGCTTTTCTAAGCGGGCTATCATCTCTTTTGAAGCTTTGTTGGTAAAAGTAAGAAGTAAAATCTTACTTGGAGGTATGCCAAGACTTAGAAGGTGTTTTATGCGATTAACTATAGTTGAAGTTTTGCCAGTGCCTGCACTCGCTATTATAAGGTTGTGTCCAAGTGGAGCGTTTACTGCGGCAAGTTGTTCTTCATTTAGCATCTTTGACCTTTTTAATGCTTTTTTATTTTCAAAAAACAATATACCATGTAAACATCTAAAAGCATCAATCACTTAAATATCTAGCCTATAAAAATAAAAACTTTATCTTTGATATAAGTTATGTAAAGCACTAAGTTTGCAAACTAGCTTACTTTAGGCTTTAAAGATGAAAAGTTTAAATCATGCAAGCTAAGCAACAAGCATAGCGATAATAAAAACCTAGATTCCATAAATCTATATATTTATAATCCCCCCTACAAGAAAAGAATCTAAACTTATATCCTCTTCCTATTAGCATCATTCATTATCTCATCTGCTATATGAGTTACAGAGTTAGAAATCTTAGAAGCATCATCTGCTATGTTTACATTACCTTGAGTAGATTGCTCTAGTAAAGATATAGCATCATTTATCTGAGTTATACCATTAGCTTGTTCTTTTATAGATTCAGCCATGTCATTAATTGATTGAACTAAGATATTAGTATTAG
>NZ_MLAN01000020.1 GCF_002272875.1 Helicobacter sp. 11S02629-2
TTTAACTTTATCTTTGTTTTTTAACTTTTAGTTTCATATTTCATGTTTCATGTTTCATCTTTCATCTTTTATGTTTTATGTTTTATGTTTTATGTTTTATGTTTTATGTTTTATGTTTTATGTTTTACCTTTTACCTTTTACCTTAACTTTCATATTAGCTTTTTACTTTTAATCCTTAAATTGATCTTATCTTTATCTTAACTCTTACTTAAAAGTAACTCTTGATGAAAATGGCAGTTTTATGAACTCATCTTCTGCTGCAAGTAGTGCAGTTTTGGCAGGGGCTACGGGGCTAAATGTGGCAGCTTTTGCACTTAATAATCCAACATTAATTTCCACTTCAAACACACTTGATAAAGCCATGCAACAGCTGGATAGTCTAGTAGATAAGCTTGGAATTATAAGTACAAATAATGCAAGATTGAGTGATGTGGAAGCTAGTAATTTAAGGAGCGCTGATGTTAATTTAAATAATGCAATAAAGTTTTACAAATTAACTTCTACATCAAACAATGCAAGTACTTTTGCTGTTGGGCAAGCAAATATGCTACAACTTCAAAACAAGGCTGATGATGCACTTAATTTGTATAATTTAGGTTTAAACTCAACTTTAACAAATCTTACTGTTAATGCTCCAAGTAATCTAACTCTTTCAGCTTTAGGAACAAGCCTAAATAGTATAGTAAATGGTAATAATACTCTGCTATCTGGTACAAATGGAAATACACCAAATAACTCTATCAATAATGCTTCTGCCGAGCTATCTCAATTAATTAACCAAGTAGATCAAGCTAGGGTGAATGTAAGTTCTAGCTTGGGCTCTTTATCTCAAGATCCAACTGTACTTGCAGCCAGAAATCAACAGCAAGAAGCATTAAGCGATCTTAGAAATACGCTCACAGCACTTCAGACTGCCGTTCAAAGTAATGTAGCCCAATTAGCAGCAATCAATACTGCAAGAACAAATTCTATTGTGAGAAGTGCTAATGGGAAAATCCAATATAGTGCAGCTTTCAATGTTAGTGAAGATGGCTGGAGCGCTCTTAATACTACCACTAATATAAACTCTAGTGGCTCTAGATTGGCAACTAATGCGCAGTCTTTAGTAAATGGAACAAATGGAACTATAGGGCTAAAATCATTGATTGCAACCTCCAATGCCTTACAAGACAGTGCTCAAAATATATCTAATATTGTAAATGGGGATAGTGATGGTAAAGTTACTAGCGTTAGTACTGTTGTTAATACACTAAAAGATGGTAATTCAACTTCTGATACTTATACCAAGCAGAGTTCTACCGAGCTCAAAGATGCAACTACAGGGAGAGCTATACTAACGTTAAAACAAGCGGTGGCAAATGTCGAAGCAGCTAATAAGAAAGTGGCAAACGCAGTACTTGCTGTTGCTATCGGTCAAAACAAAGTAGTCGGTGCTGCAGCCAACAATGCCTCTAAACGCAACAAAGCCCCTACAATCTTACCTACTGCTAAAGCTGGTATAGTTGCTTTCTTTGGTAAACATCAATCTGTATCAGTTGAGTATCAATACTACTTTAGAAATACTAATCCAAACTTTACTAGTGGTGAAGTAACTCTAAACTATGCTTATTACTTTGGTGGGAAGTAGGAAGTTATGAGTAGAAGTAGATTCTAAGTTAGAAAATAGAATCTAAAAAATCCTAGTAACTTGGAAAGAAATAGATTCTATAAATAAAAATAGAATCTAAGTAAGGTAGGATAAAGTTTAAGCTAAAAGTAAAGATTAGATTCTAAAACTTTAAGAATCTAAAAAACCCTAGCAAATACTAATTTAAAACTAGTCCTCTAACAAGGACTAGTATTTATCTTTAAAACAAAACAAGCTAAAACAAACCTAAAATAAAAATAAAAGACTATCTTTAAGGTAGTCTTTAATCACCACAGTATTTGCTATCTATGGAATCTTAATGCAGGATCGCTATGCCCTGAGTTATGCTAACTCCTAGCTTTAAGCCTTAGATGTTAGGTCTAAAAGTAAGTACTTCCTCTTAAAAACTCTAGCTTTCTTCACAGTTTAAAACTGATAGTTTAAAGTTACATTAGCACCTATCCCTACGTACTCTAGCACTATC
Organism: Helicobacter sp. 11S02629-2; assembly: GCF_002272875.1. Taxonomy (GTDB): domain Bacteria; phylum Campylobacterota; class Campylobacteria; order Campylobacterales; family Helicobacteraceae; genus Helicobacter_I. The sequence continues at coordinate 2,113 of NZ_MLAN01000020.1, forward strand.
CCATAGTCTGCTTTAAGGCTAGCTTTTACATAAAAGCTTTTATAACTTTTGCTTAAAGCCCCTAGCTCAAGGCTTAAGAAGTCATTATAAGTATAAACTAAAGGCAAGATAGCAGGCGTGTTATAAAGCCTATCTGTGATATAAGAAGTGCCCTTAAAGACTAGGTCTAAGTTCTCCCCATAGGCGTTATAGATGCCATTATATGAGAGGTTGGCAAAGTAGGAAGTGTCCTTATAAGTATAAGCCCCCTTAAGTCCTACATCAAACATCAAAGCTATGTTATTAAGCTTAAGGCTGGTTTCATCATAGCTACTAAAAAGCATGGAATCTAAACTAAGATAGGGCTTAAAGCTAAAGTTATAAAAGTAATAGTCATAGCTTGAGGAGAGATTAAAAGTATAAGAATCTTTAGCGTGAGTGCTACCAAAGTCGCTAGCAAGTGAGCCAAGATAGGCTATATAAGCACTAAGATTAAAGCCTTTTATGTTATAAAGTGCACCTATATTAAAGCCAAATGAAGAAAGGTTAAAGGTGTTATCCCTAGCACTTTGTGCTGCCATCTTTTGAAAGCCTAAGACATCACAAAGGGCATCCTTGCAAGTAGTAGGAAAGCTTGCAAGCTTTGTGCTTAGGTACATAAGACCACCACTTACAAGCACATCTTTTCTAACTCTATGCATATATCCTGCATCAAGCCCAAAAAGAGAAAGACTTGATCTAGACTTGACAAAGTTATAAGTTGTATCTATGTAGATGTCGTGTTTAAAGTTATCTCTCTCTTTGGCAAAGTTAGCAGCCACTTGCCAATAGTCATATATAGAATCTTTGCTTTTTGAAGACTTTGTTTTAGTGCCTGCTGCAGAGGGGCTTTGAAGGTCTTTTGTGGCTTTTGTAGTAGTGCTTAAGTCCTGTGTGCTTAAAGCACTTAAGTCCTGTGTGCCACTTAAATCTTGCTTAGCATCTAAGTTTTGTGCTTGCAGCACACTTAAAAAAGTAAGGCTTGCTAAAAGCGTATAAGTTATCTTTTTCATCTGCTACCTCTTATCTTGCGTATCTTCATAGTAAGGCTCTTCATACTTTTCTTTAGGGTTAGCACTCCACCAAAGATAAGGGCTTACACCGTACTTTGGAAAGACTTTTGGCGTCTTTATATTATTAGATATAGCTATCCTAAAAAATGGCCCATAATAGTGTGGCACGACGTAGTACCCCCACATCAAAACTCTATCCATAGCCCTTATAATAGCTATGCGTAAGTCTTGATCACTAGTCTCATTAAGCTTTTTTATTAAAGCATCAACTACTTTATCTTTTATGCCTGAGTAGTTTGAAGATCCCTTGATATCAGCACTTTCACTTCCAAAGTAGTAGCTTTGCTCACTCCCGGGATAGGGGCTTTGCCAGATATTAGAGACTATCATGTCATAGTCAAAAGAGTTAAGCATATTTTGATACTGGGCTTCATCTACTACCCTAACACTTAGCTTGATACCAAGTGCTTTAAGATTCTTAGCGTAAGGCAAAACTACGCGCGTAAAAAGCTCGCTATCTAAAAGCATAGTTAGTTCTACTTTTTGCCCTTTTGGCGTATAAAGCTGGTCATCTTTAACCTTATAGCCTACATCATGAAGCATCTTTTGGGCAGCCATTAGACTAGTTCGCCTATCTTTTAGACTTAAGACTACCTCGTGGTCAAAAAAGCCTTTAGGTAACTCTGAACTATAAGGCATTAAAAGCTTTAGTTCCTCGCCAGTTGGAAGGGTGGATGTAGCATGGCTTGAGTAGATGCTATTTTCAAAGTAGCTTTTTGTCCTAACGTACTGAGAGAAGAAAAGATTCTCATTGCTCCACTTAAAGTCAAAGGCCAAAGTAAGTGCTTTTCTTAAAACTATATCACTTAGCAAAGCTCTTCTAGTGTTCATATAAAAGCCTTGCATACTAGCACCTAAAGAGTGTCTAATCTCAAGCATCTTAAACTTTTTTTGATTTAAGCTCTTACCCTTATAGCCTAGTGCCCAGTTTTTTGCACTAGATTCCACTCTGTAGTCATAGCCCCCACTTAAAAAGCCCTGCAAGGCTATACCGTCATCTTTGTAGTAGTCATAAACTATATACTTAAAGTTATAAGAGCCTTTGTTTATAGGAAGGTTACCACTCCAGTAGTTAGGGTTTTTCTCATAGACTAGCTTTTTGTTTAAGCTATAACTTTTAAGTATGTAAGGACCACTGCCTAGAGGCATAGTTAGGTTGCTATCTCCAAAAGTATTTTTCCCATCTTTCATATAGTAGTGCTCTGGTAGTATGGGTAAGGTGGTAGTTATAAGTGGTAGTTCTATGTTTTGAGTAGTTCTAAAAAGAAACTCAACTTCATACTTATTGATGATGACTACTTTTTCTATGCCCGCATAGTATCTTGCATAAGCTGGGCTTCCTTTATCTATCAAAGTATAAAAGCTAAACTTTACATCTTCACTAGTTATAGGCACACCATCGCTAAACTTAGCACTAGGATCAAGCTTAAATCTAACCCCTGAGTTATCCTTAGCTACACTTACTTCTTTGGCTATAAGTGGGTAGATGGCATAGGGCTCATCTAAGCTTTGGGTCATAAGTGTCTCATAGATAAGATTAAGACCTGAAGCACCATTACCTTTTAAAACAAACATATTCAAACTATCAAAGCCACCAAGACCATAGCTTCTTAAAGTGCCACCTTTTGGTGCGTTTGGATTAGCATAAGGGAAGTACTTAGCTTTGTCATGTTTTGCTTTTTGGATAAGTGCAATGGAGGTTTGCCACTTAGTATAAAGCTTAGCACGGGTGTCATCTACTAAGCCGCCATCTTTAAAGTTAGAAGGTGGCTCTAAGTCTTTAGTTATCTTTATAGGCTGTACTGTGGGCTTATCATCTAGCATTATAGAAGGGCTTCCATGGTCATGGCCTTCATGTCCATTGGCTTCATACTCACTAGCAAATACAGCTGTAAATGCACTAAGTGCTAGCAAAAAGATGACTGTTAAAAAGCAGATTCTAAGTAGGCTTTTAAAAAAGCTTTGTTTTTTTAGACTAGGACTAGAAAAGTGCATTAATACTCATTTGCCAGAATGGATATTGGTTTACTAAAAACTTTTGAGTTAAGATTTGCTGTTTAAAAGTGTCACTTTCTCCTAGTGGGAATTGGTAGTAACGCTCTCCTGCTATATCAGCAAAAGGCATCTTTACTCCTAGATCAACCCTTAGATTTTCACCTAGTCGTAAGCTACCTCCAAAGCGTACTACCACACCTCCACCTGCAAGATAGATACTATCACTACTATTTACACTAGTATTATTATAAATTCCTGGGTCATAAGTACCAACGCTTAAAGAGCTAAACTCAAAGCCTAGCCCTCCAAAGACGCCTATTAAAAGTGGAGGGAGTTTTGGAATCTTATCAGCAAGAAAGGTGTTTAAAAGATAAGATATAGGGAGGTTTACTCCTGCATCTACGTTTATGCCATAGTTTACAAGAAACATATTTTTAGGTAAGGAATCTGGTGTTAGCGGCACTTGTGCAAAGCTTTCAGGAGTAAAAGTCGTGCTGCCATCACTATTAACTACTGGGGCTCTTGCTGGTGTGTAGGTCTTAGCACCATCTGTATGTTTTCTATTAGTAGCGTTTTGAAAGTAGCCATTATTAGCAAAGCTAAAGTTTACTAGGGCTCTAAGGTTAAAGATATGCCATTTATCTAAGTCTAGCTGGGAGCCTACATAAAAGTCATTAATATTATCTATAGCGCCTTTGTAGCTAGCACTTTGTATATCGCCTTTTATGTTATCTTTGCCTATTTGATTTTGTATAGTAGCTTGTAGTCCATTAGGACTTAAACTAGTGCCATAGCCTAGTAAAAAGTAGGCCTTTGCTTCTAAACCCCCTAAAGTAAGACTTGCAAGAAATGCAAAAACTATCTTGTGCATCTTTTTACCTTTTTAAGCTTCTAGTTTTAATGTATTTTCAAAAAAAGATTCTATAGAATCTTTTAACACCTTATAGTCTTTAGTCCTATTTACAAAGTCTCTATACTCACTTGCATTTGGAAGGCCTTTAGTGTAGGCGTGGAGGTTTTTTCTAAACATGATAACTCCAAAGTCCCCATAGAATCTATACATCTCTTCAAAATGCTTTAAGACTATGCTTTTAAGCACTAAGTTTGGCACTTCTAGGCTATCACTTCTTATCTGGTAAAAAATCCAAGGGGCTTTTAGAGCCCCCCTCCCTATCATAGCACCATCTGCTTTTGTGATAGCCATCACGTTTTTATAGTCTTCTAGCGCGTTTATCTCGCCATTAGCAATCAAAGGCACTTTTACTATTTCTTTCATCAAGGCTACACTTTCATAGTCTATGCGATCTTTTTTATAAGCATCTACTTTAGTTCTAGCGTGTACGACACAGAAGTCAACCCCGCTTTCATTTATAGCCTCTGCTATATCTTTCGGGATCTTTTTATCAAAGCCAAGTCTTACTTTAACACTAAAAAGCTTTTTGCTAGAGTTAGCCCTTATAAAACGTAGTATCTTTACAAAAGATTCTAAGTCTTTTAAGAGGGCTGAGCCATTACCATGAGAGCTTACTTTGGGGGCTGGGCAGCCACAGTTAAAGTCGACTATATCAACGTGGCTTAAGGCTTCTACCTTATCAAGGGCTTTTTTTATCACTTCTAAGTCGTGCCCTGCAAGCTGCAAGCTAAAAGGTTTTTCATCCTTACTAGCTTCTGTCATCTTTAAAGTTTTAGCATTAGCATAAGCTAGGGCGTTAACACTTACCATCTCACTTACTGTTATATCTACACCAAAGTTTTTAACTAGACTTCTAAAAGGTAGGTCGCTATAACCTGCCATGGGTGCAAGCATAAGTAGTGGTCGTTTTAGCTTTCTAGCTAGTAAATGCTCTATTATCTCATCTCTAGAATCCAAAAGTATCTCCAAGCTAATGTAATAAGTTCTAAATTATATATTACAATTTACATCTTATACACTTTATAACAAAGTAACACCTAAGGAGAGCCTTTGCGTTTCAACCCATATCCATTTGACCTACTACGAAAGCTACTAGAGGGCTGCGAGGCACCAAAAGATGTACTAAACCTAAGTATAGGAGAGCCCGCATTTGGTGCTTCAAAAAAGACTATAGAAGCCTTAGTGCAAAATGCAAGCGATATAAGCTTTTATCCTAAAAATGAAGCTATAGCTGAGTTAGTAGAATCCGAGCTTGCCTTTGTTAAACATAGATTCCAAATAGATCTAAAAAAAGAAGAGTTGATACCAACTTTTGGTAGTAGAGAAGTACTTTTTAACTTTCCTCAGTTTTACTTAGCTTCTAAGACTAATCCTCTAATGGCATTTTGCAATCCTTTCTATCAGATTTATGAAGGTGCAGCCCTTGCCTCAAAAGCAAGTATACATTTAATGGATCTAAGTGAGAAAAATGGCTTTACACCAAGACTAGATTCTAAGATCGCTTCTCAAGTAGACTTAGTTATCTTAAACTCACCTAATAACCCAACTGGTAAAACACTAAGTTTAGAAGAGTTAAAAGAGTGGGTAAACCTAGCCTTAAAACATGACTTTTTACTTATAAATGATGAGTGCTATGGCTCTATCTATCTAGATTCCAAACCGGCAAGTTTGCTTGAAGCAAGTCTTGCTGTGGGTAATACTAACTTTAAAAACATCCTTGTAGTTAACTCTCTTTCAAAACTAGCAAGTGCACCCGGTCTAAGAAGTGGCTTTGTAGCAGGTGATGCTAATATATTAAAGGAGTATAAAACCTATAGAAGTTACGTAGGCACTAGCATACCTATCCCTTTGCAAAAAGCTAGCAGTGTGTCGTGGCGTGAGTTTAGCTACCATGAAGAGATAAGAGAAAAGTTTGCTAAGAATCTAACCCTAGCTAAAGACATCTTTGGCAGTGTTGAACCTTATACATTTTACGTCTGGCTGAAAATCCAAGACTGTGATGAAGTGCATATAACTAACTCTAAAAAAGTTTTACTTTTTAATGATGAAAGCTTTACACAAGGGCTTTATGAAAAACATGGAATCTTAGTGCTTCCAGGAAGCTACCTAGGGAGGAACGCCCAAGGCTGCGACTACGTAAGGATAGCTTTAACCCAAGAAGTAGAAGCACTAAAACCAGCACTTCAGACCATAAAACACTACAGAGATGACTTCATCGCAGAAAATCCTTGCGATAGCATAAAAAGCAAATAAGCCTAAACAAAGGCATAACAACTAAAGAAAGGCAAGATATGAGGATACATTTTATAGGCATAGGCGGTATAGGCATCTCAGCCCTTAGCATCTACCTAAAAGCACAAGGGCATATCATAAGTGGAAGTGACATCACTAGTAATAAAATCACAAAAATGCTTGAAAGCCAAGGCGTAAAGATAAGCATCCCACATAGTCCTGATGCCATAAAAAGTAACATCGACTTAGTTATCCACTCAGCCATTATAAAGCCAGATAACTGCGAGATAGTAGCTGCTAAAAAGCTTCAAATCCCAGTGCTTTCAAGAAAAGATGCACTAAGCTTCATTCTCCAAGAAAAAAGTGTCCTAAGTGTGTGTGGGGCGCACGGCAAGTCTAGTACTACTGCCATGCTTGCTTCTTTACTGCCTAACTTTGGTGCATTAATAGGCGCTATAAGCAAGGAGTTTAATAGCAACGTTAGAGAAGTCTTAAGCAAAGAGTTAATCTTTGAAGCAGATGAAAGTGATGGCAGTTTTTTACACTCAAACCCCCTAGTAGCTTGTGTAACCAATATAGAAGCAGAGCACCTTGAAAGTTATGAAGATAACTATGAGCTTTTAAAAAAGTCTTATTTGGATTTTATAAATAGTGCTAAGGTTGCAGTTTTAAACGCAGAAGATGAAGTAAGTAAAGAGTTTTTAGATAAAGGCTTAGTTTCAACTAGAGTGGTTGTCTTAAATCCTAAAGAGGATATAGGACTAAATGTCTTTTGTGGCTTAGATAGCACAGGGGTTGAAGAAAACTTGCCAGTGACAAAGTTTACAATGAAGCTAGATTCTAAAACTGGCTTTTTAGGTCTAGAATCTAAAACTATCACAAAAGATATCACAGTCTATGGTCTAGGATCTCACGTCGTGCTAAATGCCGCCCTTAGTCTCCTAGCAAGCATTGCTTTTTTAGAAGAGCTAAATAAGCCAGTAGACTTAGACTATCTAATATATAATCTTAAAAAGTTTAGAGGTACTAAAAAGCGCTTTGACATCTTACAAACTATAAGTGCTACTAGACCTTGCATCATAGATGACTACGCCCACCATCCAACTGAGATAAGGGCTACATTAGATTCTGTAGATCTTTATAGAGACTTACACTCTATGCCTTTTAAAAAAGCACCCATCACTGCTATATTTCAGCCTCATAAGTACTCAAGGCTACTAGCTAACCTAGAAGACTTTAAGACCTGCTTTAATCTAGCAGACAAGCTTATAATCTTACCTGTATGGGCAGCTAGTGAGAAAAAGATAGATATAGACTTAGGAGAGGTTTTTAAAGACTATAACCCAGTTATCGCCGCACAAGTTAGACTTAAAGGTGAGATCTTAGAAGTGTTAAATGAAAAAGGAGAGGTTATATTAAATCTAGATTCTGGCTTTATAGTAGGACTTGGTGCTGGTGATATAACTAATCAGCTTAGAGGTCAAGACTAATTAGTGCAATTAAAAAGCACAACTAAGATAGCTAAAAAAGCATCTTGCAAAAGGCTTAAAAAGCATTAAAAACACGCTTTTAAGAAAGGACACAATGACTTTAGTATTTATAATTATCCTCGCACTTATCGCCATAGGCTTGCTATATATCATCATTAATAACTATCAAAGCACTAAGTGGTATAACAAAGTGATAGCCATAGTAGTGATTATAATCATCATAGCAGGTATAGTTGCCTATAGCATAAAGCAGTCTAAGTTTGACACCCACGTACAAAACATGCAGTTAGCTTTTGAAAGAGGTAGTACTTTAATATGCTCTTTTAATAACCAAGAGATAAGGGTAAATAAAGAAGATTTTAGATTCCTAAGTACGTCTTTAAGCTTTGTTGGCAAAGATAAGCTTCAAGGCTATATCATAGACCTTCAACGCTGCACTAAGATAATCCCACCAAGCACTGATGTAGAGCCTACAGAAAGTGCTGTTATAAGAGACTAGATATGCAAACAGTTTTAAGTTTTTTAGATTCCATATTTATAGAAGTTTTAAGGGCTATCTTTACTAATCAGACAGGCTTTTTACTAGCTAAAAGCTTTTTTGAGACACTTTATATGGTCTTTTTTTCATGTGTCCTAGCTGTCATTTTTGGCTTACCGCTAGGTGTATTTTTGTGTGTGTCTAAAAAAGGCGGCCTTATACCTATGATCTCTTTAAATAAGACTGTAGGAAGCATAGTTAATGTGGTTAGATCCTTTCCTTTTATCATCTTAGTTATCTTGCTTATACCTCTTTCAAGGCTAGTTATAGGCACAAGTATAGGCTCCACTGCAGCCATCATCTCACTTTTTATAAGTGCTACGCCTTTTATAGCTAGGCTTTTTGAAAGTGCTTTAGATGAGGTAGATAAAGGGCTAGTAGAGGCTAGTAAAAGCCTAGGGGCTAGTAAGTTTACTATCATTAAGATGATGATAGCTGAAAGCATGCCAGCCCTTATTAACGCCATAGTAGTTACGGTTATAAACCTAGTTGGTTACTCAGCTATGGCTGGTGCATTAGGTGCTGGAGGGCTTGGAGACTTGGCTATGAGAGAAGGTTACTATAAGTACAACACTGAGATGTTGCTATATTCAGTAGTGCTTATTATAATAATGGTTCAGCTTATACAGTCAATTGGTGACTTTATAGTCAAGCGGTTAAGAAAACATAGATAGGAGATTTAATGAAAAAACTAAGTTTTGCATTCATAGCAGCAGTTATGCTTATACTTGCGGGTTGCAGTAGCGAAGGCACAAATCACGCCAAAGATAGCACCTCAGGCACAGATTCCACAAAGTTGACAGTTTTAAAAGTTGGTGCTACACCTTTACCTCACGCTGAGATTTTAAACTTCATCAAGCCAGAGCTTAAAAAAGAGGGCGTAGACTTACAAGTAGTAGAGTTTACTGACTATGTAACTCCTAACATCAGCCTAAGTGATAAGTCACTAGATGCTAACTTCTTCCAAACTAAGCAGTATCTTGACGTCATGAACAAAGAGCGCAACCTTGGGCTTGTAGCTATAGCTGATATACATGTTGAGCCTATGGGGCTTTACTCTAAGAAGATTAAGAGTATAGATGAGCTAAAAGATGGTGATAGCATAGCAGTGCCTAATGACCCAAGTAATGAAGGGCGCGCACTTTTACTACTTCAAGCCCATGGTCTTATAAAGCTAAAAGACCCAACTAGTCTAGTATCTACAGAAAATGACATAGTAGAAAACCCTAAAAAGCTTGCTATAAAGCCTCTAGATTCTGCCCTTTTACCTAAAAACCTAAGTGATGTAACAGCTGCTGTTATAAATGGCAACTTTGCCCTTGAAGCGGGCTTAAAACCACAAGATGCAGTTATCGCAGAAGATAAAACTTCACCTTATGGTAACTGGCTAGTAGTTAGAAAAGATGAGGTTAATAATCCTGCTATCTTAAAACTTAAAGCTGCCCTTCAAAGTCAAAGTGTAAAAGATTATATAGAAGCCCACTTCAAAGGCTCTGTTATACCAGCATTTTAGCACTTAGCTAGCTTATGCATCAAAAGACATTTATGCATGTCTTAGATAGCTAGGCTAGCTTCTACTTACTACCTCCTGCCTTACTACTTCCACACTTATTATTTCTAAAAATTTTGCTTATATCTTTAAGTGGCATTAGTGAGGGTTAATCTTTACTAGGGGCTTTAAGTAAAAGTTATAAGAGCTTTTATGTAAAAGCTAGCCTTAAAGCAGACTATGGGATAGTGTTAGAGTATGTAGGGATAGGTGCTAATGTAACTTTAAACTATCAGTTTTAAACTGTGAAAAAAGCTAGAGTTTTTAAAAGGAAGGGCTTACTTTTGGACCTAACGCCTAAGGCTTAAAGCTAGGAGTGTAAGAATGCAGGGCATGGCGATCCTGCATTAAGACTATATTAAGCTACAAATTGCCGCAGTTATATTCATTCCAGCACATGATAGCATTTATACTGCTTTTTACTTCCATCTTGATGCTAGGAGATACTCTAGCGTTGATGTGGTAAGTAGATAAGTGTTTTATACTGCATTGTATAAGCCAAGCTCATAAGTTTTAATATAAACACAAACGTTCTGGAGAAGGCATTAAAGCTGTAAGGCAGCTTTAATGATTGTTACAGACTACCTAGAAGGTAGTCTTTCTCTCTCTTATTTTAGATTGGAGGGATATGAAGGATTAGTTTAGTTAAGTAATTAGTTTTAGTTTATTTTGGTTTTAGATTAGCTTAGTTTTGTTTAAAGCTGGATGCTTGTTTTAAAGTTACATACTAGTCCTTGTTAGAGGACTAGTATCAAATTAGTATTTGCTAGGATTTATTAGATTCTAGTTTTAGAATCTAATCTTTACTTTTAGCTTAAGCTTTATCTTGCTTTATACTACCTTATCCTATTTTCATTTATAGAATCTACTTTCCGCCAAAGTAATAAGCATAGTTTAGAGTTACTTCACCACTAGTAAAGTTTGGATTAGTATTTCTAAAATAGTATTGATACTCTACTGATACAGATTGATGTTTACCAAAGAAAGCAACTATACCAGCTTTTGCTGTAGGTAAGATAGTTACAGCATTGTTACGTTTAGCTGCAGCGTCTTTGCTTGCTGCAGCTAAAGATGCGTTAGATGAGGCAGTTGCTGCAGCTATCACTGTTCTTATAGTGGCAAGATTTTGAGTAGTTTTGGCAACATCAGCAACTGCTTGCTTTAGACTTTTAACGCCATTAGCTGGATCGCCTTGATTTATAGCTTTATTAACAGCATCTATACTTGCCTCAAGCCCTGGAGTGGTAACCTTAGCAGTACTACTGTTAAATATTTTATTTGGATCTGTAACTTTGTCTATTGAAACTTTGTTGCTTCCAAGCTTGTAATCAAGACTATTTTGCGTGTTGCCATTTGTGTCAGTTTTTATACCATCACGTAGTATTGAGTACATAGCATTAGAAGCTGGCACAGTGTTTTTTGCAGTTATTGGATCTTCCCATGCTGTAACACCTGCTGCGAAAAAGTTGGCATCCACTCCATTTGAGACGGCATTATTTATGGCTTGAACATTTGCCTGATTAGCTTTGATAGCATTATCCACATTTTGAGCTGCAGCATTTAGAGCAGCTAAAGCTTGTGTTTGTGCATTAGCTGCAGCTATAAAGGTTGGGTTGTTTATAGCATCAATATTTTGTTGCCTTTGAACTGCATTAGCAGCATTTCTAAAAGCATCTATTCTATCCATTAAAGAGCTAGTATTCTTACTCGTACTCTCTGCTATAGCGGCAGTTAAGGCTTGTGCGTTTTGAACTAAACCAGTTCTACTTTGAAAGATATTATTATCTCTAATGGTTTCTGGAGTCCCTCTTTGCTCTGGAGATAGGGTGTATTGATTTTTATCCAAAAGTACTTTCATGTCTGATAGGAATCTTTCCCCAGATACAAATGTCTGTGTACTAGCAACTCTTATATCGCTATCTTTTCTACTTTGAGGATTTTGAGTTGTAACTGGGGCATTTTGTTTTTGTTGTAATCGTTGGTATATAAAACCAGTATTATCAGAGTTTTTAAAAGCTATAGACATGATATCTGATACTTGATTTTGATTAGTGTTTAAATTATTTGATAATTGACTTAAAGAATCTTGTAAATTTTGCACTGCAGCAGCCTGATTATCTAAGGCTGCTGCAAGGGGTTGGTTTATGGCACTAAGTGAAATTCCACTAAGCACTGAATTGGCTCCAGTCGCCCCATTTAGCACACTTGCACCACCAGCTACACTATTAGATGAGTTCATAAAACTGCCATTTTCATCAAGAGTTACTTTTAAGTAAGAGTTAAGATAAAGATAAGATCAATTTAAGGATTAAAAGTAAAAAGCTAATATGAAAGTTAAGGTAAAAGGTAAAAGGTAAAACATAAAACATAAAACATAAAACATAAAACATAAAACATAAAACATAAAACATAAAAGATGAAAGATGAAACATGAAACATGAAATATGAAACTAAAAGTTAAAAAACAAAGATAAAGTTAAA
>NZ_MLAN01000021.1 GCF_002272875.1 Helicobacter sp. 11S02629-2
CATTTTGCATAGACTGAGTTATCTCTTCTATAGCAGTAGCAGATTGTTCTAAAGAAGAAGCTTGTGCATTAGAGCTAGTTGATAGATTAGTAATTTGTGTATTTAGCTTTTTAGCTTCTTCATTAAGTAAAGAAGCAAAGCTTAAAGAACTTTTTAACATCTTTCTTATTTCTTCTCCTAAGGCATTAGTTACTCTTTCTACACTACCTTTATTAGCTATATTACCTTTATCATCTAATACAGAAGTAGAGAAGTCTAATCTAAGATAGCTATCAAATACTCTTTCTATCTCATTCATATTACTTCCTATCTTAGTTTCTAATACATCTAACATATTATTAAGTACATCTTTAAGTTCTAGTAATTGAGGATTAGCAGGGTTTTTAGTTATACGTATACTTAGATTACCTTCTTCTATAGTCTTAGCTACTTCTAGGGCTTGTGATACTGCAGAGGAGTCTTTGGAGAGAGATTCTTTAGTTTGTGCCATAACTTCATTGATGGCAGTTGCCATAACTCTAAACTCACTTTTTAATTTTTTAGTTAGAGGCTTCATGTCTGCTATGTCATTTTTTTGTAGTGCTTTAAAGAAGTCTAATAAATGATCTTTTATATAAGTCATAGAACCTACAACATAGAAGTAAAACACAAAGCTTACAGGTATGCTTATGATAAGAAAGACTACAAGGGCTATGATGCCTATTTTTACAAATGAGTACTCCATATCGCTAGCTATGGGTGCTGAAGCATCTTGTATAGCATGACTTACATTATCAACATAAACGCCAGTTGTAATCCACATATCATTAGTATTTGGTATAAGAAAAGATACTGAACGTTTAGGGGCTATGATAGTTTGACCATTGCCTATAGGCTTAGTGAAGTAAAACTGTACTATCTTGCCATTATTTAAAGCAGAATCATGCAGCATCTGTATAAAAAGATTCCCCTTTTCATCTTTTGCATTTCCCATATCATGACCCACAAAGTCTTTTCTTATAGGATGGGCTATAGAGACTGTTCCTTGATAAGCAGAGTAATAGCCACTATTATCATTTTCAAACCTAAACTTCTCCATAGACTTAGCAATAATGGCAATTTGCTCTTTTTCTGGCAAGCCTTTTACTAACTCACCTAAGATACTAGCCACGCTAGAAGTAGCAACCCTTAGCTTATTATCTATACCTGCGTAATATTGATTTGAAAAGCTTTTTTCAAAGAGGTTAATCTGGGCTCTGTTGTTTAAGTAGTATAAAAACGACATCAAACTACAAAGTATAAAAAACATAAGAGTAAAACCAACTAGTCTTTTTTTCATAAAACGCCTTTAATTAAAATAGTTGTTTCATAACATATTAAAAAACTATGCCTAAGGTGAACTTTTGCACAAAAACTACTATTTTATTACTTAGCTTTATGATAAAGGTCAGACTATAGTTAACTTTTAAGTTATATATGACTAAGCGTTTTTATCAAAAAAAAAAAAACGAGGCAAGTCTTTATATAAAAGGTAGCAAAAAATTTAATATTTACATCTAGTTGTATGTTTTAACTTTTGTTAAAAAAGCTATGTAGTTAAAAGGTGGTTTTAAAACTAGCTTATAAAAGCAGCATCTTTAAAAAGATTCTAAAAAAGCCGTTCAGGTGCTATCTTTAGTATATTTTTCCAAAACTTAAGCCATGCACTAGCATTAGGCAAGGAGTGATAGATTTTATGTGTTTTAAGGTCTAGCCAGTAGCAGCTTTTTTTATCACACTTTATTTGCATGGAACTTTGCATCTGCTCTATGATATTTTCTTGTAATTCATCTGCAAGCCCTTGTGATCTAAAAAACATCATAGCTTCTGTGTTATAAAGCCATGATCTTGAATCTAGATTAAAACTTCCAACTATTGAAAGCTCATCATCTATGACTATATTTTTACTATGGAGGCCTGAGTAGATGGCCTTTTTGCCAAAGGGTTTTAGTTTATAGCGTACTTGGGCTTTCTTTTTCTTATTTAGATACATGGATTCTAAGTAGTTGTACTCATAGACATTAGCCCCATCTCTAACTAACTTATCCCTATATCTCTCCCAGTAAGAGTAAACTGGCACTACATCTATGCTAGCAAGAGAGTTAGTAAGTATGTTAAAGCTTATATTTTTATCTATTATCTTTTTCCAAAGCTTAATGTTTTCTTTGCCCGGTATGAGATAACCAGATGAGATGTAAACTGACTTTGTTGCTAGCTCAAGATTAAGATTGATTAAATCAAGTATAGGGGTCATAGTATCAGCTAAGGGCGTATCTACTTTAGAGGGGTCATCAGCCACAAAGATCCCTTTGCCAAAGTAAAAGTGCAGCTTGTTGTTTAGATAGTTATTATAAAACTCATCCAAATCCTCTTCATATACAACTTGGTCATCCTTGCTAAGTGGGTAAAGATTAATAATCTTTTTGTTTTTAGGAAGCTTTGTAGCTACTAAGTTTATAGGCACAGACTTATAGAAGCTCCAAAACTTATCAAAGCTATCTTTGGCACTAAGGGTGACCTTGCCCATAAAAAGTACATCTGTATCTGTAAAGTCATAGCTTGAGTTATCAAAGTAGTTATCGCCTATATTTCTCCCGCCGACTATAAAGGCTATGTCATCTACTATAAAAAGCTTATTGTGCATGCGGCGGTTGATACGCTTTAAGTCAAAAGGAAGTTCTATGCTGGCCCTTAAAAGTGGTGATCTAAAACGAAAGGGATTAAAAATCTTAACTTGGATGTTTGGGTTTTCACTTAGCCTTAAAAGCGTGCTTAGGCTTTTTTTAAGGCCATTATCATCTACTAGGATTCTAATCTTTACTCCGCGATTTGCCGCTTTTAAAAGTTCTGTGCTTAAAAGTCCTGAGCTAGTATCTTCATCAAATATATAGGTTTGTAAGTCTATGCTTTTTTGAGCTAGCCTTATAAGGGCTGCTCTATGAAGTAGTGCACTACTGCCATCACTTATAACTAGCCCTGCATCTTTAGTTAAAAGCTCTTTACTTATAGCCTTGCTAACTGGGAGTAAAAAGTCTTGCTTGATAGTCTCTTTTTTTGTAGTGCCACTAGAATCTAAAGTGCTTATATCAATAGGTGTGCTAGACATAGCAGGCTTAGGTAGTATGTACTTATTAGGGAATCCACAAGCAGTTAAAAACATAGCTATAAAAACACTAAAGATAAGTGTCTTTAGCTTAAAAAGTCTAAGACTACACATATAGTTTTTTGTACACTTTGGATATCTACTTTTTCTTTTACTGAGTGAGGATAATAGATAGTTGGCCCAATGCTTAAGGCTGTAACGCCAAGCTTTTCTTCTATAAGCCCACACTCTAGCCCCGCGTGTATGCTTACTTCTTTAAAAGGTAAGCCTTCTTTTTTAAAGCTTAGCTTTAGTTTTTCTAAGCTTTCTTTTTTTAGCTTGGCTAAAAAGGCATCTTTTGGTGCGCTTTCCCAAGGTGGGTAGATGTTGCTAACTTCTATGCTTGGAAAAGCTTTTTTAAGTAAGGCTATATTTGTATCTAAAAGATTTTTGGCATTAGCCCTGCCCATGAACTCTAACTCCACTCCACTTTGTGTACTTTTTACTATGGAAAGGTTTAAAGAGCTTAAGATTCCAGTTTTATTAGATTCTAAGATGCCAGTTTTAAGAGGGCTTAAGACATCTAGTAAGTCTTTAAGCTTAAAGATGGAATCTACTTTTAAAGCGTCATCTTTTGCATCTTTTAGAGCATAGCTATAAGGTGGCTTAGGCAAACTAAAAGCTTTTAGGCTATCTAAATCAAGTCTTGTTTTAGTATAAAGCACTAAGCTTGCAAGAGAAGGGATGGCATTACGCCTATTGCCGGCGTTTAGGTTGCTAAAGTAAGCATCTTTTAATTCTGGGCTTTTTAAAAGATTAAGGAGTTTGATAAAAGCACTTTCATTAGTACCTATGTCTATGCCACTATGACCACCAGGACCTTGAAAGCTTAAAGTATAAGCGTGCATATCTTTAAAGGATTGTAAGTTTTGTAAAGCTAGCTTTAAAGTAGTAGTTGCATCAAAGCCTCCAGCTGAGCTAGTTACTACCTCTCCTAAAACTTCAGAATCTAGGTTTAATAAAAGCTTAGATTCCACTTTGAAATCTAGCTTATTAGCCCCTAAAAAGCCAACTTCTTCATCATCGGTAAATAAAAACTCGCAAGGAAACTTTTGGCTTATAAGATAAAGCATGATACTTAGTCCTATGCCATTATCAGCACCAAGTGAGCTGTCTTTTGCTTTTAAAAAGTTACCATCTTTTTCTACTTTAACTTGTGCATCTTCTGGCACTAAGACCATGTCCATATGGGCTTGTAGACAAGCCTTTGGCTTAGAATCTTTAAGGCTTGCTAGTAAGTTAGCCCCATCACTTTGGACATTGTAGCCACTACTTTTACAAAACTCAGTTATAAAGTTTTTCATCTTAGAAGTATTAAAACTAGGGTGTGGGATCTCACAGATTTGATAAAAGATATCTAGTACTTTTTGAAGCTTGTCCATATTGCAATCCTTTTAAGTTTAATCTTAATCAAAGGCTTGAAGCTTTTTTGTAAATAAGGCCTTATTTGCCTTGCCAAACTCGACTATTTTACCATGCAACCTTGCATAAAGTTGTGCTAGGCTTATATCAAAGTCATAAAGGCTTTTAGCCTTTTGTATATCCTTAGTTAGGAAACTAGTAGCACTTTGTGCGTCTTCACACTCATAGCCTATAAGACCTAAAAGCTTTATAGTGTACTTATCTATCACAAGGACTTCTTTTTTTAGTGCGTAGTTAAGGATGGCTAGGGCACTTTCATTACCTATACCTTTTTGTTCTATAAGCCACTCATAACTTGCATCTTTACTAAATGTTTCAAAGCTTCCAAAGTCTTGCTTGATATTTTGTACTAGTTTTAATATACGAGGTGCTTTTTGATTATAAAAGCCCGCTGTTTTTATAAGGCTTGCTAGGCTAACTACATCTAAGGCTAGTAAAGATTTTATACTTTTGTTAGGATTTTCATCATCTATGATGTTGGCTGCTATAAGATTCTCAAGGGCTTTTTTGGCATTAAAGTAGTTAGTGTTTTGTGCAAGTATAGAAGAGATGATGAGTGAAAATATAGGCTTGTTAGGGTTTAAAGCACCTTTTAACTCTATGCCATTTTTTACTTCTAAAGACCTTGTGCTTGGGTGCCACCAGCTATTACTATCACCTACATAGATTCTAGGTTTTAGAAAGCTTAAAAGTTCATAGCCACTACTTATATCTTCTAACTCCAACTTTTTACCTTTTTTGATAGCTTAGTTTTTAGAAAGCAAGACATACTCAGTGTCTTTGTTATACTTAGAATGCTTAGAATCTTCTAAAAGCTGCTTTAATGACTTTTGGTCGATGTAGGTTGTATCTATATATATCTTTTCAAATTTTTCTTTGTTCAAAGCACTAAAGCACTGGGAATCTTTTTTCACTACGACTACGTTGTTGTTTTTAGATTCTTTCATGATCTTTATCTTAAGGTCTAGTTCTGTGTCAAAGTTTGAAGTAAAGATGAGATACTTTTTTACATACTTGCTTTGATGGTAGTAGTAATATTTGTAAGTTGACTGCTCATTTTGTGCGATGATTTTAGACTTATCAAGCTTTTTTATCATATGTCCTAAGAAAGTCATCATACAGTAAGGTTCATTCATATTTTTAAAAAAGATGTTTTTTATACTTACGCTTTCCATGCCCAGCTGCCAGATTCTATTATCTAACTGTGTGGCTAGTACGTTTAGACCCTCTTCTATCTTAGATTTTAACAAAGTAGTGGTTTGGCTAAAGGCTGCTTCAAATACCTTAAAGTTCTTTTCTTTAAAGTCTTTAGTTAGGTTTTCTAGGTTAGTTAGCGTAGAAGTTAGGGCGTTAGTTTCATCATAGGATTTATTAAGGTTGTTTTTTATCTTATTAATCCTCTCATTTAAGTCATTCTCTCCAACCCTACTAGCCATTCTATTTCTTAGCATCTTCATCTCTTGCGTTGAGACTTTTACCTTATTAGAAAGCTGTAAGATTCTATCTTTTATCCCACTAGCAGCACGAAGTGCACCAAGATAGTTATACTGATAGTCTAAAAAGCACTCTTCAAAAGCCTTTTGTATACTAAGCTCATTTTTATGAAAAAAGACATATGAGTACTCTAAAGTTGCCATCTTATTTAGATACTCTGAAAACATATCCATGCTTAATTTTTTATCAGTAAAGACTAGGTAGTCAAGGGCTTTATCTAAAAAACGCTTACAGATTCTATAGTTTATTAATGGGGCTAGTTTTTCTTTATCTACATTTTTTAAAAAAGAGACATTTTGCAACTCTACAGCAAAGTATTTTTTTATACACTCTTCTACGCCCGTGTTAACTTCTAAGGTTTTTAGTCTTAAGTAGTTAGTTTTAGCATAGATCTTTTGGGCTATCTGCGCTCTTGCTTCATTTTCTTTATTTTTAAGCTCTTCATCAGTCTTAGTCTTCCAAAAATCTATCTCTTTAATAAGAGAATCTTCACTAAAGTGCTGGTAGTCAGAGGCCTTAGCATCAGTTATAACATAGCCATTTTCATTTACTCTAAACTCGACATACATGCCAACAGTTGGCCTACTTCTTGGGTCATGCCAGCTTTCTTTTCTTAGCTCAAAAATCTTTTTTGAAGCATTTATGATTACGCCTGAACTAGTCGTTGCCGAATATTTTAGTATCTTCCCGTGCATAATTTCCTCAATTAAACAAAAACGTTAAAGTCTTGTTGTTATCTTTAGTAATAGCGACTTTTTTATAAATTTTTTAAAAACAACGACTTCACTCTTACCATGACTTTGATAAAACCTATAAGATATAATTTTAGCTTAAAAATTAAATCTAACTAATTATTCAAGGATTCACCATCAAAAAGTTGTATGCTTTAATACTAATAGCTTGTGTCATCGTTTTTCTATGGGTTTCTACCATAATTGGAACTAATGTCAAAGAAGAGCTAAGTCATAGTAATATAGGCAGTTTTGGAAGAGACTTTGCAAGCTTTAATCTATCTTTATTTGGCTATCTTGCTTATATCTATCTCCCTTTACTGCTTTATCCTCTTTTTAGAATCTATAAAAACGCTAGTTATTCTTTTAGAAAAGTTGAGCTAACTCTTGGCTATCTTATACTTTTTGTAAGCCTTCTTATATTGCAAGCTATTAGCTTTCATAAAGGTGAGCTTGCATTAAATTGGGTAAGTCACCTTCTGCCTTATATTGGCCTTTTTGGCGTGATTATAGTTTGTATATTTGGACTTTTAATCTCTTATGTGCTTATACATGCTAGGGGTTTTTTTATACTTTCAAATCTTATCTCACGTGGAGTGCGTAAGCTTATCTTATGGCTTGGGTCTGTTAGGAGGGTTTTAGGGGCTAGGTTTGCTAGCTTTTCTGATTTTTCTTTTGGTGGGTTTTTTACTAAAGCTTTTAGTAGGCGTGAAAAAGAGCCCTTTAAAGATTCTTTTAAAGAGCCTTTGCAAGATAACTACGACAAGGCTGACTATGAAAAGATCACACCACTAAGTGTCCTATCAGATATGGAATCTAGCCAAAGCTATGAGACTACTAAAGAAGCCTTTGAAGAAAGTAGTCATGATATAGACTACTTTAACAAGCCTTTTGATAGTGTATTTATTAAAACTTCAAAAGAAGATAGTGGCACTTATGAAAGACTTAGTAATGAAGACTTAGTTAGAAAAGTGCCAGCTTCACCTTCTTTAAAAGAGAAGTTTGTCCTTCCGCCGCTAAAAGTAGACTATGAACCTAGGACTATTAATAACTTAAGTAGGCAGGATGAAAGGATAGTAAATGCCTTAAGTGATAACACTTCACCTTATCCTTATGAGGACTTTAGCCCTCCAAAAGAAGAAGAACCAAAAGAAGGCTTAGTTACTTTTATACCAAATCCAAAGCCTTTAGATGAAGATAGAGACGACATAGCTAAGCCTTTTACAAAAAGTAACCTTGAATATAGCACAAGTCAAAGCACTCAAAAAGATACTAAAACAATATATAAAAAAGACTATATTGAAGCACAAAGCAGTAAAGATGTAAGTGAAGATTCTAGTAAAGACTTTGACTTAGAAGAGACTTTAAATGAAGCTAGGGCATTAAAAGAAGCACTTTTAAGCAGACAAGATGAAGACTTAGAAAAACTATCACTAGATGAAAGCACATCTAAAGAAGTAGACCTAGAAAAAGATCTAATAGCCAAAGGGCTAGTAGCTAATAATCTACATGAGGTAAAAGAGCTTTCAAAACTAGAAGAAGTAAAAGAAGATAAGTTAGATAAAAACTCCTTACAAACCAAGCCTGCAAGCACTCTAGCACATACCAAAGATATAAAATCTAATGACAAAACTGCTACTTCTACTTTAGATACCTTGCCTCAAAGCACAGCTAAAAGCATGGCAGCTTTAGTTACTTCTCTAAGTGAAAATGAAAGCTTTATAGAAGAAGCAAAAGATGGGGCAAGCTTAAAAAATATAGGTTATAAGCTTCCATCACTTAGCCTTTTACAAGAGCCAAAGTTTGTGGATTCTGAAGTTAATGAGCAAGAGATAGATAACAAGATTAGAGACCTTATAAGCAAGCTTAATGTCTTTAAGATTAAAGGTGATGTAGTTAGGGTGTACTCTGGGCCAGTTGTAACGACTTTTGAGTTTAGGCCAGATCCTGATATAAAAGTAACTAAGATTCTATCTTTGCAAGATGACTTAGCTATGACTTTAAAAGCAAAGTCTCTGCGTATGCAAGCACCAATACCGGGTAAAGATGTAGTAGGCATAGAAGTGCCTAATAGCGTAGTGCAAACCATATACTTAAAAGAGATACTAGAAAGTGAACCTTTTAAAGAAAGTAAGGGCGCACTAACTATAGCACTAGGTAAAGATATAGTTGGGAATCCTTTCATAGCTAACTTAGAAAAGCTTCCTCACTTGCTAGTTGCCGGGACTACTGGGAGTGGTAAAAGTGTCGGAGTAAGTGCGATAATCATCTCGCTTCTTTATAGAAACAGCCCTGATAATTTAAAATTCATAATGATAGATCCTAAAAAAGTGGAGTTTGAGCCTTATGAAGATATACCTCACCTTATAACGCCTATCATTAATAACCCTGAAAAAGCAGTCCTAGCCCTAGCTGCTGCGACACGTGAGATGGATAAGCGCTATGACGCCCTAGCTAAGCTAAAATGCAAAAATATAGCTAGCTATAATGAAAAAGCAGATTCTAAAATGCCTTTTTTAGTCATAGTCATAGATGAGCTAGCAGATCTAATCATGACTGGTGGGAAAGATGTAGAATTTAGCATAGCGCGCATAGCCCAGATGGGAAGGGCGTGCGGTATGCACCTTATAGTCGCCACTCAAAGAAGTAGTACAGATGTTGTAACTGGTCTTATAAAAACTAACCTTCCTTCAAGGATAAGCTATAAGGTGGGTAATAGAATAGATTCTAAAGTTATACTTGATGCCTTTGGTGCTGAAAGGTTGCTTGGTAATGGAGATGGGCTTTTTACTCCTCCTGGAGGCGGTTTAGTTAGAATCCACGCACCATGGATTAGCGAAAAAGAGATAGAAGATATCATCAACTATATAAAAAGTGAACGTGAAGTGATCTATGATGAAAACTTTTTAGGAGAAGATAAAGCTTCACAGGATGTGGCTGTGGATAGATTTACTGATAGTGAGGGAGAAAAGCTACTAGAAGCTGCTATAGAAGTCATCCTTAGTGAAGGCAAAACGTCAATTAGCTTTGTGCAAAGGCGCTTAGGCATAGGCTATAACAAAGCAGCTTTGTTGATGGAAGCCTTAGAAGCACGAGGCTTTCTCTCCGCACCAAACTCTAAGAATGAAAGGACTATAAACTACGATTATTACTCGTGATTAAACCTTACTTGGTTTTGATTATGCCTTTGTGCTTGGTAGTCTTTAGTAATTGGGGTTGATATTAGATTGTGACTTTAGGAGTTTGGTTTAAAAGTTAAAAATGTGTAGGATGTGTGTGCAAGCTTTTATCATTTTTAATGCGTAGGGAAAGGGCATCATTACTAAAAAGTATCTAAGATTAAAAAATAAGAGTAAATAAGTGAAGATTAAGAAGTTAAAAGCTAGGCTAGATTTTAAATCTAGCCTTTAATAAAACTAAGCCTTGCAAGCTAACTTACAAAAGCTATCAAAGTCTTATAGTTTATCAGCGTTGTGAGATAGGTAGTCTTTTACACCATCAGTTGTAGCTTTCATACCTTTATCACCTTTGTGCCATCCAGCTGGGCAAACTTCACCATTTTGTTCAAAGAATACTAAAGCATCTGCCATTCTTAGCATTTCATCCATGTTTCTTCCTAGTGGTAAGTCATTAATTACAGCGTGTCTTACAACTTGGTTTTTATCGATTAGGAAAGATCCTCTTAAAGCTACAGCGCCATTTAATAGTACGTCATAGTCACGTGAGATTTGTTTTGTGATATCAGATACCATAGGGAAGCTTACATTTCCTATACCACCTTGGTTAACTGGAGTGTTTTTCCATGCAAAGTGAACTACATCTGAATCTATAGAAACACCTATTACAGTGAATCCTTTTTCAGCGAAGTCTTTTACTCTTTTATCCATAGCTATGATTTCGCTTGGGCATACAAAAGTAAAGTCTTTTGGCCAGAAGAATAAAACTGCGCCTTCTTTACCAAGGTTTTTGCTTAATTCGAAATCTTCTACTATTTGATTGTTTCCTAAAACTGCAGGTGCTTTGAAATCTGGTGCTCTTCTTGTTACTAACATAAGAATCTCCTATTTAATTTTAAATTTATTGTGTTTGATAACAAATAAATATTATCATTTGCGTAGTCTATCCTATAAATTTTAACAGTCTTTATTTTACGTTGTTTTTTTGTGTTAGAATTACGTAAATCTTAAAACACAACATGAGTTTAAAAAAAGGTAATCCATGAAAAACAATTTTATTTTCACATCAGAGTCCGTAACAGAAGGTCATCCAGATAAGATGGCAGATCAGATAAGTGATGCTATCTTAGACTACATAATAGATAAAGATAAAAATGCAAGAGTTGCTTGTGAGACTTTAGTATCTAATGGCTTTTGTGTGATAGCAGGCGAGCTAAAAACTTCAGTTTATGCCCCTATGCAAGAGATAGCAAGAGACACTATAAGAAAGATAGGTTATACAGATGCACTTTATGGATTTGACTATAGAAGTGCTGCTGTATTAAATGGTATAGGTGAACAAAGCCCTGATATAAATCAAGGCGTTGATAGAAAAGATGGCGAGATAGGAGCTGGAGATCAAGGACTTATGTTTGGCTATGCGTGTCAAGAGACTGATACTTTGATGCCTCTTCCTATATGGTTAAGTCACAAACTAACTCATGGCCTTGCAGAAGCTAGAAAAAGCGGACTTTTACCTTTTCTTAGACCAGATGGCAAGTCTCAAGTAACAGTTAAGTATGAAGATGGCGTGCCAGTTAGCATAGATACTATAGTTATCTCTACCCAACATCATCCTGATACTAATCAAACCCATTTAAGAGATGCAGTTATAGAAGAGATAGTACAAAAAGTACTACCTGCTAAGTATATGAAAGATGATATCAAGTATCACATAAATCCAACTGGCAAGTTTGTTATAGGTGGTCCACAAGGTGATGCAGGTCTTACAGGACGTAAGATAATAGTTGATACTTATGGCGGTAGTTGCCCTCATGGTGGTGGTGCTTTTAGTGGTAAAGACCCTAGTAAAGTAGATAGAAGTGCAGCTTATGCGGCGCGCTATGTTGCTAAAAATCTAGTTGCTAGTGGGGCTTGCTCTAAAGCTACTGTACAGCTTGCTTACGCCATAGGTGTAGTTGAACCTATAAGTATTTATGTAGAAACTCACGGTACTTCAAAAATCCCTCGTGAAAAGCTAATTGAGTGTATAAAAGCTAATTTTAGGCTAACTCCAAAAGGGATCATAGAAAGCCTAGACTTACTAAGGCCAATTTATGCTAAAACTGCAAGTTATGGTCACTTTGGACGCGAACTGCCTGAGTTTACTTGGGAGAAAACTGACAAAGTTGAAGCCATAAGAGACTATTTAGGCATTAAGTAGTTTTTATACCTCCAAGATTTTATATCTTTCCAAAGACTTTGTGTCCTCACAAGGTCTTGTTTTACTTAGCCTTATATCCCCTGTATTAATACAAAGTCTATCCTTACTATAAAGTAAAATATAGTTTTACTTTATATATTTCTTTCATTTTATCCTATAGCCCCTAAAGTAGCTAGTCTACATTACCTTGGGTACTAAAGTCATGATAAAGTTTACATTTATGGACACTAGCTTTATTTTCAAGATATTCTTTTTTTCTTTCTTTGACTTTTGTGTAAAAATGTATCAAGATAGAGCAATAAAAAGCACTTGAGTATTTTTTACACAGCTACTCAAATGCTTAGTTAAGCTAGGAGTTGTAGTTATGAAAATGAAGTTGATGGCGTTTATGTCTTTTATATTTATCGTATTTATAGTAGTCTTTGTACTATTTTTCTTTAATAATAGATATCAGATAAAACTTTTTGAGCAGGGTTTTACTCAGACTTACTATCAAAACACCACTAAGACCCTAGAGATTTCTACAGATTCCATGGCAGCTTCACTTGGCGCATTAGTCAAAGGCATGGATGAGAACGATCAGATAAAAGTTATAAAAAAAGCAATTGATGATTATAGATTTGGTCCCAACAAAGATGGATACTACTTTGTAGCTAGAGGGACTATACTACTTGTGCATCCTGAAGCAAAGTTAGTTGACACAGATGTAGGTAGTATACAAGACTCTAATGGTGTTTATCTTTTTCAAAAGCTTGATGAAGCAGCACTTAAAGGTGGTGGTATAGTCAAGTACATGTGGCCAAAGTATAAAAGTGATGGCACTAGCCAGCCAACCCCTAAAAACTCTTATGCTACCTTGATCCCAAATACCAATGGCATGTATATCTCAACTGGAGTATATACAGATGATTTGCAATCTAGCACTAACACTCTAACTGCCCCAATAAAGCAAAAGATGGAGTATAGCTTCTGGACTAATCTAGTTATAACCTTTATCATCCTTTTGGTTTGTTCAATAATAGCTGGCACTTTATTTTACAAGTATATCTTTGGGTCTATGGCTGCTATAAAAGAAACGATAAGTTCATTCTTTGAGCATGTTAGAAACAATGATGTATTAAAGATGAAGATAGTTAACTTAAAGCTAAAAGATGAGTTCGCTGAGATAGCTAATGCTATAAACTCCAACATCCGCGCCAGACAAGAATCTTTAAGTAAGGATTCTATAGCAGTATCACAAGCCCTAGAAGTAGCTAAGACTATAGAAGAAGGTAATCTAAGTATACGTATAACTAAAAACCCTGCTAATCCTCAATTACTAGAACTTAAAGATGTACTTAATAATATGTTAGATGTATTAGAAACTAAGATAGGAAGTAATATGAATGAAATAGAAAGAGTATTTGATAGCTATCTTAGATTAGACTTCTCTACTTCTGTATTAGATGATAAAGGTAATATAGCTAATAAAGGTAGTGTAGAAAGAGTAACTAATGCCTTAGGAGAAGAAATAAGAAAGATGTTAAAAAGTTCTTTAAGCTTTGCTTCTTTACTTAATGAAGAAGCTAAAAAGCTAAATACACAAATTACTAATCTATCAACTAGCTCTAATGCACAAGCTTCTTCTTTAGAACAATCTGCTACTGCTATAGAAGAGATAACTCAGTCTATGCAAAATG
>NZ_MLAN01000055.1 GCF_002272875.1 Helicobacter sp. 11S02629-2
TTTACATTACCTTGAGTAGATTGCTCTAGTAAAGATATAGCATCATTTATCTGAGTTATACCATTAGCTTGTTCTTTTATAGATTCAGCCATGTCATTAATTGATTGAACTAAGATATTAGTATTAGATTCTATTTCTCCTAAAGACTTACCAGTTCTTTCTGCTAGTTTTCTTACTTCATCTGCTACTACTGCAAAGCCTCTTCCATGTTCTCCTGCTCTTGCTGCTTCAATAGCAGCATTTAGTGCTAAAAGATTTATTTGGTCTGCTATGTCTTTAATAATACCTGTAACAGATTTAATATCTTCAGATTGAGATATTACTTCATTAGTCTTATTAGATACATTTTGCATAGACTGAGTTATCTCTTCTATAGCAGTAGCAGATTGTTCTAAAGAAGAAGCTTGTGCATTAGAGCT
>NZ_MLAN01000022.1 GCF_002272875.1 Helicobacter sp. 11S02629-2
CAATTAATGACATGGCTGAATCTATAAAAGAACAAGCTAATGGTATAACTCAGATAAATGATGCTATATCTTTACTAGAGCAATCTACTCAAGGTAATGTAAACATAGCAGATGATGCTTCTAAGATAAGCTCTAATGTCACCCAAATCGCCCAAAACATCTTAGATAACGTTAGCAAGAAAAAGTTCTAAAAGCTAAACTTCTAAGACATAAGGGATAAAAGTAGTGAAAGTAGGACTAAAGGCACTAGCTAGTCCTACTAGACTTTTATCTTCTTTAGTGCTTTTTTTTGCACTCTTTGATAGCGTGCTTTTTGGTTTTGACACTACCATAACTAGAAAGCTTACACCTTTAGACTTCAAAGCACTTTTTCAAACTAATAGCACTCAAATTAAGCCCAAACTAGCAACTAGCCTAGAAGACAGCAATCAAGCTAAAGAAGTAGCACAAGTAGCAAGCACTAGCACTGATAAAAGTCAAAAAAAAGATTCACTCCAAGCTAGTCTTCCTTTTACACTACCAGTCATACAAGGCATAGTGGATAAAAAAGTAAAGATAGAAGGCCTTTGGCACTCTGCAAACTCTACTTTGCTAAGTAAAACTAACCCTTATAAGATAGATTCCATAAACAAAAACTCTATAGTCATATCCTATATAGACCCACTAACTAGCAAGCCTCTAACATCTACTATATCAATCTACACACAAAGGAAGACCTTTGAGTAATCTAAGCGATGAAGTCTATATGCAACTAGCTATTAATAAAGCTTGGGAGTATCAAACTCTTACTTTGCCAAACCCTAGTGTTGGAGCCTTGGTGCTAAAAGATGGTGAGATACTAAGTATAGCTGCCCACCAAAAAGCAAACTTCCCCCACGCTGAAGTTAACGCCCTAAAAAGTGCATACTTCAAGCTAACTAATGATGAAAGCATACTAGCTTTAAAAGATTCTAAAAGTATACATGACTTCTTACTTAGTCATCATGATGGTGTATTTAAAGGGGCTATTATTTATGTCACTTTGGAGCCTTGTAATCACTATGGCAAAACTCCCCCTTGTGCTAACTTGCTAAATTCCTTAAATCTTAAAAAAGTAGTTATAGGCACTAGGGATACTAACAAGATAGCAAGCGGAGGCATAGATACTTTAGAAAACCTAGAAGTAAAAACTGGTGTCTTAGAATCTAAGTGCTTAGATCTCTTAAAGCCTTTTTTAACTTTGCAAGATACAGGTAAGTTCACACTTTTTAAACTAGCAAGCCGTATGGATGGGAGTTATAAAGATGGAAGGATAAGTAGTAGCTATACCCATAGCTTCACTCATAATCAAAGAAGCATAGCTAAAAGTATCATCATCTCTGGAAGCACACTGCGTCATGATAAGCCTAAGCTTGATACAAGAAAGGCCAATAGCTTTTATAAAGCTTCTTTACCAAAGATACAAGTGCTAAGTAGAGAGGCTAACACAATTGATTTAAGTCTATATAAAGATAGGGATATAAAGATAGTAGATGATGTAAGTAAGCTAGACCTAAGTGGCTTTAACGTGATAGAAGGAGGCTATGGCTTACTAGATTCTTTCAAAGAAAAAATCGATATGCTTTTAGTTTTTATAGACCCTAGCTTTCAGACTAAAAGCATAAGCACTTATAAGAATCTAAGTGCAAACTTTAAGATACTACACTCTAGTGTAAATGATAATAACCTCATAAACTGGCTGGCTTAATGCAACTTTATCAAGCAAGTGAAGGCTACTGCTATAACAGTGACACGCTCTTTCTTTGGGACTTCGCTAAGGGCTTTTTAAAAAAAGATTTTAAAGTTTTAGATATAGGAAGTGGAGTTGGCACACTAGGGCTGCTTTTAGCAAGAGAGGCTAACATAAGCCTAACTCAGGTTGAAAAAATCCCTCTTTATGCTAAGCTAAACGTAAAAAATGCTAAGGTCAATAACATAAAAACAGATGTAATAAACCTAGATTTCCTAGACTATGAAACCGATAAAAAATTTGATCTAATAGTCTCTAATCCTCCCTTTTATCACCCAAACGCTATAGAATCTAAAAACGACCTTTTAAAGCACGCAAGACACGCAAGCTCCCTGCCCTTAGAAGAACTTTTTACTAAGGCAAAAAAGCTTTTAAAGCCTTATGGCTACTTTCTTCTAAGCTACTTAAGTAAGCAAGTAAGTGAAGTTTTTAAAGTGGCTATAGCTAATAAGCTAAATGTAGAAAAGCTTAGATTTATCCACCCTAGGGTAAATGCAGAATCTAAAACATTTCTTTGTGCTTTAAGACTAAACTCTAAAAGCAGTGTAGATGTCTTAAGCCCTCTAATAACCCACATAGGAAGCACCCAGCTAGAAAACTCTAAAGAAGTTGCAGCCATCTATAAAAATGCTAATACCTACAGCATAAAAATAAGCCAAAAGGATATAGAACTATGAAACTTAAACATATCCTCTTTTCAACCAGACTTCACATCATCATAATTTTTATACTAATAATAGTCTTGCTTTACTTCTTGCAGATAAAAATCATCAAACTTGAAAACGAAAAGATAAAGTTTGAAAACATTAACACTGTAAACTCTTTGCATCTTGATATAGACTTAGATAAGACTTGGTATCTTAAAAAAAGCCTAAGTCAAAAAGATATATCAGACTTAAAAGAAGGCTTAGAGATAAGAGGCTTTAAGATACTAAAAGAGATTCCAAGTGATGCTTTAATACTTAAAGGCACACAAGATAGTCCCTTGCAAGTTTATAAGACGCAAAACACCCAAGGCATCATCATTAATAATCAACTAGTAGCAAGCAAGGCTCTAACTTTAATGGGTGATAGGATAAACCTCGCCATAATTGGCATCATAGCCCTTTGCATCATCTTAGTTTTTATCATCTTTGATGCCTTTAGGTCTTTAAAAGATCTAGTGCTTATAGGTGAAAAGCTGGCAAATGGAGAGACTTATAAAAACACACGTAAAAATGAATTAGGCACAGTTATAGATTCTATAAGCACTGCTTACGCACAGACTTTAACTAAGCTTAAGTGGAAAGAGCTAGTACTTAGAAATATAGGGCATGAGCTGCGTGCACCTATGACTAAAATGAAGCTTTTAGTTGCCTTAGAGTGGGATAAAAGCACACTAGCTAAACTGCAAATCTATATAAAGCAAATGCAACACATCTTAGAAAATACTTTAGAGTTTGAAAGACTAAGCTATAAAAAGCCTCATTTAAACAAAAAAGAGTTTTTAAGTGAGACCTTGCTTTTTGAGGCTTTAAACAACTTCATGGATGAAGAGCAGTTTATAGAGCTAGATGTACAAGCTTCTTACCCTATAAGAGGGGACTTACACCTCTTAAGTGTTGCTTTAAGCAACCTTATACAAAATGCACTTAAGTACTCAAAAACTGGATTTATTAAAATAGAACTAAGACAAACTTGCATACTCATACAAAATGAAGGTAATCCCTTAAGTAAGGATATAAGCTACTATCTAGAGCCTTTTTATAGAGACAAAAAACATAAAAGCTTAGAAGGCTATGGCCTAGGACTTTTTATCGTAAAAGAGATTTTACTGCTGCATGGTGCTAGTTTGGAGTATAGTTACAAAGATGGAATGCATGGTTTTAGAATAGCATTTGAAAACTTAAAAGATAGCAGTAAAGGTTAAAGGGTGATGATTTTAAGGATACTTGCTTTAGTATTTTTTTTAGGTATATCTACAGCTGGTTTTGGTGCAGATGCAGCCCCTAGAATAATAGACCCAGTCCTTCCAACTGTTAATCTAAGTCTAACTTCACCTAAAACCCCAACTCAACTAGTCACTACTTTAAATATAGTCTTAATCATCACGCTTTTAATCCTAGCACCTTCTTTGGTGCTTATGATGACTTCTTTTACGCGCATAGTCATAGTTTTAGCCTTCCTAAGAACTGCACTTGGAACCCAGCAAAGCCCGCCCACGCAGATTCTAGTAAGCCTTGCTATGATACTTACCTTTTTTATAATGGAACCAGTTGTAAAAGATTCTTACAACACTGGCATAAAGCCTTATATGGCTAATCAGATAGGCTATGAAGAAGCTTTTAATAAAAGCATAAAACCTTTTAAAAAGTTTATGATAGAAAATACTAGGCAAAGCGACTTAGCCTTATTTTATAAGATAAGAGGCACTACACCTCCTGAAGTTAGTGCACTTAACACAAAAGCAGAAGTTGAACAAGTAGTAGACAAGATAGACTTAAGTATAGCCCTGCCAGCTTTTATGATAAGTGAGCTTAAGACTGCTTTCCAGATAGGATTTCTTATATACCTGCCATTTTTGGTTATAGATATGGTTATAAGCTCAGTTTTAATGGCCATGGGTATGATGATGCTTCCACCAGTTATGATCTCTTTACCCTTTAAGATTTTGATCTTTGTCTTAGTTGATGGATTTAACTTGCTGGTATGGAATCTTGTTAAAAGTTTTCATTACTTTTAAGAAAAAGTAGCATTTTGTGACATTTTATGGGCTTTTAGTTACTTTTTTATAAGAATTTATACTCAAAATCACCACAATAATGAGGCTTTAAGCTTGCATTAGATACCTTACCTATGTGACAAATAAAGTCATAATTTTTATTGGAGAGCATTAATGAAAAGTATTTACATAGGAAATCTTTCTTACGGCGTCAACGAACAACAAATTATGGAGCTATTTTCCCAGTATGGTGAAGTAGCATCTATAAAACTAGTTAATGACAAAGAAACAGGTCGTTTTAAGGGATATGGTTTCATAGAGATGAACGATGAAAACGCACTAAATGCAATTTCAGATCTTGATAAAACCCAGTATCTTGGAAGAACAGTTAAAGTAAGTGAAGCCAAAAGCAGAAAAAACGCTTAAGTTAAAAATAAAAGCGCTACTTAATTAATAATTTTTTGTAATTTTAGACCTCTTTAAGGAGACCTCTAAGATTTAAAACTTGAAGATAGATATATATAAATTATATATATTTATGTACTGTATTTTAAAGCCCTATTTTTGGACTTTAAGATACTTAAAAATAAAAAAGCACAATGTTTACACACAATGATATGCTTAGCTTTTATAGAGATAAATGATTTTAAATTTAAATTTTTACCCCTTATAGAAACCCTGCATAACAACATAAACTAATTTATGTTTTATGCCCTGCCTTATAAACTCTTTAATTTTTGTATTTTAAAATGTCCACAACATGCTAGTTATTTAGCCATTAAGTGCTTTTAGGACGAACCTCTTTGTGCTACTTGGGCTTAAGTGAGCATATCTCATAGTCATGCTTATACTACTATGGTCAAGACCTACTTGTATGACTTGTAAGGGCACGCCTTTTATAGCTAGCCAACTTGCAAAAGTATGCCTAAGCGTATGGATTACTACCTTGTCATTTGGGTCTTTTAAGTCTTGGTTAAAAAGCAGATTCAACATCTTTGAAAGATTAATCTGACAAGTTTGATAAGACATTTTAAATATTAGATCTTTTTGGCTGAGAGTTTTTATATGCTTTTTTAAAAGCCTTAAGCACTTAGCATCAAGATAGCCCTTATAGTGTCTATTAACCTTATAATTAAAAAGGGTTATACTTTCTTCTTCTAAGTTTATATCTTCTTTTTTGATAGTAAGTATAGTTTTTAGTCGCCCGCCTGTGCTTAGTGACAAGCACACAAAAAGATACAAATCTTTAGCGTGGAGGTTTTTTGAATCTAAGATATATCTTTTTAGTATTCTAGTCTCACTAAGACTTAAATACCTAAGTCTACTTTTTGAAACTTTATGTTTTTTTATAGTTAAGTAGGCGTTATTTTCCACGCCGTAAAAATCTTTAGCAAGCCTAAAGATTGCACTTATAACCCCAAGATAGGCATTAAATGTATAAGGGCTTTTATCTTTTAGATATATAGCTATAAAGTTTTGTATATCTAGTGGGGTGATATCTAATAGCTTATAGTTTTCAAAGTATGTTTCAAGTCTTTTGGCTATAACTACAAAGCCTTTAAGCGAGCCTTTCGACCATCTTTTGGCGTTAACTTCTATGTATTTATTAGCTACTTCTTTAAAGCTTGTGCTTATAAACTTATTATTTAACTCTTTAAAAAGTTCTTCTTTTTTAGCGCTTTCTAACTCATGCTTAAAAAATAAGGCTTTTTTTGCATTCATACCTTGTGAACGCTTACCAGCTACTTTATCTATCACTTTCTTATCATGTAAGAATCTGACTACGAAGCTAACATCATGCTTTAAAGTCTTAGTGTAAACACCCGCGTATCTTGTCTTTGTAAGCTTTTCACGCATATTATCTACCTTAACATTCTTTGCTTTTTTCTATATTTTTTATAAAAAAACACAATAAAACACACAAAAACGAAAAGTCTTGAAAATGAATGAGAATACACAAAGAGTAAAGGTAAATAAATTATTATAGTTTTGATCAAAATATCCATATAGCTATGATCTTTAGCCAGCCTTAGCAAGACTAAAGATTAAAAAAGTTAATAAAATATATACTTTTTAGCACTAAAAAGTATATATACAAACTAAATAAATATATATAATCTATCTAAAACCCTACTCTGCAAAAGCAGTCTTTTTGACCTGCCTAGAGTTCAAAAATACTTCAAAAAAGATTCTTAACTAGAGTAGTTTAAAGATTGCTTTAAAGTGGATTTATAGGTGTTTATTTATACTAAAAGTGTAAAAATGGCACTTTTATAGCTTTATATAGAATCTTAATAGCTACTTAAAGTCTTTAAGTATCTCTAGTAAAGAAGTTACATTTTTATATTTGATATCACTATCTACAAGCCCATCTTTTTTAACTGGCATAGAGTTTTTATCACTGATAAGATAAAGGCTTTTTAAGCCCGCATTACTCCCTGCTTCCATGTCACTTATCCTATCACCTATCATAACTGAGTTACTTAGATCTAAGGCTAAGTCATCTCTGGCTTTTAAAAGCATTCCAGAGTTTGGCTTTCTATTGACACTATTTAAAAAAGGACAAAAATAGATTCTATCCATGCTGAAGCCAAGCCTATCTTGTAAACTTTTTTGCATATAAGCACTAAGCTTTAAAAAGTCTGGCACTGTGTAAAAGCCTCTTTGTATGCCTGATTGATTAGTTATAACTACTAGCTTGTAGTCAAGTTTTTTAAAAAACTTAGCCACTTCAAAAAACTCTTCTATAAACTGAAAGTCTTCTATCTTATAAGTGTAGTTAGTATCTATATTTATAACACCATCTCTATCGAAAAATACCGCCTTTTGTATGCCTGCTTTACTACCCTGCCCCATGCTTTTACCCTTTGGCTGCATTTTTAAATATCTTTTACTTCCCATCTAGCTTATCTAATAGACTTTAAGTCTATTTTCCCTCATCTAAAGCTTGCAAGCTTAGACTTAAAAGCTCTACTAACTTTTTGGTATTACTATGGGTTATACTTGAGATATGCATGATAAAAAGTGGCTCTTTACTAGACTTAAACACACCCTCATCTTTATAGTCTTTTAAGCTTTTAGATAAAAAGATAGAATCTGCATCTAAACTAAACCCCACTTCTTTTATCTCTTCTTTTTTAGCCTCTTCATCTAGCACATCACTTTTACTAAAGACTATGGCAAAGGGCTTAGAATCAAACTTATCTGAGTAGCTAAAAAGCTCATGTTTTAAAACATCAAGCTGCTCTTTTAGCCCCATCTCACGCGTTGGATCAAGCACAAAAAGAAGCATCCTAGTTCGCTCTATATGCTTTATAAAGTTTATACCTAGTCCCTTGCCACTACTTGCCCCTTCTAAAAGTCCCGGTATATCAGCTAAGACAAAGCTTTTATAGTCACTTGCATCAACCACGCCAAGATTAGGCTCTAGGGTTGTAAACTCATAGTTTGCAATCTTTGGGGTAGTGTGGGCTAAGGTTGCTATAAGTGAAGACTTGCCTGCATTTGGAAAGCCAACTAAGGCGATATCTGCTATAAGTTTTAACTCTAGTCTTACACTTAAAAAAGCTCCGGGTAAGCCACTTTGTGCGTAGGTTGGGCGTTGATTGATAGAGTTTTTAAAGTGGGTATTACCTAAGCCACCCTTTCCACCTTTGGCGACTAAGACCCTTTGGCCATTTTCTACTAGGTCAAAAAGCACATCTTCATTAAGAGAATCTAAGTAGTCCTTGCACTCTTTACTAGCACTTAAAAGTATCACTTGAGTACCCGGTGGTACTTTTAAGACTAAGTCTTCACCACTTTTTCCATGGGCCTTTCTTGAAGTACCCGGCACTCCGTTTTTAGCAGCGTACTTTCTAACTCCTCTAAAGCCAGCTAGCGTATGGGTGTTATTATCAACTTCAAGATAGATACTTCCCCCCCGTCCGCCATCACCGCCATCAGGTCCACCTTGAAGCACAAACTTCTCGCGTCTAAAACTAACCGCTCCAGCTCCTCCATGTCCCGCTTTTAGCGTGATATCTATACTGTCTACAAACATAGTTCCCCTTAATAATTTATATGATTCTAACAAGGAATCTAAATATAATTGTAAAAACTATTTTTTTATAATCCAAAAGGAAGAAAATGTATTTAAAAAGAGTAAAAGACGCTATAGAAGCCATAAGAAATGGCGAAATGATAATCATCATGGATGATGAAGATAGGGAAAATGAAGGTGACTTAGTTTATGCTGGGATTTTCACAAGCCCTGAAAAAATTAACTTTATGACAAAGTATGCTAGGGGGCTAGTTTGTGTAAGTATCACAGAAGACATAGCTAAAAAGCTTGACCTTACTCCTATGGTTAAAAATAATGATTCTAACCATGAAACAGCCTTCACTGTGTCAATTGATTCTAGGAGTGCAAAGACTGGAATCTCAGCCTTTGAAAGAAGTGAGACCATAAGGCTTATGTGTGAAGAAAACTCAGAGCCTTCTGACTTTGTAAGACCGGGTCACATCTTCCCACTTATAGCCAAAAAAGGTGGTGTTTTGATACGCACAGGGCACACTGAAGCAAGTATTGACATCTGTAAGCTTGCTGGTCTTAAGCCAGTAAGCGTTATCTGTGAGATCATGAAAGAAGATGGCTCCATGCCCGGACATGGCGATAAGTTTCTAACTGAGTTTGCAAAAGAGTTTGATCTAAAAACTTTATATGTTAGTGATCTTGTGCACTTTAGACTAGAGCATGAGTGCTTGCTTAGTAAGATAAGTCAAGATGAAGTTAACTTTTTAGGTGCAAGGTGCGTAAAGTATGAGTTTAAAGACCATCTAAACAACATCCACACTGCCTATGAGTTTAATCCAAAAAGTGACATACCTCTAGTTAAGATTCATAGGATAACCCCTGATTTAGAACTATTTCAAGATGAGATAAGATATCAAGAGATGATGAAAAGCGTAAAGATAGTCCAAGAAAAAGGTGGCTTTTTAATCTTTATAAATGCCTATAGTCCTAATGACATAGATAAGCGTTTTGGCACTGGAGCACAGATACTAAGGCTTTTAAATATAAAAGAGTTTGACTTACTAAGTAATAAAGAACAAAGCTTTAACTCTCTTCATGGCTTTAATCTTAACTTGCGTAAAAGGGTTGAGATATAAGGTAAAAAATATCTAAGTAAATAGTTTTTATATCTTAGCACGAGGAGTTAAGTAACTCACTATGTAATAATTTAGATATTTATATCACTACAAAGAAGGGCTAAAAGCCCTGATTACCATAGTCATGAGTTTTTATCAGTCATGAAATCACAAAAGAAAGCAAGGCAATCTTATATCTAAGTCATGTGCTAGGAGATAGGAAGTATCGATATACTAATTAGATATTTATACCCCTAGAAAGTAGAAATTCTTTTAAAAACCTATCACCTCGCTAGTTTCACACTTCTTCATCATTCTCGTTGTATTTTGCATTTAACATATCCCTTAAAGCTTCATTTTCCCTTTTTAGCTCGTAGTTTTCTAAGAGATACTCTAATAATTTACGCATAAGCTTAGGCACTTCACC
>NZ_MLAN01000056.1 GCF_002272875.1 Helicobacter sp. 11S02629-2
TAGAAGAAGGTAATCTAAGTATACGTATAACTAAAAACCCTGCTAATCCTCAATTACTAGAACTTAAAGATGTACTTAATAATATGTTAGATGTATTAGAAACTAAGATAGGAAGTAATATGAATGAGATAGAAAGAGTATTTGATAGCTATCTTAGATTAGATTTCTCTACTTCTGTATTAGATGATAAAGGTAATATAGCTAATAAAGGTAGTGTAGAAAGAGTAACTAATGCCTTAGGAGAAGAAATAAGAAAGATGTTAAAAAGTTCTTTAAGCTTTGCTTCTTTACTTAATGAAGAAGCTAAAAAGCTAAATACACAAATTACTAATCTATCAACTAGCTCTAATGCACAAGCTTCTTCTTTAGAACAATCTGCTACTGCTATAGAAGAGATAACTCAGTCTATGCAAAATG
>NZ_MLAN01000023.1 GCF_002272875.1 Helicobacter sp. 11S02629-2
TTTTCAAAAGAGGCTTTTTAGTTCCTTTTTATATAGGTTATTAAATATTTAGATGGGGAAAACTTTATTAAAAACTATATTTGGATGCTTATAATTAAGTTTAATATATGCTAATTGAGTGCACTTTCTGCGAACAAAAAGCTTAAACTCTAACTTCTTCTAAGTAGCCACAAAGCTATCTCATCAGCTAAAAATAAGTCTTTTGCAAAAAAATGATCACCTTTTATATAAATCTTATCTTTTAAAGATTCTAAAAGTTTAAAGCTATAGTCTTTTGTGCTAACTCCTACTTCACTTCTTAAGCCTAAAAAAAGCCTTTCTGTTTGCAAGTCAGCCTCGCTTAAGGGCTCTTTAACCCTTTTAGTTGGATGCTTTATATACTCACTTAAGTCTTTGCTTGCATAAAGTCTACTAGCACCATTAGGCTTGATATCTATCTTAGAAACACTAGATGCGCCAACTCCAAGATAGTCTTTGCCTTCCCAGTAAGCAAGATTATGCTTGCACTTATAGGGTAGGGCGAAATTTGAGACTTCATACTGGAAGGCACCATAGGATTCTAAAAGCTGCTTTATGAAGCTTGATTGGCTTTCAAGTGAGGCTTTATGATTAGCGTTTTTTAAGCCAAAGCTAGAATCTTTATCTATACTAAGTGAGTAGCAAGAGATATGATTGATATCAAGCTGTAAGGCACAATCTAACTCGTGCTTTAATCTTGCTAAAGAATCTAGTGCTGTGTCATAGATTAGATCTATACTTTTGTTTTTAAAGCTGCTTGCAAGCTCTAGGCTTTTAGCTATATCTTTTACTTTATGCTTTCTTTCCAAAAGCTCAAGTTTATCTTCATAGAAGCTTTGCACACCTACACTTAACCTATTTGCACCAAGACTTACTAGATCATCACACCACGACTTAGATATAAGATTGACATTAGCTTCTATGCTTACTTCAGCACCACTAACTAGTAAAGGGTTTATAAGTGTAAAGATTTGCTTATAAGCTTTAGAATCTAAAATATTAGGTGTGCCTCCACCTATAAAAACAGATTCTATACTTTTAACGCTATAGTACTCTAGTTGATATTTTAGATCGATCTCTAAAGCTTTGATGTAGGGTGAGAAAAGATGCTTCTGATTAGTTTGTGAGTAAAAAGCGCAGTAGCCACACTTGCTATCACAAAAGGGTATGTGTAGATATAAGATCAAGTGGCTAGAGTTTTATAGCTAGAACTCATATCCTAGTCTTACGCCTATGGTACTTGTAGTGTTAGCTGGCTCTAAGAAAAGCCCTTTATAGACACCACTTCTAAAAAGAGGCTGTAAGTCAGAGTCTCCTATAGAGTACTGGTCATAAACTATAGACATGCTAGCTATGCCTGTATTAAGCTTATATCCAAGCCCTAGAGATACCTCAAAGCTATTGCCCGTTTGCTGATTAAAGGTGATGTCATTATCATAGCCTATATTGCTAAAGTAGCTTATGTTATAGCCTCCAAAGACGCGTCTATAAGTGCCTGATACTAATAAAACCATCTTTTCATTTAATGAAAACTTGGCATTTAGCGTAACTGGTATGTAGTAATAGATCTGTTTTCTACTATAGGCTGCATCACTTAGGATGTTGTTTAATAAAGCTCTTGCACCAACTCCCACAGTTAAGTAGGCTTCAAAGATAGAGTAGCTATATATCCCACCTATGCCTATAGACATGTTAAAAGCTCTATCAATACTAGTTGCCTCAAGGGGAGTTTTAGCACCAGTGCTTAGGTTAACGGCACTTCCATGGTAGGTATTATCCCCTATGCCGCTAGCAGAAAGATCAGCTTTAATAAAGAGGTGTTGATATGAGATGCCATTCATCACGCCAAGTTCTAGCATGCTTCCTTGTATGTTCATAACACCGGGTTCGTTATAAGTATACTTCATAATGCCGCCTGTGACTTTGAAGTGATACTGTGCTTTGGCTGAGTTTAGATCAGAGTAAGCACTATCATTAGGGCTTGAAGTATCTGCTGCTTTAAGAAGGCTTAGTCCTAAGAGGGGGACTAAAAGTAAGTAGAGTTTTTTCATTGCACTATCCTTTTAACTATCCCCTTAGCATCTTCATAAAGCTTGATGCTAGGGGATGACTTTATCTTATCTATCTCAGTGCCCATAGTTGCAACATTAGACTGCACTTTTCTTAGATCTCTTATAACTCCTGCTGTTGCCCCCACTTCTATAAGTAGGCTTATAAGTATTAAAAGTAGTAGAAATATAGCTATAAATGAGGCGATGATAGTGACTTTAAAAGAGCGTTTAGCTAGCTTTTCTATTTCTATAATCTTTTCTTCGATAGGCAAATCTAGTGTTGGTTTAGTAGACATCAAATACCTTTTAAAATCTCTTTTTTAAAGCTAACTTTTTTATAATTAGAGCTATTACCATAAAAACTAGAGCACACATAACAGTGCTTGCCCCAGAGCTTATGTTTAGCTTATAGCTAAAAAACAGTCCAACGCACATAAAAACCAAAGATAAAATACTTGCTAATAACATCTGCATACCCAAGCTTTTTACTACCAAAGTAGCGCTATATGCCGGGATAGAAAGCATGGCTAAGACTAAGATTAACCCCGAAATTTGCATGCTAAATATTATACCAATGGCAATTAGGATGAATATTATATTATAAAAAAGCTTAGTTTTTAAACCCAGCAGTTTGCAGAACTCTGAATCATAGCTTACGCTTAGTATCTCCCTATAGTAAACCCCAACAAAGATTAAAAGGATGACATCAAAGATGATGATGGGTGTGAAGAGGTCTGTGTTTATAGCGATTATAGAGCCAAAGAGATAAGATTCTAAGTTGGCATTAAAGCTAGGAGTTAGATCCATAAATATCA
The DNA here is from genome assembly GCF_002272875.1 of Helicobacter sp. 11S02629-2. Classification (GTDB taxonomy): domain Bacteria; phylum Campylobacterota; class Campylobacteria; order Campylobacterales; family Helicobacteraceae; genus Helicobacter_I. The sequence goes on from NZ_MLAN01000023.1 coordinate 2,885, forward strand.
CGCCCACTGCCATACCAAAAGCCCAAAGTATAGTGCTAAAAGTATCTAAAAAGGTCTCATTTTTCTGTTTTACAAAAGATAGAAGTAAGGCTACTATGATAGCTGCCCCTGCTGCACCTATAACAGTAGAAAAGCCAAAAAATATAGCTATGCCTATACCCCCATAAGCACAGTGTGCTACTCCGCCTCCTATAAAGACTGACTTTGAACTTACTAGCAAAGAGCCTATGACGCCACTTATGATGCTTATTAGCACTATGGCTATTAGGGCGTTTACTATAAAGGAGTTGTTGAAAAGGGAAAAAGTGCTTAGAAAAGATTCCATTTCTTACCTTGAAGTGTGCTTTTAATATTCTAACATAGCCACTAGTTTTTATTAAAGATGCATCTTAAAAAGCTTTAATAGTAAGTCTTACTTTGTGTTAGCTTTATAAGTGACTTAGAATCTAATCTATTTGTTCTGTGATACGCATAATTTTTATAGACTAAATAGCTTTTGTTATATTTGTGAGATGTGGTTTTTGATATTACTTAGTTTTGAGTAGAGGTTTAGAGGCTAGCTATACTCTCATTTTATAGCTATCTTAGGAAATGATTAAAATTATCATTTGAGTATTTTTTTATTTAGTAAAGTAAAACTATAATTAAGTGTTAATTTTTATCTAAAAAGTAAAAAATATAAAAATTTTAAATTAGTAAAAAACTCTTTATTTAGTAATATATAGTTTACTTACGTTTTAAAAAGAAAGAAAAAGTTTTATTATTTTTGGGTTTTTAAAGAAAGATTAAGATTAAAGCACAAAAAAATACTTTAGAATTACTCCATATCAAATAAAGGATTGCAGATGGCAGGACAAGTAAATAAAATGAAATCACTAAGAGAACAAAGTCAACTTGATCAACTTGCCGTTATGACAGCTTACAACATACTACTTACTCTTAAAAATGCAGGTAAGATAGACGCTAGCACTTATGATTCTTATAGAGACTATGTAGCACACTCAGAAAGCACTAGCTCTAAAAGGGAACAAAAAGCTAACACTAAACGTTAGTTGCAGTCTAGCTAAGTTTGTCTAGTTATAGCTAGGCTTGTGATCCTTGAATATTTCCTAAACCTTGATTAAAAGACTTTTAGCGGGGTTTAGGCCTTAAGTCTTCTTTTAATTTGTTAGCAGGTTTTTACTATTTTATAGCTTTACATATCCACTAAAGCTTTTAGATCTCACTACTAAAAATTTTCACATGATGATAGAATCTTCTAACTTGCCTATGATGTAAAGTCCAGTAATGCAAAGCCTAGCCTTTTGTCTAAAAGCACTAGCAGTATTTAAGTTTAAGTAAGGTTTTGATAGTGTTTTATACATTATTATATAAGTGATGTGATTGTGTAGATAATGTGCTATAGGCTTAGTGTGGCTTGCTATAAAATATTAAATCTAGCTAGACTTATATAATATTAATTTTAGTTATTATTTTTTAAAACATGAAAAGCATTTATATCTAAGCAGTTAAAAAGTTAATTTTAAAAGTAAAACATAAAAAGAGGGAAGTAGATGAAAAGCTTACTTTTTGTACCAGCAAGTAGGGAAGATAGATTTAAAAAAGCCTTTAGCACAAAGGCAAGCTCCATTATATTTGACCTAGAAGACACGGTTAATGAAGCTGGGAAAAGCAAAGCTAGGGAGAATATAGAGAGATTTGCTAGAGATAACAAAGATGAAAAGTTTTTCGTCCGTATTAATAGCTTTGAATCAAGCTCTCACAAAGACGACTTAAAGCTTTTAGATTCTATTAAGCCAAGCTTAAAAGGCATCATGCTGCCAAAGGCTGATAATAAAGATGAGATAGAAAGCCTAGAGTATAAAGTCTTAGCACTTATAGAAAGTGCCTTAGCAGTTTATAGTTTAGAGAGTTTGATAAGAGCTAGGAACCTACTAGCACTAAGCATAGGCCTACTTGATCTAAGCTTAGATCTTTCTTTAGAAGAGGGCTGTGGGAAGGACTTTATACTAGATAGTATAAAAGTAAAGATGGTTGTGCTATCAAAGGCATTTAACTTAGCCAAACCTATAAATGGCGTATATGCTAGATTTGATGATAAAACTGGCTTTAAAAAAGAGTGCGATAAGGTAAGAAGCATGGGTTTTGGTGGGGCACTTTGCATACATCCTATGCAAGTAGAGATAGTTAATGATACTTATTTAAGGGGTGCTAAAGAGCTTGCTTGGGCAAAAGAGATAGTGCGTCTTGCAGAGCTTCATGATAACTCAGTGTTTAGTTTTGAAGGTGCTATGATAGATTTGCCAGTTATACTAAGGGCTAAGGCCTTGCTTGGCGAGCTTTGAAGGGGAACATAAAGTAAGATAAAAACTATATAGAATCTAGTTTTTATCTAATCTCTACTAGATTCTCCCCTGTAACTACACCTTGTAAGATCTTATTACTATCTAGTGTTCTTAGCTTTATCATATCTCCCATAGCACCATTTTGAAGTGCTCTAAATGTACTTTCAACCACTACTCCACCCACGCTAGTTTTAGCACTTACTAGTTCATTCATCCTAACCAAGATAGCAGGCTTTAGCATCCTATCTAAGATAATAGTATCTTTTTGCATAGCCACTTTGCTAGCTGAGCTTAGGATAAGTCCTTTGCTTGCTAGTCCACCTTTACTAAAAGGGATATCTACTTCACTTAGTAAGTCACTTGTTAAGTTTTCATTCATCCCTATATCTCTTTTTGCCTTGAAGGCTTGCACAGTAGCACTAAGAGTGTAGCTAAGACTATCTTCAAGGATGGCGTTTTTATAGCTGTACTTTAGTCTTAGGTAGCCAGTGTTAGACTTTAGTGATAAAAGCTTCATGTTTAAAATCTTAATATGCTCTATATCAAGCGAGCTTCTAGCACTAAAGGTCACTTCTTTAACACGTAAATTTTGATACTTATTAAGGTAGTCGTTTTTTATATACTGCTTTATAGATTCTATGTTTGTAAGCTTTGTGCTGTGGCTGCTAGGACTTGCAAGCAAAAAGCATAAAAAGCTTAGAGATAAAAACAGATACCTTAACATCACTTCTTCCTTAAGTCTCTAAAGACTAATCTTCCATTTTTTATATAAGCTTAGGCTAGTAAAAACCTCTTTTTCTTATTATAATCAATCTTAAAAGGATTAAGCCATGATTTACAATCTGCAAAGTGCTTCTAAACTAGCAAGCTATAAGCTTTTGAGTAACACAGTAGTGCCACGTCCTATAGCTTGGGTTTCAAGCGTTTCAAAGCAAGGTGTTGTAAACTTAGCACCATTTAGTTTTTTTGCACCAATTTGTTCTAGTCCAGTTATATTTTCACTTGCTTTGACTATGAAAAGCAGTGGAGAGAAAAAAGATACTTTGAAAAATATAGAAGATACAAAGCTTGCTTCTATCTCCTTGCCTAGTTTTAAAAATGCTAAGTTGATGGAGCTAAGTGGAACTGAGCTAGAGTATGATAAAAGCGAGGCTAGCGAGTTTGGCATAGAGCTTTTTTCTCCTTTAGCAGCCTTTCCTCCTATAGCTAAAAGCGTGGATGTTGCTTACTTTTGTGAGCTAGAAGATATCTTATCTTTTAGTCCGGGGAACTTTAGTGTATTTTTAAGGGCAAAAGAGGCTTATATAAGAGATGAGCTTTATAGTGATAGCTTGAAGTTTGAGCTAGATTCTATAGGGCGTGTTGGGAAGGGATTCACGGACTGTATTTTAAAAAATATATAAGTTTTAAAAGATGTAAGGAAAGAGTGTTTTGCGATTTTTGTTATTTATAGTTTTATCATTTAGCTTTATTTTTGCAGCAAATTTATATAGTACAGAAAGCACAAGTCTTTACAGGCAAGCAAAGCTTGATAAAAAAGCCCTAGCCAAGCAGACTAAAGAAGAAAAAAGACGACTTAAAAAAGAAAGAAAAGAAGCCAAAAAAGCACTAGATGCTAGCCTAGCTAGCAAGGGCTACTATAGGCTTCACACACTAGCCCTCATATCAGAAAATGATGCTTATAGTGCCTTTGGTGATACCACCACCATGCTAGGTGGCTATCCTGATAGATTCTATACTGCTGGCACATCACTTGGCTATATTAGCAAAGACTTAGAAAGCATAGGCCTTTTACGCTATCTTGATCCCTTCTTTTTCACAGGGACAAAGACAGCGCGCGTAAGCTTTTTTCTAACACAAAAACTCTACACTCCTTATATAAAAGATGACCCTAACTTTGATGCGAGTGATAGACCTTATGCAGGCACGCTTTATGGAAGTTTTGGATTATTTTTAAGAGATGATGACTTCACGCAGAATCTAGTCTTAAAACTAGGAGTGCTAGGAAGTGCCGCCTTAGGCAAACAAACCCAAGAAGAACTGCATAATATTATAAAAGCCCCACAGTTTAAAGGCTGGAATCATCAGATAACAAACTATCCTCTAGTCGCCTTAGAGTATGACTTAAACTTCTATTTTAGATTCCTAAATACTTCTTATTTTCAATCTGACCTCATATTAAACCCAAGTCTTGAGCTAGGAAGTATCACTTCAAATATAGGATTAGGCGTGTATGCGCGTGCTGGGTATGGACTAGATAAGTCAGCTATAAACAACTATGTATTTAAGAAAGGCTTTTATATATTTGGCTTTTTTGGAGTAGTCCCACGTTTTGTGGCCTATGACTTAAAGGTAACTGGAGATAAAGTAGGCTTTGATAAATTAAGCTTAGCTAATGTACAAGGTTACTTTGAGTATGGAGTAAAGATAGGCTTTAGCTACTTTCAAGCTTCTTTTAAAGTCGTACAGCAAGCAAGGGAGTTTACAACGCAAACTCTTAATAATGACTATGGAAGTGCTAGCTTAGCTTTTAGCTTTTAGTCATGATGCTACTTTTTCTTTTTTGAGATTGCATGCTTTTAGCTAGCACTTAAGTTTAGTTTTTTAAAAGGATTGTTTTTGTAGGTAGTCTGTGTTTTTATTATTACATTGTGAGCTTTGATTGCCACTTGCAATGCTAAATGACAAAGTAGGTCTGAGCAAGACAAAGAATGCTTTTTTGCGGATGGATTCTATCTATATATTTCTATCTTTTTAGATATTTTTTATAATTTTATCTTTAAAATACGCACCAAGATTCCATAAGCACACGTTTTCAAGCTAGAATCTAATAACTAACAATAGCTTTAGGCATTTTAGCCTTTTTATATTTTAGTGTAACAAAGAGGATGGCAGCTTATATATCCCATAAGATATCTCTTTTATTATCACGCATCAATACAAAAAAAAAGATTATACTTAGTCAGAAGAGATGGGTTTTACAGCGGGATATAGCAGTTATTAATGCAACATTCATTTCTTGTGTTCTAGTTTTAAATCCAATATTTACCAATAGTTTACCAATTACAGGAGCATATATGAGAAAATCGATCAGTTTAAAAGTTGGCATTATAGTCGCCATAGTAGTGATTATAGTTATAGCCATACTTTCTGCCATAGTTATAGTAAATGCAAAAAGTGCTTTGAAAAATCAAGTTGAAGCGACACTTAGATACACAGCTATAGGTGTAGGAAGAACGACAGAAAGTCAAGTATCCCAAGTTGCTGTAAGCACAAAGTTAGTAGCCCATAAGATAAATCTTTTATTAAAAGACAACCAAGCTGAGTTAAGTAGTGCTACTTTAAAACGTGAGATATCTACCATGCTTGCTGCTACAAGACTCGGAATCATCTCTACTATTTATATAAAAAATGCCAAGGTTGATGACCCAAGATATCAATCAGGCAATGATGTCGCTATAAGTGGTGTTCAAAAAAATAATCAAGTTATATTTTTAGGTGCTAATGAAGCCGCAAGTATCTTTAGAAACTCGCCTCCTATGCAAAAAGCTTACACTACAGGTAAGCCAGCTCTTGGATCTCCTATGAGTGGTGATGTTGGTGGTACTAACTACTATGCACTGCAGATGGCATTTCCTTTGATGAAAGATGGACAAACAGTAGGCTCTATGGTACAAAGGATAGATCTTAATTATCTAACTGGCATTGTTAGTAATACTGCTAATGATCAGTGGCCAGGTATCTACCGACTAATAGTTGATCCAACTGATAGAGTAGTAGTAGGTAACTTTCCAAACTCTAATGGCAAGCTTTTTGCCTCTCTTGTAGATAGTGATGAGCATAGACAAAATGCAACTAGAGTAGATACAGGTGAGAACTTTACAACTGAAACCTATCTTAAAGATAGAAATGGTTATGCATTAATTGCCAATCATGGCTTTGAGATACCGGGATTTAACACTAAGTGGAGTTCATATGTATCTGTAGGCACTGACGTAGCCCTCAAACCAGTAACCACCCTAATTTGGATCATAGTCATAACTGCCATAGTAGCTATCATCATCATAGTCTTATTCTTCTACTTCTATATAGATAAAGCCTTTATAAAAAGAGTAAGAAATATACAAGCTACTTTAATAGATGCCTTTGCTGTTATAAACCATGAAAAAGCCATACATATAAATAAATTAGATTCTAAATCTAAAGATGAACTAGGAGTTATATCTAATGTTATTAATGAAGCTATGGATAAAACAAGAAACTCTCTCTCCAAAGACTCTTCAGCAGTATCACAAGCCCTAGAAGTAGCTAAGACTATAGAAGAAGGTAATCTAAGTATACGTATAACTAAAAACCCTGCTAATCCTCAATTACTAGAACTTAAAGATGTACTTAATAATATGTTAGATGTATTAGAAACTAAGATAGGAAGTAATATGAATGAAATAGAAAGAGTATTTGATAGCTATCTTAGATTAGACTTCTCTACTTCTGTATTAGATGATAAAGGTAATATAGCTAATAAAGGTAGTGTAGAAAGAGTAACTAATGCCTTAGGAGAAGAAATAAGAAAGATGTTAAAAAGTTCTTTAAGCTTTGCTTCTTTACTTAATGAAGAAGCTAAAAAGCTAAATACACAAATTACTAATCTATCAACTAGCTCTAATGCACAAGCTTCTTCTTTAGAACAATCTGCTACTGCTATAGAAGAGATAACTCAGTCTATGCAAAATG
>NZ_MLAN01000024.1 GCF_002272875.1 Helicobacter sp. 11S02629-2
TCTAAGCTTCCCTTAAGCTTCACTTCACTATAGTTTCATTTCTCAAGCGATTAAGGCTTACTTTTCTTGTTTTGATTAGTTTAATTTTTAGCTTTTTTCAAACTTTTTTATAATGTCTATAAATAGGTTTTGCTTAAAATTTGCTTTTTAATTATAGAGAAATGACTTTAATATTGTTTGTGTTCTTTTAAATTTAAGTTACTGTAAATTTTAATTTTTAAGTACTTTCTTTTAATATTTTAAAACCTTGCTTTTATAAGTTTTTACTTTTTAAAACAAGTTATTTTACTTTATTTAAAAGTTATTTCTTAAATATTATATTACTTTGATTTACATTAAAGACGATCTTTGAAATCTAAGCAAGAGTAGTTTAGTTTTATCTAAACTAACTCTTTTTATTGTTATATCTATACAACTCTGACTATAACTTATTAGTTTTTAGTCTTTGTGATATTAAAAGAGTTTAGGAACAAACAAAAACATTTTTAGATAGTGTGTATCTTTTTTAACTAATAGATACGCACTTCTATTTTATGGAGAGTTTGGGTCTTTTTATTATTAGATTCAAACTTCCATTTTTATGGAGAGTTTGATCCTGGCTCAGAGTGAACGCTGGCGGCGTGCCTAATACATGCAAGTCGAACGATGAAGCTTCTAGCTTGCTAGAAGTGGATTAGTGGCGCACGGGTGAGTAATGCATAGGTAACATGCCCTTTAGTCTGGGATAGTCACTAGAAATGGTGAATAATACTAGATACTCCCTACGGGGGAAAGAATTTCGCTAAAGGATTGGCCTATGTCCCATCAGCTTGTTGGTAAGGTAATGGCTTACCAAGGCTATGACGGGTATCCGGCCTGAGAGGGTGAACGGACACACTGGAACTGAGACACGGTCCAGACTCCTACGGGAGGCAGCAGTAGGGAATATTGCTCAATGGGGGAAACCCTGAAGCAGCAACGCCGCGTGGAGGATGAAGGTTTTAGGATTGTAAACTCCTTTTCTAAGAGAAGATTATGACGGTATCTTAGGAATAAGCACCGGCTAACTCCGTGCCAGCAGCCGCGGTAATACGGAGGGTGCAAGCGTTACTCGGAATCACTGGGCGTAAAGAGCGCGTAGGCGGGATAATAAGTCAGATGTGAAATCCTGTAGCTTAACTACAGAACTGCATTTGAAACTGTTATTCTAGAGTATGGGAGAGGTAGGTGGAATTCTTGGTGTAGGGGTAAAATCCGTAGAGATCAAGAGGAATACTCATTGCGAAGGCGACCTACTGGAACATTACTGACGCTGATGCGCGAAAGCGTGGGGAGCAAACAGGATTAGATACCCTGGTAGTCCACGCCCTAAACTATGGATGCTAGTTGTTGGGGAGCTAGTCTCTCCAGTAATGCAGCTAACGCATTAAGCATCCCGCCTGGGGAGTACGGTCGCAAGATTAAAACTCAAAGGAATAGACGGGGACCCGCACAAGCGGTGGAGCATGTGGTTTAATTCGAAGATACACGAAGAACCTTACCTAGGCTTGACATTGATAGAATCTGCTAGAGATAGCGGAGTGCCCTTCGGGGAGCTTGAAAACAGGTGCTGCACGGCTGTCGTCAGCTCGTGTCGTGAGATGTTGGGTTAAGTCCCGCAACGAGCGCAACCCTCGTCCTTAGTTGCTAGCAGTTCGGCTGAGCACTATAAGGAGACTGCCTTTGTAAGAAGGAGGAAGGTGAGGACGACGTCAAGTCATCATGGCCCTTACGCCTAGGGCTACACACGTGCTACAATGGTTGATACAAAGAGATGCAATACCGCGAGGTGGAGCAAATCTCAAAAATTAATCTCAGTTCGGATTGAAGGCTGCAACTCGCCTTCATGAAGCTGGAATCGCTAGTAATCGTAGATCAGCGATGCTACGGTGAATACGTTCCCGGGTCTTGTACTCACCGCCCGTCACACCATGGGAGTTGTATTCGCCTTAAGTCGGAATACTAAATTAGTTACCGCCCACGGCGGATGCAGCGACTGGGGTGAAGTCGTAACAAGGTAACCGTAGGTGAACCTGCGGTTGGATCACCTCCTTTCAAGAGATATGTGTAACTATTCATTTAGTTCACATAAGAGCTTTTAAAACTTAAAGATTTATCTTTATAGATTTAAAACTCAATTTAACCTTAAAGATTATTAATTTAATCAAGTAGTTTTAAGCAATTAGGATTACTATAAAAATATTTAGATATAACGAAAATTACTCTTGCTTAGTTTTCAGAGATTGTTAGTAATAAAATGTTTGTTGTTATAAAGATAGCTTGTAACTTAAGTCTTTAATATAAAGACTTATTAAAGGGCTTATAGCTCAGGTGGTTAGAGCGCACCCCTGATAAGGGTGAGGTCAGAGGTTCAAGTCCTCTTAAGCCCACCATTATAAAGGGGAATTAGCTCAGCTGGGAGAGCGCCTGCTTTGCACGCAGGAGGTCAGCGGTTCGATCCCGCTATTCTCCACCATTTATAAGCTATAAAATATACTTATATACTCTAGTGTATATATTATGTATACTCTAATATATATTTAATATTTGAATATATATGTGAATATGTATAAATATATAAACATAAAGATATAAGAAGTCATATATTTTTATATTTCTAAATAATATTTTTAGAATATATACTTTATAGATAGCAATTACACTTGTAACTTATTGTTAGATATTTCAAAGCTTTAATATAAGCTCTTAATTATTAGTCTATGACTTAATAGTTTAGAAAGATGAATAAATAAGATGTATTAAATAAAATACATAGATATATAAACATATAGATGTTTATATATTTTATTTCTTATTTATTAAAAACTAAATTAATAAGATTTTCTAAGTGCTAATACTTTTAAGATTTTAAGAGTTTATATTAGACCTTTGTTTAAGCGTCTAATGTTTTTTGAATTGATATTGTTAATAGCCTAAAAATAATAAATAGTAAAACTACAACGAACACTTATTGTTTAGTTTTTATACTCTTTGTTTTTACTTTTTAAATAAAGTTTTTACACTTAGTTATTTACTTAGCTTTTTGCATTTGGTTATTTAATTATTCTAATTAGTTATCTAGTTAGTTAGTTTATATAATTAAGCGCTTTTAGTTAGTTTTATAATTTAGTTTAATACTTATATTTATTTAATTTAGTATTTGAATTTAGATTTAATACTTTTTAATAGGGCTTTCATATAGTTAGTTATCTAACTTATAAGTTTAATTACTTAAAGATTGTTTCTTGTTAAAAAAATTATTTAAGAATTTAAATATTTTAAAATTAAGTTAAGACATAAAAGATATAAAGATACATTCAATAAGACAGTATAAGAATTACTCATAACATAAACCTTAAATAAGCTTTTAAGGGCAAATGGTGGATGCCTTGGGTAGTAGAGGCGATGAAGGACGTACTAGACTGCGATAAGCTAGGGGGAGCTGTCAAGAAGCATTAATCCCTAGATTTCCGAATGGGGCAACCCAATACATAGTGATGTGTATTACCTTTAATGGAGCAAACCTGGTGAAGTGAAACATCTCAGTAACCAGAGGAAAAGAAATCAATTGAGATTTCCTTAGTAGCGGCGAGCGAACGGGAAAGAGGGCAAACCAGTAGCTTGCTACTGGGGTTGTGGACTGTAACATAGACTTGAAGAATTTAGCAGAACTTTCTGGAAAGTAAGACAACATAGGGTGATAGTCCCGTATGCGAAAAGTTTTTCATACTTAGCAGTATCCAGAGTAGGCCAGGACACGTGAAATCCGGGCTGAAGCCGGGGAGACCACTCTCCAACCCTAAATACTACTACTACACCGATAGCGAACAAGTACCGTGAGGGAAAGGTGAAAAGAACCGCAGTGAGCGGAGTGAAATAGAACCTGAAACCATTTGCCTACAATCATTCAGAGCCCTATGTAGCAATACAGGGTGATGGACTGCCTTTTGCATAATGATCCTGCGAGTTGTGGTATCTGGCAAGGTTAAGCGAAATGTGAAGCCGTAGCGAAAGCGAGTCTTAACGGGCGTTTAGTCAGATGCTGCAGACCCGAAGCTAAGTGATCTATCCATGGCCAAGTTGAAGTAAGTGTAATAGCTTATGGAGGACTGAACTCGTACCCATTGAAACGGGTTGGGATGAGCTGTGGATAGGGGTGAAAGGCCAAACAAACTTAGTGATAGCTGGTTCTCTTCGAAATATATTTAGGTATAGCCTCAAGTAATACTAATAGGGGGTAGAGCACTGATTGGGCTAGGGCCACTCACCGTGGTACCAAACCCTGTCAAACTTCGAATACCTATTAGCGTATCTTGGGAGTCAGGCGGTGGGTGATAAAATCAATCGTCAAAAGGGGAACAACCCAGACTACCAAATAAGGTCCCAAAGTTCTATTCTAAGTGGAAAAAGATGTAAAGTTACTTAGACAACCAGGAGGTTGGCTTAGAAGCAGCCATCCTTTAAAGATAGCGTAACAGCTCACTGGTCTAGTGATTTTGCGCTGAAAATATAACGGGGCTAAGATAGACACCGAATTTGTAGATTTGTGCTGATGCACAAGTGGTAGAAGAGCGTTCCATTCAGCGTTGAAGGTATACCGGCAAGGAGTACTGGAGCGGATGGAAGTGAGCATGCAGGAATGAGTAGCGATAAAATATGTGAGAATCATATTCGCCGTAAATCTAAGGTTTCCTACGCGATGCTCGTCATCGTAGGGTTAGTCGGGTCCTAAGACAAGTCAGAAATGGGTAGTCGATGGCAAATAGATTAATATTTCTATACCAATTATTGTGTGCGAAGGAAGGACGCATAGGGTTAGGTGAGGCAACTGATGGAATAGTTGCTCGAAGGGCGTAGATTGGAGGATAGGCAAATCCGCCTCTGTATTCGAAACCTGACAGGCTCTCTAAAGTCTTCGGATGGAAGGGAGAATCATTGATACCGTCGTGCCAAGAAAAGTTTCTAAGTTTAGCAATAATTGCCCGTACCGCAAACCAACACAGGTAGATGAGATGAGTATTCTAAGGCGCGTGAAAGAACTCTCTTTAAGGAACTCTGCAAACTAACACCGTAAGTTCGCGATAAGGTGTGCCACGCAAGTGGTCTCAGCAAAGAGTCCCTCCCGACTGTTTACCAAAAACACAGCACTTTGCAAACTCGTAAGAGGAAGTATAAGGTGTGACGCCTGCCCGGTGCTCGAAGGTTAAGAGGATTAGTCAGTCAGCAATGATGAAGCTTTGAATTGAAGCCCGAGTAAACGGCGGCCGTAACTATAACGGTCCTAAGGTAGCGAAATTCCTTGTCGGTTAAATACCGACCTGCATGAATGGCGTAACGAGATGGGAGCTGTCTCAAAGAGAGATTCAGTGAAATTGTAGTGGAGGTGAAAATTCCTCCTACCCGCGGCAAGACGGAAAGACCCCGTGGACCTTTACTACAGCTTGGTACTGCAGATGGGAACATTATGCGCAGGATAGGTGGGAGGCTTTGAAATCTTTACTCCGGTGAAGATGGAGCCATCCTTGAGATACCACCCTTAATGTTTTTGTTTGCTAACTGGCTAGAGTTATCCTCTAGCAGGACAATGCCTGGTGGGTAGTTTGACTGGGGCGGTCGCCTCCTAAAAAGTAACGGAGGCTTGCAAAGGTTGGCTCAAGACGGTTGGAAATCGTCTGTAGAGTGTAATGGCATAAGCCAGCCTGACTGTAAGACATACAAGTCGAGCAGAGACGAAAGTCGGTCATAGTGATCCGGTGATTCTGTGTGGAAGGGTCATCGCTCAAAGGATAAAAGGTACCCCGGGGATAACAGGCTGATCTCCCCCAAGAGCTCACATCGACGGGGAGGTTTGGCACCTCGATGTCGGCTCATCGCATCCTGGGGCTGGAGCAGGTCCCAAGGGTATGGCTGTTCGCCATTTAAAGCGGTACGCGAGCTGGGTTCAGAACGTCGTGAGACAGTTCGGTCCCTATCTGCCGTGGGCGTAGGATTATTGAGGAGAGCTGTCCCTAGTACGAGAGGACCGGGATGGACATGCCACTGGTGTACCAGTTGTTCTGCCAAGAGCATCGCTGGGTAGCTACGCATGGATGAGATAACCGCTGAAAGCATCTAAGCGGGAAGCCAACTCCAAGATTAATAATCCCTGAAGGTCGCAGGAAGACTACCTGCTTGATAGGGTAGATGTGTAAGCATAGTAATATGTTTAGCTGACTACTACTAATAGACCGTTTGGCTTATTTAAACGTTATAAGTAACTTATACTGTCTTATTGAGTGTATTAAGTTTTACTATTGAAATAAAAGCTAGTTAATTTAGAATAAGAGATTTAAATATTATCTATCTTAGTAATAAGATACTTAATAGCTTAAGTCTTTTAATAAACTATCTAGAGTTAAACTTTTATATTTAAGTTATTTAAATCTTTAAAGATTAAACTACTACTAAAAGTAGATTAAGACTAAGAGATTGAAATTATAAAACATATAGAAGTTTTTTTATTTTTAGGCTAAAATCTCTCTTTTAAAAAAGGGAATTAAGGGTAATGAAATCTAATAAAGTTTCTTGATAAACTTTATTAGATTAATCAAGGCTGAAACTAAGAAGTAAAACCTTTGAGATTAGAAATTGCTTTCTGATTTAAGGTTATGCTTTATTAGAGTTAAATACTTAAGGGTTTAACTATAAAGATGCTCAAAGCTATTTGAATTTTATTAAGTTAAGACTTAGTTTTTAAGCAAAATCTCTTAATTACTTTTAATTCCCTTTTTTCCTTGTGTTTATAGAAAAGAGGCAACACCCAGCCCCCATTCCGAACCTGGCAGTTAAGCTCTTTTTCGTCAATGATACTGCATCTTTCAGGTGTGGGAAAGTAGAACGATGCAGGGATAAGGGGAGATTAATAATATTAGTTTCTTCTTTTTTTAATTCTTTAATTGTTTTAGATTCTTTTTTTAATTTATAATCTTTTAATATTTTTATTTTTATAATCTTGTTTATTTTTATAACTTACTTGTTTTTTATTTTTTAATCTTATAATCTTTTAGTTTTTTAATTCTTTTTAATCTTTTAGTTTTTTTAGTTTTATAACTTACTTGTTTTTTATTTTTTTAATATTTCATTTTTGCTTATTAGACTTAATGAATCTTTTTAATATTTGTAATGTTTATAACATGTTTGATTCTTTAGTTTTAATGTTTGCTTGTTT
>NZ_MLAN01000025.1 GCF_002272875.1 Helicobacter sp. 11S02629-2
GTTTTATAACTTACTTGTTTTTTATTTTTTTAATATTTCATTTTTGCTTATTAGACTTAATGAATCTTTTTAATATTTGTAATGTTTATAACATGTTTGATTCTTTAGTTTTAATGTTTGCTTGTTTTAGCTTAACACTTTAATTGTTTTAATCTATTATTTTAAGCTTTATTTTTTAGTTTTTTATTTCTTTAATACCCAATCTTTCTTTATTGCCTATCTTATTTCTTTTTTATTATCCTTATGGCTTATTTTTACTTAATATTTCTAATTTTATTATTTGGCTTTTAATGTTTTAGAGTTAAAGTGGGTTTGGGTATAAGAAGTTCTAAAAAGCCTTAATGCTATAACATTCTTGCATTTAAAGCTCATAGTTTAAGGTTTTTTAAGCTTGTAGTGATTTTAAACTTTATCTTTATAATCATACATACCTATTACATATTTTTTAGTATTAACAAAATGGATGGACTTAATACGTTATAGCAGTAGGTAGTAGACTAGTTAGTTGGGGACTCTTATAACGTTAATAAGTTTAAATCTTTAAGGAGGTGAATTATACCATGCAAATAAATAATGCTTTTACTTTTATAAAAGTGCTTTTATGCAAAAGCTAAGCCCTATAATTTATGGCAGTAGGTTTTCCAAGCTTACCAAAGCTAAAAGTCAAACAAACTTCTCCCTAAGTCTAAAGTCTCACTACGCTTTTTAGGAGGTCCTATAAGTATATGCATGTTTTCATACTGCCTATCAGTTATCTCAAGCACCCTAACGCTACCATGTTTTGGCAAAGCAGTCTTTATCTTAGCACATAGCCCCTTAGAAGATTCCACACCTTTAATAATCCTGCTATAAATAGAAAATTGGATCATCAAAAAGCCAAGCTTAAGCAAGTGTGTTCTGAACTTAGAAGCCTCACTTCTTTCTTCACTAGTGCTAACTGGCAGGTCAAACATAACTAATACTCTCATTAATATATCTCCATTCATGAAAACTCCTATAGTCTCACATAAGCTAGATAAAAATTTAAACTAAAGTTAATAAGTTAAAATTTATGTTGTTATAGCCAATAAAGAATTTATACAAAAAGGTATAACATGATAGAGGTTAAAAGGGTACTAGGGCTTGACATAGGAACAGAATCTATAGGCTATGCCATAGTTGAGATTCATGAGATTAAAGATAATAAAAAAGATAAAGATAAGATTGAAGAAAGAAAATGCAAAGAGGCTAGCCATATCATCACATCTGGCGTTAGGCTTTTTGATAAGTTAAGTGAAGATAGATTTAGCAAGCCTATAAGTGCTGTACGCAGGGCTAATAAAAGTAACCGCAACCGCTTTGCACGTCGTCATAAACGTATGCAAGAGATGGAATCTATCTTTAAAGACATAGGCTTTTTAAACTCAGACTATGACCACGATAGCTTTTTTACAAACTTTCTAGGAAAGATAAGAAAAGCAAGGGATAACAAAACGCTAGTCCCTTACAACCTACGCGAACTTGGTCTTAAAGAAAGACTAGAAAAAGATGAGATTTTTGCCATCATGTATCACATATGTAGGCATAGAGGTTATCGCTCAGGTCCAGTGCTAGAGGCGTCTAAGGGTAAAAAAGGCAAAGATAAAGAAGGCACTAAGGATAAGATTCTAAAAGCTAGAAGCAGCATGGGGGACTTAACCTTTAGCACACACTTGATACAAGAGGCCATAAAAAAGCATGTGCCTCCTGCCCATATGAAGTATCGCAATGAAGTGATGGCAGATAAGGACATGATAGAAGATGAAGCAAGAAGAATTCTAACTAAGCAAGCAGAGTTTTATAAAGAGTTAGATTCCACTTTTATAAATAAAGTCATAGATACTATAAATGCTAAAGCTCCAGCCTTAAGTGCAGAGCAACTTGAAAAGATGCTAGGCAAGTGTACTTTTGAAAAAGGTGAGCTTCGTGCACCAAAACATTCCCTAACTACCATCCTTAGCATCCTCCTTCAAAAGTTAAACAACCTTAAGTTTGATGATAGTAGCCTTAATACACAGCACTTAAGTGCTCTAGCAAGCCTATTTTTTGAAAAAGGCTGCCAGTTAAGCTATAAAGACTTAAGGGATGTTTTAAAATCAGAATCTAAGTTTAAAGATATAGACTATGTAAAAAGATGCCAAGAAACTATACAAAAAGGCTTAGAAGGATGCAGGCTAAAAGAAGATAGTGATATAAAAAGCTTTGTTACTTTATCTTATAGGCTAGCTTTAAATGTGGATAACGAAGCAGATTTTATAGCGTTATTAGAAAGCAGTCTTGATGTAAATAGCCATACACCAGATTCTAAAAAGTTTTACAGCAAAGTAAAAAAAGACTATGAGGCTATAGAAAAAAAAGAGATATTTTATAAGCAAGATAGCATAAAAGAGATCTTAGAGCTTTACTCTGTGAAAGACTTAGCTTCAGCTTTAGGGCGGGATGATGTAGATTCTATAGTTGAAATTTTTAGTAGGGAAAAAGACTATGTGGCTTTTCAAGAAAAGCTGCATGATGAGCTAGCTAGACAAGGCAAGCTAGAGCTAAAAGAAAGGCTTTTAGGTCTTTTTGAAAATAGCATCTTAGGTACTTCTAACCTAAGCTTAAAAGCCCTTAAGAAGATAGAGCCTTTTTTACTGCAAGGACAAAAGTATATAGAAGCTTGCCAAAGTGCGGGCTATGAACTACAAGATAATACTAAAAAATATAAATACTTACCAACCATAACAAGGGCACAAAAAGAAAACCTTATCTTTGCAACTAATCCAAAACTTAGAAAGATTGCCAATCAAGTAGTGATATTAATAAATACTCTTATTAAAAAGACCTATATATCTAATGGTGAGCACAAGCACTATAAGTTTGATCATGTGCACATAGAGCTAGCACGCGACTTGCCAAAAACTAAAGAAGAGATAAGAAGAGAGATAGAGCAAAATAAGTTTTTTAGAAACGAAAATGCAAACGCAGAAACATTTGTGGGCAAAAATGCAAGCAAAAAGACATTGCTTAAAGCAAGACTGCTTTTAAATCAAAATGAGCGATGTCCATATTGTGGTAAAACACTATATAAAAACGATCTTGCTAGCTATGAGATAGACCATATCATCCCTTATTCTATAAGTTTTGATAATAGCTTTTCAAACAAAGTCCTAGCACACAGAGATTGCAATCAAAAAAAAGCTAACAGGATACCTATGCTTATGTTTGCTAATGATGAGAACAAAGAAGACTATGTAACAAGAGTTAAATCACTGCACTTGCAAAAGACAAAAGAGGCAAACTTACTTATCACAAAAGAAGAGCTAGAGACTAAGCTTGAAGAAAGCCTAAAAAATGGACGTGTGCTAAGTGATACAAGATATGCTGGGAAGTTTATAAAAAACTACATAGAACGTCATCTTCAGTTTGAAGGAAACTGTAGTGATCTAACAGATAAAAATGAAGATGGCACAACACGCCAAAGAGTATATGTGCGTAATGGCAACACAACTACTATCATGCGTAATCTTTGGCACATAGGGACGCAAGAAAAAAATGAAGATTCTATAAGTGTAGAGCGCTACAAAAAAGATAGAAAGCTTCACACCCATCACGCAGAAGACGCCATAATCATAGCTTGTACTACTCAGGGCATGATACAAAAAATATCAACGTTAGCAAAGGATTCTGAAGGGGAATTTGTTAATGGAGATGATGCTAGTTCTAAAAACGCCAAGATAGAACAAAAGCTTTTAAAAACTTTGCATCAAAGTGAGCCTATCTTAAATATGAAAGAAAAGGTTAGACAAAACTTGCAAGAAATCTTTCCAAGTCGTAAAGTAGATAGGCTAAAAGAACATGGAGATACCCACGAAGAAACTATAAGCTCACTTCGTAATGCAAAAGCTGGCTATGCCAAAGTAGACAAAGAAGGCTTTTTAGAGTTGAAACAAAAAGATCCATGTGCACTAACTATGGTAAAAAGAATCTCACTAAGTGAGCTTAAGCTTATAAACTTAGAATCTTTGGTTAATAAAGACACTAGTAACAAAAAGCCTTATAATCTTTTAAAGACTTTCTTAAAAGATAGTAAGAGTGAAGATTCTAGTGCTTTTAAGCCTTTACTAAACTACTTCCATAAAACTAGCTTAGAAGATCTTTTAAGTTGCAAAGTAAGTATAGAAGATAAAGGTAGCAATATTAATGTTATAAATAAAGTCTTTATCCGAGATGGCGTGGCTAACAAAGGCTCACAGCAAAAATATCTACTTTATAAAACTAAAAAAGGCACCTTCCATATAGGCGTGGTCTACTTTGCAGACTGTATAAAAGATGATAAAAATGCAGTTGTGCAGATAGTCTCTAGGGAGACTTATGATAAAAGGGATATGAGTGATAAAAAGGATAAAGATGGGAATCTGGTATATGAGTATGTTGATACGCTTTACAAAAATGATCTTATCTACATCAAGATAAAAGAGAAAGGCAGCATCAATGAATACATTCACTATCTAAGTGAAGTTGATATTTCAAATACACAAGCAACTATGCTTCATCCAGTTATCCATGAAGAGTTATCTATAAATAAAAAAGGTGATATAGAAGCAAAAACTTATGCGTGGAAACCAGCTATAGGTGGCACCAAGATACTAGAGATAGAAAAGCTACAAGTTGATATCTTGGGTAATGTATATAAAAAAGATGAAACAGGCAAATATAAAAAATACAACTATCACCAAGTAAAAAAACTTATGCTAAGAGATCTAAATCTTTACAAAGAAGAGCAAGAAAAGTTTTTAAAAGAGCATAAAAAGCTATAAAGTGGCTAATCTAAATGTCTATATAGACACAAACACTACGCTAAGCATCAAGCATGGCAATCTTATACTAGATGATATAAGCAAACTTAAAGAAAGCGTTAGTCTTCCTTTAGAGCTTTTATCATCTGTAGTTATAGATTCTTATAGTAGTGTTGTAACTAAACAAGTTTTAGTTTCTTTGGCAGAAAATAATGTACTCTTAGTGCTTTGTGATAACGCCCATCTGCCAACTTCTATCTTGCTTCCTTTTCAAACACATAGCACAGCTTCTTTGCATATACGCAAGCAGATAAAGGTGCGTCAAAAAAAGCTAGGGCTTTTGTGGCAAGAGATAATAAAAGCAAAGATTATAAACTCTGCAAACCACTTACGTTTTAAAGATAAAGCAAGATATAAAATCTTAGAAACGCTTGCTTCAAAAGTCTTACCAGATGACAAGGGCAACAAAGAAGCTATCGCTGCAAAAGAGTATTTTAAGGCGCTATTTGGGGCTAAGTTTAATAGGCAAGATGACAATGCAACTAACATCATGCTTAATTATACGTATGCCTTGCTTCGTGCAAAATGTGCAAGGGTGTGTGCTGCTAAAGGTTTGCTTCCTAGCCTTGGTATACACCACACCTCTTTTTTAAACAGCTTTAATCTTGCAGATGACTTTTTAGAGCCTTTTCGTGCTTTTGTGGATGTTTATGTTACTAGTTATCTTGAAGCTTGCAAAGGGCTTGATAGCAAGGGAAGCCAAGAGTTTATATTAAGCCCAAGTGATAAAAAACATCTACTTAGAATCTTTGATCATAAAGTTTACATGGATGGGAAATACTATCTTATAGATGCTGCTATAGAACAAAGTATAGGGTCTTACTTACAAGTTATCTTAGAGAAAAGGGAGCATCTAAGCTTGCCAGTTTTGGATGAAAGGTATGTAAAAAGTGTAGTTAGCAATAATGGGTAAATACAAAAATGCACTTATATAAAATCGCTTTATATATTTCTTAAAGACAAGACCCTAAGGCCTTGGCTTTAAGAAAACCATGGTCTTAAACCATGTGTGTACAACTTAAGATTTTAAAATCTTAAGTCTTATTATAAGAGTCCCCTAAAGTTCTACATTTAGAGGTTTTAACTATAGCATTTTAAAGTTTAAAGCTACTTTAAGCTTTAAAAATATGCTTTTAAAGCCCTAAATTACGGGCTTAAGTCCGACATGTGTTGTAGCATATAGAACTTTAGGGGACTCTTATAACCCAGATCGGTAGGTCCAGTAAGTGTATTGGGTTGTAGCATATAGAACTTTAGGGGACTCTTATAACCAAAAGGTTTGAATACTTTGTTGTGGATCTGTTGTAGCATATAGAACTTTAGGGGACTCTTATAACCAGATGGAGTTATACCAGTAGGCTTTGCAGGTTGTAGCATATAGAACTTTAGGGGACTCTTATAACAAATTTTTCGAGATTATAAACAGCACTCCCGTTGTAGCATATAGAACTTTAGGGGACTCTTATAACTAATCTTTAGGGGGCGTTTTGGAGCCGTGCGTTGTAGCATATAGAACTTTAGGGGACTCTTATAACTTGAAAAAGTGAAAGAAGCAATTTCAATTTGTTGTAGCATATAGAACTTTAGGGGACTCTTATAACATTTAATGTCAATTCCCGAGTATATAAGTAGTTGTAGCATATAGAACTTTAGGGGACTCTTATAACCATCTTCTAGACTTAAAGCATTTAGGTCTTATTGTAGCATATAGAACTTTAGGGGACTCTTATAACAAAATAATGAATGAGGATGTGATTGAGGGGATTGTAGCATATAGAACTTTAGGGGACTCTTATAACACATAGTGCTTGATAAAGATATAAATTCACATTGTAGCATATAGAACTTTAGGGGACTCTTATAACAACTCAACTTGGCGGGGATTATATAATCAAATTATAGCACATAGGAATTTAGGGGATTCTTATAACAGCATTAGCTTTTTCTTACGTAGAAAAACTAGGTAAAGGAAGCAGGGAAAAGCTAGAAGGAAGCGTACTAAAAAAGCTTATAGCCTTAAACACACATGGTAATAAAGAATTTAGCTACACTGACTTTGTAAGAT
>NZ_MLAN01000026.1 GCF_002272875.1 Helicobacter sp. 11S02629-2
TATTTCGAAAGTCACACACTTCTCCTAGTACATGACTTAGATGGCAGATTCTAAAATCTAAAAATAAAATCTAAAGAATCCCAGTAACTTGTAGGGAAATGGATCCTAAGTTAGAAAATAGAATCTAAGTAAGTAGAATATGGCTTAACCCCTCTATTAGTTCCTCCTCTATGACACTTAAGGAGTATAGGGGGGGGTGATTACTACGTTGAAAATCACACCTTCTGCTAGCAGTGACTTAGATAGTAGATCCTAAAATTTAAAAATAGAATCTAAGAAATCTCAGTAACTTGTAGGGAAATAGATTCTAAGTTAGAAAATAGAATCTACGCAAGATAGAATCCAGACAAATAGGATAAAGTAAGATAAAACTTAAGCTAAACGTAAAGATTAGATTCTAAAACTTAAGACTAGAATCTAAAAAATCCTATTAACTTTGAAGGAAATAGATTCTAAGTTAAGAAGTTAATAAACACCTTGAAATCTATTAAATATTATCTTTAGACAATATCTAATCTAAAACCAAAACTAAAACAAATCAAAACAAAAAGACTACCTTCTAGGTAGTCTTTAACAATCATTAAAGCTATCTAAATAGCTTTAATGCCTTCTCCAGAATGTTTGTATTTGTATTAAAACTTATAAGGTTGGCTTATGCAATACATGATGAAATACCTAGAAGGTTGGCTTATATCATACAGCACAAGATACTTAAAGTGTGACTTGTGACACTCACTTATACAATGCAGCACAAGATACTTAGAAGATTACTGGTTAATACACTGCAAGATATTTATAACATTGCCCTATACAAAACAATCTAGAATATTTAAAAAATCTCTAATAAAACACTCACACACACGCCAACTAACCACGCACTATTTGCTATCTATGGAATCTAAAAATATCTGATTGCCACATCACACGTTAAAGTATCTCCTAGCATCAAGATAGAAGAATATGACACGTAAATTAGACAGGACATAAAACCAGATTCTATAAATCTAAAAATATCTACTTAGCACGCCCTGCATTCTTACACTCCTAGCGATACACGCACTATAAGGCTACATCTATCCCTATATAAAACCACCAAAGCCCTGCTTCAAGCAAGCCTTTTAAGCCTCATGCAGCACTAAGATAAGTATGCTTATAAGCGTAAGGACTATGATCCCAAGATTGAGTGCTTTAAACTCACGCCTTACTAGCTTTACTATGACATAGCTTATAAAGCCAAAAGCTAGGCCATTAGTGATAGAGTAAGTAAGTGGCATCATGACTACGGCACCAAAGCCTGCGATATTTACTGCTATATCGCTAAAGTCTATCTTGCCAAGCTCGCTAAACATCAAGATTCCAACCATGATCAAAACCGGATAGA
This sequence comes from Helicobacter sp. 11S02629-2, assembly GCF_002272875.1. GTDB lineage: Bacteria > Campylobacterota > Campylobacteria > Campylobacterales > Helicobacteraceae > Helicobacter_I. Next base: position 1,382 of record NZ_MLAN01000026.1, read on the forward strand.
TGGCATTAGAGGGCAAGGCTTGAAAAAGGGGCATGAAAAAAAGTGTAGCTATAAAGCAAAGTCCAGCTATAACTGCTGCTAGTCCAGTCCTAGCCCCTGCTTCTACTCCACTTGCAGATTCTGCAAAAACTGTGATGGTAGAAAGACCTCCTAAAGATCCAAGGCAAGCACCAAAAGAGTCTGCTTGCAAGGCTCTTTCAAGCTTTTTAGCACCACTTTTATCTTCAAATATATGTGCCCTATTACCCACGCCTCCAAGCGTGCCTAGAGAGTCAAAAAGATGGGTTATAAAAAAGATAACTATAACTGGCAAAAAGCTAAGCTTTAGTGCTCCTAATATATCAAGCTTTAAAAAGATTGGCAGTGGACTAGCTGGCAAGGATACTATATGGGTTGGGGTTGGGGCTAGGTGGAAGATAAAAGCTATGATGGAAGTTAAGGCTATAGCTATGATAAAAGATGCCCTTAACTTCAAGGCAAAAAGTACTATGACTATGACTAGGCCTATAATGCCAATTATCGTATGTTTGTCACTAAGGTTGCCAAGGGTTATTAGCGTGCTGTCACTTTTTACTATGATGCCCATTTGCTGCAGACCTACAAAGGCTATAAAAAGGCCAATACCCGCACTTATAGCCCTTCTTAAGTCAACTGGTATGCTTTCTAGGATCCAGATTCTAAACTTCGTAAAAGAGAGGATGAAAAAAAGAAGTGCTGAGATAAAAACTATACCTAAGGCACTCTCCCAAGGGATCTTAGCGCCAAGTACTAGCCCAAAGGTAAAGTAGGCATTAAGCCCCATGCCCACGCTTAAGCCTATAGGTGTGTTAGACCAAAGACCACTTATGATGGTTGCTATCATAGTAAAAATAGCAGTTGCAGTTAGCAAGGCTTCAAAAGGAAGGCCAGCTTTTGACATTATAAGGGCGTTGACTGGGACGATGTAAAGCATGGTAAAGAAGGTGGTTAGCCCACCATTAAGTTCTTGCTTTATGCTTGTGTTGTTAGCTTTGAGGTTAAAAAGAGCCATGATTAAGAGTGCTTCTCCTTGTGGTGTTTTGTACTTGAGTGATGCTTTAAGGCTTTTAGCTTCAAGCCCTAAGCCCCTAAGCTAGGAATCTAGCCTTTGTTTTAAAAGCTTATTAACCACGCTTGGATTTACCCCTTTTTGCTCTTTCATAACTTGACCCACAAAAAAGCCAAAAAGCTTATCCTTCCCACCTTTATACTCAGCGACTTTTTCTGGATTAGCAGCGATGATAGATTCTATAACTGCTAAGATCGCCCCTTCATCACTCACTTGTGCAAGTCCCATATCTTTTATAAGAGTATCTATCTCAAGACTAGAATCTATAAGCAACCTATCAAGCACATCTTTTGCAGACTTTGCACTTATAGTGTCATCTTCTATCTTTTTAACTAAGTAGGCTAGTTTGTCGCACTCTAGTGCCTCTAAACCCCTTCCTTCTTTTAAGCGCCCTAAAAGCTCAACACCTAGCCATGTGCTGGCGTTCTTTGGACTTACACCAAGAGATAGCATGTGCTCAAAGTACTTGTTTATAGCGATATCTGAGACTAAAAGCGAACTTAACTCATCTTTTATCCCCATCTCAATATAACGCTTACGTTTAGAATCTGGCAACTCAGGGATCTTTCTTGCCCTCTCCATCATCTCTTCACTTATATGAACTGGCAGTAAGTCAGGGTCTGGAAAGTACCTATAGTCTGCACTTTCTTCTTTATCACGCATAGATCTTGTAGTCCCACTTGCTGTATCAAAAAGCCTTGTCTCTTGTACTACTTCGCTTTTATAAGTGCCAGCTTCCCAAGCATCGCTTTGCCTTTCTACTTCATACTCTATAGCTTTGGCTATGAACTTAAAGCTATTAAGATTTTTTATCTCTACTCTTGTGTAAAGCTTAGTATCGCCTTTTGGGCGGATAGACACGTTAGCATCGCATCTAAAACTACCTTCTTGCATGTTTGCATCACTTATCTCTAAAAACTGAACTATGCTTCTTAGCTTTTTAAGATAGCTAACAGCCTCATCTGCACTCCTCATATCTGGCTCACTAACTATCTCTAAAAGCGGCGTACAAGCCCTATTTAAGTCAACTTCTGAAAAAGTATCTTCATGGATGTTTTTACCTGCGTCTTCTTCAAGGTGAGCACGGGTTATGCCTATAGTTTTTAATCCTTGAGTAGTTTCTATATCAAGGTGGCCAAGTCCCACTACTGGGGTCTCAAACTGGCTTATCTGATAGGCTTTTGGAAGGTCTGGGTAAAAGTAGTTTTTACGTGCAAAAATTGAGTTGTTATTAATCTTAGCATTGATGGCATTTCCAAAAAGTAAGGCTTTGAAAAGTGCTTCTTTATTAAGCATAGGAAGGGCACCTGGGAGACCTAGACAAGTTGGGCAGACGTTAGTATTTGGCGCTTCTCCAAAGCTAGTAGCACAGGAGCAAAAGATCTTAGTTTTGGTGTTTAGCTGGACGTGTACTTCAAGTCCTATGATAGTTTCAAACACGTTATCTCCTTTATGATTTTATTAGATATATCTTACCGATAAAGTTTTTGCATTAAACCTTTTTTCAAGACGTATTTTAGCTAGTCAAGGGCAGCTAAACTAACGATATCTTGCAATGGCTTAAGGTGTAGACTTAAAAGTTATGGCATTTTACGGAGATTTGCATAAAAAGAACCTAAACGCTTCGAGGTTAAGGTGGATGTTTGTGGCTAGTGAGGCTTGCTTGATGTTTTGGCTTGTGATAAATAGAGACGTTTTATAATATCTTGACTTTTTGAAAGTTAGGGGTTGTGCTAGCAGTTTGATTGTCAAACTTGTTAAAGACTATCTATAAGGTAGTCTTTTTATTTTTGGGTTTGTTTTAGATTGTTTTGTTTTAAAGTTAAATACTAGCCCTTGTTAAAGGACTAGTATCAAATTAGTATTTGCTAGGGTTTTTTAGATTCTTAAAGTTTTAGAATCTAATCTTTACTTTTAGCTTAAGCTTTATCCTACTTTAATCCTATTTTCATTTATAGAATCTACTTCCCGCCAAAGTAATAAGCATAGTTTAGAGTTACTTCACCACTAGTAAAGTTTGGATTAGTATTTCTAAAGTAGTACTGATACTCAACTGATACAGATTGATGTTTACCAAAGAAAGCAACTATACCAGCTTTTGCAGTAGGTAAGATTGTAGGGGCTTTGTTTTTACGCGCATTTGCATCTTGTGTTGCAGCGTTAAGTGAAGCATTAGATGCTTCAGTTGATGCTGATATGACTGCTCTTGTTATAGCTAAAGCTTGAGCGTCTTTACCCACTTTATCTATAGCTGCCTTTACTTCAGCAACAGCATTTGCTACAGCGTCTATACTAGTTTTTGGATCTGGTGTAGTTGTTGGACTATTAGGATCAAATCTAGTAGTGCTAAGTTGCGCGTCTTTGGTTGGATCTCCAGTTATTGTTATATCATTTTGAGTCTTGCCAGCAGAATCTGTTTTTATGCCATCTAATATAGTTGATTTTAAAGAAGATGCTACTTGAGATAGGTTTCTTATATTATTTGTATCCCTCCATGAAAAATTATTTATAGCATTTAGATTGTTAGTTACCTTTGTAAGTTCTGCATTATATTTATTGGCATTTGCTTGATTGACTTCTATAGCACTTTTTAGCTTTGCTATTGCTCCAGTATTTGGATCACTTAAAGCTTTTATTGAATCACTTAAATTAGTGCTTGCTTGTATATAGGCTGGATTTTGCAGTTCTACTTGAGTTGGACTTACTTGGGCTATAGCACTTTGGAAGGCTGAGATTCTATCCATTAAGGAATTTGTATTTCTCCCCGTGGTTTGATTGAAGGCATTCACTAAGTCGCTTGCAGTTTTTGCAATAGTTGTTGTATTTAATCCAGCATTTACATTTGAGTTAAACAACCCAACAACATCATACGAAACCTGTCTGCCAGTTCCATAAGTACCTGCCAAAATATTTGTATCTTTTGAGGCGTTTCCAGCAACTATTTTATTATTAAGATCAACAATAGGAAATACCCCATCATTAATCACTCTTCTAGCATCACCTATTTGAGTTTGCCCAGCTATTACATCATTAGAGATATTTTGCAAAGAAGTTTGTATCTTTTGTATGGCATCTAACTGAGAAGAAAGGTTTGCATTTAATGCTGGATTAACTCCAGAAAGTACAGTGCCATTTACCGAGAAAGTCGCCCCATTTAGCACACTTGCACCACCAGCTACACTATTAGATGAGTTCATAAAACTGCCATTTTCATCAAGAGTTACTTTTAAGTAAGAGTTAAGATAAAGATAAGATCAATTTAAGGATTAAAAGTAAAAAGCTAATATGAAAGTTAAGGTAAAAAGTTAAAAACAAAAAGTAAAAGATAAAAGATAAGTTAAAGACAAAAAGATAAAAGACAAAGTAGAAAGTCAAAATAAAAATGAAAAGCAATAAGCTTTAAGATTTATGCTTTTTTATATCTTTATATCATATGGTTGATAGTTAGCTTTAATTAATGATTACATATAGAATCTATAAGTAGTTATTGGTCTCATATTGGCTAGTAGCTTTATAAACATTTTAGATTGTTTTATATAAGGAAACATTACAAGTAGTTCGCATTGCATTAACTAGTAACTTTATAAGTGTTTTGCACTCTATGATAGAAGCCAACCTTC
>NZ_MLAN01000027.1 GCF_002272875.1 Helicobacter sp. 11S02629-2
CATTTTGCATAGACTGAGTTATCTCTTCTATAGCAGTAGCAGATTGTTCTAAAGAAGAAGCTTGTGCATTAGAGCTAGTTGATAGATTAGTAATTTGTGTATTTAGCTTTTTAGCTTCTTCATTAAGCTTTTGTGCTACATCTAAGCTAGCTTTTGTATCTTTTGTAGTTATATCCCTTAAAATATTCACACTATTAGACACACTTAAAAACTCACCTTTTAACTTAGTGATATCAATACTACTTGTAAAGTCATTTTTAGCAAAACGATTTATGGTTGTGCTAATTGAAGTCATATTATCTAAAAGCTCTTTTAAGAAGTCTTCTAAGAACTGTCTTACAAGAGTTAGCTGAGGGTTAGAAGGGGTGTGAGTTAAAGCAGCCTTAAAGTCCCCTTCCCTACAAGATTTCAAAGCCTCTACTATCTCTTCTACGCATACTTTATCTTTACTCAGACTTTCTTGTGCTATAGCAATGGACTGATTGACATTATTAATAATGGCACTTATCTCATCTTTTCCAAGCTTTAGCTTATTTAGATTAACTGTGCTGGCACGCTCATCTTGCTTTAAGAAAAGCACAAACTCTTCAAAGATTAGCCTTATGTTGCTTAGTCCTTTAGATATGTATTTTGAGATTATTATAGTCATAGGGAAGGTGATGATTATAAAAATGATTATGGCGGCTATTGCTGTATATAAGATATTAGATCGTATAGCTCCACTAAACCTATTTATATTAGCCTTTATATCTTGAGTGTAGATTCCACTACCTATCCAAACTCCGGGCATGGAAGCTATTGGGTAAGCGTAGGAAACTTTTGGGGCTAAAGGAGAGTTCATATCAGTTAGATGCCACATGTATCTTGTTATACCCCCACCTTTGTTAGCGGCTGCTTGTAAGTCAAGGATTAACTTTACTCCATTTGGATCAGTTACATCTTTCCAGTCTTCGCCAAGCTTAGCACCAAACCTAGTTGGATAGCCAACTAAGATAGTTCCATCATAAGCGAAGAATGAACCCTTATCACCGCTCTCATTATCATAGTCATAAAAAGTATTATCAACCATTTTTTGTAGTAAAGCTAGTTTTTCTTGACGTGTAGGTAAGTCTTTAACACTCTCGCTAATAGCTACAGCCATAGACTGCACAGCTATCTTCATCTTCTCTTCTGCTTCATGCTCTAAAGTAGTGTCTAATTTTTGCTTTATATAGCTTGTCGTGTAAGTGACTATATAAAGCATGGAAAGTGCTAAGACTATTATAGATATGAAAGAAATTGCTAGGATTTTGTATCTAATCTTGATGTTCCTAAAAAAACTAGCCATATATCGCCCCTCTAAAATCAAAGATAAGACTTACTCTCATAAACAAGGCTAAATGAGATAAGCGTCTGCGGATCATTCTATACAAAAAAAAAAAAAAAGGATCTTGTAAGACTTAAAAAGTAAGTATTTTTTATCTTTTTGTCTATTAAGGAAACATTTGTTAAAAAATACTGCACTTTTAGGGCTTATTGATTATAAATATTAGTTAATAATAAATATTTTTTAGGTATGGAGATAAGATTTTTTAGATTCCATAAACTTATAGAATCTAAAGATATTTGACTGCCGCGTCAAAACGTTATGCCATCTTCTAGCATCAAGATTTTAAACAAAAATAGATTCCATAGCTTCATGGAATCTTAAAATTAGCCTTAAGAAACTCTTCTAAGCTCAAGCCTTAAGCTCTCTCCAAGACTTCTAGCCAAGCTTAAAGCAAGCTGCATCTTATACTCTGCTATATCATAGGCATAAATCCCTACCATGCTCTCATCATTATGATAGATATCTGTAATGATATCATTAGCCTCGATATCGCTTTTTCTAAAAACACTAGTTAATAGGCTTAGCAAAAACTCTAAAGTCAAATCCGCATCTTTTAAAATGACTATGGCGCCAAAAACAGGTAGGATAGAATCCTTTTGCAAACTGTCATCATACATGTCTACTCCTTATATGTCTAGCATGTTATGTCTATCCTAACTATTATACAGCCTTAAAAGGAAACCTATGAAAACCATATTTTTTACTGCGACAAATACAGATGTTGGTAAGACTTACTCCATGCTAAAAGCTTATAAGCTTCTAAAAGATAGAGGCAGTAAAGTGTACATGCTTAAGCCACTTGAAAGTGGTATAAACCTAAGCGATATAAAAGCGGTGCAAAAAAGTGACTGCTATAAACTGATGCAAGCTAGTGGCGTGAAAGATATAAGCAAGATAAACTATAAGACTTTTAGTCTAGGGGCTAGTGTCTATACTTGTGATAAAAACTTTGATATGGGTGCTTTTAGGGTGTGGGTAGAATCTAGACTTGATGCTTTAAAAAAAGAAGGCTATGACTTAGTGCTTTGTGAGGGGGCTGGTGGGATCTTAAGTCCTTTAACTTTAAAGTACTTTTGGAGTGACTTTGCAAAAGAGTTTTGTGATAAGTTAGTATTAGTAGCTAGTGATAAGTTAGGTGAGTTAAATAATATACTTTTAAATGAAAGGCTTTTAAAAACGCTGCAACTCCCCTATAAAATCTTTTTAAACATACAAGATATGCCTACTTTTCAGATTTTAAATATGCCTTTTTTACAAGACTACTTTTCTAGTAAGGATGCTTTATATAAAACTCCACTTAATCTAGACTTGGAGTATGTGGTTAAGTGGATATGTGAATAAGGAAGGAGTTAAGGGGCTTTTAGACCCCTTAAAAAGGAAGATAATGTGAAAGAATTTTAACCCAAAACTAAAGGAGTAACCCTAAAGCTAAACAAGTTTGATGTAATCGCCCTTGAGTGATAGAACTATACAGCAAGAAAACTTAATTTAATATTAAGAATGATTATTATTTTATATTTTATAAAAATATTTTATCTCCCAAGATTCCAGTAGAATCTAAACCTAATCCACCCCTACCCTAAGGAAACTAATGTTTTATGGTAAAAATCACGCGCCTTTAAGCTTTGTCTTTTCACACACACCAAAAGACTTTATAGTAGAAGAAGTCCCACTTTATGAAAGCAGCCTTGAAGGAGAACACCTAGTGCTCTTCATACGCAAGAAAAACATCACTACTTTTGACCTACTTGAAAAGCTAGCAAACTTTGCCCCTAAAAAAGATATAGGCTATGCTGGCTTAAAAGATAAAAACGCCCTAACTTATCAATACATAAGCGTGCCTTTTAAGACTGACCTTAGCATGATAGAAGATGAAAACATCAAGATTTTAGATTCTAAAAGACATAATAATAAGCTAAAAATCGGCCATCTAAAAGGTAATAAGTTTTTTATAAGACTTAAAAAAGTTGATAGCTTAAATGCAAAAAGGCTAGAAGATGAACTAAAGATGGCTTTAGCTTTTGGTTTTCCTAACTACTTTGGCTATCAGCGTTTTGGCAACTTTAATGATAACTATAAGCTAGCTGCTTCTATAAAAAAGCCTATAAAACGTCAAAGCAAAAAAGAGAAGTTTTTAATCTCAGCACTTCAAAGCTTTTACTTTAATAGCTGGCTTGATAGCAGGCTTAAACTTTCTAGCTTAATAGATACTATGGATATAGCTTCGCTTTTAAAGCTTAGATTTAAAGACTTTATGGGAAGTGAAGACTTAGATAGCACTCTTTTAGAAAGAAATGTTTTTGGCAAGGAAGATACCTTAACTTTAGAGCTTGCACAAAGTCATAAGATTCCTTATAAGCTTTTAAAAGGCGATATATGCAAGCACTTTCCTTATGGCAAGTACTTTGATATAGAAGACTTAAAAGAAGAATATGTTAGATTTGAGAGTAAAGATATAGCGCCTACTGGGCTTTTAAGCGGGGAAGATTCTAAAAAGCAAAGTAGGAACTGCTTAGATGAAGTTAGTCTAAGTAAGACTATAGAATCTAGCTTTACTAAACCCATCCTTGCTCTTGGCACAAGACGCTATGCGTGGAGTTTTATAAGTGATTTAAAGTATGAGTATAAAGATACTCTAGCCCACTTTGAGTTAAGCTTCTTCTTGCCAAGTGGCTCTTACGCAACTAGCTTTTTAGAGTATATAAAAAATGAAAAACTTTAACTTTTATAAATCTATAAAAAGATAGTTACAAACAAAAAAGATAGTTAGCTTGCAATTGCACACAAACTAACTAATAGCCACCTTAAGACTTTAAAAAGTCACTAAAAAAGTCTTAAGTTTATCTTCCCTTCTCCCACCCACCCAAAGTTTTTTATAAACTTTGGAATCTATTTTAGATTCTATAAGTTTTATAAAAGACTTTTAAATAGAAGCTTATTTGCCTCCAAAGTAATATGTATAGTTAAGTGAGATGTCACTACTTGCTACACCTTTGTTTGCATCGGTTCTAAAGTAGTACTGATACTCTAGTGATACTGCTTGATGCTTGCCTATAAAGGCTATAAGCCCAGCTTTAAGGGTTGGGAGGATGGTAGGAACGTTTTTAGCACTAGCTTCACGTCTTTTTCTTTCTGCTTCTAACTCTGCTGCACTTTGACTAGCTGCTACCCTTGCTTGATCTAGTATCTCTTTTAACTGGGTTTGAAGGCTTGAGATCTTACTGCCCTGTGCTGCAATAGTTCCAAGCTGATCAGCTATAGATTTATTTGCCTTATTTAGATTGTCGGTCAATGATGCAATAGTCGAGTTAGTTTGACTTGAATCTCCAGCAGTGCTAGTTTTTAGTTCATTTAGTTTTATGGCTGAGGCTAGAGCAGTTTGCACAGTTTGTAAACTTGTATTCAGACTTGCTTGACTGCTAATAAGACCGCTTAATGTATTATCTCTTGTGCTATCTTGACCTAAGGTACCAAGTGCACTTTTGTAATTATTTATAGAGTTTTGCAAGTCTTTTATAGTGCTATTTACTTGAGATATTTTTGTTTGAGCACTATTAAAGTTGTTAAGTAATATATCATTCATAGCACTAGCTAGCGTACTATTAGCTGATGTTAGGGTTACTGGAAACTGGCTTTGGATAGTGCTTATTTGAGTTGCAGCATTACCTTTTGCAAGCTTTGCACCGTATTCATCATTTACTTTTTTCTGAAGCTTTTGCATCTCTGGATCATCAAGACATGATTGATCATTTTGGGCACATACTGCAAGGGCTGCTCCAGCTACATTATCACCACTAAAACTACCACTTCTATTACTTCCACTATCATGTGTTCTTATAGCAACACCAGCGCCTAGTATATAACCTAGTTTTACATAGCCACTTCCTATCTTGAAAGCTTGTATAAAGTCTAA
>NZ_MLAN01000028.1 GCF_002272875.1 Helicobacter sp. 11S02629-2
AATTAAAGTTGCTGCTGATATTGGATTTCCTGTCACCTGTCCAGCCACTGCTTGAATCCCCGTAGCCCCTGCTAAAACTGCACTACTTGCAGCAGAAGATGAGTTCATAAAACTGCCATTTTCATCACAACTAGTTCTCGTGCGACTGATTCTATGAGTCTAGCATATTTTTCCTTCTCTAGGCTTTAAAGCCCTATTTTAGGGCACTTGCAGAGGGTAGAGTACTTCCTCCAGAGGCTATTTTCAGCACAACAAGAGAAAAACTTAAGAAATATTTAAGCTAACTTTCCATTTTTGGGTAACACTTGATTTTAAACCCAACACATAAAAGTTACTATACTAAACACTATCTACACCCCCGCCCATCTCCCCAAAGACCACAGCACCCAGCCTCGCCACTATATACGCCAGATTAGACCCCACAAATCCCACGCTAAGCCCGCAGTCCCGCACACCAAACATAGAAAACACCCGTATAAGAAGGATAAGAAGGATAAGAAGGATAAGAAGGATAAGAAGGATAAGAAGGATAAGAAGGATAAGAAGGATAAGAAGGATAAGAAGGATAAGAAGGATAAGAAAAAGCACCCTTCGCACTAAAAGGCAAAGCCATACCCTCCACCGCCAGCATCTCACCAAGCTACCACAACCCCAGCATCCCCCAACTCCCCCAAATATAAAAGCTAAGCCTGTGCCTACGACACCACAGTCCTAGACCACAAAGGTACTCACCAAAAAGCAAGCCACACCCAAGCCCCTCTTTAAAAGACAACCCTCCTGCCTTCACCCAAATCCTCCAAGCCACCAACCCTAAAAGCCCACCTAAGTGCTCACATACTAAAAAGCAAGCCATACCCAAGACCTAACACACAACTCCATAAAGACTAAACACTTCGCACAAAAACCAAAAGCCTCATCAAACCCAAACTAAAAAAAGACTAAAACCGACCCAAACTCCACAAAAACACCTATAGCTCTAACTCCACCAGTCTAAGCCCAAAAACTACCATCAAAACCCCAGCCACACCAAAAAGCAAACCGCCCCCCAAACCCACAAAGCCAAACCCCTCCTTGCCATCTCCCAACCACAAGCCCCCCAGCCAAACCCAAAACCCCGCAAAGCCAAAAAGCCCACCAAACCCCCCCCAAAAAAAGCAAGTCGCCACATAGTCCAAGCCAGCCACCAAACCGCACTTAACCCCTCGCCCCAGCCACCAAACCCCACCGCATATAAGAGCCCCCTTACTAATCCTAAGCCACCAAACCGCACTTAAAACCCTACAAAGACAAACCCCTCTTTGCCATCACTCAAGCCCAAAAAGCCACTAACCCTAAAAGCCCACCACCCCCAAAACCACCCCAAAAAGTAAAGCGCCTTTAAACATCACGCACTTTCACACTCAAAATCCCCCCACTTTCCACGCCAAAGCCCCAAAACTTCACATTTTCTTCATACTTTTGCCTTAGACTAAGTCATCCACAACTAAAAGAGGTGGCAAAGCCCCTTTTTTACACGCGGTCAGTCTTCAAAGTTAGTCTTCAAAGTTAGCCTTAAGCTAGCTTAAAGCCTAGTCTCTAAAAGGCAGCCAAAAGGCTCGCATTAAGCCCTTATCTTTAAGGCGGTCATGTTTGCGGTCATGTTTAAGGTGGGTCATATCAAGGCAGCCATGTCCAAAAGACGCGGACACCTTAAAGTAGGCACAGCGACATCCGCCCGCTTTGCATCTAAGTGCTTTTAGCCTAAAAGCACTTATCAGGATGCACAAAAGCCCTTCCCGCCAACCCTAAGTCAGGCGGGAGTTGATCTCAAGATAGACTTAGGCAAGCCAGTCCATAGCAAGCACACCAAAGCTAGCTAAAAGCGAAGGCAAAGCCAAGCAGCTAGTCAAAAAGTAGCTAGATAAAAGCAAGCCAAGCAGCCAGCTAAAAAACAGCCAGAGCAGTCAAAGGCTAGAGCAAAAAAAGCAAAGCCCGAAAGCAGCCAAAGGCTAGCTAAAAAAGGCTAAGGCAAAAAAGCTAGAGCAGCAAGCCCCTAGCAAACTTCTAGAAATAAGCCTCTAAGAAGCTAAGGAAGCAAGTCTCCAGCAAGGCAAGCCCACTAGAAAGAAAACTCCTAGTAAGCCTAGTAAGTAAACTCTAGCCTTACCAAAAGGCACTAGGAAGTAAAGCTTAGCCTTACTACTTTAAGCCAAAGGGACCCTAGCTTAAAAGTCTAGAAGAGACAAGGCTTCAAAAAGCCAAAAGAAAGCTGACTTTTAAGCCTCTAGATTCTATAAAAGTAAAGTGTATATTTCCTTTTTATGAGTAAAAACTATACTTTTCCCAAAGTACGCCTTTTTGACCTCTACTTCACCCCCTCCATCCTCACACCACTAAAAAAACCCTAGTTAAGTAAACTTTACCTTTACTTATTTTTTAGTAAAGGTAACTTAACTTTTACTATTTGCCCTTATTGCTAATATTTATTACCTACAATTTTTATCATTTTCTAAAAAATCACCTAAAAGTAAACTATATCTTTCTTTTTTGACCATTTTTCTGAGTTTTTTTTACACAAACCCCATTTTTTAAGAAAACTTTAAGCTATAAAGCAAAAAAGTGCCCTTAGAATTGTCCCAGTCACTAAATGGTGCGATCTTAAACATACAAAAGGATAAAAAATGGCAAAGGTTACTAAAGTCACTAAAATCATATTAGCAAGTAGTTTGATCTTGAGTTTAAGTTCTATGGCAACAGCGGCAGAGCACCATAGAAAAGATAGGAGAGATGCTAGACCGCAAGCTGAGAACTATGATATAAATGGTCTTAAAGTTATAGTAGGTGCTGGTGTTGGCACAGGTATAGGCGCTTCATCTGGTAATGGCGGCGTTACTATCAAGCCTTTTGGCGGTCTAAACGCTAAGTTAAAACTAGGTACAGGTATCTTCACTACTACTAAAAACAGCACTCTAGGTCTTCAAGCGACTATCGGCGTTGGAGCTAACAACCTTACTGCAGGTTTCAACACTCCTCAGTACTCTGTAAACCTAGACTTTATGCAAGCTTTCAAGCTTGGTCAAAGCGGTTATGTTAAACTTGGTTACATCGTAGGTGTAGGTGCAGCTATAAGAACTAACGACAACGTAAATAGTGGAAATGGCAGTTTTATGAACTCATCTTCTGCTGCAAGTTCTGCAGTTTTGGCAGGGGCTACGGGGGTTGGATCCTTGCTAAGTGGGGCAAACTTAGCAGGTATAGATCCAGTATTAAGTGCTAATCTTACATCTCAGTTAGATGCCATACAAAAGATACAAACTTCTTTGCAAAATATCTCTAATGATGCTATAGCTGGGCAAACTCAAGTGGGAGATGTAAGAAGTGTTATGAGTACTGGTTTGCAAAATATTACTGATTTGTATAATGGTATAAGAACAAATAATTCGAATTTTAGAGATGGAGGCAATGCAAATAACGATAAAACTAGATCAGGTGCCTATGGACAAGGTTTTGCAATAGTTGGCAGTATTTCTAGTTTACTGAATGGAAACACTAATTCTAATTTAAGTACTACTACGCTAAATCAAACTGCAACTAATTTATTAACAGCCTTTAATCAAACTTCAGGTGGAACTTCAAACTCTCTAGAAGATGGAATCAAAGCTCTTCAATCTGCACTTCGTACAGTTACTCCAACTACTATAGAAGCACAAAATCCAGCTTATATACAAGCAAGTACACAACTTAGTAGTTCGCTAAATGCATTAACAGATCCAAATACTGGAGCTATAGCTAAACTTCAAAGTGCTATACAAACTAATAAAGCAAATGTAGAGAAGTATAATATTGAAATAGGTAAAACACAGAAAAATCTTAGTGAAGCACTAAATACTGCAAGTTGGGATGCGGTCAATAACTTAAATAGCATGTATAAAGTTGCATCATCATTGAGATCTACTATATTAAATGGGATTAGAACAGATGCTGCAGGACATACACAAAACGATATAACAATTGATCTTGATAAGAATGCATTATTGACTAGTAGCTTTGATAGTACAACTGCCAAAGTTACCACAGAAGACCCAAAAACTAGCATAGACGCAGTAGCAAATGCTGTTGCTGAAGTAAAAGCAGCTATGGATAAAGTAAGTAAAGATGTACAAAATCTAGCTGTAATAAGAGCAGCCATATCAGCACAAAATTCTGCCTCCCAAGCTTCACTTAATGCCGCCACCAAAGACGCTGCAGCTAAACGTAATAATGCTGTAACCATCTTACCTACCGCTAAAGCTGGTATAGTTGCTTTCTTTGGTAAACATCAATCTGTATCAGTAGAGTATCAATACTATTTTAGAAATACTAATCCAAACTTTACTAGTGGTGAAGTAACTCTAAACTATGCTTATTACTTTGGTGGGAAGTAGGAAGTTATAAGTAGAAATAGATTCTAAGTTAGAACATAGAATCTAATAAATCCTAGCAACTTAGAGAGAAATAGATTCTATAAATGAAAATAGAATCTAAGAAGCGTGTGATTGTCATTTTGAAAGTCACACCTTCTGCTAGTACATGACTTAGATGGTAACTTCTAAAATTTAAAAACAGAATCTAAGGAATCCCAGTAACTTGGTGGAAAATAGATTCTAAGTTAGAAATAGAATCTACACAAGATAGAATCCAGACAAATAGGATAAAGTAAGATAAAGCTTAAGCTAAAAGTAAAGATTAGATTCTAAAACTTTAAGAATCTAAAAAATCCTAGCAAATACTAATTTGATACTAGTCCTCTAACAAGGACTAGTATTTAACTTTAAAACAAGCATCCAGCTTTAAACAAAACTAAGCTAATCTAAAACCAAAATAAAACTACTTAGCAGTGAATCTTTAATATTCTCCCGAGCTAAAGATCAAAATAAAATAGATATAGAAATAAAAGTCCACTTACTTAACTA
>NZ_MLAN01000002.1 GCF_002272875.1 Helicobacter sp. 11S02629-2
CCTATTTATAGACATTATAAAAAAGTTTGAAAAAAGCTAAAAATTAAACTAATCAAAACAAGAAAAGTAAGCCTTAATCGCTTGAGAAATGAAACTATAGTGAAGTGAAGCTTAAGGGAAGCTTAGAAAGTAGAGCTAAAAAGAAAAAAATATATTTTTTTGAGAAGTTCGTAAGCAAAAAGTAAAAAGTAGCTCACAAAATAGCCCTCCAAAACATATCATCCATCTTTAGCCTACACCCATAAGGCAAGCTTAAAAACTATACAAAATCCAAAAACACCAAGCTAACACCTAGCCAAAAACTACTCTAGCTTAATAATCCCTCATAGTCCTATATACTCAAGATCTAAAACCTTATGACGCTTTAAACTTACTTCATAGATAAAGCTTAAATTTTTTTCACTCAAAACCTCATCACCTTCCCCATAGATATAGCTAGTATCTTTTTTTAGCATCAAGGCTTTTCCTTTTAGCTTTAAGGCGTGCATTGGGAAGTGGGTGTTTAAGATGATGCTTACTTTACTTTCTTGCAAGCTCTTTAAAAGATGCAAGATGATAGATATATTTTTAAAGTCAAGATTAGATTCTGGCTCATCAAGGATAACTAGCTTTGGCTTACATATAAGTGCCCTTGCAAGCAAGACCATCTGAAGCTCACCTCCACTTAGTGCGTTACACTTTTTATCTTTCAAGCTTTCTATCTCTAAGCTTTTTAGTGTTTTTAGTGCTAGTGCTTTGTGAGTAGTGCTTGGATTAAAAGCAGTATTTAACCCAAGTAAGACCATATCTAGTACACTTAAGCCTATGGCACTATTTTTAGACTGAGGCACGTAGGAGACTAGTTTAAAAAGCTCTTTTTGAGAGTAACTTTTTAGCTCTCTTCCAAAGTAGCAAATCTCACCACTTGCCCTTAAAAAGCCCATCAAACACCTTAAAAGCGTAGTCTTTCCAACGCCATTTTGCCCTAGCACAGAAAGTATTTCGCCTTCTTTCATATTAAAATTAAGCCCTTTAAATATCTCTCTTTTATCCCTTTTAAAACCTAAGTTTTTTACTTCTAACATCTAAAGTCTTGCTCCTTTTAACTTGTAAAGTATGTAGATGAAAAAAGGACTTCCAACCACACTAGTAACTATGGATATAGGAATCTCTTCCTCTATAAGACTGCGTGAGATATCATCAACTAAAAGCATAAATATAGCCCCGATGATAAGACTTAAAGGTACTACCTTTGAAGTATTGCTTCCAAAAATAAGTCTTGCAATATGTGGCACTAGTAAGCCAACCCAGCCCACTATCCCACAAACTGACACAACAGCCGCACTTATTAATGTGCTACAAACTATAAATACCACTCTATAAAATCTCACATTAACCCCAAGACTTTTAGCTTCATCATCTTCTAGGCTTAGTGCGTTTAACTTATAGCTTAAAAGCAAGATAACTAAAGAAGCTAAAGCCATAACTATCATACCAGTGATACTTAAGGAGTTAAAGTTAGTATTAAGTGAGCCAAGAAGATAAAAAGTGATACTTGGTAATACATCTTGCGGGTCGGCTACATACTTAGTTAAAGAGATAAAGCTTTGCATCAAAGCACCTATAACTATACCGCTTAAAACAACCATCACAGTGCCATAAACCCCACTCCCCCTAGCGATAAAAAGTGTTACAAGAAGAGTTATAAAACCAAGAGTAAAGCTAAAAAGCCCTACATAGATAAAGCTTAGCCCAAAAAGCAGTCCTATAACTCCCCCAAAAGCAGCCCCACTAGTAACGCCTAAGATATCTGGGCTTGCTAAAGCATTTTTAAAGATAGTCTGAAAGCTTGCCCCTGCCACACTTAAAGACGCCCCCACAAAGATAGCAAGTAAGATTCTAGGTAGTCTTATATCAAGTAGTACTTTTTTAGCCATGGCATTATCGCTTTGACTTAGTACTATATCTATCATCTCTTGCACACTTATGCTATAGCGCCCAAGATGCAAGCTAAAGATAGCAACGATACATAAAAGTAAAAGTAGTAAAATGTATTTCATCTATTTAGTAGCTACCTTTTTAATAGCTACTTGCAAACTTCACGCTAAAGTTGCGTCCAGGCTCAACTAGTGGGTTGGTTAAACTTTCTTTATAGGCTATGGCTTCAACTGTGGTTGGGTTTCTTCCAACTTGATTGAAGATATTTTCCACACCAAATATAAGCTTAGAATCTTTATCTATAAAAGGTAGATTTATCCCTATGTAAATATCACTCATAGCATAAGACTTAGTTGGTCTTTCTTGTGCCTTATCTATCCTGCTTTTACCTAAAAAGCCTCTTTCTACTAGCTTTATAAACCCAAACTTATCTTTATAGCTAAGCTCTATTCGCCCAAAAAGTGGCGCTATATAACTTAGTGGCTTTTTACTTGTCAAATCTTGCCCATAAGTATAAGTTAGGTTATAAGTTAGATTTAATCTATCATCAAAAAAGTATGCCCCACCATCTAGCTCAGCCCCAGCTATAAGGGCTTTGCCTATGTTTGTGTATTGATTATTAGGCCTAGCACTACTAGGCTGGAAGGTTTTTAAAGAGATCATATCTTCATAGAGTGTCCCAAAGCCAGCGATGTTTAAATACATAAAATCTGTATTAAACCTAAAGCCAGATTCCAAAGTCTGAGAGTACTCAGGCTTAAGGTTTGGATTAGCTATCGTTGCTAGGGCAGAGCTACCTGCTGGTGTAGTTTGCATCCTAGTGCCCGGTCCACTTACCCTAAAGTTATGAGAGATGTTAAAAAAGTGAGTGATATTAGAAGTGATGATGGTTACACCACCTAAAGCACCCGTTAAAGCAGCATTATTTAATATATTATTTTCATCTAAGAGTTTAGAATCTAACTCACTTTCTGCTGCATATCTTTTCTTGCCTATGGTAGTTAGTATGTAGTCTCCCCTCAAAGAAGGCTGCAAAGTAAAACGCTTAGTTATTTTATAGTCATCTTTTATAAAAGCACCAAAGTCAGTTTGGGTACTAGCCCTATTAGTAAAAGTATCACTTGATACTCCCTTATCTGTAGTCACAGTCCTTAAAACTCTAGTTGGCGAAAGGCTAGAGTAAAAATCTAACCCATAGATTAGATCATGAGCTTTTAGATTAGATTCAAAGCTTAGCCTTCCTCCTACTATATAACTATCATAAACCCTTTGATGAGTTAAACTTTTAGCCCCACTTATGACTTGCCTTCTATCTACATAGATATCTGTATCATACTTCCTTACATAAAGATAAGCATCCATACTTTTTGCAAAACTTAGATTGTACTTAGTTAGCCCTACTCTTAGGTATTTTTCAGTTATAGGGTCTTCAGACTGATAGATAAAGTAGCTTGACCCAGGAGCTGCTCCTAGTCCTCCTGCACGCTTAGAGTGCACTCTTTGATAACGCCCTTGGATATAGAATCTTATGTCATTTTTAGTTGTATAGCCTGCGTTTAGATCAAAACCAAAAGAATCAAAGCCAGAGTTTTTAACCCTCCCTAGTGGACTTTGATAATCTTGCCCCATCCGCCCACTTGCACCAAGCAAAACATCAAAGCCATCTCCCCCGCCAATGGCTTCAAGTCTTCCTGCTACGCCGTTATTAACACTATCATATTCTAAAGCCCTAAGCTTTGCATCCATCTTAAACGGCTTTGATATATCGCCTTTAAAACGCCTAGTTTTTATATTTATAACGCCATTCATAGCATCACTCCCCCAAATGGAAGATGCCGGCCCTCTTAGCACTTCTATACTATCTATGGAGTTAGGATCTAACATATTAAGCTCTAAAGTATTACGCCCACTTAATCTAACTCCATCTATTAGTACAATAGATCTTGAAAGGTTAGAGTTCATACCTCTTATGCTTATTTGGCCATTTATCCCACCACTTCTTGAGTAGGCAACTCCGGGCACACTTGCTAGTATGTCTTGTACACCACCTGTGCCACTACTATCAAGCACATAGTCTTTATCTATGATGCTTATAGACTTGCTTTGCTTTTCTATATCTAGTGGAGAAGCACTTGCTTGGACGTTAAGTGCATCTAAAAGTGTAGTTTGAAGCTTTTCTTCTCTAGTCTCATTTGCCAAAAGAGGCAAGAGAGCTAAGCTAAAATAAAATATAAGTGTAGTTTTTAATTTCATAATAAACCTTGATATGGGGATTAGTGGAAAGTAATCATTAATTGCGGAATATAATATTATAATAATTATTATTATTTTTATATAAGACCTAAGGAAAAATATGAGCTACAGCCCAACAGAAGATAAATTTAAATGGCAAACTCTACAAGATGCAGGCTTTATAGCCTACTTAGATTCAATGGACTATTCTAATAGTGGAATCTATAATCACTTTTTATACAAAAACGCCTTTAAACGGCTAGATATATACGAAGACTTAGAATCTATAAAAAACTTTAAAGCCCTACTTTTACCAAACTCGGTTGATGAAGTATTTTTACATAGAAACAAAGGCTTAATAAAAGCTTTTTTAGAAGAAGCAAACTTACAGCAGCCAAAGATTCTAGTTAGCTTTGCTTCTAACTTCCTTCCTTGGCTTCCGGGTAATAGCCTTTATACCCAAAGCAAGCAAGACATAAAGACAAGGTTTATAAAACAAAGTAAACATAGAATCTTTAGTGGCGTAAGCGAGTATGATCTAAACTACAGGCGTGGAGTTAAAGGCTTTTTTAATAGAGGCTTTTTTAACCCACCACCTAATGCTGAAGTGATACTAAAAGATAATGAAAGCAAGTGCGTAGCCTATATAGATAGCACAAGCACTCCTAGTACTATACTTGCAACAGCAGGGGCTGACTTACTAAGCTATGGTATCTTTGATACTAACACTGCAAGAAGGATGGGGCTTAATCTTTTAAACTACCTAAGTGACTTTTTAAAGCCTAAAGATACTAAGGGAGAAAGATTATGAAAAAAGCCATCATCACTGGCGGCCAAAGCTTTCATCAAAACCTTTTTAGCGCTAAAGATGGAAGATATAAAAACTTTTTTGATGAGAGAATCTACCTCTTAGACCTAGAGATGGCAAGCCTTAAAGACTATGACTACATAGTTATAAGCTCAAGGCTTAATCCAACCTATCTTTTTAAAAACAAGCACAAAATAGAATCCTATCTTGATAGTGGGGGGAATATAGTAAGTTTTGGCGAGTTAAAAAGACCACTTTTTAGAAACGTACACTGGCAAAACTATGATACTAACTTTTGGTGGTGGACTGTTAAAGGAAGTGATCTTCCCCTTTTTGCTAAAAGTGAAAATCACGATCTTTTTAAATTTATAAAAGTTGATACTTGCAAGTGGCACTACCATGGTGCCTTTTACCCGCCAGCTTTTAGCGAAGAGATACTAATAAATGAGATAGGAGAAAGCATCATCTATAAAGATGCTAAAAGCTATAAAGGCAGCCTTTATATAACAAGCCTAGACCCAGACTATCACATAGCCCAAGGCTTTATGCCAAAAACTGTGCCTTTTTTTGATGGCTTTTTAGCTTGGGTGGAATCTGACATAAGCAAACAAAAAGCTAGCAAAGCCAAAAAAGGCTTTTTATGAGAGGTTTAAAAGTACTGCTAGTTTTAGCTAGCTTTTTAGCTTTTGCTTATGCTTTTCCAGTTGTGATAGTAGATTCTAAAGGCTATAAAGTCACGCTAGATAAAAAGCCAAAAAGGATAGTTGTAGCTGGGGGCATGTGGCCTTTGCCTGCTTTACTTATAGCCTTAGGGCAAGATGCTAAAAGCTTAGTTTATGTGCCAAAGGCTAGTATCTCTGCTCTAACTAACTCAATTCTTTATAAGTTCTACCCTGATATAAAAGATATAAAAAGCTCTAACTCGGATAACATAGAAACCTTGCTTAGTTATAAGCCAGATCTTTTTATATGCCACACTGCAAATGATAAGCTTTGTAATATGATGAAAGAAACCACTGTGCCAACTATCATGTTAGATTCTAACCCCTACCCTCATAATTATGATTCTTTAAACTCACTTAAGGCTTGGCTTGCTGTAAGTGGCAAGATCTTAGATAAAGAAAAGCTTAGTAGTGATATCTTAAAAGATACCATTCAAACTAGAGACTTTATAGCTAAAAGGCTAAAAGGCATAAAGCCTAAAAAAGCCTTAATCATACATAGGTTTAATCAAGGAGAAGGCTTAGCAGTAGGAGGACTTTTTGCTAACTACTGGCTAAGTAATAGTGGCGGTCTTAATGTCTATAAGAATCTAAAAGGCACTAAAAATGTCAACCTTGAAGACTTATACTCAAAAGATATAGATGTGATATTTATAACTAACTTTAACACCCTAACACCCAAAGACTTAGAATCTAACAAAGACTATCAGTTTATAAAGGCAGTTAAAAATAAGCAAGTTTATAAGTTTCCACTTTTTACTTATAGGCCTTTTGCCCCAAGCCTAGATGCTTCACTTTTACTTTTATTTATCGCTAAGACTTTACATCCTATGGTTTTTAAAGATATAGATTTAAATGAAAAAATAAAAACTCACTTTAAAAAGTTTTATAACCTTGATGTGAGTTCTAAAGATATAGATTCTATGTTAAGTCCAAATCCAAAAGCTGGCTTGATTAAATAGATAAAAAAGTAGATAGAAAATGATAGCTTGTAGTTTTTTAAGATAAAAGCAAAAAGTATTTATTAAAAATAACCTAGCAGCTCTCACTAGCTCTACTCTTAAAATAAGGGCTAGTGATAGAAAGGATGAAGGTTAAGCTAGAAGCTAGCTTTTAACTAGCTTTTAACAAGGTCTTAGAAAGTATAGCTATAACCTATTTGTATAATGTAGTTTCTTAAAGATGCACTTTGTTCACCAAAACCACTGCCGCCTTTAACGTCTGTAGAAACTATAGGGATTTTTGCGCCTAGGTTTATCCTTTGGCTTTCACCAAGGTTAGCACTTACTCCTATGTTTATAGGCACTGCAAAGCCATCGCCATTTACTGCTATAAGGTGATTTTCAGTTTTTGTGCCTGCGGTAATGCTAGTAGTATTATTTATATGATAGTTTGTATAGCCAAATCCAGCACCCACATAACCACTAAACATCTTAGTAAAATTTACATAGTAGTCTACGTTTAAGGCTACTAAGTGATTAAAGTTAACAGCACTGCTTTTTACAGAAGGCACGCTGCCATTTGTGCCAGTAGAAGCTGCTGCTGCCATGCCATTTGCACTACTTGCTCCATTTTGTGCTGCCAAAACTGCCCCAGCTTGTGCAGATGTTAAGCTCTTACTAGCAAAGCTTTGAGAGAAGTTATAGCTTAGATAGTATCTAAAGCCAACTTTATCATTTATAGCTTGTTGATAACCTACATCAAGCCCTAGCATGTAGCCTATGCCAGTTTTAGGTGCAATCTCTTCTACGACACTATTATCATAAGTAGGATTAGTTATAGGAAGCCCAACATTACCCCCTACAAAGATTCCACTTTTTGCGTAAGCGCCACCACTTAGTAGTGCAACTAGTCCTAATACTCCAATTAATGTTTGTTTTCTCATTTTTAGTCCTAAGATTTAAGTTTAAGACCTAGCATCTTGCCTTGATTGTAAAGATGACAAAGTGCTAGCATCAAGGCAGGATTGTACTTGAGAAAAAATAAGATTTATTTAAGATTTAGTAAATTGTAAAAATTATTAATTACTTTTGCTTTCTTTGTTGCAAATTAGGACTATGAAAGACCTTAGTGCCAGAAAGTACTTCTCTAAGGAATCTTTTATCTTTCCTAAGTTTTATATAAAAAAGTGGGAAGATTAAAGTCATCTCTATCATATAAACTATCTCAAATATTACAAGCTGGATGATACTAGGTAGCTTCCAAGTGCCATCTTCTTTCTTGCCATGTTTGATGGAGAGTAGTTTTAAGCCAGTATATCTATAGCCCGGAGTTTGCCCAGAGACTTTAAAAAAGATGATCTCTATAATCAAAAAAAGCAAAGTACAGATGATATGGGCTGGCGTGCTTGCTTGAAAAGCGTCCTTACCACCTAAAATCACATAAGTAGCAATATATAATATGGGCATGGCTATTAAAAACATATCAGTGATAAAAGCTTTAATACGTAAAAATGCATAAGCACTTAGCCTAGATGCTGCTAAGCTATCAGACTGCTTTTGGGTCTTGTTACGCTCTAGTGTTTTTTGCAACCTTGAAGTTTTGCCTTTCATTACCCTTAGCCTTAAAAGTTAATTGAGATCTGATTCTAGCTAGAATCTAAAAAAGGAAAAATAATGAAGCTCACCTTATTCATACTAAAAAAGTATCTACGTTTTGATAAAACGCAGCCCTTTATCTCTATAACTAGCATTTTAGCTTTTATAGGAGTGTGTGTAGGTGTGATGGTCTTACTAGTTAGTATGGGGATAATGAATGGCATGTCCCAAGAGTTCAAGAAAAAAATCTTTACTATGAACTACCCTTTAACCATCTATAGCCCACAAACTGGCGATATAAGCACTAGACTAGAATCCTTACTTGCTTCTAAGTTCCCTAGTCTTTACTTTAGTCCTTATATCCAAACTCAAGCAGTCATAAGAGTAGGCAAAGATGTAAGGACTGTGCTAGTTTATGGTATAGACCCTACAAAAGAAGTCCATGTTAATGACGTAGTAAAAGAAGCTATAAAAGATAAAACTTTTAGTAATCCTTTTGAGCTTATAACTGGTGCCACCTTGGCTAATAGCTTACTACTTAGAAAAAATGAAAGGCTAACTTTAATCTTTATGGACCTAAGTCCAACTGGCCTTGCTTTAATACCTCGCATAAAAGGCTTTGGCTTCTTTGGTACTTTTGATAGCGGGATAAGGGCCTATGATGATAGCTTTTCTTACACAAGCCTAAAAGCCTTAGAGATACTTAAGAACTACCCAGCTGGCGTATATGATGGAATCCATATCTACTCTAATAATGCCATGCAAGACATAGCCCCTATAAAAGCTTTGTTAAATGACTACAACCTAACCTATGGGACTAATCTCTTTGTTGAAGGTTGGTGGCAGCAAAATGGTCACTTTTTCTCAGCCATGGAGTTAGAGAAAAAAGCTCTTTTTGTAGTTCTTATGCTTATCATCCTAATGGCAGCACTTAATATCATAAGCTCCCTTCTAATGGTTGTAATGAATAGACGCAAAGAAATAGCCCTCCTTATAAGTCTAGGCACTACTAAAAAAGAAGTTAGAAATATCTTTTTATCTTTAGGGCTAGTTATAGGCTGCTCTGGCATAGTGTGTGGGGCAATACTTGGTCTTTTTATAAACTGGCTTTTAAAAACCTTCCCTATCATCCACATACCAGCTGATGTTTATGGAATAAGCACACTTCCTATAGACTTGCTAACTAGCGACTTTTTAGCAACCATCATAGGTGCTTTTATCATAGTCTTTTTATCTTCCCTCTACCCAGCCTATAAGGCTTCTAAGATAAACATACTAGAAGTTTTAAGAAACGAGTAATGTGGTGGAATCTCCTTCACTAGGACATATCTCAAAGCAAGACTTAAAAAGACTTTATGAAATCTCCTTGCTTGCTTTTGCAGGCAATGTCAAGCTAAAAGACTTTAAAAAGGGTATGGACTTAAAAGAGATTTTACAGAGGGACTATAGGAAAGATAAGCTTACTAGGCTAGATTCTAAGATACCTTTTGGAGGCATGTTTATAGGGCTTAGAGATGAAAGCGGCAAGTATAAACTAGATAAAGATTCTAAACCCATAAACCGCCTTTTACCCCATGTAGAATCTTTTTGCAATAGATTTACAATACTAGAGCATATAAATGAGTACTCTCATACTTTTGGCTTTAGAGCAAGTCTCTTTTTTGATACTAAGACAAAAGAGTACTACTTAAGTCTTGCTGGCACTGATATGAGTGAGTATGCATTTTTTAACGAAGTAGACTGGTGGGATATCTACGCTGATATGTGCTTGATGGCTGGCTTTTTGCCTTACTTAGAGTTTAAATCTATGCTTAGATTCTATAGCTATATAAAACAAAGATATGCTTTAGATGAAACTAACTTTTACATAGTTGGCCACTCTCTTGGTGGCTATCTCTCACAAATCTTAAGTGTGGCTTTTTTAAGCGAGATAAAAAAGGGCTACTTTTTTCAAGCCCCCGGTGCTAAAGGCTTTCATATAGGGCCTTTTGCTAGGCTTAAACTAAGCCCTTATGAAAAGCAAGTCTTAAAAAACTACTTTAGAAATGAAACCTCCAAGCTTTTAGAATCTAAACTAGTTAATATAAACACTTTTAGGGATGCAAACTCTAAAGGCTACTTTCAAAGAAACTTCGTGCAACTCTTTGGGAAAAAGGTAGCTTGCAAGGAGTATGAGCTTTACTTGGGTAGATTTGACACACACCACCCCGGCTGTGCTTTACTGCCAATATGTGATTATCTAAAGCTAAGTCACAATTAGAATTATTAAAAATTAAGAGAGAAAAATATGGCAGATCTAATACTATGGCGACACGCAAACGCAAGCTATGCTGCACAAAGCGACATGGAAAGAAAGCTATCTGAGATAGGTAAAAAAGAAGCCAAAAAAATGGCGAAGTTCTTGCAAAAAAACTTACTAAAAAACAACCTTGGCAACTATAAGATTCTAACTAGTGAGGCCACTAGGACAAAGCAAACTGCAAAAAGACTAGATGAAGACTACACTCCTTGCAAGGAGTTAAATGTGGGCAGCAGTGCTAGCGACATACTAGAGTTCATAAAATGGAAAGAGCCTTTAAAAGAAGGAAGTAAAGCTATAGTCTTAGTAGGTCATGAGCCATTTTTAAGTGAGATAGTAACTAGGGAGCTTTTTAAACAAAAAGAAGGCATCAATCAAGCCATATCTTTTGAAACTGCTTCCATAGTCTGGCTAAAAAGTGATACTTTAGGTGAAGTTAGCCTTAAACTAGCAATCACTCCTAGTTCCTTGTGATAACTTTTGTAGCAAAAAATCGCATAACTAAAGTTTTAGTTAATACTTATGCAAATGTGTCCAAAATGTAACTATTGCTTGGTTACAATTGTTCATACTAAAAATTAAGGAGTTTACAATGACACCAACTATTAAGTTACTAAAAGGTTTACAAGCGGATTGTCTAGCGCTATTTATGAAAACTCACAACTTTCACTGGAATGTAAAAGGTCATGACTTCATGCCTACTCACCTAGAAACTCAAGCAATGTATGAGCTTTTTGCTGATATCTTTGATGACCTAGCAGAAAGAGTAGTTCAACTTGGAGATATACCTTTAACAAACCTAGATGAAGTAGCAAAGCATACAACTGTTAAAACAGAAACTAGAACTAAGTTTGTTTCTAAAGACATCCATACTGCGATGTTAGAAGAGTACGAAAACTTCAGAGCAAAGTTGAAAAAGCTTGCTGACACAGCTGGCGAAGTTGATGACAGAGGTACTCAAAACTATTGTGATGATAAAATCGCACACTTTGACAAAGCTATATGGATGCTAAAAGCAAGAATCCAAGCTGCATAAGGGCTTATATCTACAAAAAAGCCAGCTTTAAACTAAAATAGTCCATAATAAGTAAGGCAAAAAACCTGCCTTACTTGGGATTTCAATATGCAAACAAACACAAACAGAACAACTACTAATGAAAAGTCAGAGCTTCTAGACTTTGAAACTAAGCCAAAGACAAAAGTTATGAGGCTTGGCTTAGGCAAAAACTCATTAATAGCAAGTCTAGCCATACTTATAATCATCCTAATACTATTTGCCCCAAAAGTCTACTTAGCTAACAACATCTACTACGCAAGTAGAGACATATCAAGACTGCAGACACAAAAACAACTACTAGCTGAAGCTAAGCACAAACTTACACTAGAACTTGAACAGCTAAAGATAAAGCATTTAAATGAAAACTTAGGAGAGACGTATTGACAAAGATTTTTATGTTAGGTGGGGGAGCTTGGGGACTAGCCCTTGCACATAGTTTTGCAAAAGGTAGCGATGGGAGAAATGAAGTCTATGTACTTTCAAGGCGCAAGCTTGATCTAAGTGTGAATCTAAGCATATCTAGTAGCCTTGAAGACAAAGACATAAGCACAAAAAATATCTCTACTGGGAATCTTTTCCAGATAGACAAAGAAGAGTTTTTAAAAAAGCTAGATTCTAAGTCTTTATGTGTGATAAGCATAGCAAGTGCTTTTATGAGAGAGTACCTAGAAAAGATGCACTTTCCAAAAGATCTAAAAGTGCTTTGTGTAAGCAAGGGTATAGAACAAGGTAGTGGTGCTTTGATGAGTGATATCTTAGAGCTTTACTTTGAAAAAGATAATATCTGCTATCTAGCTGGTCCAACCTTTGCCAAAGAAGTCTTGCAAGGCTTGCCTTGTGCTGTGTCTATAAACTCTCACAACAAAACCTTAGCTAAGCGTTATGCAGACTGCCTTCCAGACTTTATAAAACCTTATATAAAACATGACATCATAGGTGCTGAGATAGCAGGTGCTTATAAAAATGTCATAGCTATAGCTGGGGGTATAAGCGATGGCCTAAGGCTAGGAAGCAATGCTAAGGCTAGTCTTTTAGCACGTGGCTTAGTTGAGATGGCACGCTTTGGCAAAGCCCTTGGCGGGAAGAATGAGACCTTTTTAGGCTTGGCTGGAAGTGGGGACTTATTTTTAACATCTAGTTCTACTATGTCGCGAAACTACCGCGTAGGACTAGCCTTAGCTAAGGGAGATAAGCTAGATTCCATCTTAAAAGATCTAGGTGAGGTAGCTGAAGGCGTTTATAGCACTAAGTCAATCTGCGAGATAGCAGCTAAGCACAACTTACACGTACCCATAGCCACTGAGGTTAATCACATCTTAGAAGGCAGAGACGTCCTCTCAAGCCTTAAAAATCTACTAAAACGAGGCTAACACCATAGAAAAAGCATACAAACTCCTAGCTTTAAAGCTAGGTATATCAAACAACAAAGCAAAAGAGCTAATAGATAGTGGCCTAGTAAGTGTCGCTGGCAAAAGACTAGAAGTCGCAAGAAAAGACCTTCCTTTAAACACTGAGTTTAAAGTCATAGAAGAAAAACTAGAAGTGCTTTTTAAAGATTCCAAAGTGCTTGCTATAAACAAACCAGTAGGCGTAGAATCTTACTCTTTGCAAGATAAGTTCCCAGACTATAAGCTACTTCATAGGCTTGATAAAGACACTAGTGGGGTTTTGCTTTTAAGTAGTGATCCTGACTTTATAAAGCGTGCAAAAGAAGAGTTTAAAGAAGAAAGAGTGACTAAAAACTACCTTGCCCTAGTAGATGGGAATCTAAAAGAAGCCCTAGAGGTCACTAAACCAATTGGCACTAAGAAAGGCTTTAAAGCCCAAAGCTTTATAAAGTCTCACACCTCACCCAAAGACTTAGAGTATAAAAGTGCTACTTCAAAGTTTACTCCTTTGCAGTTTTTAGATAACAAAACGCTAGTTTTAGCAAACATACTAACTGGCAGAACTCATCAGATAAGAGTGCACCTTGCCTCTATCAAGCACCCTATAGTTGGCGATATCATCTATGGCAAAACTAAGTCTAACAGACTAAAACTTCATGCTTTTAGTATCAAGCTACTAGACTATGAGTTCAAAGCCCCTATCAACCTTCAAGCTGAGTTTGATAAAGAGGCGATGGATAGCTCTAAGCTTTTATAAAATCTATAATCTAAGTTGTGTTATAGCTTGCCAAAACGCTAGTTCTTACCACCTGTATTTGTTCCTGCAGTGCCTGTGTTTCCACTAGCTATACCACTAGCAAGTTTGTATGTTTATATACACATATGCACTTATTAAAGCTTATCTAGCAAGCCTTTATCTTGCTATAAGTGCTTTTATTTTTAATGCATGAATGTATGTTTTGGGATTGCAAGAGGTTTAGTTAAAAGGGAATATTAATCTTTATAAAATTTATAAAATAGATTTTTAAAGTAGCTTTATGTTTTACTTTATAAAAGCTAGTTTTTTAGGGATTTTAAGTTTTAAAATATTTTACTTTTATAGATTATAACTAGTCTATAAGCCCTATTTATGGGCGTTTCAAACTCTATATAGCTTTAAAAATATGCTAGCTTAAACTAGCTAGCCTTCTATCCCTAGTGCTTTAGCACACTTCTCTCTCAAGCTTAGAATCTCGCTTTTATGCTCAAAAAAGCTGTTTTTATTAGCCACTAGATAAGCACTTGAATCCATTATAACTTCATACACTTCAAGGTTGTTTTGCTTCATAGTAGTGCCTGTTTCTACTATATCTACTATGGCATCACTTAGCCCTACTAGTGGAGCTAGCTCTATAGATCCATAAAGCTTTATAACATCTATGGCTATGGCCTTTTTTGCGAAGTGATGCTTGGTTATATTAGCTAGTTTAGTGGCTATCTTTAAGCGGGGTTTTTGAAGATCTAGTGGTCTTTTGCACTCAGTGCCAACTACGACTTTACACTTACCAAAGCCAAGATTAAGCAGCCTTACTACAGAAGCCTTACCCTCTTCTAAGATATCAAGCCCTACTACTCCAAGATTAGCTGCGCCATATTGCACATAAGTTGGTACGTCTTGATTCCTTACAAGTAAGAATCTAAAGCCACTATGTTCTAAGATTAACTTTCTATCATTAAATCTAAAGTTGGTATTAAATATATCTGAGAAAAGCTTAAGCGTATCCTCGCCTATGCGTCCTTTTGGCAAAGCTATAGTTAGCAAGTAGTTCCTTTTATATTGTAGTTAAGAGTTAGCAAGCCTTGAGTGGAGTTGCTTGACTGCAAGCCACATACCTTTAAAAACTAAGGTGTTATCATAGATACTATTAGTAAAAAGGCGTGAGAAAAACTTCCCATCTCCACCAGTGAAGTAGATCATCTTACCTTCAGCGCTTTGCTTGATGGTTAAAAAGATGCTATTTAAAGCACCAAAACTAAGGGCATCTTTTGTACTTTGGGGTAGGCTCTCTAAGTCTACACCCATATTAAAGTACTTAAGATCTAAGACTTTAGATATATCAGCATAAAAGTTTCTATAGCTTTCAAGACCGGGCAAGATAAAGCCTCCAAGATGGATTCCATCTTCCATGACATCTACTGTTATAGCACTGCCTGCATCTACTATAACGCCGTTTTTAACGCCCTTGCAAGCAGCCTTTCTATCCACGCCTAAGCCCTTATACTCACTATCTAGCTCTATATAAGGACCTAGGTTTATGCAGTTTTTATGTGAGTTTAAAAGGTTTTTTTCACCTTCTTCATTAACACTAATATAGACTATAGAAGTATCTTTGTCTTGCTTAGAGATTTTATCTAAGGGCTCTTTCCACATGCTTCCTTTTTTATAGAAGTGCAAGAAAGTGTTGCCTATATCACATAAGATTACTTCACTCATAGCTTTACTATCACTGTGCTTTTTTTGGCTCTGTCGTTTTTAAAGCTTGGTTTTCTTTGCTAGATTCCACATCTTTTACTTTTGTGTTTTTAGCTTGTGGCTTAGCAAGCTTTATCTTAAGGTTTGCTAGGTCTATAGATGACTTTGTATTATAAAACACACCATCTGTAAAAAACACTTCTTTGTTTTTATGCAAGTCTGCTTTATAGACCTTATATTTAAAGCTATCAAGATTGACCTCTACTAAAAAGCCACTTCGCTCTAAAGTATAGAGTGTATCGCCCTTAAAGCCTATGCCGCTAAACTTAGCGTAAGGAAGATGGATCTTATTTAGCAGTCTTAAAGTTGGGTCATACTCTGCTATATCTCCTTCTAGGTTTAAAACAAAGACATTGCCCTTATAGACTTTCACATATCTTATATCATCATCTAAAGTATAACTTTGCCCCTCTACAAAGCTTACTACCCTTTTTGGCGTAGCGGCTACTACGACGCTATTATCAGCGTCCATAAAAGTGATGTTATTTAAAAACTTATCCCCGCCAACTATACTACTTCTTATAACTTTTAAGTCTTTTAAGTCTACATAAACCACCCTTCCATCAAGCATAGGGTAGATAACTGCATCTTTTTGAAAGACTGGAGTTGAAAGCTGATTAGTAACTGCATAAATTGGGTCGTTTCTATCTAAAAAGATTCTATCTTTTTTGGCTAGGTCATAGATAACTGCACTGTTATCTTGCATGACAAGTGCTAGCAAGTCATCTTTTAATGCCCCACTTACTGCACAAGTATCAGTCTTAAACTTTATAGCGCCATCTCTTTCAAGGCTGACTTTTTCAAGCTTTAAAGAATCTTTTAGTATAGAAGTAGATTCCACTTTATAAGGCACTACTTCTAGCTCCTTGCAGGCGTTATTAAGCACAAAAAACTTATCGTTGCTAAAAAGCACATTTTCAGTTTTTTCAAGCTTTAAGCTTTTAAGTCCATCTTTATCTAAGATCATCCCATCTTTTAGCTTGGCGTGAGTAAGGTTAGAATCCACTATGGGACTAGGTAGGTTACTATCCAAAGTTAGATTGCCATCTATGATAGTTGGCGAAAAACTCTTTTGCCCACTACAAGCTATGAAGAATAAGACTAGTGCGAAGAGTAGGTATTTTAGATATGTCATTTAGAGGTTTCCTTCTTTAAGTCTTTTGTATTAGGCTGCTTACTAGAATCTGCTTTTTTGGCTTCTTCTTTGCTAGCGTGAGTAAGCTCACTTTCTATAAGCTTAGTCTCATCTACACTAGCACCTTTGGCACTAGGCGTATTAGCCTTAGTCTCTATGCTAGTATCTGGCATCTGATAGATTCCATAGTGCTTTAAAAGCTGGGCTACTTGATAAACCCTACTATCCGCCCTAGCGCCATTAGGTGCTTCTAACTTTACATTAGCTAGGGCTTCTTGACCTTTTTGTATGTTGCCATTTTGAAAGTAAATAAAGCCTATTTGCAAGTAGGCAAGATTGGCGAAGTTTAAGTCATTAGTACTTTTAGCATAAGCCTCTAAGGCTTTTAAGTTTTGGTTGAAGTTAGCTTGCTCATATCTTGCCCTATCTTCTAAAAAGCTAGTACTTTTAGTATGGCTAAGACTTGCTAAGTCAGCGTTATCAGTTATGGCGACTGGGTTTTCTTTAGCCACTTTGTTATATAGATAAAAGTCATAAAGCTTAGGGTTTAGCTTAGCTAGCTGCTTTGCTAGGTCATCGTTTGGATGCTCTATTATCTCAGCAAAGATATCTGAGCTTTTTTGCTCCCTGCTACTATTAACTGCATAAGTTGTCACAAAGTAAACTATTACTATCACTATTATGATGGCAATTATTATTAAGACTACTTTATTCTTCCTTACAAAAGTTTCTAGCCTGAAGGCTTGCCACAGCATATTCTGCTCGCCAACTAGCTCATCTTTTGCTTCTTTTAATGCCTTTTCTATCTTCATCTTAGTCCTTGTTTATGGTTGAGACGCCACTAGAGCCAAAGCCCTTAGTCCCACGCGTAGAATCTTCTAAAGTCTGAACTTCTATAAAGTTTGCTTGTAGTATCGGGGCTAATACGCCTTGTGCTATCCTGTCGCCCTTAGTTACTTTAAAGCCTTCACTACCAAAGTTAGCAAGTATGACTTTTAACTCACCCCTATAGTCGCTATCTACTGTGCCCGGAGTGTTTAAGACAAAGATTCCATGTTTTAAAGCTAGTCCACTTCTTGGTCTTACTTGGACTTCATAGCCAGTAGGTATCTCTATAGCTATGCCTGTATTAATAAGGGCTGTGCTTTTAGAATCTATATAAGCATCCTCGCAAGCATAAAGGTCAAACCCACTAGCCCCACTACTTGCATAAAGTGGTACTTTGGCGTCTTTTTGCATAAGCTTTATTTTTATATCCACGTAAAACCTTTCTTACTTAAAGTCTATAGGTTTATAGCAGATAGACTTTATCTCATAGTCACACTCACCACGTGGCAAAGTTATACTTACTTGGTCACCTACTTCTTTGCCTAGCAAGTCTTTAGCGATTGGAGAGTCATAAGAGATAAGCCCACTTCTTGGGTTGCTTTCTAGTACTCCTACTATGGTGTAGGTTAACTCTTCTTCTGTGTCTATATCTTCTATAACTACCGTACTGCCATAGCTTACACTCTCATGACTTAGCGTGCTTGGGTCTAGCACAACAGCATTAGCTAGCATAACACTAAGGGAGTTAATCCTAGATTCTATAACGGCTTGTTTTTCCTTGGCTGCGTGGTACTCTGCGTTTTCTTTTAAGTCGCCATGCTCTCTTGCTATGCTTATCTCTGTTACGATATTTGGTCTTTCAACCTCTTTTAGCTGAGTTAACTCTCTTACCAGCTTGTCATAACCATACTTACTCATAGGAACTTGTGCCATTTTTATCTTGCCTTATTTGATATTGATATGTTGTTTGATTCTGTGATTTTATCCAAGAATTAGGTAAAATTAAGCACGCTAAGCGCAAAAACAAAAGGTTACCAACATGGCTTCAAGGCAAATCACTTGCTTAGATCACACTTTTAACATCAGTTACTTGCTAATAGATAACAAAGCTACTAAGAATCTTTGCTTTTTACATGGCTGGGGGAGCAACAAAGAGCTTATGAAGCTAGCGTTTGAAAACTCTTTTAAAGACTATAATCACATCTATATAGATCTTCCCGGCTTTGGTGCAAGCTCTAATCCTATAATACTAGATAGTCAAAAGTACGCTTTAATCTTAAAAAAGTTTTTTAGTGAGATAAGTGTTAATGGCGTGCAAGGTGTGCAGCTTTTAAGTGGTCATAGCTTTGGCGGCAAGCTAGCTTTGCTCTTTGAGTGTGAGATACTACTTCTTAGCAGTGCTGGTATCTTGCTGGAAAAAAGCCTAAAAACTAAAAGCAAGATAGCCTTAAGCAAGCTTTTAAAGCCACTAGGCATAAAAGCTTCATTTTTACGTTCCAAAGACGCTGATAGTCTTACTCCTAACATGTATGAGACTTTTAAGATAGTGGTTAATGAAAACTATAAAAGCTACTATGCAAGCTTTAAATACAAAGCAAGTGTGTTTTGGGGGGAAAATGATACTGCTACACCTTTAAAAAGCTTTGAGATTATAAAAAGCGTTATGAGTAATGCTAGATTTTTTATGCTAAAAGGTGATCACTACTTTTTCTTAAAGCAAGCAAGTCTCATAGAAAAGCTGTATAAAGAAAACTCTATATAAAATTAACTAAAGGAAGATTTATGACTTATCACATGTTGGCTACTGGAAAGGTACAAGGTGTAGGTTTTAGAAACATGACTGAAGGCATAGCTAAAATCTTAAAGCTTAAAGGCACAGTGCAAAATCTTGAAAATGGACAAGTTGAGATTTTTGTTAATGCAGATGAAAAAGCCTTAGAATCGCTAAAAGCCCACCTCTTTGCTGGCAACTTACATAGTCGCTTAGATAGCTTAGAGTGTGAGATCATAGAAGATAAAAACTTTGAAAACTTCATAGTCTTAAGGTAGGTTTGACTTAATGAGTATTTACTTCACGCTAAATATCATCTCGCATTTTATAATGATGTTTTTACTAACCTACTATCTTGCAACCTTGCTTCAGTGGTATAACTATAGCTTTGCACGCATACTAACTAAGCATCACAAAAAGCTGTGGCACTTTTACTACTTTATCTTACCTATCATAGTTTTTTTAGTAACTGATAGCTTAAGACTTTATATAGTCTTTTATATCTGCTTAATCATCTGGATAATAGCCTTTGGAATCTGGGTTTATAAACTAGACAAAAAGCTAGTTTTCACAAAAAGGATAATCCGCCTTTTTGTCATAGTCCTACTCTTTACTATCTTAAATGAAGCTATAAATATAATAGACCACCTAGACAAAGATAAAGCCTATATAAGTGCTATCCTCTATCTTGCCCCACTAGTTTTTGGCTTCATAGTAGCTTTTATATATGAAAGTCTTATATTTAGAAACTACGCCAAACTCGCCAAAGCAAAGCTTGCTAAGATGCAAAACCTAACCATAGTTGCCATAACTGGAAGCTATGGAAAAACTAGTACTAAAAACTTTTTAGAGTACATCTTAAAAGAGAGATATGACGTCTATGCCACGCCAAGAAGTGTTAACACCTACAAGGGGCTAGTTAATGATATAAACTCTAATCTTGACTTAGACACTGAAGTCTATATAGCAGAAGCAGGTGCACGCGCTAAAAACGACATAAGGCAGATAGCTAATCTTTTAAATCCACAATATGCAATAATTGGCAAAGTAGGCTTAGCCCACATAGAGTACTTTAAAAGCTTAGAAAATACACTAAGTGCTAAGTTTGAACTTCTAGATTCTAAGAATCTAAAAAAGGCCTTTGTTCAAAAAGATAACAACATCCCAGAGATAAAAGAAGCCTATAAAGAAAACATAAAGCTTATAACTCCCTATCCTCCAGAGTGCAAAAACATCACTACCTCACTAGACTTTACTAGCTTTGAGTTAAAGATAAATGGAATCTATGAAGAGTTTCAAACTAAAGTCTTGGGTAGTTTTAATGTTGATAACATCGCTGCTTGCATACTAGTAGCCTTAGAGTTAAAAGTGCCACTAGATTCTATTAAAAGGGCAGTTTCTAAGCTTGAAAGCATACCTCATAGGCTTAATAAAATAGTGACTAATAACAAGCTAATCTTAGATGATAGCTTTAATGGGAATCTTGAAGGTGTAAGTGAAGCTATAAGGCTAAGCTCACTTTATAATGGAAGAAAAGTCATAGTAACACCGGGCCTTGTAGAAAGTAATATCGAAAGTAACACAACTATAGCTAAGCTTATAGATGAAGTATTTGACCTTGCCATCATCACAGGAGAGCTAAACTCTAAGGTGCTAAATGACAACATAAAACACACTCAAAAAGTGATCTTAAAAGATAAATCAAACCTTGAAAGCATACTAAAAAGCTTTGGGGCTGAAGGGGATTTGGTACTTTTTGCAAATGACGCACCAAGCTATATATAATCTTTTGCCATACACTCTTACATAGTCATATTTATCAAGCACATAGGGGGCGAAAATATGCCTTTAAGCTAGGAAACTAGCATTATTAATATTTGCTTTTTTTGTAAATATCTACCTATAAAAATAATTCTTTTCAGCACAAAACTACCATTACTACTTATACATCCTTATAAAAGGATGTCATTTTATAGTGACTAAGATAAAGTGGGATATAAGACTTTTGAAAGATAAAAGACCTTAGCAACTATGCAGAATCTAAAAAGATTCTAGTTGCCACGGCTTCCGGGTTTATAGGCCTTTGAAGTTACACAAAGTGGGCAAGCTTCTGGAGGATACATATTGAAGATAAAGTCAGCCAAGGCAAAAAGTGGCTTAGAAAGTGGTAGCTTGCACTCTTTTTTAGCTTCCAAGCTACTGCCTACTCTTTTACAAAAGCCGCGATTTGCCAAAGCACCAAAGGCCACTATATCCGCACCAAAGGCCTCTAAACACTTAGCGCTTTCTAAAGCACTGCCACCAGTTGTGATAATGTCTTCACAGACTAAGACTTTTTCTCCTTTGCTTACTTCAAAGCCACGCCTTAGCTCCATAACACCATTTACTCGCTCAGTAAAGATGAATCTTACTCCTAAAGCCCTTGCAAGCTCATATCCTGCTAGTATCCCACCAAGTGCTGGCGAGCATACACAGTCTACTTTAAGCCCAGCATCTTTTATCTGCAAGGCTAAAGCAGCACATAAGATCTCTGCATTTTTTGGGTTTTCTAGTACTTTAGCAGACTGTAAGTAGTGGTCTGTATGATTACCACTGCTTAAAAGGAAGTGACCACTTAGAAGTGCGTTTGCGTCCTCGTAGATTTTCTTAACGTCTATAGTTTGCATGGGCTTATACCTTCATAACCTCTTCTTCTTTGCTTTTTAAAGCACTATCTGCTTTTTTTATAAACTCATCAGTTATCTTTTGAATCTCAGCCTCACCTTTTTTGGCATCATCTACGGTTATGGTCTTATCTTTTTCTAGTTTTTTTATTTGATTATTAGAGTTTTGTCTTATGTTTCTAATGGCAACTTTTGCCTTTTCACACATAGCCCTAGCCTGCTTTGCGACTTGCACTCTTTGCTCACTAGTCATAGGAGGGAAAAAAAGCTTTATGCCATCACTATCAGAGTTTGGATTAACCCCGATGTTGGCTTCAAGTATGGCTTTTTCTATGTCTTTTATAAAGTTTTTTTCCCAAGGAGAGATAACTATAGTAGTAGCATCTGTAAGATTGATATTAGCAACGTTACTTAAAGGCACTAAAGAATCATAGTAGTTAACCCTTACATTATCTAAAACGCTAATGCTTACTCTACCACTTCTTAAAGTACTAAAGTCTTTGCTTAAGGCTCCTAAAGACTTCTGCATACTATCTTTTGCGTCTTTATAAATGTTATCTAACATAAGACTACTCCTTTGTATTTTTAGTAGCTGGATTAGCTAGTGGACTAGCTGATGGATTTGCAAGAGGATTTGCTAAATCGCTAGTGCTTGATGAGGCACTTGGAAGGGTAGGGATTAAGGTTTGATGCTGGAGTGGGGCAGGTGTGGCCATATTATCAACTACACTTTTAGTGGCGCCTTTGTTATAGTAGTAGCCAAGTGCAACAGTATTTATAAGAAATAACACTCCTAATATCATAGTAAGTTTTGCCATAAAGCTAGCTGGACCTTTAGCGCCAAAAACGCTGTCATTACTCCCACTATATGCACCAAGACCAATGGATGAGCTTTTTTGTAAAAGTACTACAATCACTAATATTACAGCTAAAATAATCTGAATCGTTAAAAGAATGGTGGTCATAATCTTTCCTTGGAATTATAAGGGGTTGATTATATCTAAAAATATTTGAAACATAAACCATCTATCCATGCAAGACCACATAGACACTAATGCGGAGGGCTTAAGCTTGCCTAATACTAACTCCTTCAATACCAAAGCTTTAAGCTATGCTAGTAACTCAAGCTTACAGTTAGAGTTAGCCCAGATTCTATGTGAAAAGATGAGATACAGTCTTAAAGACAAGACAGTCTTAGACCTAGGTGCAGGTAGTGGTAATATCTACAAGACCTTAAAAGATAAAAGTTTTAAAGACTTTATCGCCCTTGATAGCGCGCCAAACCTCCTAGCCCTCCACCCAAAAGCAAACAATATAAAGCTTATAAACACAAGCTTTGATGACTTTGACTACTCTAGGCTAGATGAAAGTGTACTTATAGTCTCAAATGCCGCCTTACAATGGAGTGCTAATCTAGATTCTTTACTTTCTAGACTAAGTCAAACTAGCTGTGCCCTTGCTTTTAGTCTTTTTACTAAAAACTCTTTAAAAGAGCTTCATAGCCACCTTCAAACTACCTCTCCTTTAAGATCTCAAAGTGAAGTAATCTCTCTTATAAAAAAGCACTTTAAAAACTACAAACTACTAAAGTCTTATAGTAAAACCCTATACTTTCAAAGCCAAAAAGAGCTTTTAAGTCACTTACAAGGTCTTGGGCTTTTAGGTGGTGGACTAGATTCCACACTAAGCTATAAGCAAGCCAAAAGACTGCTAAATCTTCCTTTTTTAGAGTTAAGCTATGAAGGACTTATATTTATAAGATAGCTAGCTTTTAAAACTTATATCCATATCTTAAGCTTAAAGTTGTAGCTATAAGGCTTGATTTAAACGTACCTGAATAGGTAAAAGCTAGGCTATTACTAGCATCTAGATCATAGCTTGCACTAAGATTAAGCATAACGCCAAGTGGGTCATTGCCAAGGCTTGCAGAACTAAAGCTTATGCCATCATCCAAAAAAGCTACATTTACTATCTTAGACTTAGATAAAACATCATAAAAAAGAAAGCCACTAGCACCTATTTTAAAACCTTCAAGCACTTTATACTCGTAGTTTACTCCAGCACTTAGCAAAAGGGCGTGATCACTTTTAGAAGGCACTTTTAGCCCAAACTCACCACTTTCTGTATAAGCATTTTGATTAAGATAGATATAGCTTAGTCTTAGTGCTGGGGTTAAAAAGTGCTTATGAAGGAAGTTAAACTTATAGCCTAAAAGTGCGTAAGCATTAAACTCATTAGCAAAAAAGCTTGACCTTGCTTGCGTGTTTAAAGAGGTCTGGGATCTTTGCTGGGCTATAGAGTGAAGGGAGTAGCCAAGAGAGCTTTGATAGACAAGACCACTACTGCCATCTAGAGAGTAAAAGTAGATTCTAGGGCTTAGGCTGTTGTAGTTAGAATCTAAACTTGTAAAAGCTGTAGTATAGGTAAGATTTACTCCAACTAGCACGCTTGCTAGCCTTTGGTTATAGCCACCCACAAAGCCAAAGGAGTTAAGGTTATAGCCCTCTATAGTCTTTCTTTCTCCTTGGAAGATGTTTTGATAAAGGACTTGTGCGTAAACTTCCCTATCTAGCATATCAAGATAGTCAAAAGAGTCATTAGGCAAGATCTCATAGCCAAGCAAACTAATAAAAGGTGAGCTTGGGTCGTAGTTTTTTATCCTATCATTAATATCATTACTCGCAAAATATGCCTTAGTTAAAAACCTTAAAGAGTTAGCAAGACTAGAGTTACTAACAATGCTATCTAGCATCCTTAAAGATGCAGAGTTAGATTCTAAGGCGTAGTTTTCTATAGCATCATTTAAGTCGCTTGGAAGTAAGTCTTTTAGCACAGCTATAGCATCTTGTCTTTTTTGAGGGTCAC
This sequence comes from Helicobacter sp. 11S02629-2, assembly GCF_002272875.1. Taxonomy (GTDB): domain Bacteria; phylum Campylobacterota; class Campylobacteria; order Campylobacterales; family Helicobacteraceae; genus Helicobacter_I. The sequence goes on from NZ_MLAN01000002.1 coordinate 24,735, forward strand.
TGCTTCCTTGAAGATTATTAAGCCTATTAAATATCTTGCTGCTTGGAGTGTTAGGCTTATATCTATAGCCATAGTTACCTATATCTTTGGCTAGTACTTCTAGGTTAGTCTCTGGGGTAGGGCTAGGGTTAAAAGGCGTGTTTTTATCACTAGTACCCAAATTATCTGAAGTGCCCGGTATGCTTGGCTGTGAGGTATCACTTGGAGTGCCCGGTATGCTTGGACTGCTTGGACTGCTTGGCATGCTTGGACTGCTTGGAGTGCTTGGAGTGCTTGTTTTTGGGATATCGCTTGGGTTTAAAGTAGAGCCTTTAATTAAGTTATATAAAGCATCTTGGTTATAAGTAGCTAGCAAGCTTAGCTTAGTTGGACTTAGGCTTTGGCTTTGCTTATCGCCAAGATAGAAGTCTATAAAAGTAAGGTTAGAATCTACTTTAGTCTTACTTACCCTATAGCTTCCAACATCACTTCCTTTTATGTCTTTGACGCTAAAAAAGACGCCACTAAAAAAGCTTGCATCTACCTTAGTGCCACCTATAGTTATATTTTGGGCTTTTAAAAAGTCTGGCTTTAATAAAAGGGCTTTTATCTCAGTGCCATTTTGCTGCAAGCTAGCTTGATTTAGAAAAGATTCTAAGTTGGTTTTTAATGTATTCGTATCGCCTAAGCCATTTAGATAAAGGCTAGGAAGACTTAAAGTGCCCTTAGATTCTATAGAAGCTAAATTAAAGGTAGTTTCACTTGGAGAAGTATCTAGATAGCCAAGCTTTTTGGTTGTGGTGGAGAAGTTAAAAAGGGCTTTATCTTTAGTTTTAGAATCTACTCCAGTTGGCACAGTAGCAAGCCCATTTATACTTAGATCTCCCCCTGTAGTTATAGTAGTGAAAGGACCAAGGTTTATGCTTGCTAAAGTAGTAGGAGAGTTGCCTCTTATAGTTAAAGAGTTAGGATAGGGGAGTGGCATCCCACCTGTGCTTACAAAAGTAGGAGTGCCTTCTAACTTATCTGCTTCAACATTACTTCTACCATCACCATCAAGTATTAGACTTTTTGCACTAAGCGTTGAGTTAGTGCCTTGTAAGTCTATAAAGCCATTAAATAGCTTTATAGTATCGCCACTAAAAGTATTACCTTTTATATAACCATTAGTCATATCCAAGTCTTTTATCGTTATGGTAGCAGTAGTTGGAAAGTCTCCAGGAGATGTATAGTTTATACTTAAGCTATTGATTTTAGCAGACTCCACTTCTATATTATTAGCATTTAAATATATGTTATTGCCATAGTGTGATGTGCCCTTATCAGTAGTAAGCTTAGTGACTTTAAACTTAGAGCCTTGATTAGCGCTATCAAGAGTTAAATTTATATTAGTTACATTACTCTTATAGTTAGCTGGACTTGAATTATCTATGGTTAAATCTTTACTAGTTAAAGAGTTAGCATCAATATTAGTATTAGCAAGCTTTAAAGTGTCTATGTCTATAGTGTTGCTTTGAGATGGACTTCTTAAGCCTTCTACCTTACCTTTAGGGTCTACACTAAAAGCCCTATTTATCACAACACTATAAAAGGTAGCACTTTTAGCTTTTAGAGTATTAACATAAAGGTTTATCTTACCAGTTGCCCCAGATTGAAATGATATTTCATCATAATCCTTGTTTGATAAAGTTATAGTGTTAGCATCAAGCACGTTAGCAACTATGGTGTTATTAGCACTTGGAGAGCTTGCATGAAAATCACCACTTGAAGTAGTGCCCTTGCCAGTATTAGAGTTAGTAAGACTATTAAGATAGATATTGCCTTTTTCATTATAAAGCGAGGCAAAGACTTCATTACTCTCACTTTCAAAAGTGTTTTTAAACATAAGCAAGCCTACTCTTTTATCACTTGTGCCTATACTTTTAAAGCTTGCAGTTATGCGCTGTGAAGGCCAGTCACTGCTTATAGAATCTAGTGTTATAGAGCCTACACTATCACTTTGTGCTGTGATATTGCCTAGTTTTATAGGCTGAGGATTGTTAGGATTTTCTACTTGAGTTCTTGGCTTTAGTTTTATGCTTAGAGAGTTAGTGTTTGAAAGTGTGTAGTCTCTTGCCTCGCCAACAGTTGCAGAATCTATTACATCAGCTAGCACCAAACTAGGAAAAAGTAAACTTGCTAAGATAAAAGACTTATAAAGTATCCCCATAGCCCTACCTTCTTTAACTTAAAAGATAGCCTGCCCCTCTTTAGAATCTTTTTTAGATTCTGTGTAGTGCTTTCTTTTCTTGTAAGTCTACCCCCCCCCCCCCGAAAGTCAAGGCTTACAAATATAATGTTAATTCTACATTAGCTTTCTTGTGTTAGAGCCAGCCTGCATAAAAATTATTAAGTACAATTTTAAAAAAGCAACTCCAAAAAGGTAAAGACAATGTTTAGCGGACTAGTAAGAGACATAGGTGAGGTGATAAGTTTTAGCAAAGAGATACTAAGTATAAAAAGCACTCTTAAAGCAAGCCTTGGAGATAGCATCGCTGTTAATGGTGCTTGTTTAACTGTCATAAAAGTTTTTGATGGTGGCTTTAGCGTGCTGCTTTCAGGTGCTACTTCAAGTCTTATAGCAGTTGAAAACCTAAAAGGTAAAGTCCATCTTGAGCCAGCTTTAAAACTAAGTGATGGCCTTCATGGGCACATAGTACAAGGTCATATAGACTTTAGTGGCACCCTAGATTCTATAACTAAGCATAATGGCGATACGGTATTTAAGATAGGTATAAACAAAGCTGCCCTTCCTCTTATCTATCACAAAGGTAGCATCACAGTTGATGGCATCTCGCTTACTGTTGGCGATGTAAAAGATGCCTACTTTACTTTAGTGCTTATCCCCCACACTATGGAAAACACCCTCTTTCATACCTACAGCCAAGGACGACGTGTAAATATAGAAACTGACATGATAGCCCGTAGTGTCTATAACGTCATAAAAGGCATGGAATCTAAAAAAGATTCTAAGTTAAGTAAGGATGACTGGCTTATAAAAGACATGCTAACCCTTGGCTATTAAAGACTGACTTAAAGGCACAACTAGGGACTTATCAAAGTCTAATATGTTAAAATCACGCTTAATATAAATCATAAGAGTAAAGAGAGAGCATGCAAAATATTAGAAACATCGCAGTTATAGCCCACGTAGACCACGGTAAAACTACCTTAGTAGATGGTCTTTTAAGCCAGTCAGGTACCTTTAGTGACCATGAGCAGGTTAATGAAAGGGCTATGGATAGTAATGACTTAGAAAAAGAAAGAGGCATAACCATACTTTCTAAAAACACAGCCATAAACTATAAAAATACAAAGATAAATATCATAGACACTCCCGGACACGCCGACTTTGGTGGTGAAGTAGAGCGTGTATTAAAGATGGTAGATGGCGTTTTATTATTAGTTGATGCCCAAGAAGGCGTTATGCCCCAAACTAAGTTTGTGGTTAAAAAAGCCCTAAGCTTTGGTATAAGACCTATAGTTGTAGTTAATAAGATAGATAAGCCAGCAGCCCAGCCTGACCGCGTGGTAGATGAGGTTTTTGATCTTTTTGTGGCTATGGGTGCTAATGATAACCAGCTTGACTTCCCAGTGATATACGCTGCAGCACGCGATGGCTATGCTATTAAAAATCTAAGCGATGAAAAAAAGAACTTAGAACCTTTATTTGACGCTATCTTAGAGTACGTCCCCCTTCCTAGTGGTAATGAAGAAAACCCACTTCAGATGCAAGTTTTTACCCTTGATTATGATAACTATGTGGGCAAGATAGGGATTGCCCGTGTGTTTAATGGAGTTATTAAAAAAGGGCAAACTGTTATGCTAGCTAAGGGCAATGGTGATAAAGAAAATGGCCGTATAACTAAGCTTATAGGATTCCATGGTTTAGCTAGGATGGAGATAGAAGAAGCTAAGGCTGGTGATATAGTAGCAATTGCTGGTTTTAGTGCTGTAGATGTTGGAGATAGTCTAGTAGACCCGGCTAATCCTATGCCACTAGATCCTATGCACTTAGAAGAGCCAACTATGAGCGTTTACTTCGCGGTTAATGATAGCCCACTAGCAGGCTTAGAAGGCAAGCACGTAACTGCTAATAAGATAAAAGAACGCTTACTTAAAGAGATGCAAACAAATATCGCTATGAAGTGTGAAGAGATGGGTGAAGGACGCTTTAAAGTAAGTGGAAGAGGCGAGCTTCAAATAACAATACTTGCTGAAAATCTAAGGCGTGAAGGCTTTGAGTTTAGCATCTCCCGTCCTGAAGTTATAGTAAAAGTTGAAGATGGCAAAAAGCTAGAGCCTTTTGAACATCTTGTAATTGATACTCCACAAGATTATAGTGGTGCAGTTATAGAAAAGCTTGGTAAAAGAAAAGCTGAGATGAAGTTTATGAACCCTATGAATGATGGCTATACAAGGCTAGAGTTTGAGATCCCTGCACGTGGGATAATAGGCTATAGAAGTGAGTTTCTAACTGATACTAAAGGTGAAGGTATCATGAATCATAGCTTTTTAGAGTTTAGAGAGTTTAGCGGAAGTGTAGAAAGCCGTAAAAATGGCGCTTTAGTAAGTATGGAAAATGGCGATACAACTGCTTTTAGTCTTTTTAATATACAAGAAAGAGGCACACTTTTTGTAGGCGCTGGAACTAAGGTCTATGTGGGTATGGTCATAGGAGAGCACAGTCGTGATAACGATCTTGATGTAAACCCTATAAAAGCAAAGCACCTAACCAACATGAGGGCTAGTGGAAGTGATGATGCTATAAAGCTTGTAACTCCAAGGGATGTAAACTTAGAAAGGGCACTAGAGTGGATAGAAGATGATGAGATACTAGAAGTAACTCCAATAAATATTAGAATCCGCAAAAAAGCCCTTGATCCTAACGAAAGAAGAAGAAAGAAAAAGTAGTTGAATCTATCTAGCAAAACTTTAGATTCTAAGTCTTTAAAAGATAGCAAGCTAACAAGCACTAAATCTAAGCATGTAGCTATCTTTTTATATGACCTAAGCACCTTTGGCGGCGTTGAGACAACTAGTCTTAATCTAGCCTATGCTTTACAAGCAAAGGGGCTAAAGGTTACTTTTATCACTATAAGGGCTTTTAACAAAAAGTCTACAATCAAGCTTCCTTTTAAAATCTACATACTTGAAGATGAAGAACTATTAGCTAGTGAAAATAGCCCAGAAGATATAGTATTTATTAAAAATAATATAGAGACATTAGATAAAGCTCTTGCAACAAAGGCTAATCTACATAGCACTGCCCCTATAGCCTCCATGAATCTAGGGGGGGGGGGGGGAAGCCCTGTGATAAAAGCTTAAAGCAGCCTTTTATTGATGAAAGCATTCAGTCAAGTCCAAACAAAGCTAATCCTTACAACCATCTAAAAAAGATAAAACTAAAGCCTTACACTAGATCATTTAGTCTAAAAGAACTCTTAGATAAAAGCATCCTTACACTAAGTAAGTTAGCTTATAAACTTTCTTACAAACTAACAAAACTAAATAGCTTCAAACATAGACTTGATAGCACTTGCAGAGCGCTAAAAACTTCCTTTATGACAAACTTAGAATCTAAACTTTTAGCAATATGCAGAGATGAAAATATAGATGTGCTAATAGATTCTTACTGGGAGGCTACGCTAAGCAAACAAATAAAGTGGCTTTTTTGCATTCACGTTATACATGGGCACTTTAAGCTTTTATATAACCCTAACCTTGCTAACTATAATGTCTTAGTGCTACTTACTAGGCAAGAATATAGCATTTGGGCTAAAAACTTTAAGCACATAGAAGTGATACCAAACTTTGTAAAAGCCCCAAAAGAAAGCTGTGATATAACTAGTCAAAACATCATCTTTGTTGGACGCTTGACAGAGCAAAAAGGGCTTTTTAGACTTCTAAAAGCCTTTAGTAAGATGAAGGTTAAAAGACATCTTATGATAGTTGGAGATGATGAGCAAAAAGAAGCACTAAAAGACTACATAATAAAACATAATCTTGATGCTAGCATAGAAGGCTATAAAGAAGATGTAGGAAGCTACTATAAAAAGGCTTCTATCTTTGCTATGACTTCTTTTCACGAAGGGCTACCTATGGTCATGCTAGAAGCACTTTCTTATGGCCTGCCACTAGTTGCCTTTGATGTCCCTACTGGACCAAGTGAGTGCATAGAGGATAACAAAAATGGTTTTTTGATAAAAGATGATGATATAGAATCTTTTGCAAAAGCCCTTGATACTCTAAGTAGTGATGAGGCCTTAAGACGCACATTTGGTGCTAGGTCACAAGAGATATTTTTAAGTAAGTTTGAAGAAAGTAAGGTTACTTCTAAGTGGCTTAAACTTTTAGATTTTTAAAACTTAAGTCTTTTTAATATCTCTGGCAACCTTGTATCTAAAAACTCTAAGTCTAAGATCTCCCTACCATCTTTTAAAGGCACATAGCCCCCAACTATAAGCTTAGACTTATCTTTTTTATACTGATCTTTAAACTCATCCAAACTCATAAAATCCTCTCTTTTTTTAGTAAATCTTTGCTTTTTAAGTAAGGGAAAGTGAAAAGAGTTTATGGGAGACTTTATAAAGTTTAAGTTAGCATGAGGCAAGGCGAGTGCTTCCATAACACCGCCTCCTTCTACATACTTTTTGAAAGATAATCCATGATTAAAAATAAGCCAGTGATCATTAACATCGCTTATAGGTATATGCTTATTAACCAAGACTTCACCATCTAATACATGCAAGTTCACACGTGGATAGCAAACTACGTCATTTTCATGCTCTATAAGCTTAAAGCTTTCTTCTGTAATGTCTTGAAAATAGATCTGATCTACGTCTATCTTTAAAAGCCACTTATCTTTTGGAATCTTAGATAAAGCAAAGTTGTAGTACTCAAAAAGCTCTTTATACTCAGGGGGGAAAACTTCACTTTCTCTATGGACACGTTTTACATGATAGGGATACTTATAGGCCTTAAAACCTTTATGTGTCTTACAAAACTCTAAGATAACTTCTTCACTGCCATCATCGCAGTCATTATAAACGATAACGCCACGCCCTAAAAAAGCTATAGATTCTAAGCTTGCTTTTATAGTTGGAATCTCATTACAAACCCTTATAAAAGCATAGGGTTTAATAGCTCCTTTTACTTTTCTAAAACCAACTTTCTCTCTTAGTTTAAACCCATGTTTTAAAAATAGTCTTATAAAACCTAGCATATAACAAAGTTTATAATAGGCATTCCTCACCCTCTTTCTTGTCTTGCCTTTTAGAGAGCTTTTTAATAGTTGTAAGATAAGATTCATCACTACAGCCAAGCCCTAATGGTAGCTGCACATAAGCTAGAATGTAAGAAGGGGGCATTTTTACAAATAACGCCAGAGAAGTTTTTAACATTATAAAATAATAACTTTTTGATACATAGACTAATTGTTTGGGGGGGGGGGGGGGGTAAGTGCACTAAGAGGCACTAAGCCTACTAGATGCACTATATTCCAAAAAGGTTGTGGTAATATAAAAGGCTGCTTAAGCCCAAAAAGGCTTAAGAAACTTTTAGTGTTTACTTTACGTACTAACAAGCCTAGCCTCCAAGATAAGACTTAAGCTTTCTTCCAACGCGAGGATGTTTTAGCTTTTTTATAGCACTAGATTCTATTTGTCTAACTCTTTCTCTTGTGACTTCTAGGGCTTTTCCTATCTCTTCTAAAGTGCAGTCGCTCTCATCAGGCAAAAGACCAAAACGCATCTTAATAACAGTTTTTTCCCTCTCATTAAGATTACTTAAGATGTCTTCAATCTGGGCTTTTAAGTCCTCTTTTAACATCATATCTATTGGACTCATAGAAGTTTTATCCTCCACAAAGTCACCATACTTTCCATCATCATCATTGCCAATAGGCGCTTCTAAAGATATAGGCTCACGTGTGATCTTAACTACGTTTTTAACCTTATCTACACTAAGACCAACTTCTTTGGCTATATCTTCTACATCCATCTCTCTACCATTTTCTTGAGAGTACTTACGCATGATGTTTCTTATCTTATTGATAGTATCTATCATGTGGATTGGAATCCTAATAGTACGTGCTTGATCAGCTATAGATCTTGATATAGCTTGCTTTATCCACCAAGTAGCGTAAGTACTAAACTTATACTCTTTTTGATACTCAAACTTATCAACGGCTTTCATAAGACCGATGTTTCCTTCTTGGATTAGATCTAAAAATGGTAAGCCTCTATTAGTATAACGCTTAGCTATACTTACAACTAAACGCAGGTTACTTTTTGCCATCTGAGTTTTAGCCCTATCAGATATCATCTTGCCGCGGTTTATCTGCTCTAAGATCTCTTTTAGCTTATCAGGGTCTAAGTTAAAGTCACCCTCGCTTGCTTTTTTGGTTTGATAAAGTTTTTTAAGATCCATATAAACGCTTACCATAGTAGTTTCTGGAACACTTGCTACTATATCTTCCCTACTCATATCAACTATGTTTTCTAGAATCCTTTCGTGGTTTTCACGCAAGACGTCATTAAAAAGTGGCAGTTTGTACTCAAGCCTTTTTTTCTCTTGCTCAAAGCCTTCTTTGTCATTTTTAAGACTGTTTTCCATGGCCTTTGTAAGCTCGTTTATAAGCTTAGAAGTTGGCCCTAAGTCAAGTAAGCGTTGCTTTAAGATATGCTTTTTCTTAGCTAGGGTTAAAAAGTGTAAAAGCTGCTTATCTTTATCTTCTTCTACAGGTGCTTCTAAAACTTCAAGCCATTCATTTTTAGCCTTTTCTAGTGCACTAAAGCCCTCTTTTACCTTTTCTACCCTCTCTTTTTCTTTTTTAGAAGTTACTTGCTCTTCAGCACCCTCTTCAACTTCTAACTCATCATCATAGTCATCACTATCGCCCTTACTGTCTTCAAAGCTTTTAAAAAGCTCTTTTACACGTCTTTCGCGTTTTAAAAGTGGGCTTTGATAGTCGTGGATAAAGTCTATAAGATAAGGAACTGAACAAATAGCATCTATGATTATGTCTTCGCCAAGCTCTATTTGTTTGCTTAAGACTACTTCTTCTTCTTTAGTTAAAAGCCTCTCAGCACCCATCTCACGTAGATACATCCTAACTGGGCTATCACTTCTACTCCACTCAGAAAGCTCTTTTTCACGCATAAAGTCAAACTCTTCAGCCGCACTTTCGCTTATAAACTTCTGTCTTTCTTTTTCTTGCTTCATCTTATCAGCTGCGTTTTGGTTTTTAGCTAGCTCAGAGCTAGAAATCAGCTTCTTTTTATACTTTTTACAAAGGGAGTTTACTTTTTTAACTAAGGCTTTATCTGGGCTAGATTCTATAGTCTGTGCTATGGTTTCATAGGATATAAACTTATCTTTTGCCTCGCTAAATATCTTTTCTAATCTTTCATCTACGCTTAGCTTTGCTTCATGCTCTTTTGGCTCTTTTAGCTCTTCTTCTTGATCTCTTATCTCATCTAGTAATACATCAACTTCTGCTTTTGATTCTGGTTTGATTCTTTTAGCCATGTTTTACCTCTTCTATCTAGTGATGAAATTTTAATCTTACATTATATCCTATAAGATTTAATGCTATATAAACAAAATGCCCTTAGATGCTGCCTACTAGCTCCCACATAGGTGTTATAACAGCTAGGGCTAGAAAGAGGATTAAACATCCTATTATGACAGTACAAACTGGCCCAAGACTTGAAGCCATCTTACCTAGCAAGCTATAGTGCATCCTCCTATAGTACTTAGCGTTAAAGTCCAAAGCAAAGTCTAGATTCCCAGTTTTTTCTCCGTTTTGGATTAAAGAGATATTAGCGATTTTTAGGTTAGTGGCTTTAAAGCCCGCACTTAAAGTTTGCCCAAGAAGCAGCTTATCGTGCACTATAGAAAGCCTTCCTTTTAAGTAGGCATTATTACAAAAGCTTATAGTTGTAAGCAGGGCTTTATCTATAGGATAAGCACTTTTTATAAAGTAAAACAAGACTAAAGAAAACCTATGCATCTCATAATAAAACATAGCCTTGCCAAAAAGAGGGATCTTAAAACAAAGATAGCTAAAAAGATAGACATAGCGCTTTTTTATATAAAACAAAACCCAAAACATAGCAAGCACAAAGCTTAAAAAGTATAAATAGTAGCTACTTACTACTTCACTTATATAGATTAAAGCTAGGGTTGAAAGAGGCAAAGAGGCTTCAAAACTTTCAAAGATGCTTACAAACTCAGGCACTACATATAAACTTATACCTATAACTGCTACAAACAAAGCTATAAACATAAAGACCGGATAGGCAAGGCTTTTTGCAAAAGAGTTTTTTAACTCCTCTTTAGACTTTATCTCTTTAGCACAGATTTTACAGACCTCACTTACATTGCCACTTTTTTCACCTACTTCATAGATAGCACAGATAAAAGGTGAGCAAACTTTTGGATGTCTTTTTAAAGCCTCACTTATAAGATTCCCTTTTTGTATGCTTGATCTTATATCTAAAACTAAGGCTTTTACGTCTCTATGATAAGTATTTTCAAGGATGGAATCTAAAAGCAAAAGTAGGGGCATGCCAGCTTCTAAGCCATGGCTTAGTTGCCAAAACATACCTTCGCTTTCTTCTATCAAAGATGCCCCATAAAAGTCACTTATAAAAGCTAGCTCTTTTATACTTACTACTAAAAAGCCTTTTCTTTCAAGTCTAGCTTTTATAGAGTCTTCACTTTGTCCAAAAAAGCTTTTCTTAAAAGTATTAGTGTCTTTTATATAGATGCATTCAAACCGCTTCAAGTGTGACTCTTTTTATATAAGCTTTAAGCTACATATACATCCCGCCATTTATCTTTAAGACTTCACCAGTTATATAGCTTGAATGATCACTTAGTAAAAATGCCACGCCATTAGCTATATCACTACCTTCGCCTAGCCTTTTTAATGGGATAGCATTTACATAGCTTTGCTTAGTTTCTTCACTTAGCTCTTCAGTCATATCAGTTCTTATAAATCCCGGAGTTATAGTATTAAACCTAACACCTCTCATGGCACCTTCATAGGCAAAGCTTTTAGTCATAGCTATCATGCCGCCTTTACTTGCACTGTAGTTTACTTGACCCGGATTCCCACGCTCACCTACTATAGAAGAGATGTTTACTACACTGCCACTTTTTTGCTTACTCATAACTTTTAGTGCTTCCCTACAGCCTATAAAGCATGAGTTAAGGTTGCCTTTTATAACAGAGTCAAAGTCTTCTAGCTTCATGCGTAAGGCTAGCTTATCATTAGTGATGCCTGCGTTATTTACAAGATAAGAAAGCTCGCCATCACTTTCAACTATAAGCTTTATAGCTTCTATAAACTCAGCCTCATTTGTTGCATCAAATGGCACTACTGCACTTTGTAAGCCCTTAGAATCTAGCTCTGCTTTTAGCTTTAATGCAAGGTCGGCATTACTTCTATAGTTTATCCACACTTTTAGCCCAAACTCCGCTAAAACTCTTGCTATATCAGCACCTATGCCTTTACTAGCTCCTGTGATTAAAACATTTTTGCCTGAAAACTTCATATATGTAAACTCCTATTTTAATTTGGTTTAAACTCTTTTTTGGTCTACTCTAGCTTTCACGAGTATACCTAGAAAGTAGTTTTTTTATCTTTTGATGATGCCTGCTTGTGCCATCATAAAGCTTGGTTATGTGATCTTCATAAAATATCTGAGATGACATAGGCTTATCATTATTATGCACCTTTGTATACTCTCCATCACTACCTAAGCTATAAAGCTGTACATTATCTTTTAACTGCAAGTCTAGCAAGGTTGTAAGCTTAGTTTTTAAAGCGTCTACTAAAACTGGAGTTAGTAGCTCTACTCTTCTTTCTAGGTTTCTTGGCATGATGTCTGCACTTGAGAAATAGACTTGATTAACATCGTGCTTGAAGTAATAAATCCTTGCATGCTCTAGATACTTTCCTATCAAAGAAAACACGCGTATATTTTCACTCATACCTTTTACACCCGGACGCAGACAGCACACCCCACGTATGATCATATCTATCTTAACACCTGCATTTGATGCTTCATATAAGGCATTTATAACATCTACATCCACACAGGCATTAGCCTTTAATATGATGTGACCTTGCTCTTTATGTGCTATCTCTCCAGCTATAAGGCTTAAAAGCTTAGGCTTTATCTGAGTTGGTGCAGTATAAAGCGTGTTTAGATAAGTCTTTGGAGTAGTCCCAGTTGAAAGTGAGTGAAAAAGCTTTATGGCGTCTTTCCCAAAGTTAGTATTAGCTGTAAATAAACTTACATCAGTATAGATTTTTGCAGTTGCAGAGTTATAGTTTCCAGTACTTAAGTGCACGTACTCTTTAAGCTTGCCCTCATCTTGTCTTACTACTAAGGCGATCTTTGCGTGTACCTTAAGGTTTGGTATCCCATAGATAACATGCGCACCTGCAGATTCTAAAGCCTTTGCCCAGTGAAGGTTGTTTTCTTCATCAAACCTAGCTTTTAACTCTACTAAAACTGTAACTTGTTTGTTTTCAGCAGCCTCAGTTAAAGCCCTTATGATAGAGCTGTTTTTCCCCGTCCTATAAAGTGTCATACGGATGGATAGTACTTTATCATCCTTTGAAGCCTGCTGTATAAAGTTAACCACTGGCTCAAAGCTTTCATAAGGATGAAAAAGCATGATATCGCCATTATCTATATGGGAAAATATAGACGTAGAGCTATCTTCTAGGGGGGGTAAGATCTTTGGGACATAGGCTGGACTAAGCAAGTTTGCATACTCTTTTAAAGCTATAAGCTCCCAAAACGCCCCTCCACCTAGTGGCATAGTGTACTCATATATATCAAGGTCTGTCATGCCAGCTTTTACTTTGATCTGACGTTTTATAAACTGTATAAGATTAGCTTTTTCACTTTCTACATCAGGCTTACCGATTTCTAGTCTTACTATCTCACCTTTCTTACGTGCCCTTATACCTTCACTCATCAAAGCTATAAAGTCATCAGCTTCATCTTCTTCTATCTCCATGTCGGCATTTCTAGTAACCCTAAAAGGTACATAGGCTAAGCTTTCATAGCCTGTAAAAAGCTCTTCTGCAAACTCCCCTACTACTTCTTCTACTAAAGTATAGTTATTAGGACACACACTTATAAATCGTTTCAAAACCCTCGGAATCCTAACGATGCCATACTTCACGCTTCCACTTTCTACATCTTTTAGCTTTAAAGCTATAGCAAAGCTAAGGTTGTTTAGATGCGGGAAGGGATGGGTTGCATCAACTACGATAGGGACTATGATAGGGTAAAGATAGTTTTTAAAATACTCCCTCATCTTTAGCTTTTCGTCTTTGCTAAGTTGTTCAAAACGCTTTAGCGTAAGGTTGTTTTTAGCAAGCTCATCTTTGATATCTTCATATAAAGATTCCACATATGCTTTTTCTTTATGCAAGTACTCTCTTATATAAGTGAGTTGTTCTATGGGAGTTAGCTTATCAGCCCCACTTTCTATGATGCCACTAGTAAAAAGACTCATAAGACCAGCTACTCTTATCATGTAAAACTCATCTAAATTAGTAAAGTAGATAGCTATGAACTTTAAACGCTCAAGCAGTGGTATATTAGCCTTGGCTTCATTTAAAACGCGCGCGTTAAATCTAAGCCAGCTTAACTCTCTGTTAAAAAATCTCTCACTTTGTTTTTCATCATGCTTTGCATTCATATGTGTCTCCTTATATAGACCTATCAAATACCTCTGATACTACTACTCCCACTCTATAGTGGCTGGTGGCTTACTTGATATATCATAAACCACTCTATTTATGCCATCTACTTCGTTTATAATGCGACTTGATACTTTTTCTAAAAGCTCATAAGGTAGATGGGCAAAAACAGCACTCATACCATCGCTTGCTTCAACTACCCTTACACAAGCTGTGTTTTCATAGGTTCTATTATCCCCCATGACACCAACTGACTTAACGTTTAAAAGCACTACAAAAGCCTGCCATACTTTATTATAGAATCCAAAGTTATGTAGCTCATCTAAGAGGATATTATCCGCTTTTCTAAGTATATGCAGACTTTCTTCATCTACACTGCCCATTATTCTTATAGCGAGACCGGGGCCCGGGAAGGGGTGTCTTAAAAGCATAGGTTTTGCCATACCAAGCTTAAGGCCTAAGTTCCTAACCTCATCTTTAAAAAGCTCACGCAAAGGCTCAACTAACTCTAAGTTCATCTTTTCAGGCAACCCACCTACATTGTGATGAGATTTTATAACCTTTGAAGGACCTTTAGCACTAGTAGATTCTATAACATCTGGATACAGCGTGCCTTGTGCAAGATACTTTATATCACTATGGTTTTTAGCCTCTTTTTCAAAAAGCTCTATAAAAGTTTCGCCTATTATCTTTCTTTTAGTTTCTGGGTCAGTTACACCTTTTAAGCGCTCTAAAAATACATCTTTTGCATCTATAGTTATTAAAGGGACATTTAGATACTGCTTAAACATCATACAAACTGCGTCCCTTTCACCCTCTCTTAAAAGCCCCGTATCTACAAAGACAGGTATGACGCGCTCCCCTAGTGCTTTATATAAAAGAGTAGCCACCACACTTGAATCAACTCCTCCACTTACAGCACAAAGCACCTTACCACTCTTAATCTTTTTTTGTAAGTTTTCTATCTCATAAACCAAAAAGTTATCCATATTGAAGTCTGGCTTTACACCGCAAAGAAGGGCGAAATTGACTAAAAACTTAAAGCCTTCATCACTGTGTACAACTTCAGGGTGAAACTGGAATCCATAAACTTTTTGCTTTTCACACACAAAAGCACAATTAGCCGTGTTATCACTTGAAGCTATGGCTTTAAACCCTTCTGGTAGGCTTTCTACCTTATCAGCATGACTCATCCACACTATAGAATCTTTACTTATGCCTTTAAAGATAGGCTCTCTCACATCTATATCAAGCTTAGCTTTTCCATACTCTTGCTTATCTGCCCTCTCTACCTTGCCACCAAAGTAGTCAACCAAAAACTGCATACCATAGCAAATCCCAAGTACTGGTATATTTAGATCAAATATCTCTAGACTTGGCTTATAAGCACCTTCTTCATAGATACTTGCAGGACCACCACTTAAGATTAAGCCTTTAGGATTTTTAGCCTTTATAGAATCTATCTTTTCAAAATAGGGCACTATCTCAGCGTAAAATCCATGCTCTCGCAATCGTCTTGCTATAAGCTGGGTATATTGACTACCAAAGTCAAGTATTAAAATATCTGCTTGATTGTTTTGCATGCACATCCTTAAAAAGTTTTGCTTTACGTAAGCTTACTTGAAGATTCCAAAAACTGACTTTAAAGTCTTTGATAAAGTAGCTACAACTTAAAGAGAAAGCCAAAAAAGGAAGAAAAATATAACAAAGCCTGCCACTAAAGTGATGATAGAAGACTTCCTATAGTGCTTACACCAAGCAGTATAGATAAAGCCTGAAAGATACATAAGCACCATGCTTATACCAAATGCTATGGCAAAGATATTAACAAGCATGCCAGCTTTACTTTTATGCATCATAAGCATAACTCCAAGGAAGTTCCTTTCTATGGTGCTTATAGTGGTTTGATTATTTTTTGAGATGATGTTTAAAGCATAGCCCGGTGTTGCTAGGCTAAGACTAAGGCTTTCACCTTTAATAGGGCTAGGTTTAGAATCTGGTACGCGTAAGCCCTTAGTCTTAGCATGCTCTTTTAACGCGGGAAGTAGGTCATCTTTTTTATCTATATGACGCTCTAGTATAAAGCTTTGCTTAGTGGCACCTGCGTCTTGATTAAACCCAGATATATACATAATACCAGTTGCTATATAGGCTAAAACCCAAGGCAAGAAAAATACACTTAAATACATATGCATAGCTCTAAAAAACTTAGCCTTTATGTTTTTAAAACCTCTTTTTTTAATAGCAACCACAGCACCCATATATCACCTTTATTTATAGTTATAATTATAAGAGTAGATATTATCTTACTTTTGCATTCTTTGTAAAGAAAAGTTAAAGAAAGCCTATTTTTGCCATCTTTTTGACTATAAAAATAGGAATATTAGATAGTCTATCACATATACAAAATAAGGAGCATTACCATGAAAAAAATCGTACTTGCACTAGCAGCTTTTAGTGCCTTTGGTGCTATGGCTTTAGCTACAACTATAGATACTAGTAAGTTTGAAAGCAGCTTTGAAGGTTTCAAGACTATGGAAAAAGTAGGAGTTACTGGAACTTTTAAAGACGCTAAATACACTTTTGGCAAAGATGAAAGCAGTATAAAAGGACAACTTACTGGCGCAAAGGCTATTTTTGATCCTATGAGTGTAGAGATGGAAGCTTCTGCTATAAATCTAAACATGAAAAATGCTTTCTTTGGTACTTTTCACAAAAAAGAAAAGATAGAAGTGGTATTTGAAAAAGTGACTGAAGGTGATAAAAAAGGTGCTATCACTGCTAAAGTTAAGATGAATGGAAGACATACTCTAGTGCCTTTAGAGTATGAGATAGAAGATGGCAAGATAGAAGCTAAAGGTGTGCTAGATCTAAACTCTTTCCACTTAGATAAGTCTCTTAAGTCACTTACAAAAGCAGCCGCAGGTCACAAAGGTCTAACTTGGTCTCAAGTAGAAATTAAGTTTGAAGCCCCAATCAAAGAGTAACTACTAGCTTTTTTGATTCTATAAAACTTATAGAATCAAACTAAACATAAGCTAAGCAGTCAAGTATTTTAGTACTTTCTCCATGACGCTTAGGGGGTGCCTTCTTTTCCTCCTCCTTAATGCTTTGAAAGCATAGGGGAGTAAAAGGATAACTTCTTATATCATGTGCTAGAAGTACAAAAGTAAAGCTTAGCCTAGCAAATGTTTACAAAACTTTTTTAGTTTGTGAAATCTAAATTTTTATAGTTTTAGATTCTAAGTTCTAATATCATCTTTATAAGATGCCCTACAAACTATCTACAAAGGCTTAAAAAAGTCTAAGATTCCAACTCTTTGAACCTTTATCTTTTTAGCCTCTTTCATAGAATCTAAAAGCTTAAAAGTGCTTTCATCAAGTAAGGTTTTTGCATCTTCTATACTTAAAGGGCGTCTTGCAAGTAGCTCTAAGATCCCATTTTCATCAAGATGCATTTTCTCGTGTTTATAATCTAGCGGCACGCGCTTAGCTATACATACATTTAAACCACAAAAAGCAGACGAAAGGCTTACAAGACTTTCATAGTCTATAGGCTTTACTGCATAAGAGCTAGGTCTATCTATAGTGCTTAAATCAACCCTTGCGATATTTACCTCTTTTAAAAACAAAGCTATGCTTTTAGCATCTTCTATACTATCATTGATATCTTTCACAAAAAGCACTTCAGCAATTAGTGCGCCTTTATAGCTTAAAGAAAACTCTTTTATGCCCTGCTTTATAGAATCTAGACTTAAGCTACCATCTGGCCTATCGACTTTTTTAAAGCTTTTAGGATTTAAGCTATCACAAGAAAACTTAACCATATCAAACTCATTTAAAGCCTTTCTTACGTCTTCATCCCAGAATCTTGAGCCATTACTAAGGATCAAAGTTTTTATATGAGGATAGGGCTTTAAGATTTCTTTAGTTTTTACTATTAACTCATATAAGTAGGGGTATAAGGTTGGCTCGCCATTAGCACTAAAGGTTAAAACATCTATCTTGCTATCTTGCTTTAAAGCCTCACGCACAGAATCTAGCACAGTATCTAGTGGTACTATATCTTGCATAATTTCTAAAGTCTTAGACTTAGTTAACTCACAGTACACGCAGTCAAAATTACACTGTTTTTTATTAGGAGAGAGATCTACACCTAGGCTTACACCAAAGCGTCTTGAAAGAATTGGGCCAAATACTACTTGCACTATTTAATCCTTAAATGTCACAAAACAAATCGCTGTTAGCAAGTCTTTTTCGTGGCTTAGGCTAACGCTTATACTTTTAACTTGAAACTTCTCTAAAGTCTTTTGGCTAAGGCTTAGATTTGGTGCGTCACTAGTTTTAAAGTAAGTCATATCATGAAAGCTTAACTCTTTTCCTATGCCCGTTTTTAAAGCCTTTGAACACGCCTCTTTTAAAGCCCAGATACCAGCTAGCCTTTGATAGTTAATGCTAGATTCTAAGGCTACTAACTCTAACTCAGACTTGTTTAGGAATCTTTTTAGTAAGCGTTCCCCATACTTTAAGTAGGCACTTTTTATACGACTTATGCTAACTAAGTCTATGCCTACTTCACTCATCTTATGCTTTTTAAAGCTTTAAAAGCCTATTAAGCACTTCTTCATAGGCGACTTTTAGACCACCTAAGTCTTGTCTAAATCTATCTTTATCCATCTTTTCGCCACTTAGCTTATCCCAAAGTCTTGCACTATCTGGACTTATCTCATCAGCTAGGATGATATTACCCTCACTATCTAGCCCAAACTCTAGCTTGAAATCTACTAAAGTAAGATCTGCCCTATCAAAGTAAGCACTTAAAATCTCATTAACCTTCAAAGCTTTTGCTGCCATCTCATCTAGCTCTTCTTTAGTGGCGATACCTAGCATAATGGCATGTTTTTCATATAAAAGTGGATCACCTAAGTCATCATCTTTATAGTAAAACTCAACTAATGGTGCTTTTAAAGGAGTGTCTTTAAAGTAGATTCCTTCTTTTATGCCAAGGCGTTTGCAGATACTTCCAGTAGTGATGTTTCTTACAACTACTTCAAGAGGTATGATTTTTACTTTTTGACAAAGCATCTCTATATCATCTAGCTTTTCTACGAAGTGAGAGTTTATGCCGTTATTTTTTAAAAGTATAAAAAGCTCTGTGCTTATCTTGCAGTTTAGTGCGCCCTTGCCTGCTTCTTTGCTCTTTTTTAAAGCGTTAAATGCAGTCAAGTCATCTTTAAACTCAGCTATGATAAGGTTAGGATTGCTAGTTTCAAACATCCTTTTCCCCTTACCCTCATAAAGCAGTCTTTGTTTTGTAACTTCCATTACACACCTCCTTAGTGTTTAAATGCAGATATTAGATTCCATGACTTTAAGGTATCTATAGCAGTTTTTAGCTGCATGTCATCCATCACATCTTTAGTAGTGATTAGATTTTTGTCTTCTTTTTCCTCTTTTGCTTCTGTAGCTTTTGCTTTTTTAGGCGCTTCGTCTTCTAAAAGCTCATTTTTAAGATGTTTTCTTAGGTTGGCTTCTTTTAGGCTAAAGGCACTATCTTTATCTTGTGGGACAACTCCCGGGGCTATTTTAATATCTGGTGTGATGCCTAGGGCTTGTATACTTCTACCACTTGGTAAGTAGTACTTAGCCACTGTTAGCTTTAAGGCTTCAGTATCAGAGATTGGCACGATTTGTTGAACGCTTCCTTTGCCGAAAGTTTTTTCACCAATTATTACTGCCCTTTTGTTATCTTGCAAGCTTCCAGCTACTATCTCACTTGCACTTGCACTTCCGCCATTAACTAGCACTACTAAAGGGATATTAGCAAATATAGCATCGCCTTCTACTGGAATCTTTCTTTCTTCGTTTCTTCCTCTTTCAGAAAGCACGATTCCATGTTTTACAAAAAGGCTAGTTAGATCAACTGCTTGCTCCAATAAGCCACCTGGGTTATTTCTTAAATCCATTACTATGCCATCTACTTTGCCTAGTTTTTTAAGCTGTTTTTTGGTCTCTGGAACGACGTTTTTATCAAAGCTTGCTATCCTTAAGTAGGCATAGTTTGTGCCCTCTATCTTGCTAACTTTTGTGCTTTCAAGCTTTATAGTATCTCTTATTATCTTTACAACTAGTGGCTTATCTAGCCCACTTCTAACTATGGTTAGTTCTACTTTAGTGCCCTTTCTTCCTTGCATCAAAGAAACTGCTTCATCTAGCTTCATGTCTATGGTTGATTTATCATTTATTTTCAAGATGATATCCCCTGCTTTTAGCCCAGCTTTAGAAGCAGGTGTGCCATCTATTGGCGAGATGATAGTTATAGCACCATCTTTCATGCCCACTGTTATACCTATACCGCTGAACTCTCCTTGCGTTGTGTGCTTAAGATTCTTAAAGTCTTTAGCACTTAGGTAGTTAGAGTGTGCATCAAGGTTGCTTAGCAAGCCATCAAGTGCTTTATCTATGATCTGATCTATAGTTAGCTTATCTACATAGGCTTTTTCTATGATATCTACTGAGTTTGTAAACTTAGCATATGCTTTAAGTCTATCAGCCTTTGAGCTTGGCTTGAATGCTTCTTGTTTGTTCATATCAGTTGCATTGTTGCTAGGCGCAGCATTTAGAAAACTTAGACCACCAACCATAAGTGCTGAAACCAGCACGCCAGATAACACATATTTATTAAACATCTTTGAGAGCCCTAATTTAAAATTTAATTTTAGATTATACTTAGAAAAAATCAATTTAATTTGTAAAGGCCCCAAAATGCAAGACATAAGTTCCTTAATAGGTTTGCAAACTATGCTAGATGTAAAGCGGAAAAGTGAGTTTGGATACTACCTTGGTGAGGACGACTTAGAAGGCGAAGTTTTACTTCCTAATATATATGCAAACGAGCTTGATGAAAAAGATATAAAAGTCAGTGTTTTTATCTATACAGATAGTGAAGATAGACTAGTAGCCACCACGTTAAAACCACTAATATTGCTAGATGAGATAAAAGCACTTAAGGTAAAAGACCACGTAGAAAATGGAATCTTTTTAGACATGGGACTAGCTAAAGATCTTTTCATGCCAACTAAGTATCCAAGCAACTATCCACTAGATTCTAAAGTAGTAGTTACTTTGCAAAAAGATCATTCAAATAGGCTAATAGCCAAAAAAGATATAAGCATATCCTTAAAGCCTTGTAAAGATATAAGCTTTTTAAGTAAGGACTTAGATGCATTAGTAGTTTCTAAAAGCGATCTAGGCTACTCTTGTGTTATAGGTAACTACCAAGGCATGCTTTATAGTAATGAAGTCTTTTGTGAGATAAAGCTAGGTGAGGTCTATAAAGTAGGCGTTAAAAATATAAGAAGTGATGGCAAGCTAGATCTAATAATAAGATCTAATAAAAGTGCCTTAAAAGAAAAAATACTTTCTATCTTAGAATCTAAAACTACCCCTTATATCTTTGAAAAAGAGACAGCCATGGCGTTAGGAGTTAGTTTCAAAGAGCTAAAAAGGACTTTGAGTACCCTTGTAAATGAAAATAAGATAAGCTTCATAAAAGATAAAGGCTATGTAAAAAGCCCTAAATCTTAAAAATATCCATAAAGTTAAATCATATATAAGGGAAATTAAGTAATGAAAATAATTGCAGTATGTGGTAATGCAAGCTTAAAAGGACTAAGTGAAGAAACACTAGAGCTTGCTTATGAAACAGGTAAAGCCATCATAGATAGTGGCTATGTCTTAGCTTGTGGTGGGCTAGGTGGCATTATGGAGCTAGCTTGCAAAGGTGCAAGGGCTTCTAAAAATCATAAACCTAACACCATCATAGGAATCCTCCCAAACTACGATAGAAGCATAGCTAATCCTTACGTAGACTTAGCCCTTCCTATAGGCTTTGACATGGCTAGGAATCTAAGTCTAGTTAGCATCTCTCACGCAGTCATAGCTATAGCTGGAGGAAGTGGGACTTTAAATGAGCTAAGTGCTAGCTGGCAACTAGGAAAGCTTATAGTAGCCCTTGGAAATGAAGGCTATGCTAACAAGCTTGGAGGCACTAAGCTAGATGATAGACGCGAAGATATGATCTATAAGGCTAACTCTGCTAAAGAAGCCTTAGAGCTTGTTGGTGAAAAACTACCACTTTATGAAGGTAGGTTTTTTGCTGGGATTAAGAAGTAAGCATTAAAAGTAAGTATTTTTATAGGCATGTATTTTAGGTCTTAACGCTTGAAGTAAAAACACAAGGCAAAAAACATAAGGTGTAGCATAGTAGATATTAGTTCCCCTTCCTAGCATGATAGAGTTTCTCCAATCTTCTCTCTCCATGATGCAAAAAGGAACTAATGGAATATATCTCTACAACTTCCATTAAAATAAAGAAAGAAAAAACTAGCAACAAAGCTTCAAAACTCTATAGGGTCTATATCTATATCAAAACTTAGCTTATCTTTTAGATTAAACTCAAGACTAAGTATGCTTTGAAGCAAAGGGGTGGCTTTTTTGCATCTTAAGATGATGTTAAAAAAGTAGTAGTCTTTAAGCTTTGGCATACTACTTGGGGCTAGACCTATCACTTCTACATCTTTTTCCTTACACTTACTAAGCACATCTTTTATATATCTAGCACGCATTAAGGCTTTAGTCTCATTTTTATCTTTTATGGTAAGTTTTGCCAGTCTTACAAAAGGCGGGTAAAGATTGGCCCTTTGAAGGAGTTCGTTTTCTAAAAAGTTTTGATAGCCTCCTTTAAAAACCTCTTCTATATAAGAAGTATTAAGACTTTGTATAAGCACGCTTCCTTCTCCCCTCCTTCCACTTCTCCCAGCTATCTGAAAAAGCAGTGAAAAAGCCTTCTCGCTTGCCCTATAGTCACTTAAGCCTAAAATATGATCAATACCTAGTATCACACTAAGACTAGCGTCTTTAAAGTCATGTCCCTTACTTAGCATCTGCGTGCCTATAAGGAAGTCAAACTTATGGGCTGAAAACTCACTTAAAATCTTATCTAGCTCTTTAAAACTACTTGCATTATCCCTATC
Organism: Helicobacter sp. 11S02629-2; assembly: GCF_002272875.1. Taxonomy (GTDB): domain Bacteria; phylum Campylobacterota; class Campylobacteria; order Campylobacterales; family Helicobacteraceae; genus Helicobacter_I. Next base: position 47,523 of record NZ_MLAN01000002.1, read on the forward strand.
GCATATTTTTATCTTAGCGCCTGTAAAGATCTCTTCTAAAGTATTTTTAAGCTCTTCAGTTCCTAGTCTTTTGCCTCTTAGCTCTTCACTCCCGCAAGTTGGGCAAACTAGAGGTATGGGCATATGGTAGTTACAGTAGTGACAAACTAGAGAGTTTTTTTTGAAGTTAACGCTTAGGCTTACTTGGCAGTGAGGGCATTTTATAGTACTAGCACAGTTAGTGCAAAGCAGGCTTTTAAAATTAGCCCTAGTTGGCAAGAAGATAATAGCTTGCTTTTTGCTATCTAGCACAGCTTGTAAGCTTTCTAGTAAAAGGGGGCTTAAAACTTCTTTTGAATTATCAAGTATAAGCTTAGTTTGTGAGTTAAAAAACTTGCCCTTAAGCCTATAAAGATAGCCATGCTCTTTTGCTAGATAGTAGCTTTTTAGACTTGGGGTTGCACTACCAAGCACTACTTTTATACCTCTTTGACTTAAAAGCACACATAAGTCGCGTGCGTTATATTTTGGTGAGGTTTGAGACTTAAAAGAGTCATCATGCTCTTCATCGACTATAATTAATCTTAAATCACTCCATGGCAAAAAAAGTGCACTCCTTGCACCTATTATTATTTTTATACTCCCTGCTTTTAGACCATCTAAGACTTTTTGCTTTTTAGCCTTTGTTATCTTGCTATGCCACATGGCTACTTTATCCCCAAAGTGCTTTTGTAATCTTTTTTCCATCAAAGGCGTTAGGGAGATCTCTGGCATCAAAAGTAGGCACTGTGAGCTCTCTTGAGACTTAAGCGTAGAATCTATTAGATGAAAATAAATCTCACTTTTACCACTACTAGTATCACCAAACAGCAAACTTAAAGGCCTAGATTCTATAAATCTTAAAGCTTTTTCTTGCTCTTGGCTTAGGGTTAAAAGAGGACTAGTTTCTTTAGGAGTTTTGGCAGCTTGGGCTTTTTTTAAAGGCTTTTTAAGATTTTTATCTAAGCTACCTTTTTGCACATTTTTTAAATCATCTAAGTGAAATATACTAGCTACATTACCTAGGCTTTGTAAGTAGTACTTGCTAGTAAACTCTAAAAGCTCTTTTTGTAGTTTGGTTAGAAAAAGCTGTGATTTGCTAGCAGGCTTTGGTGTAAAGCTAGGTGCTTGTAAGGCTAGATCTACTTGACTAACAACTCCAAGATACTCTTTGCCCCTTAGATTTATAAGCACTAAGTCAAATTTATCTAAAGGAGTTTGTGTGCTATAGACTAGTTCATTTAAGTGCAAACCTATAGGGCTAACTGATATAAGCATAGCTTTTAAGAGGTAGCTTTAGGTTGCTCTTGTAGTTTTTGTTGTAAGAAAGTGTTTATCTCTTCTAAGTCAAGATTTTGTGCAACGTACTTATTAGAAAGCTCTATAAACATGTGCAAAAGTTGCTCCACTGAGTAAGACCTATCTTCAAAGAGGGCTTGTAAGTTGGCTTTTATGGGCTCATTAAAGTTAGTGGTTTCTAGCCTAAAGGTTCTTCCACCAACTTTAATATCTAAGCTGTCTTTCATCATCACTAAGGCTTTTTATACTCTTTTGTGCTGTTTTCTACTAGCTCACCTATCTCTCTAAGCTGTGCTGTTAAGAGAGCGTTTTGTTCTTCTAGCTTTTTCATCCTTAAGTCTTTTTGCTCATTTTGTACATTAAGATTACTTATCTTAAAGCCAAGATCTCTTATCTCAGAATCTTTTTCTTTAGATACAGTGTTTTTTTGTGAGAGTTCATCTTCTAGCTTTTCTATCCTCTCTATAAGCAGATGTATACCATTTTTAATATCATTTGCTACCATTTTAGAATCCTTATTTTTAAGATTATTAATTCTATCCAAAATTAAAGAGCCCATATGCAAAATACCTTTAAACTAACTTCACCTTATAAGCCAGCAGGCGATCAGATAGAAGCTATAGCATCCATAACTGGCTTTATCAAAGATGGCTCAAAGTACAATACTTTAGAAGGTGTTACAGGAAGTGGCAAAACTTTTACTATGGCAAACATCATAGCCAACCTTAACATGCCAACTCTTATCATGTCTCATAATAAAACTCTTTGTGCCCAGCTTTATAGTGAGTTTAGAAGCTTTTTCCCCAAAAATCATGTCGAGTACTTTATATCCCACTTTGACTACTACCAACCAGAAGCCTACCTTCCAAGACGTGATCTTTTTATAGAAAAAGATTCAAGCATTAATGACGACTTAGAAAGGCTTCGCCTTAGTGCTACTACTTCACTGCTTGGCTATGATGATGTCATAGTTATAGCTAGTGTTTCAGCAAACTATGGTCTAGGTAACCCAGAAGAGTACATCCAAACCATACAAAAGATAAGTATAGGAGAGTGCTATAATCAAAAGCAGTTTCTTTTAAAGCTAATAGAGATGGGCTATACGCGTAATGAGGTGGACTTCAAACGGGGTACTTTTCGCGTAAGTGGCGAGGTTATAGACATATTTCCAGCCTATAATGAAATAGAATTTTTAAAGATAGAGTTTTTTGATGATGAGATAGAAGGAATCTTTATCTATGAAGCCTTAGAAAACAAAAAAGTTAAAGCCTTAGATTCTGTAGTGATCTATGCTGCTAATCAATTCATAGTCGGACAAAACCGCCTTAAAACTGCCCTTAACAACATAGAGCAAGAGCTTGCAGAAAGGCTAGAGTTTTATAAGTCTCAAGATAAGCAAGTAGAGTTTGAAAGGCTAAAAAGCAGGGTTGAGTTTGACTTGGAGATGATAAGTGAAAGTGGTGTTTGTAAGGGGATAGAAAACTATGCAAGACATCTTACTGGCAAAGCACCCGGAGAGACGCCCTTTTCGCTTTTAGACTACTTTGAATCTAAAAAAAAGCCCTATCTTTTAATAGTCGATGAAAGCCACGTAAGCCTTCCTCAATTTGGCGGTATGTACTCAGGGGATAGAAGCAGAAAAGAAGTTTTAGTCGAGTATGGTTTTAGGCTTCCAAGTGCCCTTGATAACAGACCTTTAAGATTTGAAGAGTTTATAAACAAAAAGGCTAACTTTCTTTTTGTCTCAGCAACCCCAGCAAACCTTGAACTAGAACTAAGTAAAGAACACACAGCAGAGCAGATCATCCGCCCAACAGGGCTTCTAGACCCACTCTATGAAGTAAGAGATAGCACTAATCAGGTTAATGACTTAAAGGCTGAGATTCTAAAAAGAGTAGCTAAAAATGAAAGAGTACTAGTTACGACGCTAACTAAAAAGATGGCAGAAGAGCTAACTAAGTTTTACTCTAAAGAAGGCATAAAAGTGCGTTATATGCATAGTGATATAGATGCCATTGAAAGAAACCATCTTATACGTGAGCTGCGTCTTGGAGAGTATGACGTCTTAGTTGGGATAAATCTCTTGCGTGAAGGGCTAGATCTCCCAGAAGTAAGCTTAGTAGCCATCTTAGATGCTGATAAAGAAGGCTTTTTAAGGAGTGAGACTAGCCTTATACAAACAATGGGGCGTGCTGCTAGAAACATTAATGGCTTTGTGCTTTTATACGCCAAAAAGGTTACAAAGTCCATGCAAAAAGCCTTTGATGTAAGCAACTACCGCCGCGAAAAACAAATCGCTTTTAACAAAGAACACAACATAACTCCAAAAAGTGTTAATAGAAACTTAGAAGATGAACTACGACTTGAAGACACTTCAAAAACGCTTGATAGACTAAGGAAGGAAAAGATTCCAAAAGAGCAAAAAGCTTTGATAGTAAAAGACTTGACGGCTAAGATGCTAGAGGCTGCTAAAAGACTAGACTTTGAAGTAGCAGCAAGCTTGCGCGATGAGATAGCAAGGCTTAAAAAGGATAGGTAAAATACTCTTAACCTTATATAGTTCTTACAAAGACCAATTACAGTTTTTAAAGTGATATTTTTTAATTGCATTTTGATTATTAAGCTAGATTGACTAGCTTTGTTTTTATATTAATAAAACCTTAAGTTATAAGAAGTATTTAAGTAAATATTTTATTTATCAAAAACTTATTAGTTAATAATTTTTATACCTTTTTCATCCTTCTACAAAGCCCCTGCTACAGGGCTCCATCAGCTATAATTTCAACTATAAAAGACTACAAAATAGACATAGAAATTAAGGATTCTAAAATGAAAAAAGTCACTAAAACATTGATAGCTTCTAGTTTGATTTTAGTCTTAGGAACTACTAGTGCATTTGCAGCTGAGGCAGGTGCTAACACTAATAAGATTAATGGTCTAAAGGTTTTTGCTGGGGTTGGAGTAGGTGCTGGGATAAGCGCTAAGGAAGTGGATAATGGAGTTCGTTTTTCAGGCACTGGAACTAATGCAAAACTAAAACTAGGTGCTGGAGTCTTTTCTAGTCTAGAAGGCGCAACTCTTGGCTTACAAGCAAGTGTTGGAGTGGGGGTTAATACCTTAAACTCAAGCCTTACACCTCAGTACATGGTAAACCTTGACTTTATCCACCTCTTTGATGTAGGTAGTGGCTTTGTAAAGTTAGGCTACACAGCAGGAGTAGGTCTTGCTATAAGGACTAATGATGTGGTTAATAGTGGAAGTGGTAACTTTAACTCCCAGTCTACTTCTGCAAGTAGGGCAAACTCTGCTTTTGCCATCTCTGCCGCCCAAGCTAGAAGTAATGCAAATGCACTAATGTTTGCAATATATCAAGCAAGCGATAATACAAACAGTGCAAGAGATGCTCAAGTACAAGCTAATAGCAATCTTATAAATGCAACTCTAACTTGGAGTGCAAAACAAGGAGATCTAAACAGGGCAAATGATGCTATAAATAGTGCTAGTAGTAACGTAGCTAATATCTTAAGTAATATAACAAGCACTAACTCTCAGCTTAGTAACCTTAACAACCAACTTAACCAAGCAATAAGCGATAAAAACAACGCACAAAGTATGGTTAATAGTGCTAATAATGCACTAAATTCTTTGCCAAGACCACAAGCCCCTAACACTTCAGCCCTTCAAGCTGCAGTAAATAATGCGCAAAATGCAGTAAATAATGCACAAAACGAGGTAAATAACGCCCAGTCTGCCTATAGCAGGGCTTTAAGTATAAACAATCAGCCTACTTACTATCCACCAAGTTCTTCTTGCAGTGGCTATGCTAACTTTTGTAACTCTAGGACTTTAGCACCGGGCTATTACGCAGGGCTTAACGCAAACTCAACTGCTAATGCCCTAGCAGATGCTAAAGCTAAACTTAGAAATGCACAAGATACTCTTGCTAATGCCCAAAAAGCTTTGAGTAATACACAAAATACCTACCTATCACAGCTTAATGCCTATAATAACAACCCAGCACATACCACCCTAACTAATGCTCAAAATGCACTAAATGATGCCAATAATAAAATCCAAAATATAGGTAATGAAGTAAGTAGAACACAGCAAGAAGCAAACCAAGCCAATCAAAACCTAATTAATGCCCAAAAAGAATATAACGACGCACTAACTAATAAAAATAACCTAGCACAAGGACAGCAAGACTACGATAAGGCAAAAAAAGCAAAAGATGCAGCAGATAAAGCTTTGCAGGCTGCTACAGACAACCTTAATAAACTTATCGCCCAATATACTGCTAATCAACGCATCATAAACGCAGCACAAAATAGTGCCAATGAAGAGAAAAAACCAGAAACTGCCGCTCCAGCCCCTACTATACTTCCAACTGTAAAAGTAGGCTTGATGGCATTTATCGGCATTAATCAAAGTGTATCATTAGAGTATCAGTACTACTTTAGAAACAACACTCCGGGTCTTGCAAGCAGTGATGTTACACTAAACTACGCTTACTACTTTTAAAAGACTATAGAATCTAGTTTTTGCTTTAAGCCCCTTAGCCAAAGGGCTTAAAGTTAACTAGTGCTATATAAAAGATAGTTGAAAGAAAGATGGCTAAAAGACCGCCATAAGAAGAACGCCTAAAGATAAGATAGATAATAATAGTGCTTAAAACTCCTAAACCCTCATAGCTTCCAAAAGGGCTATGAGATAAGTTGATATCTTTTAGTGAGTAAACTATAAGCATGCCTATGATACAAGGGGTTATCTTTCTTGAAAGCCACGCAAGAAGTGGAGGTATGGGAGAAAAGCTAAAGATAGACAAAGGTAAAAATCGCGGGATAATAGTCCCTATGATGATGACTATAACTATTAAGATAGCATGGGTTATATCTATATCACTCAAGTTTTTCTCCTTTATATCTTTTAGTCACGCAAGGGTTTAAAACGCAAAGCTTTTAATGCAAAAAGAAGAACTATTATGGCTACCATGGAAGGTACTAAAAAGCTTTCTTTGCCAAATATAGCCAAGCAGATAAGCGCTACAACTATGCCAAGACTGGCTCCAAAGTAAGACTTACTAGTTTTAATCTGCTCTAAAAGTATGACTACAAAAACAGCACTTAGCACAAACTCTATGCCTTTGATGCTAAACTTATCACCTATTAGAGAGCCTATGATGCAGCCAAGTATCCAGTATATGTGATTAAGCAAGGCAAGGAAGAACTTAGCCCTTTGGCTGATGCTAGAGTTGATACTAAGAAGTGCAAAAGTTTCATCAGTTAGGCTAAAAAACATATAAAGCTTAGTTTTTAAAGGAAAGGCGCTAAAGTCCTTAAACATAGCCATAGCATATAGAATCTGTCTTGCGTTTACAACAAGTGCTAAGATAAACACAGAAGTAAGACTAGCACCCATGCTAAGCAAACCAACTGCGACAAACTGCATAGCCCCAGCATAGATAAAAACTGCCATAGCAATAGACCAAAGCACGCTAAAGCCAGCATCGCCTAAGAGTATGCCAAAAGCCCCTCCTAGCATTAAGTAGCCTATGAGTATGGGAAGACTAATCTTGAAAGCTACTTTTAAGTCACTCACGTAATATCCTTAGGCCATAAATAAATCGAAAAGAATTATAGTGCTAAAAATGAAGAAATGTTTAAAAAGTTATATTTAAGCATTGCATATGCTAGGTGTTTTAAAGTTTTATATTCTATCTTAGTGGCAAGAAAGCACAAGCCAAAAGTAGCATAAATATCTTTCTTTCTTTTTTTATACAAGTATCCTTTAGCTCCCCTTCATGATGTTTTTAGGGCTTCTTTTAGTTCCCATCTTGACATAAGGGAGTACTGGGAGTGGGTTATTTATAAACAGTCAAATATTTTTAGATTCTATAAATTTATAGAATCTAATTTTATTTATATCGCATGCTAGGAGAAGGCATAATCTTTTACATGGCAATCATATATTTCTAAGCTAACTCTTTATCACTTCTTTGCATCCATTTAAAATCAGGCAGCAAGGAAGCTATCTTTTTATCTACTTTTAGATTTGATTGAAACTCATACACACTGCCATCTTTTACAAACTGCAAGATTAAAGGCGTGCTTCCTTCACACTCTTTAGCCTTAGAGGCTATTAGATCAAGTTTTTTACTATCAAAGTTAGATTCAAAGACTACGCAGAGGGCTTCTTTTAAGTCTATATTTTTAAACTTGATATCTAGCGGGGTTACTTCACTAGTATCTGGTATCTCACTTTTTTGTGTTGCCCTATCATACTTCAAAGTCACTTTTGCGTTTTTTGCCTCACTTAGTGATAAAAGCTCTAAAACTCTAACTTGCAGTTTTATGTCATTTTCATCATCGTCATCTTTTTCTATCTTGCACTTAAAGCAGATAGGTTCGTTTGGATCTTCTAAGTTGGCATTTAGCTCATCTAGTGCATTTAGCTGGTTTTCAAAGACGGTAAATTCTAGCTTGCCGGTTAGATCCATGACGTTAAGCACACCATAAATCTTGCCACTTTTGCCTATTTTTCTATTAACACTAAGCACTTTGCAAGCAAACATAGCAAAGGAGTTAGACTTAAGCTCTAGTGCTTCTACAATCTTAGCTATGCCCTTTGTAGCATTTATCCTATCTCTATAAGCATCTAGTGGGTGCCCACTTACATAAAAGCCTAAGCTCTCATACTCATACTCTAAGATAGTCCCAGAATCTAGCTCTTTTACATTTTTAAACTCTAACTGGACATCAGCTTTGTACTCGGCAAAAAGCATACTGCCACCTTCTTGATCCCTCCTAGCCCTAGTAACTGCCCTGCCCATATCACAGATATAGTCTATATTTTCAAGTAAGGCACGTCTTGTATAGCCTAGATCATCTAGACTACCAGACTTTATAAGTGGCTCTAAGATTCTCTTACTTATCTTGTTAAAGTCTACGCGTGCTACAAAGTCAGCAAAGTTTACAAAAACGCCACCTTCTTTTCTAACTTCTATGATATTTTTTAGTGCTTCAGTTCCTGCACCTTTTATAGCCCCTAGCCCAAAGACTATCTTTTTATAGTCTTTTGCACCTTTATCTTTTGTCTCATCTTTAATCACAGAAAAGTCTATCATGGAGTGGTTTACGTGAGGATTAGCTATAGCTATGCCTAGGGCTTTTACCTCATCTATATACTTAGCTACTGCTTCTATCTTATTACTTTCGCTTGTAAGCATAGCTGCCATAAACTCATGTTCATAGTAGGTTTTTAGATAAGCAGTTTGAAACACCAACATCCCATAGGCTGCTGAGTGAGACTTATTAAACCCATACTCAGCAAACTTAGCTATTAAGTCAAAAAGTGCGCCTGCCTTAGCTGCATCAAAGCCATTTTTCTTAGCACCTTGCACAAACTTAGACTTAGAATCATCCATAGCCTTAGCATCTTTTTTACCCATAGCCCTTCTTACAAGGTCAGCTTCTCCTAGACTAAAGCCACCTATAACTTGCACTATCTGCATAACTTGCTCTTGATAGACTATAACTCCATAAGTTGGCTTTAAGATAGATTCTAACTCTTTGAATGGATACTCTATCTTAGCCCTTCCATGCTTTCTTTCTATATAGTCAGCTGTCATACCAGATTCTATAGGGCCGGGACGATAGAGGGCGATAAGGGCTATGGCATCATCTATGCAAGTAGGACGCAGCCTTTTATTAATATCTTGCATACCATTAGATTCTAACTGGAAGATGCCTAGTGTGTTTCCACTTTGCAAGGTCTTATAGACTTCTGGGTCATTAGCATCAACTTCTAAGAAGTTTATATGCCTGCCACTAGTCTCAGCGATGATATCAAGGGCATCTTGTATCACAGTTAAAGTCTTTAGTCCTAAGAAGTCAAACTTTATAAGGTCTACTTCTTCAAGGTGTTTCATGGAGTACTGAGTAACTGGGATGTTATCTTTAGTCTTTTCTGGGACATATAAAGGCACTTTGTTCCAAAGCTCTTTTTCACCATCAATCACAAGCGCTGCAGCGTGGATACCTGCGTTTCTATTAAGCCCTTCTAGCTTTAAAGCCATCTCCCAAACTTCTTTAGCCTTAGGATTAGCATCTGTAAGCTCTTTTATCTTAGGCTCTTTAAGAAAGGCATCTTTTAAAGTGATATTTAACTCTTTGGGTATAAGTTTTGCAAACTCATCAGATTCTTTATAAGGCATGTCATAAACTCTCGCAACATCCCTAATAACTGACTTAGCTAGCATCTTACCAAAGGTTATAACCTGTGCTACGTTGTTTCTGCCATATCTATTACTCATATACTCAAACATCTCGCCTCGTCTTCTTTGGCAAAAGTCTGTATCGATATCTGGCATAGAAACCCGCTCCGGATTTAAGAATCTTTCAAATAAAAGATCATACTTTATAGGGTCTATATCAGTTATGCCTAAGCAAAAAGCCACTAGTGATCCAGCAGCACTACCACGACCTGGGCCTACTGGGATCTTATTAGACTTAGCGTAGTTTATAAAGTCCCAAACTATAAGCATATAACCCGGAAACTTCATAGATTCTATGGTGTCCATCTCACGTGCTAATCTTTCTTTATAGATAGTATGCTTACTTTCATCTATGATAGTTAGTCTTTTTGCAAGTCCTTCTTCACACTTATATCTAAAGTAGCCTGCTTCATCAACAAAGTCTACTCCATCTTGCAAAGCACACTCTTTAGCAAACTTAAAAGTTGGTGGGGTTGGTGGGTTAGAATCGTTGTTTTTTAAATCTATCTCAAGGTTGCACTTATTTGCTATTTCTTGAGTGTTGCTAAGTGCTTCTGGTAAGTCAGCAAAAAGCTCTGCCATCTCTTCAGGGCTTTTTACATAAAACTCATGCACGCTATGGCGAAGGCGATTAGCATCAGCTAGGGTTTTGCCCATAGCTATGCACATAGCCACTTCTTGCATGCTAGCATCTTCTTTTACCCTATAGTGGGAATCATTAGTAGCTATAAGCTTAGCGCCAGTTTCTAGACTTAGACGTATAAGATTATCATCTATGTCGTTTTGCTCTCTTATACCATGACGCATGATCTCTATATAAAAGTCTTCACCAAAGATATCTTGATACTCAGCTACTGCTTCTTTAGCACCCTCATAGCCACGTGCACCCATGGAGAGGTTTCTTTCACTTCTAGTGTTTAGATGCCAGCTTATCTCCCCTTGCAAGCAAGCACTACTACAAACTAAGCCACTACTATGCTCTCTTAAAAGCTTCTTGTTTATTCGCGGAAAGCCAAAGTAGCGTCCATCCATAAAGCTTCTTGAGCTTAGATACATAAGGTTTTTATAGCCAATGTCATCTTTAGCAAATAAGCAAAGATGAAACCTTGGAGTAGTTCTTGACCTATCTCCTAAGTCTTCTTTATTGTGAATATAAGCCTCCATGCCAATGATAGGCTTTATGCCAGCTTTTTTCATGGTGGTATAAAACTTTATAGCACCAAACATATTGCCATGATCACTCATAGCAACACTGTCCATGCCAAGGGCTTTTATCTGATTGCAAAGTGCATCTAGTTTATTAGCACCATCTAGTAAGGAGAACTCAGTATGTAAATGTAAGTGGGTGAATTTAGCGCTCATGATAGAATCTTTAAATTTATATGATTTGATGTAATGATTAAGTAAGTATATGAAATATATATCAACTAGCCTTTTTTGTCTTAGCAAAAAAAGCCAGCCTCTAAAACGCTAGGAATCTAACCTAACCCTTGCAATCTAGCTATTACAAAAAGCTTTTAAGCAACTTTAGGCTTTTTCTTAAGCCTTTTTTCTTCTTAGGCTTTTTTCTCTTGCAAGTAGCGGTTTAGTAGTTCCCAAACCTCATCTTTTAGTTTTAGCTTTTCTTTTTTTAAGACATCTATTTCTTGTGTAGATAAAGGAATGATTCCTTGCTCTGCATTTTTTATCTTTTGGTCTAGCTCGTTATGTTCCTCAAAAATCTTATCAAAATGTGCGTCATTTTGCTTTAGGTAAGAAACCTCTTCTCTATACTCGTGAAACATCTCAAACTCCTTTGTTGATATGATGAAGATTCTAAAACATTTACCTTTAAATACTGTTTAAAACTTCTAAGGCATGCCCTTTTGTTTTGACATTATAAAAAGCCTTATCCACTTTGCCATCTTTTATGATAAAAGTTGATCTTATAACCCCTTCTACTTCCTTGCCATACATCATCTTTTTACCAAAAGCATGGTATTTTTTAGCTACTGCATTATCTTTGTCACTTAGTAACACCACATCAAGACTTTTAGAATCTATAAACTTTTGATGACTTGCTGGGCTATCTTTACTAACTCCTATGACTATAGCCCCTTTAGCTGCAAACTCAGCTTTTAAGCCAGTAAAGTCAGTAGCCTCTAGTGTGCAGCCTGGAGTGTTGTCTTTAGGATAAAAGTAAAGCACTACTACAAAGCCTGCAAAGTCTTGGAGGCTTATGTTTACATTATCAGAGTTTGGTAGCTCAAAGTTTGGTGCTAAGTCACCAGGTTTTAGCTGCTTTTTTTCTACTGGCATAAAATCTCCTTTTATAGATTTATTATTTCAATCTAGCATCAAAGTTAGATTCTAAAAGCTTTAAGACCTTAGCTATATCTTCTTCTATATCTTCTTGTGCAAGTGTTTTAGAACTAGACTGCAAGATAAAACGTATAGTTAAAGCATGCAAGTCTTCGCTTTCTTTATACACATCAAGCGGATAAAAGCCAACTATTGAATCTAGCCCTGCTTTTTGTAAGCCATCTCTTATACTAGAAAAAGGGATCTTAGAATCTATTAACACAGTTAGATCTCTTCTTGAAGCCTGAAAGGCAGAGTAAGTCCTAGCTTTATGCTCTAGCTTAGCAAGCCTTCCTTTTAAGATTAAGTCCATATCAAACTCAGCATAAAAGACATTTTCTAAGCCATACATCGCACACACTTTAGGATTTAGCTTTGAGACAAGTCCAAGCTTATGTTCATCTTGATAGGCAAAAGCACTTTGATAAGGATGATATAAGCTATTAGCTATCTCTTCTTTAGCATCACTTACATTAACAAGCCTAAAGTTATCTACCACCTTAGATAAGCACTCACAAAAGCTATAAAACTCCCACTCCCTTCCTTTAGGGTTAGGATAGCTTGGCACTAGCTTATCTCCACAAACCCCAAAGGCTATCTTTAAGCTAGCTTCTCTTTTTTCATTATAAACTGTCCCTATCTCAAAAAAGCTAACTGACTTATAGCCTAAGTTCTTATTTCGCTCCATAGATTCTAAGATATTAGGCATAAGGCTAGGGCGTAATGTATCTAAGTCTTTAGTGATAGGATTAAGCAAAGCTTTATCTTCATCTAAAGGCTTAAAGCCTAGGTCTAAAAGTCTCTGACTTGAAGCAAACACATAGTGCAAACACTCATAAAACCCTTGAGAAAGTGCCTTAACTCTTATATCCCTTGTAAGTTTGTGCTTAGTGTAAGCAGGAGAGGTGTTTAGGGTTTGTGCTATTAATAAAGGCTTAGAATGGATATTTTGCACGCCCATGCAGCGAAGTATCTCTTCTGCGACATCTTGGCGGTTGACTATATCAAAGCGGTAAATTGGAGGAGTTAGTATAAAGTAGTCTTCATCGCAAGTTGTTTTTAGTAAGAAGTTAAGCCTTTTTAAGATGATGGCTATCTCGTCATTGCTTATATGATTACCTATAACTTTTGATATGTAGCTAAAAGTCATATCTATATTTAAAGGTTCAAGCTTGTGCATGATCTTTTGTTCACCTGAGTAAACCACCACATCTTCTAAGCTATCAAAGAGAGTGCAAAGAAAGCCCATGCCAACTTCAAGATTAGAGTTAGATCCCCTTGTTGAAAGATAGGTTACATCTTTGTCTTGTGCTACTTTATCTTTGACTTTATAGATCTCATTAGAGATAGTATCTGGATGTATGTGACTTGCTTCTATGACAAAGGTTCTTGGGTAGTCATTAGGTGCTACCTCGTAGCGTTTAACACCTATAGTACTAAGCTTATTGACATTTTCTACATCACCTTTTTTAACTATGGAATAAACTGATTCTAACCCTAGCTCATCCCTTCTTATATCTAGCTTGACTGTATCACCACTAGCTGATATCTCCTTATCATCTAAAGGATAAGCGTTAAATACCACGCCACTCATATAAGTAGCATACTCTAGGAAGTTTTCAATCTTTTCTTGTTTATATCTCTTAGCTATACCTAGGCTTAAGGCTATAACTAAAGGCAAAAACATATCTTTTATCTCAACTATCTTATACATCAAGCTAGCATCTAGCTCGCCATGACTTAAAAGCTGCAAGATTCTACCTACTCCTATGGCAAGGGAATTATCCCCTGCTGGCAAACTTTTTAAGATAAGATTAAAACTACTTGCTATCTCTCTAGCCACTCCTAAGACATAAAGGCAGTCCCCGCGATTTGGAGTGATGCCTAGTTCTATAACGTCTTGATTAAAAACAGCATACTCTTTTAGCTCTTTACCTAAGACTAGCTCGCCTATACTGCTATCAAGCTCCATTATCCCTTCACCCAAAACTGGGAGACCAAGCTCCTCACTAGAACAAAGCATGCCATAAGATTCTATATCTCTAATGGTGCTTTTTACTATGTTAAAAGGAAGCGTAGACTCTCCTTTAGGAGGAAGACTAGCACCTATTAAAGCAACTGCTACAAAGAGATCAGTCCTAGCATTTCTTGCCCCACAGACAATTTGCAAGATCTCTTCACCTATATCAACATCACATATGCTTAGTCTTTCAGCATTAGGATGGGCTTTTCTTCTTACTATCTTGCCTACTACGACCTTTGAAGGTACGCTTATCTTGTGAGTAGATTCTATCTCTAGACCAAGGGAACTAAGCCTATTGCAAACCTCTTCTAAGTCTAGATTTTGTATATCTAAAAAGGCTTTTAGTGCACATGTAGTTACTATCATTAAAATTGCTCCAATAATCTTAGGTCTGTTTCAAAAAAGCTTCTTAAGTCACCTATACCCCACTTAAGCATAGCAAGGCGCTCTACTCCTAGCCCAAAGGCATAGCCACTAACGCCTTCGTAGTTAACTGCTTTAAAAACATTGCTATCTACCACGCCACAGCCTAGCACTTCTAGCCAGCCAGTATGAGAACACACCCTGCAGCCTTTGCCCTTACAAAAAACACAGCTTATATCAGCCTCAGCACTTGGCTCAGTAAAAGGGAAAAAGCTAGAGCGGAATCTCACTTTAGTCTCACTTCCAAAGATGAACTTTAAAAAGTCTTCTAAAAGATACTTTAAGTTAGCAAAACTTATATTATCACCTTCTTCTACGACAAGGCCTTCTACTTGATGAAACATAGGTGAGTGAGTTAGATCATAGTCACGCCTAAAAGTAGGACCTGTACATATCATCCTTAAAGGTGGCTTTTTTGCCTCCATAGTTCTTATCTGTATAGGGCTAGTGTGCGTCCTTAAAAGCTTAGAATCTTTAAAGTAGAAAGTATCTTGCATGTCGCGTGCTGGGTGGTATTTAGGAAGATTAAGTGCTTCGAAGTTATGAAAGTCATCTTCTATAAGTGGACCATCTTCTAGCGAAAAGTTTAAGTTAGTAAAGTAGTCTATGATGATATCTTGCATCCTGTGTATTGGGTGCCCTTCTGAGATACCTTGCATGTGAAGGCTTAAGTCTTTTTTGGAATCTTTTTGCCCTTCTAGGCTATAAAACTGAGTGGTTGCATTAAATAGTGAAGCATCAAGCCTTTCTTTAGCCATAGCACCATCTAGCTCTTTACTTTCTAGCTCACTCTTTTTAGATTCTAAGAGGCTATCGTAGTCTTTTTTAAGCTTATTAACCTTAGAGGCTTGCTCTTTTTTAGCTTCTCCATCCATATCTTTTAACTCTTTAAAAAGCGAGGTTAAGACGCCATTTTTGCCGCCTATAGCCACTCTTAAGTTCTCTAGCTCCTTTGTATCTTTCACACACTTAAGCATTTCTAAAAGCCTAACTAACTCTTCCATATGCCACCTTTTTAAATTTTTTTGATTTTATCAAATCTAGCTTATAATTAAGCCTTACTACCACACTAAAAAGGAAAGAGTTATGACTATATTTGAAAAGATTGTAAAAGGTGAGATTCCTTGCAAAAAGATACATGAAGATGAAAAGTTCCTAAGCTTTTATGATATAGCCCCAAAAGCCCCAGTACACGCTTTAATCATAACAAAAGCTCCTATAAAAGACTTTAATGACATAGATGGTGAGACTATGAAAGAGATGACTGCTTTTATAAAAGAAGTAGTAGATATCTTAGGTGTAAAAGAAAGTGGCTATAGACTAGTTACAAATACTGGCAAAGATAGCGGCCAAGAAGTGCCTCACTTTCACTTTCACTTGCTAGCTAAAAAGCCACTAAGTGCTAACTTTGCATAACGGCTAAGCTTTTTTAGATTCTAAATGTGGCTTTGTGCTTATAAAGGCAAGATTTACAAGCTATATAAAGATCTTAAAGTGGGTAGTTAAGCTATATTTAAGCTAAGTAAGGGCACAATTTAGCCCTTATTTGCTTTTAAACTTAACAAGTTGGCTTGATAGCTCAGTCGGTAGAGCAGAGGACTGAAAATCCTCGTGTCGGTGGTTCGATTCCGCCTCAAGCCACCACTACTTATATTTTATAATCACACCTAATTATTCCAAATTTCGAAGTCAATATTTTAGATGCCCATTAATTCAACATTTATATATTAGTAGTTTCTACCTTTGAGTAAGTTCTTATTCCCACTAGCTATTAAAAAACGTCTTAGACTATCTCTATGAACTCCTACTCTTTTAGCTATATTTGCATGACTCATACCTTTAGCATCCCACTCTAGTATCTTTGCCATAGCATGATAGCAAGGATGTAGCTCTATTCTAGTTTTAGCTCCCTTAGGACGACCAAGCACTACACCCTCAGCTCTAAGTCTTGCTAAGGCTTCTTTAGTCCTTTGGGAGATAAGCGTTCTTTCTATCTCAGCACTTAAGCTAAAAGCAAAGGCTATAACCTTGCTTTGGATGTTGTCTCCTAGCTCAAACTTTTCTTTTAAAGAGTAGATTTGTACACCTTTTTCTACACACTCATTTAAAAAAGACATAACATTAAGCAGACTTCTTCCAAGTCTTGAAAGCTCAGGCACTAGTAGTAAGTCTCCTTTTTTAAGCTTCTTTCTTAAAAGTCCAAGCTTTCTATGATCTATAGCTATTTTACCACTCATGGTTTCTTCCCACATTTCATCTATAGCCAACCCTTGCTTTTTAGCATAGGTTTCTATCTCAAAGCGTTGGTTTTCTACAGTTTGTCTATCACTACTTACTCTTATATAGGCGTATATCATCTTATACCTTGCAGATTGGTTTTAATAATGATATTAGACCCATTTTACGAGGCAGGGATATAAAAAGATACTCTTACAACTGGGCGGGATTGTGGATAATTAATACTCACAATGGATATATAGATTCTAAAGGCAATAAGATTCCGCGTGTAGATATAGAGGAACATCCGACCTTAAAGTTGCATTTTGATTCTTATTATGACAAGTTGATAGTACGTAGTGATAAAGGTGATACACCTTATAATCTAAGAAACTGCGCATATATCGGCGATTTTGCTAGGCAGAAAATTGTGTATCCAAATATGGCTAGTGAATTTGTCGCAGTTTATGATAAAGAAGGATATATGACCAATCAAAAATGTTTCATCATAACCAGTGAAACAGAAAATCTTGAATATCTAACTAGTGTTTTAAACTCAAAACTAAACTTTTGGTATTTTAAATTAATAGGAGCTACTTTAGGGGCAAGTGGATATGAGATGTCAAAAATATTTGTAGAGAAACTACCTATCATAAAGCCAAGCTTTGAAAATAGCAACCTAATAAAATCAATTACTTACTTAGCAAGTGAAATACTAAAATTTAAAAAAGAAAACAAAGACGCGTCTTTAGAAGCACAAGAAGTAGATTCTATGATTTATAAACTATATAATCTAAGTATCGAAGAAATAGAGTTAATAGAATCTAAAGGCTAAAATATGCAGAGCAAGGTTGCCACGTTAGTTAAGACTTGTTTGCACTAGCTGTCTTTTTATTTTTATTAGCTAAGACTCTATAACTTTTATATCTTTTTCATCTAAGCCATAAAGTTTATAAACTATAGAATCTATAGTTTTTTCTAGCTCGCTTGTATCAGCGTTTATGTCTTGCTTTTTAGATTCTAGGATTTGGTCTACTAAGGCTATAACTTCATCGCATAAAGCTTGATTAATGGAATCTGGTTTTGGCACAGGTAGCAATTCTAAAAAAACCTTCTTGTATCTATATCCTTTTTCTCCTAGACCACCACCTGCATAAAACCTTTTAAAAGCAAAAGTGGCAAGCTTTGAGTGTAATAATCCCAAAAGATACTCCAAGTTACTACCCACCAAGATAAAGCTTGTAGCTTCTGCAAAAAATCCTTCATTAGAATCTAAACAAAACTGCGGTTCTTGAACTATCTCACTGTACACAATTTTCTGCCTAGCAAAATCGCCGTAATAAGCTATGTTGTCTTGTGTTTCAAACCACTTATTGCTAGTTTTCTTACGGCAGTCTTTTTCACCGCTTTGATCTATCCTTGGTCTAAAGGATTCTAAGTAAGATTTTAAACTAGGATAGAAATCTATATCTAATTTAAAAGCCGGGAATGTGCATATTATCCACAATCCCGCCCAGTTGTAAGAGTATCTTTTTATATCCCTGCCTCGTAAAATGGGTTTTATAATTTCAGCAGTTGCTTTTCTTTCAACTTCGCTTTTACAAGCGTTTAATATCTCATCTTTTTTAGCAGTATCTATGATAAAAGCTTTGTTATATCCAGTTTTGATTCCGTAGTTTATGGATATATCCCAGTCTTTTAGTGAAGTACCTTTGCTTTCTATCTTAGCTTTTAGGTTGTAGACTGAAGTATCGCTAAATATAAAAGCTTCTTTGTTGAGATTAGATATAGATATATTTGATGTATCAGAAGTGCTTATGTCTCTTGAAGTGGGATTTATATACTTTAAGTTATAGTTTGCTTTTGTGTGCCCTTTTTGAAATGACAAAGTAGAAGTATCAACAGTGGCACTATCAAAAACTTTCACTCCATTAAAGTCAGCATAGATTAAAAGAGTAGTGTTTCTTAGTAAAAACTCTCTTAGCTTTTCGCCATACTTTGCACGGCACCATTTATTAGAAGTTATAAAAGATAAGATCCCTTTCTCTGCTAAGATGTTAAATCCAGCTTCATAAAAGTAAGTATAGATATCAGAAGTAGAGTTAAAAACTTGATAGTTTTTTAGTGCATCTTTGAGATCTTTGAGAGCTTCTTGTCTTATGTAAGGAGGGTTACCTATAACTAGATCAAAGCCTATAAAGTTGCCATCACTATCTAGCACTTCTGGAAATTCAAAACGCCACTCGAAACTATCACGTTTTTTAAAAGTTTCATATATGTCCATACTTTTAATAAGTGCATCAAAAACTTTTTTATCAACCTTGCAACACTTAGTTCGCGTATCTACTATCTTATATAAATTATAACTTTTCACATAATCATTCAACTTATCTTTTATGCGACTATTTATTTCTATACCATCAAAACTAACATTATCTATACCACTATAGCCATAGCTTTTTAGATAGTTTGTAAGAAGATATTTAAAATTGACAGATTCTGTGGATGCTTCTTTAAACATAGATAATATAAATTCTTTAGATTTTTTTATATCTTCTTTAATAAGCGAATTGATACCCTTATCTGTTTCATTCTTATAGTTGTAAACTGCTTCTTTATATTTTGCTAGTTGCTCTTTAAACTTTCTTTTTAGATTGTCTGCAGTTTTTTCAACCTCTTCATAGTTGAGTAAGTCTCTTTTTTGAGATGCCTTAGTTGTTAGATCTTTTAATAAAGATTTTGTTGTTTTGCTTGTGTCTATATTAGCAACTAGCGAGTTACCACACTTTATATTGATATCAATATTAGGCAGAGTGTTTAAGTCGTGATAGGTAGAATCTAAGCTTTGATAGTAGCTACTTTTAAGTAGCTCTATCCAAAGACGTAAGCGACAGATGGCTGCTGAGTTAGGGTTTATATCAACACCAAAGAGGTTGTTTTCTATGATGTCTTTTTTAAGGTTGAAAAGCTCTTCTTGTATCTTTTGTCTAGGGTCGTTTAGGTTTTCAGGACGTTTATAGATAAAAGTTTTAGAGTGGTTGTATATTACTTCTAGCTCGTCATTAACCGCGGTAATCTTATCTGCTTCAGAAAGCAAACCTAAAGTACTATATATCTCTATCATAGTATTAAGTGCTGAGACTAAAAAGTGTCCACTACCAACTGCTGGATCACAGATGCGAATGGAACCTAAAGTTGCTTTGTGTTTAGCTAATATGGCTTCACTATCACTTCTAGTACTTTTTTTCTCTTCTTGTATCTCTTCTTTTATCTCTGCTTTAATATGTTCTAGATATAAGGCGTTCCATTTAGGATTGGTTTTATTAAACTTATCGATAACAACTTTTTCTAAAGCCTCTTTACTCATATATGAGGTGATAAAACTAGGGGTGTAAAAACTCCCTTCTTTGTAGCCATTAAGTTTTTCAAAGACTAGTCCTAAGACACTAGAGTTTATTAGTTCTTTATCTTCTTTTAACTCGCTTTCATTATTACTATCCCCGAAGTCAAAACTATCTAAAAAAGTAAAAAGATACTCTAGCCAGTTTACTTCCCCATGTTTTTTCTTGCCATTAGTATCTTTTATCTGAGTGGAGTTAAAGTACTCTAAAGACATGGCGTTATCTAAAGCACTCATCTCTATAAGCTCTTTTTCATCTCTTGTAAACAAAGAAGAGTTAAGGTAGGGGATATAGTCAAGTTCTCTTACTTGCTGTGAGTTTCTATTTTCTTTTGTTATGGCTAGGACTTTGAAAAAGAGATCATTTAACCTATCATAAGTCTCTATTTTTGTAGTTGTTAGAAAGGCTAAGTTTTTATCGCCGTTAAACCTTATAAGACTAGATTCTAAAAGTTTTAGAAATAAGATTCTATTTATCCAGATGATTAGTATCTGGAGGACATTTTCATTAAGCATGCCTTTTTTTAAATCTTCCATATCTTTATGGCTTTCAGTGACATTGCTTAAGATGTTGTAGTAAAGTGTGCCCTTTTGTTGCAAGCTTTCAGGACTAGGGAGGATTAAAACTTTACCATCTACTTTTTGCTCGCTTAGTCCAAGTAAGTAAAGAAGTTCATTATAAAAGTTTGTATTAAGCTTATTAGCATCGTTTGGATTAAACTCGCCTAAAAGAAAGTCTTTGCTAAAGGCTTTAAAATAGGGCTTAAGTATCTTAAGGCTGGATTTTTCATCTTTTAGTTTTTTTAGCTCTATGTCTTTTAGGTTTAAAAAAAGTCCATTTAGCTTAAGGCTTGCACCTTCTAAGTTCTTATCTAGGTTCTTGCTTGCTTCTTTATAAAACGCATTATTGCCCTTTAATAAGCTTTTATCGTCTATAAAGTTTTTATATAAATTTTTAAAGTCTTTATTTTCATAAAAAAGCACTTCAAAGTCCCTAGCTTTAAATATAAAGAATCTATAAAAGTCTGTGACGATGATATATTTTAAAGAAGTATTCCTATTCTCTCTTAGTCTAAAGTAATAAAGGATAGTTTCATGCAGGGCTTTTGTATTAGGAGTGTTAGCACTAAAAAACTCTTTAGATTTTGGTCTTTTAGCCTCTATGATAACTTGAATACACCCATCTTTTTTAAGGACTAAATCTATCTCACTCTTTCCTTTAAAGCCTTCACTTTTGCTTTTGGTTTGAGTAATAAAACCAAGCTCGGTAAATAATGGCTTTAAAGCGTCAGCTACTAGCGAGTCTTCACCTTGAGTTTGCAGGCTATCTAGGGTTTTAAGGTATTTTGTAAGTGCTTTTTTAAACCTCTCAAAGTCTTCTTTTTTTGCTCCATATTTATAGTAAAGCTCACCTAAAAATTCTTCTTTTCCCTCTTCTTTAAACCTCATATAAACCTGCCTACCTTAAATGTAAAAGCCATTATATAACAGATAGGGTTTTAGGCTAGAGTTAAAAAAGATAGCTTTTACTTCTTAGATTCTAAGTAAGCTTTTATACGCTCTAAACTTTCATCTTTACCTAGTATAAAAAGACACTCGCCTAAATCTATACCGCCGGGCTTACCAAGTAAAGCACATCTAAGTGCTTGCATAAAAATGCCTATCTTATAATCAAGCTTAAGATTATGCAAGGCCTCTTTTATGGAATCTAAACTCTGAAAGTCAAAGTCTTCAACAACTGGCAAACTTGCTAGGGCTAAAGGGCTAACTTTAGAATCCATCTTTTCATCATAGCGTGGCTTTTCTAGGATAGATTCTATCCCTAGCTTAAAGTCATTTAAGGTATTAGCACGGCTTTTAAGTGCTTCTAGCAAACACTCAGTTCTTTTGTTTTCTTCTAAGTCCATCTTAAGTAGACTTAAAAGCTCTTTCATACTTTTTTGTTTTATATAGTGAGAGTTAAGCCACATAAGCTTAGAAAAGTTACAAGCTGAAGCTGAGTTATTAATCTCGCTTGGATCAAAGACTTCTAGCATCTCTTTCATGGAAAATATCTCTTGATCCCCGTGGCTAAACCCAAGACGGAATAAGAAGTTAAGCAAGGCTTCTTTCAAGATCCCAGCATCTCTATACTCTAAAACACTTAGTGCCCCATCCCTCTTGCTTAGCTTTGCCCCAGCTTCATTACATATCATAGGTACGTGATAAAACTTTGGCACTTTAAAGCCTAAGGCTTCATAGATAAGGATTTGTTTAGGAGTATTGCTTACATGGTCATCCCCTCTTATAACATCACTTATCTCGCTTAGTGCATCATCTATAGCTACTACGAAGTTATAAGTTGGAGTGCCATCACTTCTAGCTATAACAAAGTCATCTATCTCGCTAGCACTTATAACTATCTTGCCTTTTATGCCATCTATAAATGTCACATCACCACTAAGAGGTGCTTTTATCCTAACTACTGGTGGGATTCCTTGTATTGGCGCGCCTTCATAGTCCCTATACTTTCTGGTAAAGTCTTTAAGGTTTTTAGTCTTTTGGCGTTCACTTTCTAGCTCTTCTTTAGTTAGATAGCAGTAGTAAGCCTTTTTAGAATCTAGTAGCTTTTGTATATAGCTTTTATAGATATCAAGCCTTTTACTTTGAAACCACATAGGACTATCGTGCTCTAGCTCTGTCCACTCAAACGCCTCAAGGATAGAATCTAGTGCTGCTTGTGAGTTTCGCTCAGTATCTGTATCTTCTATCCTAAGTAAGAACTTACCGTGATTTTTCCTAGCGTATAAATAGCAATAAAGTGCAGTCCTTAATCCTCCTATATGTAGATTTCCAGTAGGACTTGGTGCAAATCGTGTAACTATCATAAATATTCCTTATAAAATATATCTAGTAGAAATTATAAATCAACTTACCTAAGGATAAAGCATGATCTTGTTTGTACTTTACATAATAGCAATCATAGCTGAAGCTATAACTGGGGCTTTGGCTGCTGGGCGTCACAAGATGGACCTTTTTGGCGTTATGCTTATATCACTTCTAACAGCCATTGGTGGGGGGACTGTTAGAGATGTCGTACTTGGAAGCTACCCAACTACGTGGGTGCTTCACCCAGAATACGTTTTAATGCTTTGTGTAGTAAGCCTTCTAACTGTTGCCATGCCTTACTTTCTAGCTAGATTTGGCAAGCTTTTTTTACTTTTAGATGCTTTAGGGCTTGTAGCTTTTAGTATCATAGGGGTTGATAAGGCTTTAAGCCTAGGTCATGGAATCATAGTCTGCGTGGTAGCTGGGGTATTTACCGGAGTAGCTGGAGGCATCTTGCGCGATCTTTTGTGTAATAAGATCCCACTAGTCTTTCAAAAAGAAGTTTACGCTGGAGTTAGTATAGTAACTTGCATCCTTTATTATCTACTTCTTAAAACGGAGTTAAATCACACTTTAATAGTAATCATCACACTAATTGTAGGCTTTAGTTTTAGGGCTTTGGCGATCTATTATAAGCTTGGACTTCCTGTGTTTAACTACGATGAAGAAAAAGCCCTAAGGTTGCAAGAAGAAAGGATAGCAAGACGTCAAGCTAAAAAAGCTAGGTTACATAAAGATGAGATAATCATAAAAGACACAGCAGCAGAAGTTAAAGAATTAGAAAAAGAAGTCAAAGACTTAAAAGATTCCAAAAAAGGATAAAACATGTTCGCACTTATAACTGGCGCAAGCAGCGGCATAGGCAAAAGTATAGCTACAAGGCTTGCAAGTCTTGGCATCCCTCTCATGCTAGTAGCAAGGGATAAAAATGCACTAGATGAGTTAGCAGTAAGTCTAACTCAAATCTATAGCCTAAAAGTACACACATTAGGACTAGATCTAAACGAAGACTTTGCCATTGAAAAAATTTTAGGCTTTATAAGAGAACATGGCATAAAGCTAAGCTATCTTATAAATAACGCAGGCGTTGGGCTTTATGGCAAGCTTATAGACCAAGACCAAAAAGACCTTAGCAACATGTTAGATCTAAATGTAAAAACACTAACGCTTTTAACCTCAGCCTTGCTTCCCATGCTAGTTGCTTCAACTGATAAGGTTTTAGAATCTAAGATCTTATTTCTAAGCTCTATGGCTGCCCTTTCTCCTTTTCCTAGTCTAGCAGCCTACGCTGCTTCTAAGACCTATGTGAAAAGCTTAGCCATAGCCCTAAGATATGAACAAAATATAAAAGTAACTATCTTGCTACCCGGGGCTACTAAGACTAACTTTGAAAAGAGGGCTAAAGTAAAAGGCTCTAGTATGTTTAAAAACGCCATGCTTCCTGATGAGGTGGCACGCGAAGCTATAGATTCTATGAAAAAAGGTAGGCTTATATCAGTGCCCGGTGCTATGAATAAGTTTTTATACTTTATATCACTTGGCAATATACCTATGTGGCTTAGAGTACGTTTTACAACGATGATGGCTAGGTGATATAAAACACACAATGTGACTTAGTGGATATAAAAATAGATTCTATAAGTTTATAGAATCTAAAAGCTCTGCTATGACGCCTCGCTCCAAAAGACCTTCCTAGCAGTCAAGACATGACTTACAGGCTGCCTCTTAATACTTAGCTAAAAGTAGTAGTAAGCGTGCCTATTTTTTCTATCTCACACTTTACTACATCTCCTGCTTTTAAAAACTTAGGTGGATTAAACCCCATGCCCACGCCACTAGGAGTGCCCATAAGTATGATGCTGCCAGCTTTTATAAGAAAGTAAGATGAAAGCTCTTCTAAAACATAGCCTATGTTAAAGATAAGATATTTTGTATTACTAGATTGGCGAAGCTCTCCGTTAACATAGGTTTTAACATCTAAGTTTAAAGTGTCTGGATTCTCATCTTTAGAAGCTAGGAGTATAACAGGGCCTAGTGGTAAGGAAGATTCTAGACTTTTGCCTGCGTAAAACTGCTTATGCTTAAGCTGTAAGTCCCTAGCACTGATATCATTACCTATGGTGTAGCCAAAGATATAGTCTTTTGCGTCTTTTGCTTTTATATTATGGGCGTCTTTGCCTATGATTAAAGCTAGCTCGCACTCATAGTCAAGCTGGCTAGTTTTTGAGTTTATCTTAACTGTGGCATTTGGGTTAGTGAAGTCATTAACCCGTTTTGAGAAGTAGACTGCCTCTTCACGCTTGCCATCAAAGCTTTCTTTTTTAAACTTAGCACTTTCTTTGGCGTGATCCATGTAGTTAATGCCAAGGCAGATAACATCTTGCTTAGGTCTAGCCATAGGGGCAAGAAGCTCTACTTCACTAAGCTTGAAGCTTTTATCTTTCAGACCAAAGTCATGTTTTTTTATAAGCTTTTTGATGCTTTTTTCATGCAAGACTTTTATCTCTTCACCTTCAAGCACCCCAAGACTAACCTTATCTTTGTGTCTAAATCTAACTATCTTCATGGTCTATACTCCTTTTGCTACGATTAGGGTTTCATAAGATAGTATAGCTTTGATAGATAGATAAAGGGGATGATGTGTTTAAAAACTCAAAAGACTTGGGGCTTTTTAGAGATGAGTGTGTAGATTTTATAATGAGTGATGCAAGCAAAGATGCTTGTAGTTTTAAAGACAAGCAAGATATGCTTAGACTTTTTGGGGACAAAAAGCTTTGTGAGTTAAAGCAAGTACATGGTGACTTGATAGTGGATTGTAAAGACATACATGAAGGCAAGGTGATAGAAGCAGATGCTATCTACTCTAATGACCACAACGTCGTTAGCCTTATAAAGATGGCAGACTGTGCTGGAATCTTGCTTTATGCTAAAGACTTAAGCGCCTATGTTAGTCTTCATGCTGGGCGTGAGGGGGTGCTTAAAGGCATAGTTAGCAAAGCTATAAAGCTTTTAGAATCTAAAGGGGCAAGATTAGATTCTATACTTGCTTATGTAAGTCCTCATATAAAGTGGTGCAGCTATGAAGTAGGAAGTGAAATCTATGTAAGGGCAAAAAAGTTTTGCAAAGAAAAAGATTCTAAGTTTTACTTTGATTTAGAAAGTGCTATTAAGTCTCAGTTAATGGTTTTAGAATCTAAAAATATCTACTATGAAGAAGCTGATACTTTTAAAGAAGAAGGGCTTTTTTCTTATAGAAGGACTAAGACGTCTAAAAGGCTAGGGCTTTTTGTGTCTTTAAAAAACTAGGTTATTTTTAAAAAAGCTAGAAAGTTAAAAGTGTGGAATCTAAAAGCTTTTAAGCTTTTAGATTCTAAAGTTAAGATGAAGCTAGGCTACCAAGAAAAGCTTCCACCTATCCTAACATCTGCGTATTTTGGTATGGTGTAGCCTTGATACTCAAAAGTACTAGTGCCTACTTGAGCACTTATATCTAAGAAGCCAAAGAGGTTAAGACCAGCAGTCATTATCACTCCATTACCCCTTTGTCTTAAGTCGTAAGCAAGCCCTGCTCTTATATCTACGTACTTAAAGCCTACTTTTGCACCACCACCTATCATCTGGCTTAAAAGCAAACTAGCACCATTTTGTGCAGCAAAAGGATAGACTTCATTAGGTGCTAAGTCAGCATCAAAGGCAGCTGAGAAGTAATCACCATTATAAGCGATCCCTGCTCTATACTGAGGCTTTATGATGGCTGTAGCATGCTTAAAGTTAAACTTTGGAGTGTTTATATTTTTAGCTACCACACCTACACTTAGGGCACTATCGCTAAAGAGGTTTAAGTCGTAGTTCACACCCACATCTATACCATAAGAGCTTGCATTTTCCATATTTTTAACGTTGTTTTGAAAGCTACCCATAAAGTCACTTATACTGCCTTCGTTATACATACCATAGGCGTTCATGTACTTTAGTGCTATACCTACATTTAGGTTAGATCCCGGCAAGGCTATACTATAAGCGTAGCCTATAGGCACTTCAGTAAGGATAAAAAGTGAGTTAACCGCTTTACTGTTTCCATTTTGAAGGCTAGCTATAAGGGAGTGGTTGTTATAGTCGTTTTCACTAGACTTACTAAAAGTATAGCCACTTGAAGAAGTGCTAAGCTCACTATAGTTATCACCACTTCCTACTATAAGTCTAAGCCTGCTAGGGTCAGACTTTATGCTGATGTTGCCATGAGTGTCATTAAAGACACCAAAGGCTAAAGCACCAAAGGTTGACTTTAGATAAGGACTAGTAAGCTGTAAGGCTATACCGTTTTGGCTTCTAATGTTGATGTTGTTAGACTTAAAGATATCTTGTATGGTATTAATATCTTTCATAACGTTATCTAACTCTGGGCTTTGACCTTTTCTAATGGCTATAGTAGATATACCATTACCATCAAACTTTACATTATTCCAGTCCACACCATTAGCCACGCGGGTTATAAGGTCTTTTTGGTCTGAAGGCAGATTTGCTCCTTCAGCCGCCTTTACTACTTGCTCAACTAGCGGACCAAAATTACCATTATGAGTTGTTTGATATTGCTCAAAAAGTTTTTGTAGGTTTTCGCCATTTACATCGCCACTACCACCAGTGCTTCCATTTTTATCAGCAGCTTTAAGTGCGTTTCTTATAATGTCTTGTAAGTTACTAGGAGTACCATTTGTCCCGCTTGCCCCTCCTGTACTATTAGTATTACCACTGCTAGGAGAGTTTGCAGCAGCTGCAGCTAGCACAGCAGTGCTTGCAACTGTACCACTGCCACCAGCACCATTAGCCATAGCACTAAGACTGTTGCCACCGCCAAAAGATGATGCGAGATTCCCAAGTGTATTGGAGATATTGTCCATATTAGACAAGATGGGCAAAGCTTTATCTACATTATGCTCCCTGATAGATGCACCAAAGCTATAGCCAAATCTTGACTTGCTTCCACTTGCTATAAGTGCTGGGTTATAATAAAGCCCAAAAGGACTTCTTAAAGCAACCCCAGCTCCACCCATAGAAGTGCTTAAATTTCCCATGCTTCCAAACTCTAAAGCTCCTGCGCTACTGCTTACAAGTGCTAATACGCCAGCGGTTTTTAGTAAGTTTTTGTTGAATTTTTTAAAGTTTGTCATGGGGATAGGTTTCCTTACCAGTTTAAATTGTGTTTAAATTTTAACATAACAATCAAAACTTAAAAATGTTAAAATTTTAAAAGATACTATATAACTATATGAAAAGTAAAAAGGTTGTGGACCATGGACGTATTAGATAGGGCATTAAAGGATGTAAATAGCGTAAGTGCTGATGAGTTAGAAAAACTTTATGACTATGATATCTTTACTTTAGGTGAGGCAGCTAGCAGCTTAAGAGTACCAAAGTATGGCAAAAAAGTCTTTTTTAACACCAACAGACATATTAATCCAAGCAATATCTGCTCAGATGTGTGCAAGTTTTGTGCTTTTAGTGCAAGCAGAAAAAATCCAAATGCTTATGAGATGAGTATAGATGAGATAGTCTATCAAGGCGTTAAGAGTTTTAATAATGGTGCTTTAGAGCTTCACGTAGTAGGTGCACACAACCCAAACCATAGCTATGAGTGGTACTTTGATCTTTTCTCTGCTATAAAAAAGGCCATACCTAAAGTGCATCTAAAGGCTATGGGTGGGGCTGAAGTAGACTTCTTGCATAGAAAGTTTGGCGTTAGCTATGAAAAGGCCTTAGAAGACTTGGCTAAGGCTGGAGTAGATTCTATGCCCGGTGGTGGAGCTGAGATATTTGATTCTGGCATTAGAAAAAAGATCTGCCATGGAAAAGTAAGTGGTGAAAACTGGCTTAAAATCCACAACATCTGGCACAAAATGGGCAAGATGAGTAATGCCACTATGCTTTTTGGCCATATAGAATCTAGAAATCACAGGATAGATCACATGCTACGTCTTAGGGCTATACAGCAAGATGAAGCACGCGTTGAAGCAAAAGAAGGTGGCTTTAACGCCTTTGTGCCTTTGCTTTATCAAACTCATAATAACTTTTTAAACATCAAAGCCTCTCCTAGCGGACAAGAGATCTTAAAAACTATAGCCATCGCTAGGATTATCCTTTCAAACATCCCTCATATAAAAGCCTACTGGGCATCTTTAGGGCTTAATCTTGCCCTAGTCGCCCAAGAGTTTGGCGCTGATGATATGGATGGCACTATAGAAAAAGAAAGCATACAAAGTGCAGCTGGAGCAAAAAGCAAGCAAGGAGTAGATGAGCTAGAGATGGTAGCACAGATAGCAGATGCAGGCTTTATCCCAGTGCAAAGAGATAGCTTATATAATGAAGTTAAAACCTACCAAACTTCAAAGCCTACTTTTAAGGCCTCATAGATATCTAATACAATTTAAGGAGTAACAAAATGATAAAAGAAGCCAAATACATCTGGATGGATGGCAAACTAGTCCCTTGGAAAGATGCCACAACACATGTACTATCTCACACTTTACACTATGGAAACGCTGCTTTTGAAGGAGTGAGGGCTTATATGACCAAAAAAGGCCTAGCTATCTTTAGACTTCATGAACACACACAAAGGCTACTTAACTCTTGTAAGATTTTGCTAATAGATTGTCCTTACTCAAAAGAAGAACTTGAAAAAGCACAGATTAATCTACTTAAAACTAACAGAGATGACTATAAGGGCAATGTCTACATAAGACCTATAGTCTATCTAGGATATGGCGTTATGGGTGTTTATCACAAAGAAGCCCCTGTAAAAGTAGCCATTGCTGCTTGGGAGTGGGGTACTTACCTAGGTGAAGGTGCCCTAGAAAATGGAATCAAAGTAAAAACTAGCTCTTATGTAAGAAACTCCGCTAAGACTAACTTAAACAAGGCAAAAGCTGCTGCAAACTATCTAAACTCTCAGATGGCAAAGTTTGAAGCCATTAACTCCGGCTTTGATGAAGCCTTGCTTTTAGATGACACTGGCTTTATAGCTGAAGGTAGTGGAGAGTGCTTTTGTATAGTAAGAGATGGCAAGCTTATAACCCCACCTTATGACACAGCTTTAGAATCCATAACTCACAACACCGTGCTAAACCTAGCACGTGACTTAGGCATAGAGATAGAGCAAAGACGCATCAGTAGAGATGAAGTTTATATAGCTGATGAAGCCTTTTTCACAGGGACTGCAGCTGAGATAACTCCTATATGTAACTATGACTTTAGACCAGTTGGAAGTGGCAAAAGAGGAGAGGTAACCAAGAAACTACAAAGTGAGTTTTTCAAAATAATAGAAGGCGAGAACAAAAAGTACTCTAGCTATCTAACCTACATAGACTAAAAACATTTAAATAAAAACAAAGGAGCTTTATGCCAATAGACTTAAACGAGCATTTAAAAAGAAAACGTGAACAAGGAGGGGGCTCTCCAAGAAATGATAGAAACGATAGAAATGACAACAATAGAAACGATGACAACAGACAGCAAGGCCCAAGAAAAAGACCTCAGGGCTTTAACTTCAATGGCGGTGGAAGTGTAGGCAGCTTTTTTTCTAGTAAGAAAGGTATCTCGCTAATTATAATCATCATAATAGTAATCATACTTATCATAGCTAGGCCATTTGAAACTATAGAATCTGGTGAGATAGGGATAAAAGTTACAACCGGAAAGTATGATAACGTCCCACTTCAACCGGGTATACACTTCTTTATACCGGGCATTCAGAGGATAATCATAGTTGATACTAAAGTTAGAACTTGGAACTTTACAGGCTTAGAAGATTCTCTCCCTAGGGCTAATCAAGGGATTTTAAGAAGTGGCGCTATAAACGTTATGGACGCTAGAGGTCTTACAGTTTCTATCGAGCTTACAGTTCAGTATCAGTTAAATGCAGCTACAGCACCTCAAACTATAGCAAGCTATGGCATGGGCTGGGAGAATAAGATAATTGGCCCAGTAGTACTAGAAGCAGTTAGAACAGTAGTTGGTAACTACCCAGCAGAAGAGCTTCCAAACAAAAGAAATGAGATAGCTAACAAGATAGAAGATGACATAAGGGCTAAACTTACAAGTGGAGACAACCCAGCAGTTAGACTAAGCTCAGTCCAACTAAGAGAAATCTCACTTCCAACTAACATAAGAGCACAGATTGAAAAAGTCCAAGAGGCTAGACAAAGAAGTGAGCAAGCAAAACTTGAAGTTGAGATAGCTAGACAAGAAGCAGCTAAAAAGATAGCCCTTAGTAAAGGTGAAGCAGAATCAAGCATCACAAGAGCCAAAGGTGTAGCTGAAGCTACAGTTATAGAAGCAAAGGCAAAAAGCACAGCTAACAAAGAGATATCTCAGTCACTAAGTAATAACCTCTTAAAACTTAGAGAGATAGAAACTCAAGCTAAGTTTAATGAAGCCTTACAAGTTAACAAAAACGCGCAAATCATGTTAATGCCCGGTGGCGCTGTACCAAATATCTGGGTAGATTCTAAGTCTAAGGCTTATAACTCAGTAGCAAGCCCTCACAAGGAATCTAAATAGTCTTTTAGACTCCTAGCCTTTTACACTTTTAGCCTTTTAAAACATTTGCCTTTTTCTACCCTTACAAGGTAGGGAGAGGCTTTTTTTATATACAAAAACTAGGATTTTATGGTGAAAAAACACAGATTAAAAGTGATTATAGTCTTAGTTATAGCCGTGCTTATAGTAGTTTTTATGGTTAGAAATCACGCCGTGCAGTACTTTGCTGCTGGGCTTGCTATCTTCTTACTTGGCATGATGTTTTTAAGTGAAGGCTTTAAAGAGATAAATGGCGGTTTTTTAGAAAAACTTTTAAGAAAGTTTTCAGGCACTAAAACTACAAGCGTCATCTTTGGTGCCCTAACTACTATGATAATGCAAAGCTCAACGCTAGTTACCATCCTTAGTCTTTCTTTCCTTTCAGCCTCACTTATCACCTTAGGACAGGCCTTAGGCATAGTCTTTGGGGCAAATATTGGGAGTACTACTAGTGGATGGATAATAGCTGGCATTGGACTAAAGCTTGACATATCTATACTTGGCATGCCACTAATTGCCATAGGCGTGCTTATGATGTTTATGAAAGATAATATAAATCTT
The DNA here is from genome assembly GCF_002272875.1 of Helicobacter sp. 11S02629-2. Taxonomy (GTDB): domain Bacteria; phylum Campylobacterota; class Campylobacteria; order Campylobacterales; family Helicobacteraceae; genus Helicobacter_I. Next base: position 79,515 of record NZ_MLAN01000002.1, read on the forward strand.
AAAGCCCTAGGTAAGATACTAGCAGGTGTAGGCTTTTTCTTCTTAGGCATAGCTTATATAAAGACTGGGTTTAATGGCTATGCTAACTCTTTTAGCTTTAACTTTGGAGATAAAAACTATGTCTTAGCCTTTAGTATATTTTTTATCCTTGGTATAGTTATAACTTCTATCATACAAAGTAGCTTTGCCACACTAACTATCATAATACTAGCCTTAAATGCCGGAACTATCACTTATGATAATGCACTAGCCTTAGTCATAGGCACAAATGTAGGAGGTGTAGTAACTGCCCTTATAGCCTCTATATCAGCAAGTCTAGATTCTAAAAAGCTAGCCATTGGCAATACTATCTTTAACATAGCCATCGCCATAGTTTGCATAGCCCTTTTGCCCTACTTCAAAGACATAGTAAACTTTTTAGATGACCTTTTTAGGTTTGACCCAAAAAACTACACTTTAAAGATAGCCCTTTTTCACACGACTTATAACGTCATAGCCGTGCTTTTAATGACACCTTTTATACCCCTTTTTGAAAAAGCTCTTAATAAGATGCTAAAAAGTAAAAAAAGCCAAGTGGATATGCCTAGGTACATAGACCCAAGTCTTATACCTTATATAAACACAGCCACAGAGGCCTTGCAAAGAGAAGTAAGGCATCTTTTTTCTAACGCTAGATACGTCTTAAGCGTAAGTGTTGGACTTTCGCTTGATAAGTTAAAGCAAGGAAGCTTAAGTGCAAGCGACTTAGACAACTATGAGTGGGTGGATATAAGCTTAAAAGACTTATATGACCAAAAGATAAGGGCCATCTTTGATGGCATCATAGAGTTTTCTTCAAGCCTTAGTCTAGCATCTGGTGATGAGAAGTTTAGTAAAGAGATCTTTGCTTTACAAAACAGTGCTAGAAGCCTTGCTGAAGCCACTAGGAATCTAATCACTTTGCACACACACCTTCGCAAGTTTGCCAACTCTAAAAATAAGATTCTAACTGAGCAGTACTTGCAGCTTAGGCTAATGTTTGGTTTTTTAATATGTGAACTAGAAGAGGTGCTAACTTTTAAAGAAGATTCTATGGAATCTAAAACGCGTCTTAAAAACCTAAAAGAAAGCTTTAAGCTAAAAGATAAAAACGCGCTTAAGGAGGTAGAAAAACTTCTATCTAATAAGCTTTTAGAAGTAGATGTCGCAACCTCTTTGCTAAGTGATATAAGCTTTAGTTTTAATGTAGCAAAAGACTTTATTAATAGCACTGGTTATCTTATAAAGCTTCATAAGCATGATGAGTAAGACTTATGTCTTGATGCTAGGGCATGTAGTGGCAACTAAGTTGTTAAAAGTCACTCCTTGGCTAGACTTAGTAGCACTTGCATCAGTGCCTACAGCACCACCTACCATAAACTTAAGCCCATTTATATTGTTTTCTAAAGCTTGACTTCCTTCTCCAAAGGCTAGTGTGCCAAAGGATAAAAGGCTAGCTAGGGCTAGCTTTAAGGTTTTAATCTTAAGAGTTTTGCTTACCATAAAAACTCCTTTAAAAAGATAGATACGATTACGCGCCATACTAGTAAGTTTTATGTTTAGGAATCTTAAAAACTAAAAAAGAAGAAAGAAAGGTTAAGCTATAGCTTAACTATCAGCAAGCCCTAGATCGCTCAAGCTTGCTTTTTAAATAAAAGCTTTACCAAAAGCCTATAAACTAAGATCTAAGCTTATATTTTCACTTCTTAAGATCTCATCCATCTTTTTAAAGATGCCAGATCCTATAAAGCCTCTAGCTAGTGGGCTAGGATGGGGGGCTTTTAGTATAAAGTGTTTTTTAGAATCTATTAAAGCCTCTTTACTCTTAGCAAAGTTACCAAGCAAGATAAAGATTAAGCCTTCTTTTTGCAAGGAAAGATTTTTGATGATGGCATCAGTGACTTTTTCCCAGCCAAAGTTTTTATGACTTGCTGGGCTATTAGCCTCTACGCTTAAGATAGAGTTCATTAGCAGTATGCCTTCTTTTGCCCACTTGCTCAAGTCTCCATGTGCTGGTATCTTAAAGTCTATAGAAGTGGCTAGCTCTTTATAGATATTTTTTAAACTTGGTGCAGGCTTAAGCATAAAAGGCGTGCTAAAGCTTAGCCCCATGGCTTGAGGGATCAAAGCAAGGTTGCCATCTACTTTATAGATATAAGGCTTACTTCTAGGGTCTATAGAATCTATAGGGAAGCTAAAGGCGTTATGATAGGGGTCTTGACCAAGCAGGACTACTTTTAAAGATTCTAAAGGTGTAAGCTTAAAAGCGTTAAATAGTAAATCTTGCCTTGGAAAAACTAAGCTTTTAAGAGAGGCTTGTTTATAAGAAGATAAAGGCTCTTCTAATAAGCTTTTAGAAACAAACCCTTTCCAATCTAGCATCAACTTCCTTGTCTATTTAGCACTTACTGGAGGTGTTTGCGTCGTGGTTGCTTTTAGTGCTTGGTTTTGAGTAGTGCTAGCACTTGGCGTGGTGGCTGTGCTAGTAGAGATGTTAGTTGGAGGCTCTAAGGAAAGATACTCTAAGTACTCTTTATGAAGGGCGGCATTTTCTAAGCGGCTAGCTTCTACTTGGGCTGAGAGGGTCTTTTCCTCTCCTCTAAGCCTTTCTAAGATTCCAAAAGAGTTATCGCCAAAAAGAAGATAGGCGACATCAAGTACTATTATTATGGCTACACCAAATACTATAAGTGCTAGTCTATTAGAGTAAAGGGCATACTTTAGATTAGACCCCTTACCTCCATCAAAGGCTTCTCTTAACTCGGCTTTTTCTTTTAGCTTCCTTCTTTTTTCTTCCTCATGCCTTGCTTTTTTGACCTCTTTTTCTATATCTTTATCTTTGTGCTGAGGCTTAGTAGCGGTATCTTTAGTGTTTGCTTGGCTTTGAATCTGTTCTTTTTGACTAGGTATATTAGAAGTTTCTTCTTTTAAGTCTTGTGTATTAGTATCATCTTCTTTAAGACTTACATCTATATCTTTTATCTCTTCATAAGCCTTTGCTGCTTGAGACTTAAAAGACATAGCATCTTGTGCTATAACGCTTTGGTCGCTAGCTTCTTCTTGATTGAAATCTTTAGCCTTTAAGGCTTCAAGGTTTTTAGAATCTTCATCTAATAGATCATCTTTTAGGTCGTCTTTTTTTTTAGATTCCATATTTTTAGATTCTATATCTTTGAGTTCTGGGCTAGTTTTATTAGGTGGGTTGTTTATAGAAGTGTTTGTATCTGTAGATGTATTACTATCATCATCTATATCACAAGCACTAGGTCCATCAAAAAGCGCTTCTTCTAGCTTGCTTTTAAAAGTAGTAGAAGCATCATCTTGCACGCTTAAAGATTTTTTAGTTTGGGTGCCTTGAGTGCCTTGTTTTTTAAGGGCACTATGAAGCAAGTTTTTAACATCACTTTTTACAGTTTTTAGATCTAGTTTAGAGTTTTTAGCGGCTTTCTCATCTATCTTAGAATCTGTTTTAGAATCTACTTTTACATCTAGCCTTTCATCATCTGCAAAAAGATTAGAAAGGTCTTTTTCTACCACATCTACTATCTCATCAGCTGGCAAGCTAGCAGACTGCTCTGCTAAAGATGGCTTAGAAGTAGGAAGTATCTCAAGGCTATCTATCTCTTTTAGGTTTATAACTTCACTTAAGCTATCTATACTAGAATCTGCATTTTCTACATCGCTGCTTTCTTTGCTGTCTTCTATCTTTTTTATCTCATCTATCTCTGCTTGCTCACTTATATCTACTAGCTTTATACCCATGTCATCTTTAGTGGAAAATATATCATCTATAGGTGCAGAATCTAAAAGACTAGATCTAAGAGTAGTATCCTTACTGCTAGGACTTGCAGTCTTAGAAGCCTTGGCTTCTAAGATATCTTTATCTTCTTTTTTATCTATAGATTCTGACATAGTAGACTTTTGGCTAGTTTCTTGCAAAAAGTATCTTTATCAAGCTAGATCTTGCACTTATTAAAAAGTGTTCTAGCTACATAGCAAGTGCCTGAGTCTTTATGGGCTATATTTAGCAAGCGGTTGTATTTTGCCGTTCTTTCACCACGTGCTGGTGCACCTGTCTTTATCTCGCCACTATTTAGAGCAACTGCAAGGTCAGCTATAAAGCTATCTTCACTTTCTCCACTTCTATGACTTATGATGGTTTTGTAGCTGTTTCTTTGGGCTAGTCTTACTGTGTCTATAGTTTGAGTGATAGTTCCTATCTGATTAGGTTTAATCAAGATGGCATTAGCTATGCCCTCTTCTATGCCTTTTTTTAGAATCTTTGAGTTAGTGACAAATAAGTCATCGCCAACTAGTTGGATTCTATTTTTTAGCTTAGCTGTTAGATACTCCCAGCCAGTCCAGTCATCCTCATCTAAGCCATCTTCAATAGATACTATAGGATAGGCATCAACTAGGCTTTCATAGTAGTCTACTAGCCCTTTAGAATCTAACTTTAACCCCTCACCTTCAAGATGGTAAAGTCCATCTTTATAAAGCTCACTACTTGCTACATCAAGGGCTATAAAGATATCAACGCCGGGTTTATAGCCAGCTTTTTCTATAGCTTGCATAATAAGGCTTAAAGGTTCTTTATTATCTTTCAAGTTTGGTGCAAAGCCTCCTTCATCGCCAACTCCAGTGCTTAAGCCCTTTTCATTAAGCAAAGCTTTTAAGTGATGATAGATCTCTACACTTGCACGCATAGCCTCGCTAAAGTAGTCAAAGCCAAGAGGCATGATCATGTATTCTTGAAAGTCTACGTTGTTATCAGCGTGGCTACCGCCATTAATGATATTAAGCATAGGAGCTGGAAGGATGCCAGCGTTTATACCGCCTATGTATTTATAAAGTGGGAGATGAAGGCTATTGCTTGCAGCACGCGCTAGTGCCATAGAAACGCCCAAAGTGGCATTAGCCCCAAGCTTAGAAAAGTTAGCAGTATTGTCTATTTGTTGCAGTAAGGTATCAAGGCTTGATTGCTCTAGGGCATCCATGCCAACTATCTCTTTTGCTATAAGCGTATTAACATTAGAGCAAGCTTCTAGCACACCTTTACCAAGATAGCGTTTTGGGTCTTTGTCCCTTAACTCTAAGGCTTCTTTTTTACCAGTGCTTGCTCCACTTGGGACTATAGCACTTCCTATACTTCCATCACTTAAGGTTATGTTTACTTGTACTGTTGGATTTGCCCTACTATCTAGTATCTCGTGTGCATGAACTTCTTTTATAGTTGCCATTTTGTTAAGTCTCCTTATTATATGTCTTGATCTATTTTAACTTATGAGTAGGGATTTTACGCTTTTAAAATTAGCTACATAAGTCATAGTGCGCGACTTAGTGGTACATTTATCTCAGAGCTTGGATAGTGCTTAAGTATAGCCTCACACATAGGTGATAAAGTCCCAGAAGCATTATGTAGTCTTATATGCAAGGCATTTATACCATCAAAACTTATAGTTATGCAGTTATTAACCAAGTCTTCTTTTCCTTCCCTGCCTATCTTTAAGCTATCTCCACTTACCACCCATCTAGTTGGAGAGAGATGAAGATAGCCCATAAGCCAAAGTGGAGTGGCGTTGTTAACATTAAAGCCATTTATTAAAGCATATTCTTGTGTGCCACTTATTATGGTTTGTAAGTCGGTTTGATAGGCTACTGCTTGGGCACTATTACGAGTTAGGGTAATCTTAGGGAGGGCTATACTTGCAATTATCCCTAGTATGATTATCACAAAAAGCACTTCTAAAGCACTAAAGCCACCCTTAAAAGTCTTAGTGCTTACTTGTGAGAACTCCACATCTCCAAATTTTTTTTCAGAGCTTTTTATAGAATCTTCTTTTTTAAAAAGACCTTGTGCAAGCGCTTTTAGATCTTTTAGGTAGACGCTTAGTTTACTCACAGCTTTTTATTTGTTACCAAAAGAAGCAATGAGTGCTTCTATATCATCTTCAGTAGCTACTTCATCGCTTCTATCACCAGCTATATAAGTAGCAGAGCCCACACGCCTAGAATCTTCAACACGCCCTTCAAACAAGGAGTTCATATACTGACTTAAAGCACGCATAACGTTTATTACGCGCTCTATCTTTTGTCTGTGTATATCTTGATACTGCATGATATCCATAGCCTGCATACTAGCATCACCACACTCCATAGCACTATCTGCAAGGTTGGCATTTTTCTTTGCTATCTCTTTTGTGTCCTCTAAAGCCTTTTTAAAAGTCTCTATGTTTGGGAATCTAGCTGAGAGTGTTTCAAAGAGTTCTTCTTGTGCACTAAAGTACTTTTTTAGTGCCTTAGACTGCTTTTCTATATTAGTAGCAGCACTGCTTATAACTTCAAGTTGATCAAAAATCTCAGTCATCTTAACTTCAGAATCTTTAGTTACATCATCTAGCTGGTGTACTACTTTATGCTCTTCTGTAGGCGGTGGTGGTGGCCACTTCCTACCTGCATCAGCCCTATAGCGTGCAGGGTCTATATACTCAGCCTTTATGTCTTCATCATGGCTAATTGGCTCCATCTCTTCTGATGTAGTATGTTCATCTTGGGATGCAGTTTGTGATGTTTGGGAATCTAGATTTTCTAAATCATCAACACCTTGAGACATTAAGGAATCTAGCTCTTCTTGTGTCATCAAAACTCCTCTATGGGGAAAATTTGTACTTTTGCCAATTATAGCAAAGTTAAAAAATGTATTTTTTAAGTATGACAAAAAGTTACTTTAAAGTATTTAATAAGGGCATTTAAGCTAGATATTATTATTTTTGCTATATCTTAATACTTATAATGATGTATAAAATCGTTATCATAATTAATAGATAATAGGAAAAAGTATGAAATCGACATCAAGGCATACTAAGACTGTAAAACATGCAGTCTTGTTTTTAGGTATCAGCATGGCTTTAAGTCACACCTTACTAGCAGAAGAAGCAAGCAAGGACACGACTAAACCAGAAAGCTTTAAGCACAAGATGCACACATTAAAAGCTATAGATACTGTAGGAGTTAGGGTTCACACAGGCACTTTTGAAAACACTTTAACTATAGGAGATAAGTTCTTAGGCAACACCCAAGCTAGTAATATAAGGGATATAACCCAAGCAGATTCTAGTCTTGAAGTAGGTGGAGGAAGCCAGATAGCTTCTAAACTTTATATAAGAGGCTTAGAAGAGCAGATGCTTAATGTAAGTGTAGATGGCATCACCCAAGGGGGTAATGCCTTCCATCACCAAGGAAGTATCAACCTAAACCCTGCCATCATAAAAAGTATAACCATACAAAAAGGCTATGCTAGTCCAGAAAGTGGGCCAGGTGCACTAGTAGGCTCTATGAAGGTAGAGACAAAAAATGCCTTTGATATGCTAAGGGGAAGTAAGAAAAAATATGGTGCTATCTTAGATCTAGGTGCCTTTAGTAACTTTGGGCTTGATGGTAGTGCTGCAGTTTATGGAATCTTAGGCAAAGATGCAAATAGCTTTTTAGGTAAAACTGGCGTTATGGTCTACTACTCTAAGCAGTATATGCCTTACTACAGAGCAGGAAGCACTATCTATGGGCGTAGTGACTTTGTAAAGCCAAGTGATAGAAACGAAAAAGTCCAGTCAAGTAAAAACAACTCTGATAACGTAGTTGCCAAAATCACAACTGAGTTAAATGAAGCAAACTCCTTAGAGTTTACTTATAACTTCATGACTAGTAACACCATAACGCCTTTTGCGGCTAATGTCTTTATACCAACTGAAAACCCTCTTTATAATAACGACCTTTTTAACAACCAAGGAAGCTTTAAGTATGAGTACAATACTGAGAAGTTTAAAGCCAACTGGAACACTTACTACTCTCAAAAAAAGCTTTTTTTATACCCGCTAGCAGGGGATGATAGCGATCCTTCGACTGTAGTTTCATCTTCAAGCCCAGAAGCTATGGAAGAAGCAAAAGATCATGATGATGAAGTAAGACCACTAAACATAGCAGTACAAACTGCAGGAAGTGACTTAGTTTTCACCAACACTTTTGGGAAAAATGACTCCTTATTTAAATACGGGCTTAACTATCAGCTTATCTATCAAAGCTTAAGAAATGACTTTAGGACAGACCCTCATGGTCACACTGTAGAAGAAGCTGCAGGCTTTACAAACAGGGGGCGTGAGTATGCAAACATCATAGGAGGCTTTGTAAGTCTAGACTACCACTTACTAGATTCTTTATCTTTCCAAGCAGGCAGTAGATATGACTTTTATAACTACGTAGATAAGTTTAACCAAGTGCATAATACTAATAACATAAGCCCAAGCGTAGCCCTAGTCTACACTCCTATAGACCCTTTAGACATCAAGCTTAGCTATGCTTTTTCTATGAGAGGGGCTAAGCCAACAGATGCTTCTCTGCTTTATAGCGTAGATGCCAACATCGATAAGAATCTAAAAAGTGAGCAAGCCCAAAACACAGAATTAGACATAAACTATCAAAGTGATCACTTTAATCTTAGAGGTTCACTCTACTATCAAACCATACACAACTTTATAAATAGCTACTTTAATACTGACCCAGAAGATGAACACGCCTTCTTGAAAACTAATATGCCAGGCTACGTAGAAATCCTAGGCTATGAGGTAGCAGGAAAAGTCATGTATGGTGGCTTTAGTGCAAGTCTTGGAGCAAGCCAACAGTTTCCTTTTTATAAAGGAGTTTATGGGATAACAGATAGCTTTGAGTTAGGTGCCTTTACAGGAGCTACTTTAACTTTAAATCTAAACTATGATATCAAAGACTGGGGCTTAAGCTTTGGCTGGTTAAGCCGTGTGGTGCTTACAACTGGAGAATTTAGTGCTTATAACCTTTACTTTAATACAACTGAAAACTATCAAAAGTTTGGCTATGACACACATAACCTCTATATAAACTACACCCCTCCTAAACATGATAATCTAACGCTTAGACTAGCCTTTACTAACATTATCAATAGGCTTTATATTAACCCAGCCTCTCCTAGAAAAGAAGTCTTTGCTAATCCAAAAGATAGCGATGAAGCAAGCTACCCAATCTATGAGCCCGGGTTTAATGCGAAATTTAGCATAAGCTATAAGATATAGTAGCTTTACTGACACTAGGAGTAATGAACGCTTAATAGTAATCTTTATATTATCTTGACGCTAGGCTGCTTTAGCAGTCATAGCAGTTAGGTGTTTAAAAAACTGTTCTGGCTTTATGGAATCTAAGATTTCATATTCTAGTGCTTTTCTAATCCTGCTTTGCTAGATACTTCTCGCGTAACTGCCCGCAAGCTGCATCTATATCTTGACCACGCGACTTTCTAACCGTAGCAAGCAAGCCCTTGCTATATAAAAAATCTGAAAATTTTGTAATCCTTTCCATACTTGGAGCTTCATAGGGACTGCCCTCGTGAGGATTAAAAGGGATGAGGTTAACTTTAGCCTTGAAAGGATTTAGTAGCTTTACAAGTTTTGCTGCACTTTTTAAGTCGTCATTTACATCTTTGATGATTAAGTATTCAAACAAGATTCTACTTCTTTTATCAAGCTTAAAGCTTTTTATAGAATCTAATACGGTTTTGATATTATAGACCTTATTAAGCGGCATGAGTTGTGACCTAAGCTCATCATCTACAGCGTGAAGTGAGAGGGCAAGACGCACGCCAAGATCTAGCTCACTTAGCTCTTTTATCTTAGAAGCCACTCCAGAAGTTGAGATGGTTATACGCTTAGGACTTATACTTAAACCAAACTTTGAAGAGATGATATTTATAGCACGCACTACTTCTTTTAAATTATCAAGCGGCTCACCCATGCCCATGAAAACGATATTTACACTTTTAAAGGCTTCTATTTCATTATCCCTTTTTAGAGCGACAACTTGCTCTACTATCTCGCTAGCTTTAAGATTCCTTATAAAGCCGCCTTTAGCAGTAAAACAAAAACTGCAGTTCATCTTACAGCCCACTTGAGAAGAAACACAAAAGGTGTACTTTTCGCTTTCTATGATGATGCCTTCGGCATTTTTTTTCTTCTCTTTCATCTTAAGAAATACAGATTCAAAGCTTAAATTATCTTGTGTTTTAAAAAGATACTTTTTAGTGCCATCTATACTTTTTTTTATCTCAACTGGGCTGATACAAGAGATACAAAACTTTTCACTTAGCTCTAATTTTAGCTCTTTATTAATGTTCATACACTCAAAGTCTAAGGCGTACTTTTGATAAAGCCAACTATAAATCTGCGTTGCCCTAAAGCCATACTTTGCTTTTAAATCTTCATAAGTTTCATTATAGATAGAATCCATACTAATGCTGCTTCCTTTTATCTAGTATCTCTTTTTGCACAAAAGATTCTAAAAGCTTTTTTATACTTGCGTGATTTGTTCTAAACTCACTAAAAGCGTCTTTGCCTACATAGTTAGTTATACCAAAGATTCCAAAAGCTGGGAGGTTAAAGCTTTGTGCCACGCTTAAAACACTAAAAAACTCCATGTTTTCTAAGGCTATGTTTGCATTTATAAAGGCTGTATTTAAAGAATCTATGTTTGTTATATAGTTGCTTGAATTAACTTGAAGTTTTGGTAAGTTTAAAGGCTCTAAGCTTTTAAGCTCTAAGTTTTCTAGTGCTACGTGGCAAGCTAAAGGGGTATAGCACTCACCTTTTATAAAGCAAGATTCTATATTAAAAGCACTAGTTGATAAGCAGATATCGCCAATTTTTAAATTTTTATCATAGCTCCCTGCACTGCCTACAAAGACTATAGAATCTAAGCTTGGATTCATCAAACAGTATCTTGTTAGATTAATAGCACTTTGAACTAGGCCTATACCTATAGGATGTGCAAAGCTAAAAGTTTCACTTACATCTTTATGGCTACTATTAACCCCAGCACAAAAAAAGCTCACAGTCTTACCTCTATGCCATTACTCTTAAGGTAGTTTTTAAGCTCACTTATATCTATCTCATGGTAGTGAAAAACGCTTGCTGCTAAGGCAGCATCAACATCACATTTTAAAAAGACTTCTAAAAAGTGCTCTTTTACTCCAGCCCCACCACTAGCAATTAAAGGCACTTTTAGCACACTGCTTGCAAGATCAAGGGCTTTTAGATCAAAGCCAGACTTTGTGCCATCTTTATCCATAGAAGTTAAAAGCACCTCTCCAGCCCCTAAGTCTTGAACCTCTTTTAACCACTCTTTCATCTCACGCCCTGTATCAGTCCTACCACCATGACTAAAAACGCAAAACTTACTCCCATCCCACCTTACATCTACTGCTACAACCGTGCAAGAGCTTCCAAAGACTTTAGCACTTTCTTTTACAAGGCTAGGATTTTCTAAGGCTTTAGAGTTAAGGCTTATCTTATCGCAGCCAGTATTTAAAAGCACAGATATATCTTCAATCAAAGATATACCCCCTCCTATGGTCAAAGGTATAAAGACATTACTTGCGACTTCTTCTATAGTGCTTAAAGTGGCACTTCGCTTTTCATGGCTTGCGTTTATATCTAAAAACACTAGCTCATCTGCCCCCATCTCGTTATAGCGTTTTGAGACTTCTAGAGGGCTACCAGCATCTTTTAGCCCTACAAAGTTTACTCCTTTTACCACCCTTCCTTCTTTTATATCAAGGCAAGGGATGATGCGTTTTGTAAGCATGGGGTTAGTCCTTTAGTTAAAGATATAGTGGATTTTAGATCTATCAATGTTAGGGAAAAGTTTATCATAGTAGCTTCTTTCAAGGGCTTTTAAGTCTACATCTTTAAAAGCACTAGGATAAGTCTTGCTTGCTACAAAAAGAGAGATTAATGCCATCCTTGGCCCCCCTAGATCAATGCCCGGCATCCTAAAAACATGCCTTTCTTTGATAGCTTTCATATCTCTAAGCCTTTTATCTTTATATAAGTCACTTGGACTTAAAGCACTTATCCACCATATAAATATGTAGTCAGGATCTAGTTTTATAAGCCTTTCTAACTCTATATAGCCGCGATTTGAAGCGACATAAGGCAGGGCTATATTATTAACTTTTGCGTACTTTAATATAGAGCTATCTAGCCCTCCTCTTCCACTAACTATATTAACCTCACGAAAGATATAAGCAACGCGAGGCTTTTTTAAGCCTTTAGTTTTAGAATCTATTAGATGATAGATTGCATTACTTTCATCTAAAAAGTCCTTTGTTTTTTGCTCCTCATGAAAGATGCTTCCAAAGTTTTTAATATCACTCATAACATCTTCTACGCTAGACCAGTTTGTAAGATAGGTATTAATATGAAGCTTGTCATAGAGATAATCTAGCTTAGGTGCACCTCCATATAAGACAAGAAAGTTCATATCAAGCTTTATTAATAACTCAGCATTTAGTGCTTCAGAGTGGGAGTCACTAAACCTTACTAGCTTTTGGTTTTTAAGGCTAGCTTTTACTAAATCACTAGAAAAGCCATAGCTTCCAAGACCTTTAACCTTGTCCCAGTTGTCAAAAAGAGCTGGGATTTCTGCATAAACTCCTATAAAGCCCATATTTTTTGGTGGGGCTTTAGCAAAGGCCTTAATCACTTTTTCATTATGCAAAGTTAAAGAATCTGCTTTTAAAAAAGGAGAACATAAAAGCAAAAAGAAGCTAGATAGAAAAAAGATTCTAACCCTCATAGACATAAACATAATCATCCATAAAGTAGCCCCCACCTATATCTTTTTTAACTGAGTAAATGTTTTTAAACCCAAACTTTTCATAAAAACTTATAGCAGAGACATTATTTTTATTAACATAAAGCCAAAGTATCTGAAAGTTTTCTTCTAAACTTTTTAAAAGCTTATAAGCTATCTTCTCTCCTCTATGCTCTTTTTTAATATAAAGCTTATCTATAAAAACTGACTTTTTACAGCTACTTTTAACCTCATCTACAAAGTCACACTTTGCAACCTTTAAGCCAAGATATCCAAGACTAACATGCTGCTTTTGTATGATATAAAAAACATAGCCTTCAGCTAAGGCTTTTAATAAACTTTCTTTGCTATAAAAGTTTTCTAACATGTAGTCAATCTGGGCATTGCTTAATATGCCTTTATAACACTCATGCCAGATCTTACTAGCTAGACCTTCTAGCTCTAAGACAAAAATATTTTCATTTGCAAAGTCTTTTATGCTTAAAAGTTTTAAATCTTTAACTTGCAACATGCACATCCTTAATCTTAAGATTCTTATACTAAAACACGCTTGATGTTTTTACTTAAGTTAGCACATAAACGCTCTTTGGCACTAGCAAAGATTGTAGCATGTTATATACTAGCAAAGCACAAAAAATCTAAGCCAAGGAGATGGCGAATATGAAAAGTGTCTTTTTAGTCATCATAGCTTTAGTGTTTATAGCTTGCAGTAATACTTTTAATAGTCTTAATCCCCCAAAAGACCCAGCCTTTCTTTATGGCATGGCAACTGGGGCAAACTATGAAGATGCTAAAAAAAGTGCTATAAAAGACCTAGTAAGCAGCATAGATGTAAGCCTTAAGTCAAGTCAAAACTTCCTAGCTAACACAGAAAATGGCATAACTTCTAGCAAACAAACTCAAAACATAGTCCTAAGCACAGAGGCGAGGAATCTAAAAAATATAGAAGTAGATACTATCAAGTACATAAAGCTTAATGGAGAAAGAGTAGTTTTTATAAGAGTACACCTTAGTCGCCTTAGCCTAGAAAAACAGCTAAGTGACAAAGTAGTAAGCTACTCTACTAAGGCACTTGCTTTAAACACTGCTTGTGGAGTTAGACTAAAAGATAGAGATAAGTTTAAAGAGCTAGCTAAAAAGGCTTTAAGTGCCAACCTCACCTTACAAAGCCTTGGACTACACTATGAAAATCTAAGTAAGATTGATAACTTATATAGTCTTATACTACAAAAGCCAGAGTTTAGTTTTAAGACTAAGGGTATAGATTCTAACTCTAGTGTAGCACTAGCCTTGCAAGCTGAGCTTTCAAACTTTGTAAGCTTTACTCCTAATACTAAGACCAATAAAAGCATAGAAGTTATAACAACAAATAATTACATAGATATAAACTTTTACTGTGAGATAGATAATAAAAAAGACCTTATGGAAGGTATAAGACTTGATTTAAGTAAGCCTATAGATAAGCTAGATGACTTTGATATAGTAAGGTTAAGGGCTAGACTTTATAAGGATTTGTTAGATTAAATATTTTTAGATTCTATATTCAAACCAAACATCCTTAAAAACTCTTTTCTTTTTTAAGGCTTAGGCTTAGCCATCAAGCTTTGCTTTTTATTGTTTTGATAAGAGGGGTTAATAAATCTAAAACTTTTTAAAACCTTCTAGCATTAAAGTGAGTAAGGGCTACAGCTAAGGCATCAGTTACATCAAGGAACTTAGAGCTAAAGTTGCAATTAAGTATACGCTTAACCATAAATGCCACTTGCTCCTTGCTAGCCTTGCCATTACCAGTTAAAGCTTTTTTAACCTGCAAAGCAGTGTACTCTGAAAAGTTACCTACATCTTGGAGGATTTTTAAACTTATAGCACCTCGAAACTGAGCTAGTTTTATAACAGTCTTTGGGTTATAGGCAAAAAATATATCTTCTATAGCCACCTCATCTATGGGGTTACTTTTTAAGATTAGGTCAATTCCTTCTATAAACTCGCTTATTTGATGCTGTAAAATCCTAGTTTCTATCTTTATGATACCTGCATCTATGAGACTAGGCTTTTTATCTTCTACTTTTATAACCCCATAGCCACAGTTTCTACTGCCGGGGTCTATGCCTAGTATAGTCACGTATCTCCTTTTAAAGCCTTGATGTGTGAAAATCTACTATTTTAAAATTTTAATTTATCAAAACACTTTCTTAATATACCACTTTAAATATTTCTAGTTTTTTAACTAAAAATAGATGAAATATACTTTAGTAAAAAATAGATTCTATAAACTTATAGAATCTAAAACTATCTACCACATCACCTTATACATGATAAATATTAAAACCTAATATCAAAATTTAATACTCTTAAACCCCCAAATATTAGGCACTAAACAAGCTAGGCTTACTTATAGTAGTAAGATAAGTTTTTGCTAGTTACTCACTGTTTTATCACATATTTTTTACTAGTTAGTCACATATTTTTTACTAATTATTCACATATTAGTCACATAAAAATATCAGTTAGTCACATATTTTATTTGATATTTAGAACAAACTTTATACTATATAAAAACGATATCACAAGTTTACATTAAGGCAAGAAGCAATGAATGGGGATGAAATACTAAAAAAACTAAAAAGTGAGATTCCAAAACAAGAGTATGAGCAGTATCTAAGCACTCTAAAGTATGATAAAAACAACTCTGGAGCATCTATTATAATATTTGACACACCAAATATCTTCATAGCAAACTGGATAAGGCAAAACTACTTAGAAAAGATGCTTAACATTGTAGAAATGACTACTAATGTAAAAGCTGAGATTACCATACAAGTAAAAGCTAATAAAACCTTTACTAAATCTAAACCCTTTGGAACAAAAGCTAATAATAATGACTTAAGTGATCTTTTAACCTTTGATAACTTTGTAGTAGGAAAGAGCAATAATGCTGCCTATAATGTATGTAAAGATATAGCCATGGTTAGCAACTATGACTGGAAGACTGTCTTAATCTATGGCAACACTGGTCTTGGAAAAACCCATCTTCTTAATGCTATAGGAAAGTATGTCACTGAAAATAAACCAGAATCTAAAGTTATATTTATAACTGCAGAGATGTTTTTAAACGACTACATGAAAAGACTAAGCACAAAAACTATGGATCTTTTTCATGAAAGATATAGAAATTGCGACTACTTACTAATTGATGATATAGCTTTTTTTAAAGCTAAAGAAAAGATTCAAGATGAATTTTTTCATACTTTTGAACAACTTCAAAAAGATAAAAAAAAGATAGTTATGACTAGTGATGTCTCTCCTGCTGAGATGATAGGACTTAAAGATAGACTTAAATCACGCATCGAAGGCTCTCTTATAACTCAAATACTCCCCCCTGAGATAAGTGTAAAAATAGATATCATAAGGCAAAAATGTGAGCTTAATAGAATAAATATTGATGAATATATCATTGACTATATAGCAAATAATATGGGTTCAAATATAAGAAAGATAGAAGGGATAATCTCAGAGATAAAAACTATGAGCTTAATATCTGAACAAAAAATAGACATAAACATGGTAAAAAGATCCCTAGATAATAAAAACACAAACAATAAAGACAAAATAACAACAGCTAATATTATAAAAGCTGTCTGTCAGAATCTAAACATAAAGCCTATGGATCTAAAATCTAAAAAGAGACTAAAAAATATAGCCTTTGCAAGAAAGGTCTGTGTCTACATACTAAGAAGCCTAGTTAATGAAAGTATGCCAAGTATCGCCAAAGAGCTAAATATGAAAGATCATAGCTCAGTTAGCAAACAAATGAAAACCATAGCCAAAGAGATAGAAGAAAATGAACAAACAAAAATGATAATAAATGAAATAATAAGCCAGATAAAAAGCTAAAAGCTAAATTCAAACAATTACATACGTGAGTAATGTGTGAGTAAAAAGTGATTAAAACAATAGGGTTTGGCACAGGTTAAAACTAAAAGATATTTCACTTTAAAACACATAAAATAGATGTTTTAAACAAAAAAAAGTTAGAATATTAGAAATAATTCACACACATACTATTACTAATATATATTTATATATCTATATAGGAGAAAAAATGGAAGTTTCAAAAGCGAGTATAAAACTAGATAAGAATCTATTTGAAAACACTCTAGCAAACTCACAAAATGCATTAAACAAAAAAGTTATTGAGATAACTTCTAATATATTCTTAAGAATAGAAAATGCAAAGTTAGTAGTAGAAGCTTATAATCAAGTAATCTACATAAGAAGCTTCATAGATATAAAAGACTTTAAAAGTAATAGTAATGAAGAATTCATCTGTGCGATAAATGGTGAGCTTTTATTTAACACTATTAGATCTTTTTCTAATGAGGATATAAGTATAGATCTTTTTGGTGAGTATGTAGTTATAAAGCAAGGTAGAAGCAAGATAAAACTGCCAATTTACGCACATCAAAGCAAAGCTTTTAAATACCACTACGAAGATATGGAAAAACTAAATGTAGAAAACACCCTTTTAGTAAAGTCTATACAAAAAGTCCTACATGCTTGTAACTCCTCTTCAACTTCAGTACACCCTGCTATGCAAGGAATCTTTTTAGATTTCAATGACAACAAACTAGATATAGTTGCAACAGATTCCAAAAGGCTAGCAATAGTTGAAAATGAGATAAAAAGTGATAAAGAGCCCTTTAATATCATAATCTCAAAAAATAGTATAAATGAAGTTATAAAAGTTTTTAATAATGACTTTACTTTATATCTACACTCAGCTATAAATGAAGAAAATAATATAAAAATTAACGACATGGTAGGTGTTGTAGGTAATAACATAGAGCTTTATATAAAGCTAATTAATGCAAACTTTCCAGAATATAAAAAAGCACTTCCTAAGACTGAGTTAACCCAAGTAAAAGTAAAAAAAGAAGAACTAATTCAAGGGCTAAAAAAAGTACTAGTTTTAACTGATAAAGTAATAGTTACTTTTAAACCTGAAGAAATAATCTTAAAATCACTTAGCGGAGTAAATGGCTCTTCAGCTAATATAGCTATAGATACTAAAACTGATATTAAAGAAGACTTTTCAATCGGCATGAATGTATCTCATATATTTGACTGTATATCGCAGATAGATAATGAGTTTATAAACTTCTACTTTGAAAGTGAAAATAAACCATTTTTGATAAAAGATCAAAACTTTTTAGAACTCTTCATCAACTTAGCTATTAACTAATCATAAGGACATCACACAATGAATGACTATCAAGCTAGCAATATTAAAGTCTTAAAAGGACTAGAAGCGGTCAGAAAACGTCCGGGTATGTATATAGGTGATACTAATATTAATGGGCTTCACCATATGGTTTATGAAGTAGTTGATAACTCAATAGATGAGGCTATGGCTGGCTTTTGCTCTAAGATAAAGATAACTCTTACAAAAGAAGGCAGTGCTATAGTTGAAGATAACGGTCGTGGGATTCCAGTAGATATGCACCCAACTGAAAACTTACCGGCTGCAACTGTAGTTTTAACAGTGCTCCATGCTGGTGGTAAGTTTGATAAAGATACTTATAAGGTTTCTGGAGGCTTACACGGTGTTGGTGTTTCAGTAGTTAATGCCCTTTCTAAAAAGCTAATAATGACAATTTACAAAGAAGGTAAAACTTATAGACAAGAGTTTGCTAAAGGTATACCAACAAGTGCCCTAGAAGTTATAGGTACTACTAAAAAGACTGGAACTACTATAGAGTTTTTCCCTGATGATGAGATCATGGAAGTAGTGAGATTTGATCCAGTTGTTTTAATAAAACGCTTTAAAGAGATGGCTTATTTAAACCGTAGAATCGAAATTGAGTTTATCGATGAAGAAACTGGACTACGTGAAAACTATAAGTTTGAAGGTGGTTTAAAACAGTTTGTTGAAGATATAAACAAACGTCCACTTATCTCAGAAATCATAACTTTTGAAGCTAATGAAAACGATACTGAGATAGAAGTAGCCCTAGCTTATAATGAAGGCTATGATGAAAAGCTACTAAGCTTTGTTAATAATATAAGAACTATAGAAGGTGGGACGCATGAAGCAGGCTTTAGGGCTGGACTAAGCCGTGCTATCTTAAACTATATAGAATCTAATGCCAGCTCTAAAGAAAAAGATGTAAAAGTAACTGGCGATGATGTTAGAGAAGGACTAGTTTGTATCATATCAACTAAGATTATGGAGCCTCAGTTTGAAGGGCAAACTAAAGGTAAGCTAGGAAGCTCTTTTATAAAGCCAATCATTCAAAAACTAACTTATGAAAAACTAAATAAGTTTTTTGAAGAAAATCCTATACAAGCAAAGCTGATATTTCAAAAAGCAGTAGTTGCAGCACGTGGTAGGGAGGCTGCTAAAAAAGCACGTGATTTAACTCGTAAAAAAGATTCCTTATCTGTTGCTACATTGCCCGGTAAACTAGCTGACTGTCAAAGTAAAGATGCAAGTATCTGTGAGATATATCTTGTAGAAGGTGATAGTGCAGGAGGCTCAGCTAAGCAAGGAAGAGATAGGGTCTATCAAGCCATACTCCCTTTAAGAGGAAAGATACTAAATGTCGAAAAATCTCGCCTTGATTCCATACTAAAATCAGAAGAGATAAAAAATATGATAACTGCTTTTGGCTGTGGGATAGGTGAAGAGTTTAATATCGAAAAGCTTAGATATCATAAAATCATCATTATGACAGATGCTGATGTAGATGGCTCTCACATACAAACTTTATTAATGACATTTTTTTATAGATATTTTAAGCCTTTGGTTGAACAAGGTCATATCTATATAGCCCAACCTCCACTTTATAGATATAAAAAAGGTAAGAAAGAAATCTATCTTAGAGACGATAAAAACTTAAGTGAGTTTTTAATAGAAAATGGGATAGAAAACTATGAGTTTAAAGGTGTTGGAAGTAAAGACTTAATAGATATATTAAAACTAATTGCTTATTACAGACTTAATCTAAATGACCTAGAAAAACGTTTCTTTACTAAAGAGGTTTTAAGATTCTTAGTTGAAAATGACTTAAATTTAGAAGATGCTAACTTAGAATCTAAACTTATAGAGTTTTTAAAGTCAAAAGATTTTAATATCTTAAATACTCATAAAGATGAGCACAGCGTGATACTCTTTGTACAAACTCGCCTTGGACTAAGTGAGATAAAGCTTAATAGAGAGCTTTTTTATGATAAAACTTTTATAGAATCTAAAAACATCTTTCAAAAGTTAAAAGCTAGAGATCTTCACTTTTTAGATTCTAAAGATATGATAGAGACTTTAGAAGAGATAGAAGATAGTGCTAAAAAAGGTGCTTACATACAGCGTTATAAAGGTCTAGGTGAGATGAACCCAGAGCAGCTTTGGGAGACTACTATGATCCCAACTAATAGAACGCTTTTACAAGTAAAAATAGAAGATGATGAAGTTACAGATGAGATATTTAATATCTTCATGGGTGATGAGATAGAGCCTAGGAGACGTTATATCCAAGAGCATGCAAGACATGTTAAAAATTTAGATGTATAAAAGGAAAGATTTATGGACTTAAAACTAGCTAGAACGGACTTAAAACAAGACTGTAAGATTCAATCACTTGCTGATATCTTAAAAGTGGCAAATGAACACAAAAGAGGTAAGATTTTTTATCTTGACAAAGATAACAGCGACAAAGATCTTAAAAAAGCTATATCTACTTTAACTTCAAAGGGTAAGACTTGCTTTTTACGTGAGATAAAGTATGGTCTTGATGAAAAAGACTATATATATGAGCTTCACCTTTTATAAGGGCTAGCTTTATGCAACACTTAAAGGACTTTAGTCCTTCAAAAAAGCTTTATATAGAAACGCTTGGCTGTGCTATGAATGTTAGAGATAGTGAACATCTAATAGCTGAGCTTAGAGAAAAAGAAAACTACACTTTAACAGATGACGCTTCTCAAGCTGATTTAATCTTAATAAATACTTGCTCAGTTAGAGAAAAACCAGAAAAAAAACTCTTTAGTGAGATAGGCGTTTTTCATAAGATGAAAAAAAAAGACGCTAAGATTGGAATCTGTGGCTGCACAGCTTCAGCCTTAGGAGAAGAGATACTAAAACGATCTAAAAATGTAGACTTTGTCTTAGGTGCTAGAAATATATCTAAGATTAGCACTATCATCCATAAGCCAAAAGCTGTTGAAGTAGACTTAAACTATGATGATAGCCTTTATATGTTTTCTCAAAATATAAACTCAAGCTACAAAGCCCTTTTAAATATAAGCATAGGTTGTGATAAACACTGTGCTTACTGCATAGTTCCTCATACTAGGGGTAAAGAGATATCTATCCCTATGGATTTACTACTTAAAGAAGCAGAAAAATTAGCCAGTAAGGGTGTAAAAGAGCTGCTTTTACTAGGGCAAAATGTTAATAATTATGGTGCGAGATTTAGTATAGAGCACCCAAAAGTAGACTTTACTAAGCTTTTAAGTGAGCTAGCTAAGATAGAAGGACTAAAGCGGATACGCTTTACTAGTCCTCATCCTTTGCATATGGATGATGAGTTTTTAGAAGAGTTTGCTAAAAATCCTAAAGTGTGCAAAAGTATCCATATCCCCTTGCAGTCTGGCTCAACTAAGATCTTAAAGTCTATGAAAAGAGGCTATAGCCAAGAGTGGTATTTAAACCGTATAGACTATCTTAAAAAGCTACTGCCTGATGTTGGTATCAGCACAGATATCATAGTTGGCTTTGTGGGTGAAAGTGAAGAAGACTTTTTAGAATCTATGAAGGTTTTAGAGTATGTTAGATTTGATACTCTTTATAGCTTTATCTACTCACCTCGCCCTTTTACTCCAGCTAGCACTTGGGAAGAAGGTAAAGTTAGCAAAGAAGTGGCAAAAGAAAGACTTCAAAGACTTCAAGACCTACATAAAAAGATACTAACTGAGAACTCACAGCTTGAACTAGGCAAGATTCATAAAATCTTAATAGAAAATAACAAGCAAAGTGAAGTAGAAACCTTTAGTGAAGGCAGAAGTGATACAAACCGCTTAGTTAAAATAGAAGGTAAGTTTATAAACTTAGGCGAGTTTGTGAACGTAAAAGTCACTCATGCTAAAAATGCTACTCTTTATGGAACCCCTTGCTAAAACGACTTAAAAAAAAGATTCTAAGAGCGATAGCCCCTCCACTAGTTTATATACTTATGTGGCTTATATATATTAGTTCTAAAAAAAGATACCACTTAGATCCTTTAGAATCTAACTTCATAGCCATCTGCTGGCATGGTAACTTTTTGATGATGCCTTTTTTATATGACAAGGTTAAAAAGATTCAAGACCTTTACTTTATCACTAGCCCTCATGGTGATGGGGACTTGATAGAAAAAACATTAAGCCTTTTTAAGCTTAGATCTATAAGAGGAAGCACTAATCAAGATGGCTTAAAAGCTATGATTCAATCTCTTAAAGTACTAAAAGATGGCAAGGACTTATTTATAACTCCTGATGGACCAAAGGGACCTTATCACGATGTAAAAGAAGGGGCTATAGTTTTATCTTTAAAGTCAAAAGTGCCCATCTATCTTTGCGTGGTTAAGTCTTCTAAGACTTGGGAGTTAAGGACTTGGGATAGATTTAGCATACCTAAGCCTTTTTGTACTATAGATTATTATTTTAAAGGACCTATAACCTTACCTAGTGATATAGAAGAAGCAAAAATCTATATAAGAGAGCAGATGGAACAAATATAGCTTGTAGTCTTTACTACTAAAGTCAAGGACATCACATGGCTATAGATTTAAACAAGGTCACAGGCTTTGAAGCAGCACAGGCTGAGAAGAAAAAAGAGCACTCTACCAAGCTAACTAATGACATGGATACTGATGCTTTTATGAAGCTTTTCTTAGAGCAGCTTAAAAACCAAGACCCTACTGCGCCCATGGAGACTGATAAGATCATCTCTCAAACTGCCCAGTTAACTCAAGTAGAGATGCAAGAAGAAAACAAAAAGGCTATGAAAGAAGTAGCCTCTGCTATGAAAAGCACTCAAGAGACTAATGCAAGCCTTAGAGACTTCCAAGGGCAGATGAAAAAAAGCCTAGAAGAGCTTGATAAAGGCATGAAAGAAAGTGCTAAAAGCATGGCACAAGCTGCACAAAGCAACTCTATGAATACAGTTTCTATGATAGGAAAGATAGCTGAAACTGACGTTATGGGTATAGATTTTAAAGGAGATAAGGTTAACTTCTCTCTTTACTTTGATGATAAGATAGATGCAAGTAAGGGTAAAGCAAGTATAGAGATACTAGATAAAAATAACGACATAGTAAAAACTATATCCCTAGATTCTAAAAACAACCAAAAAGGCTATCTAGACTTTAGTTGGGATGGTGTTGATAACAACGGCAAGCAAGTCCCTAAAGGAAACTACAAGATAGTAGCAAAGTATAACCTTGATGAACACACTAATAAGTATAATGAAACTCGCTTCGGACGTGGTGAGATACAAAGTATCATCTTTGATAAGGGAGTGCCTTTAATGAGACTAGGTGAGCTAGTCTTGCCACTAAAAAGTGCTATGGAGTTTTATCCACCTCATGCTATTAATCAAAATAAGTCTTTAGAAGCCTTAAAGCAAGAAGTTAAAAGCTTAGATGAAGCCCTAGCTGCTAAGCCAGTAGATGTTATAGATTCTAAGCTAGCAGCTAAAGATACTTTAAAAGAAGTGCCTTTGTCAAAGGCTAATCTTGCGGATAATATCTCACATAAAACTAGCCCTGTGATGCCAGATAAGAGTGCATCTAGCACTAAGCCATTAGATGCTATAGCACCTCATACTACTCATTCTCTTAGAGATCTAGCCCAAGAAGAAGGCATAAGGAAGATAGAAGAGCTAAATAAAAAGCAAGCACAAGAGGCTAAAAAACACTCTGCTAATAGCCCTAAGGTAGCAGATACAACTAGTTCAGATTCTAATACTAGCAGTGATAAAGACCCACTAAGTAGTATTAAAAATCCTCTTAACATAAGCCCACTAAGCTCTAGCCTTCAAAGCCAAGTAAAGGTTTAAATAGTAAGTATTAGTAACTAGATATTTAAAAATTTTTTAGTTTTATAGAACTTAGCTTTTTAAACCAAAGGCGCTATCATCTATTAAACTACAAGCCTAAAGTCTTGTTTTGATTTAAAAAAATATATAAGCAATAAATAATAAAAAAAGAAAATATTGGAATATAGAATCTAAAACTATAAAAAATTAGATTCCATAAAATCTAGAAATATCTAATTACCACAAATCCAAAACTCCAAAAGGCACGGCTTTTGCTTTTCTATAAACGTAAGTAAGACAGGGAGTTTTCAAAGATATGAATGACACTTTATTAAACGCAGTCTCTGGGATAAAAACCCATCAGTTCGGCTTAGATAGTATCTCTAATAATATAGCTAACGTTAATACAAATGGCTATAAGGCTAATACTCCTGAGTTTAAAACTCTCTTTTCTAGGAATCTAGATTCCATGAACTCTAGTACTGTGACTAATAATGACTTTAGCTATGGCGTCACAGGCGGAAGTAATAATATAGATACTAAGCTAGGCGACTTAAGAAAGGTTGATAATCCAACTAGTGTAGCTTTTACTGGTAAGGGCTGGCTAGTAGTTGGAAAAGATAAAAATGGTAGTTTTGAGATAGATAAAAAAGGCTATAAAGAAAGCTCTCCAGATCAAAACTTTTTTACTAGAAATGGCGACTTTAGCCTAGACAGTGATGGCTACTTGGTAAATCCTCAAGGCTATTATCTTTATGGGGTTAATTTAGGAAAGATTCAAAATGACACTTTTAAAGCCAGCCAAGACCCAGAAGGTGACCTGAAAAAGCTAGCAACTGGGGTTATGAAGCCTATAGCTATTCCACCTGATATAAGTTACGCGCCAGTTGAAACTACTAAAGTTGACCTAAGTGTTAATCTAAATAGGACTAAAAACTTTAAAAGCATAGTAAACGCTTATACTGAAGGCAAGGTATTTAATGAAGCAAGGTTTTTTAACCAAGACTTAAACGCTATAGCTAATACTGAAAAAGATATGCTTAATCCAAGTGCTTATAGTGATGGAACTATAACTATCACAGATAAAAATGGCGTTAGTAAGGAGTTTAAGTATAGCTATGGAGATGGCACTTCTTCGGAAAATAAGTTTCACACCATAGGTCAGCTTCAGTATCTTATACAAAGAGATACAGGGCTTGACTTAGACTTAAGCCGTGATGCTAAAGGGGCTATCTACCCAAAAAGTACTTTAGTTTTAAAAAACTCTGATGATGATACTTTGAAAATCAAAGTAAGTGGCAGGCTTTTTGAAAGGCTAGGCTTAAATGGTAGTAATGATAATTTTGCTAAGGGTGAGAGCGTTTTGGGGATTAACTTAAATGTCCCAACTTATAGCACCACTACGGAAGTTTTTGATGCTAGTGGGAAGAAGTATGCTTTAAGGACAGATTATCTTTTAGTTAATAGTGGCGATGATACAGGACCTCAAAAGACACCAGAAACTTGGAATACTAGAAGTGCTATATATGAGTTTGGAGGCGATCATATGATGGTCTCTAAAGGCTATACAGAAGGTGTTATAAGCTTTGATAAAGATGGAAAAGTTATAGCTAAAGACTTAGATATACCTTTTTTAGACAACAAAGATATAGTTTATAGCTTAAAAGATAGCACTAATAAAAGCTATGCAGATTCTAGGATTAATAAGACTAAGCAAGATGGAAAAGATAGAGGCGAGTTAAGGGATGTTAGGATTAATGATGAAGGGATAATCAGCCTTAGTTTTAGCAATGGTCAAAATGAAGCTATAGGAAGAGTTGGTCTTGCTATGTTTGCAAATGACCAAGGATTAAAAAAAGTAGGTGGGAATCTTTTCGCCCTTGACCCAAGGACTATTAATGGGCAGCAAGGTCTTGCTAGTGGGGATCCTAAGCTAGTTTGGGATGAAGATTCTAACCTGAAAAATGGCAAGATTATGCAAGGCTATGTTGAGACAAGTAATGTTGATTTAAGCACTGCTTTAACTGATTTAATCCTTATGCAAAGAGGCTACTCTATGAATGCTAAGGCTTTTACTACTGGAGATGATTTAACAAAAGAAGCCATAAATCTAAAAAGATAGAATTTAAAAGATTGTTGTTTGTAAAAGCGCTATAAAGAAGATGTTGGAATATAGAATTAAAAATATCTAATTGCCATGCTAATCTAAATACCTTCTTGCACATGATTGTGTAATATGGACTAATATATTTAAGCTTTATAGTGTAAGAATGAAAAGAAAATATTAAAAAATATAAAATCCTTTTAAAAAAGGATTTTATGACCACTAGCTTAGGTATCTTTATTATAAAATTAGCCTTTTTACTAACCAAATACTAAAGAGATATAGCCATGATAGATACTCATATACACCTAGACTTTAAAGACTTTGAGCCAGACTTAGAAGCTGTTTTAGAAAATGCAAGACTTACAGGCGTAAGGGCTTTTATCATCCCGGGTGCTGATATAAAAACTCTGCCTCGTGCTATAGAGATAGCACAAAATAATAAAGGGGTTTACTTCGCAGTAGGAATCCATCCAAACGATATAAAAGACTTTGATGAAGATGCTTTAGAGAAGTTTATAACTCATGAAAAGTGCGTAGCAGTTGGTGAGTGCGGGCTTGACTACTTTTATACTAAGGAGTATAAAGAGGAGCAAGAAAAGTACTTTAGATACCAGCTAGAGCTTGCCTTAGAGCATAACTTGCCAGTCATCTTACACGTAAGGGATGCTAAAACTGACTTTGAAGCTAGCACAGATATGGCTAGGATTTTAAGAGATTACCCCACTATAAAAGGCGTCTTTCACTGCTTTAATGCGAACCCTTTGCTTTTAGACTTCCAAGAAAACTTTTACTATGGCATAGGAGGAGTAAGTACTTTTAAAAACGCACTAAACCTCCAAGAAGTAATCGCTAATTTAGATTCAAATAAGATCTTACTTGAAACTGACGCACCTTTTTTAGCCCCAACTCCTTATAGAGGTCAAAGAAATGAAAGCAAGTACCTTGATCTAATAGCCCTAAAAGTAGCAAGTCTTAAAAAGCTAGAAGTTAAAGAAGTGGTTGCTACAAGCACGCAAAATGCACTAAATCTCTTCCATAAAGTAGCGATATGATCTCACTTAAAGCTTCACTAGCTAGTGCTTTTTTAAGCCTTAGTTTACTAAGTCTTAGCGGGCTTAGTGCCTTTGGGATAGAAGCGCCTCCTTCTGGTCTTTTTTACAAAGCAGGTCTTAGTTCAAATATAAATAACATCAAAACTAGAAACTTAGACATAACAGCACAAACTAGCACTTATACAGGCTATAGCGGCAGCTTTGGGCTAGATGCGGGTGTTGGCTATATGGCTTTTATGAATAGATTTATAGGATTTAGAGCATCTTTTGGCTTTGATGCAAACTATCTTAGAGGTGTTTTAAATAAGCAGCCTTATTCAGGTTTTTTTATGCTATTAGATGCAGGGGTTGAAGGCTTAGTTACTTTTTTGCCCTTACAAAGCTTTCAGATGTATGGCATAGGAGGTTTTAGCTTTGGACTTATAAGCTCTAGGACTGAAGCAAGTGGCGCCCTTCCTTTTGCAATCCTTGGTCTTGGGGCTAATATAAAAGGCTATAGGGTAGAGTTAACTACTAAGATAGGTCTAGCTACTTTGCAAGACCAAAGAAGCATACCTAATGAAAATGGTGGTGAGCTTAATCAAACCTACTTGATGAATAGCTACTTTATAAATCTAAACTTTGTTAGATACTTTAATATAGGGTTTTAAAAGTGTCTTTACTCAACCTCTCTAACCCTTAAAAATACCGCGTGTTTTGGAATCTTGTTTTTAGTTAAAGAGTAGTACTTATAAGTTATAAGACTGCCTAGGGCTGGAGGATTCTTTCTTAAGGCTTTAGTGAAGCCTGAGCCTATCTTAAAAGTAAGATTAGATTCCATCTTGCACTCCATGGCACCTTTGCCAGCTTTAAAAGCTTCTATCCCTAGTGTGTAGTTAAGTAGTCTACACTCAGCATCTAAAAAGGGCTTAAGCTTAAGGTTAAAATCATTTCTAAAAGTAGTATAAGGTGCTTTATCTTTTCTTATAACTAAGCCTTCTCCTCCTTTAGCCTTTATGTCTTTAAGCATGGAATCTAGTGCTTTAAAACTAGTTAGCCTTACTTGGTCTATCACTATGATATTAGGCACTTTATGCTTTTTAAGATAGTCTTTTAATACTTCTAGTCTTTCACTTAAGCTTCCTTTAGCATCTGGCACATCAAAGACATAGTATTTTAAGTTGTGATTAGGACTAGCTGTTTTTACCATGCTAACTATGCCTTCAAAACTATCTTTTTTAGAGTAAAGCTCGCCATCAAGCCTAAAAGGCGGAAAGCCTTGCATGAAAGAAGTTTTAAAGTTAAAGTCATTGCCATTTTTACTAAGTAAGTTTTTACCATCATAAAAGGCACGCACACCATCAAGCTTTTCACTTACAAGATACTTTTTTATATCATTAATGTAGCTTTGTTTATAAGGCTTTAGAAGAAGAAGGTCTAGCCCAAAAAGAGGGCTAGCAAAAATGCTTATAAAAGCTAAAAAGATAAAGATTAAGTTTTTAAAGCTCATAGCTTTTTAGTCTAAAAAATGCCACTATATAAAAAACTATGGCTGCTACGTAGGTATTAAAGATATATTTTGCACCTTGATACCAAAAGCTTGAAAAGCTTGTAACATCTCCATTAAGCTCATCTACACGCCAGTAGATAAAGCTAAACTGGCCAATTGATATAAAGATATAAATTAACGCAAAAGCCCCTATACAGTACATCATCTTAAAACGCTTATCTCTAAAAGCTACCATCAAAAAGCAAAATGTAGCCACTTCAAAAAAGTAAGTTACAGCACTTTTAACAAAACTTAAAACGCTTTCAGAGTTTGCAAAGTAGCTTTTATAAGAGTAGCTATACTCAAGATAGATGATAATCATACTTATGATATAAAATGTAAGTAAGGCTAGGAGTCTACTAAGGATTAAGGTATTAAAAGAAGCAGGGATCATAAAAGTTATATAACCACTTCTAGTAAAAAAGTCCCTATGAAACCACTTTAATATGTACTTTACGTGTAAAGCTACAAAAACTATGCTAATAGCTACTAGCAGTATGATAGCACTTACTCCAGCCCCTCCAGACTTGTGCATAGCAAAGTTAGCATAGGCCACTATGATGACACTTACTATATAGGCTATGATGAACTCTAAGTAGGCTTGTTTGATAAAAGATGCATAAAGCTTAAAAGTCATTTTCATGGGATGGTCTTTAGTAGGTTGTAATAAATGCTAGTTAAAGAATCTAGCTCTTTTAAAGATACTCTTTCATCAACTGCATGGATTCTATCATTTATAACTCCTAGTTCTACTACTTCTACATTAAAGCGTGAAAAGTACTTAGCATCACTAGTGCCACCTTTTGTGTTAAGGCTTGGAGTTATATCACATACTTTTTTTACACAAGCACTTAGGGCTTTTACAAAGGCGTTATTTTTAGCATCTTTTAAGACAAAGCTTTGTGAGGCTTCTTCTAGCTCTAGCTTGTAGTTAAGTCCACTAAGGATAGAATCTATATAGTTTTTAATGCTTTCTTTTGTAGTAAGGGTAGAGTTTCTAACGTTAAAAAGTAGGCGCAAGCTTTGAGGGGTAAGGTTAGTTACGCCAGTGCCAGCGTGCATATCTGTGATGATAAGTCTTGAAGGCTCAAAGTAGCTATCTCCACTATCAAGCTTAACTCCTGCAAGCTTTGAAAGTCTAGAGGCTATAAGCTCTATAGGATTACTGCACTTTTCTGGATAGGCAGCATGGCCTTGGATTCCAAAGAGTTCTAGGGTTCCATTTATACTTCCGCGTCTTCCTACTTTTATGCTATCACCTAGAATCTTTTCACAAGTTGGTTCAGCTACTAGGGCATGAGTTGGTAAAAAATCTATATCTTTTAGATGTTTTAACATCTCTAAAGTCCCATCAATCGCCCTGCCCTCTTCATCACTAGTTAGCAAGATAGAAAGGGTGTGCTTTGGCTCTTTATTAGAATCTAAAAAAGAACGCAAAGCACTTAAAAAGCAAGCTATACCCCCTTTCATATCTTGTGTCCCACGCCCATAGATAAAGCCTTCTTTAAGAGTGGGACTAAAAGGATCACTTGCCCAACCAATACCGGGTGGTACTACGTCTATATGACCCGCAAAGCAAAGGTGGATTTTAGAGTTTTCATATTTTTTATATAAAAAAAGGTTTTTAACGCCGTTTTTTTCTAGTGCTATAACTTCAAACTCTGGTAGTAAGCTTTTTATATAAGTATAGATTCCTTCTTCATTAGGAGTGATGGTTTTATAAGATATAAGCTTTGTTAGGATGTCTTGTGTTTGTTTTATAGCACTTTGTGGCATCTAATCCCCTTTAAAAAGATATTATTATATTACAAGAAACTGCCCGCCTTTAAACAACCCATTTAAGCAACAAGGAGTAAGTAGCATATGGAATCTCAACTTATGTCTTTAGCCATAGAGACTTATAAGATAACTCTCTATCTAGCTTTACCCATACTTTTAGTAGCACTTATCATGGGGCTTTTGATAAGTATATTTCAAGCGACTACTCAGATAAATGAGATGACTTTAGCCTTCGTCCCAAAGATATTAGCAGTTATAGCTATGATAATCTTTACTATGCCTTGGATGCTTAGTATGTTAACTGACTACACAAAGATGCTTATTAATATGATTCCAACTATTATCTCGTGAAAAGTGCTTGATGTTAGTAGACTTTAGTAAGCACTCTAGCCTTGGTCTTGGTATAAGTGCAGAAGTGAAGATCTTTGATAGAGAAGAGCTAGGCTTAGATATAGACTATAAGGGCTTAAAAGAGCTAGGCTTAAACTACTTGGGTAAGTTTAACTTCATAGGTAGGGGTAATAATATCTTGGTTTATAGGGGTGAAAAACTTGCTAGTTTAAAAGGCTTTGATCATATATTAGATTTAGGGAATCTTATAGAGATAGGGGCTAATGTAAAAAGTAGGGATATGTTTAAGTACTTTAAAGAGCATAACTTTATAGGGGCTGAGTTTTTAGCCCATCTTCCAGGTGAGCTTGGAGGACTAATAAAGATGAATGCAGGCATGAAAGACTATGAGATATCAAACATGCTGCATAGTTGTAATATAAATGGCAAGTGGGTTTTAAAAGAAGAACTAGACTTTGAGTATAGGGCTTTAAAGACTAAAGGGGCGATACTAGCAGCTAGGTTTTTAAAAATACCGGGCTTTAGTAAAAACTTAGAAGCTATCTGCCTTAAGATGAGGGCTAATCAGCCAGGGGGTAAGACTTGTGGGAGCTGCTTTAAGAATCCAAAAGGAAACTACGCTGGTAAGCTTTTAGAAGATGCGGGGATGAAGGGCTTTTTTGTAAAAGGGGTTGGCTTTAGTGAAAAGCATGCTAACTTTTTAGTAAACACTGGAAAAGAGACTAATCCAGACATAGCCTTAGAAGTTATAGACCTAGCTAAGGCTAAAGTCTTTGAAAAAAGTGGCATCAATTTAGAGTGTGAGCTAGCCTTGCTATGATGAGCTTAGACATAAACTTAGAACTTACTAATGAGGTAAATTTATATAAAAACGAAGTGATTTATAATGAAGAGTGTTTAAAAGAGATAGGTAGTCTTTGTGCGCCTTTAAAAGACACTTTAGTAGAGCTTATCTTTATAGATTCTCCTTCTATGCGTGAGATGAATAAAAACTATATGCAAAAAGACTATGCAACTGATGTTTTAAGCTTTCCTTTTGTAGATGAGGTAAGTTTAGATTCTAGTGGAAAGACACAGGACTTTTTGGGAAGTATCATCATAAATCTAGATCTTGCTTATGATGTAAGTAAAAAGCTAGATCACAGTTTGCAAGATGAGATAGCTTTGCTTTTTACACATGCACTTTTACATCTACTTGGCTTTGATCATGAAGTAGATAAAGGAGAGCACAGGACTAAAGAAAAAGAGATCTTAAAGTCCTTAAGTCTTCCTTTAAGTCTTATAGATAGAGCATTTAGTGATGTGGGTTTTATTAAAGAAGCCAAAAAAGATTCTGAAGAAGATTTTAAAGATGGCATTTTTAGCTTTTGTGTTTTAAAAGACTATAAGAGGGCAGATATAGCTTTAAGTGAGATTTTAGGCTTAAGCAGGAGTGATGTGGCGAGGGCTTTAAAGCTAGGACTTATAACTAGCCATAAAAAGACTTTAAAAGCTAGTACGCCTTTAAAAGCCAAAGCTGAAGTAAGTGTCTCAAAGCTTGCCTTGCCTAAGGAAGAAAGTAGCTACCCTTTAAAAGAGGACTTTAAGCTAGAAGTACTTGGTGAAGGTGAAGGCTTTATGGTTATAAATAAGCCTAGTGGTATAAGCGTGCACCCTGCTAGCTCACTAAAAGAAGCAAGCCTTGTGGAGTATCTAAAAGAAAGCGGTATAAGCCTTTCAAACTTTAGTGGTGAAGAAAGGGCTGGTATAGTCCATAGACTAGATAAAGACACTAGTGGCGCTTTGATGATAGCTAAGGATAATAAGACCCATGCCTATCTTTCTCAAAAGTTAAAAGACAAAGAGATAGCTAAAATCTATCTAGCCATTATCTCACCTCCTTTAAAAGAAAACTGCACGGTTGAATGTTTAATAGGAAGAAATCCTAATAATAGACTAAAGATGAGTGCAGTTGATAAAAATGCTAGAAATGCCAAAAGTGCGCGCTATGCAAAAAGCGAGTTTAGAAAAATCGCCCTAGGCAAAGATGGGAAAGAGAATCTAGAACTTATAAGCATTAGGATTTTTACAGGCAGGACTCATCAAATAAGAGTGCATCTTAACACTTTACATCGTTTTATCTATGGAGATAGCTTGTATGGTCCCAAAGATAGGACTTTTAAGACTAGGATGTTACTACATGCTTATATGTTAAGATTAGATTCTAATCATATTTTTAAAGCCAGTCTCCCAAAAGATTTGATAGAATTTATAGATTCACATTTTGATGATTATAAAGACTTATTAAGTAAGGATTATGAGAATTGGCAAAAAGAGCTAGAAGATAGCGAACTTTAATGATAAAAGGCTTTAAAAGTATGGGTTTAAAAAAGATAGGGGCAAAACATGTATATAGCTAAGATAGTAGGTACATTAAAGTATGCTTTAATCCCCTTCATTGCCCTTTTTTTTATAGCCTGTGCCAATATTTTTAACACCTTTGGAATCAAAGACAGGATAGACCCAAGCCTTCCTACTATCAATCAACTTAGAATCTTGCCTGATGTCAGTGAAGTAGCTTTTGAGTGGGATCTCCCAAGTGATGTAAGGATGATTAATGGCTATGTTATATTTAGAGAAAACCCAAAAGGCGAGTTTCAAAAAGTAGCCATAGTAAAAAACCCCTTTGCCACCCACTACTATGATAAACACCTTATCCCTCAGACTAGATATGTTTACGCTATCTCTACTATAGGAAGAGATGGCAGTATAAGTCCACGAAGCACGCCTGTTGCCACAACTACTAGCTTTATAGACCCAGTAACTCTTTTTTATGCAAGTAAGGACTATGCAAGGAGTGTGAAGCTTATATGGAGCCCTTCTGCTAATCCAAGCGTAACTGGCTATATCATAGAAAGAGAAGTGCTAAAAGATGGCAAGAAAGCTTTTATAAAAGTAGGCACTACAAAAGATAGATTCTTAAGTGAGTACTTTGATAAAGACCTTGAAGATGGTACCTCTTATAACTATAGGGTTATCTCACAAAGCTTTGCTAAAAGTCTTTCTTTGCCAAGTAATATACTAGAAGGCAGAACGCGCTTTTTACCCGATCCTATAGTTAATATAAAAGCTAGTGATGATAGGCCAAAGCAGATTTATATAGAGTGGGATAAGTCTAAAGATAGAGATGTAGTAAGCTATAACGTCTACTACTCTAGCACGCTTGAAGGGGCATACTCCCTACTTGCTAATGTCAAGGGTAATAGCTATCTTGATAACTTGCAAAGTGATGGCACAAGACGCTTTTATAAAGTAAGTGCAGTTGATATCTATAAGCTAGAAAGCAAGCTTAGCTTTGGTGCGGCTGAAGGAAGAAGCCTTCCTAAGCCTACTACTCCAACTATAGTTACTAAGTCTTTTGTTAATAACATAGCAAGCTTTTCTTGGAGCAAGCCTAGTGAAGCGCGCATAAAAAGCTACATAGTTTATAGAAAGGCTGGCTTTTTTAAAGACCCTGATAAGTTTGATATAGATGGTAACTCTTTTTCTGACAAGGAGATGAAGCCGGGCATTAAGTACACTTATAGCGTTTCAAGTGTTGATGATAATGGCTTAGTTTCAGAGCCAAGTAGCACTTTAACGTTTGAAGTTGGTCAAAAGATCCTAGTCGCCCCAGTTAGTCCTATGATACCACCTAAAACTTTAGGTGATACTAGCCCTGAAAGCAAGCATAAGACTACTCATAAAAAAAAGCATAGCGAGAAAGAGTGATATGCCACATTTTATAAGTAAAGATAGACTAGAAGTTAGTAGCACTTTAAAAGACTTTGAAGTTATCTTCTGTGTGGAAAATAAGCCTTTTAAAACTAGCATCTATGGGGTTAAAGATAGTAGTGATACTTTAAATCTAGTAGCTTGCTTTGAAAGAGAAGATAAAAAAAGTGGCACTAACTACCTTTATAAGTTTCCAAAAAACGCTAGACCACTTAGTAACGCCTATGCTAAAAGCTTGCTTTTAGAGCTTTCAAGTCTAACTAAGTGCTTAAGTCATAATCTTAACTTTACCACTAAACATAAACTTAGCCCTAATACAGAAGAAGTCTATAAAGACATAGATATAGTAGAGATAGGCTTTGGTAGTGGAAGGCTTTTTTTAGAGCTTTGCAAAACACACAAAGATAAAAACTTACTTGGTTTTGAAGTCCACACCCCTAGTGCCAATCAAGTTAAAAACGCCCTTATCTTACACAATATAACTAATGCAACTATAAGTCTAAGTGATGCTAGAAATGCCTTGCAGGCACTACCAGATTCTAGTCTTTTAAAGATTTATATGCACTTTCCCATCCCTTGGAATAAAGCAAAGCACAGAAGGGTTATAAGTGAAGCTTTTTTACAGACAGTTTTTAGAATCTTAAAGCCAGAAGGCATGCTAGATATAAGAAGTGATGATCTTACTTTTATAAAAGACTGCATGGAGTTAGTTTTAGACTTTCCTAAAGTTAGATTTAACTTAGCAAAAAATGCCACTTTTGATGTTACAAGTAAGTATGAAGCAAGATGGAAAGCACAAAATAAAGACATCTATGACTTGCATATCTTTAATGATGCTTCAAAAGATAGTAGCAAAGAAAGCTTAAGTCTTGGACAAGTTAACTTTAACTTTGATGACTTAGAATCTAAGCTAGAGCTAAAAGACTTAGCTTCTTTGCAAGGGCAAAAAGTGTTAAAAGAAGACTACTTTGTGAGCTTTAAGGGACTTTATAGTGATGGCAGTATATGTTTACTAGAAGTAGTACTTGGTGAGTTTAACTCTCCTTTTAGTACATTTTTAATCTTAAAAGATTCTAAACTAAGCTATTTTAAAAAGCCTTTATCTACTAGGAGTTTAAAACTAGCGCATATTTTGCTAAAAGACTTACTAAAAACTACACTAAAAGAAGCCACATGAATGTTTTAATAAAAGCAGACAAGCTAAACCTAGGATATAAAAAAGATGAGCTAATTATAAAAAATGCTAACTTTGAGATACACCAAAAAGACTTCGTTTTTATAACTGGCCCAAGTGGGAGTGGTAAAAGCACGCTTTTAAGGTCATTTTATGGTGCGCTTAAAGTACAAAAAGGAAGCTTGCAAGTAAATGGCTTTAATATGAAGCGTCTTAGCTCAAGAAAGCTTGCCTCCTTAAGGCGTGCTATAGGCGTAGTATTTCAAGACTATAAGCTTATAAATGAGTGGAATGTAGAAAAAAATATAGCCCTGCCTATGATAATAAATGGCTTTTCAAAAAACGAAACTAAGCAAACTGTAGAGATGCTTCTTTCTCATATAAATCTTCTCCATAAAGCTAATAAGTACCCACCTGAATTAAGTGGAGGAGAGCAGCAGCGTATAGCACTTGCACGTGCACTTTCCCACCGCCCAAAACTTATACTTTGTGATGAACCAACAGGCAATCTTGATGACTACTCAAGTGATATGATTTGGGGACTACTAAAAAGCTCTAATGAGCAACTTGGCATAACTATAGTAGTAGTTACTCACAGACTACCAACCCACCTAAACATAAGACATAGAAAGATAGAAATCATTGAAGGAGAGGTCAATGAAAGAACTTAGATCACATATTTCATTACTTATACCACTTATCGCCCTACTATTTGGAATCCAAATAATAATGCTAGTGCAAAGAAGCCTAGACACCCAAGAAAGCCACCTAGTCCAAGACTACTCAATAATGATAGCTTCAAAGCAGCCTCTAACTATAGAATCTTTGCAAGATAAGATAGTAGAAGCTAAAAGCCTTGATACTATAGACCCAGAACCTCAGCTTGATAGATTAAAGCAAAGCATAGGCGATATCTCTATCTTTAAAAAAGACCTTCCCTACTTTTACTCACTTAACCTAGAGTACTTTCCTAATAAAGCAAGGCTTGATGCCATAACTTCTATACTTAAAAAAGTGCCTAATGTTATAAGGGTTGAAAGCTTTGCTAAAAGCTATACTCAAGTCTATGGGCTTTTAACTTTTATCAAGTTTAGTATAAGTATCTTTGCTGTTGTTGTGTTTATAGTAAGTGTGCTTTTAATGTTAAAACAAATTGCCATTTGGAAGTATCAGCATGCAGCTAAGATGGAAGTTATGGACATCTTAGGGGCAAGTGTTTGGATAAGAAATAGGCACCTTTTTAAACTAGCTTTTATAGATAGCTTCATAGCAAGTATCATTACCATCTTGATAGTTTACTACCTCTCAGATACAGACTTTATACGTACTATCTTAGAATCTCTAGGCATAGGTCAGGGTGTCTTTGAGGGCGTGCTTGACTTTATAAGACTAGTAGTTATAGCCTTGATAGTTAGTAATATCTGCGTTATCTTAGTCATCTTTTCAAAGAGCAAAAA
Source organism: Helicobacter sp. 11S02629-2 (assembly GCF_002272875.1). GTDB lineage: Bacteria > Campylobacterota > Campylobacteria > Campylobacterales > Helicobacteraceae > Helicobacter_I. The sequence goes on from NZ_MLAN01000002.1 coordinate 116,474, forward strand.
TTGAAACCATCTAGACTTATACTGCCACTAGCCTTGCTTGCTTTGATGCCTAGCTTGCTAAATGCAACTGATATTAGCGATATTAATAAAAATATAAATCAAAACAAAGCCAAGCTTAACTCAGTCTCTAAGCAAAAAGATTCCATAAACTCTAAGCTTGATAGTTTAGGGCTAAGGATAAATCAAAGATTAAAGCAGATAAAACTACTAGATAAAGAGATACTCTCGCTTAATCAAAACATACAAGATAATAGAAGCCAAAATCAAGATAAGATAGATGAGCTTTCTTCTTTAAAGGCAAGATTCCAAGATATGCAAGTTAGAGTTGCTAAGATACAAACTGAGTTAGCAAGTATCATCATGCAAGACCTCATCTTTTCTGATATCTTGCAAAGTCGCGAGTTTAACACTAAAGAAGATGTAGTTATACAAGAGACTTTTAAAGTCTTGCGTAAAAAAAGTCTAGGGCAGATAAAAGACTTAAAGCAACAAGCTAGCACGCTAGATAAGCAAATAGCTAGCACTCAAGCAAGCATCGCTAAAGTAAGTGCACTTATAAACACCCAAGTTACTAAGCAGCAAAACCTAACTAATATGCTTAAAAATCAAAAAACGCTAATTGCCAGTATGCAAAATGAAGTAGCAGACTATAACTCCCAGCTAAAAGACATAGATGCTAAACGTCAAAGCCTAGATGACTTATTAACTAAGCTAAATATTTTAAAGAAAAACAAGCAAGAAGAGCTAAAGCGTGAGGCTGAAAGAAAGCGTCTAGCAGAGCTTGAAAGACAAAGAATCTTAAAAGAGCAAAAAGAAAAAGAGCGTAAGTTAGCCTTAGAAAAAGCACGCCTTGCAAAACTTGAGGCTGAGAAAAAGGCACTTGAAGCAAAGGCAAAACAAGCCAATGGCAAAGATATAGATTCTATAAATAAAAACATAGCAAGGCAAAACGATAAGATCCTAACTCAAAACCTTATAGATAGTGCAAGTCAAAGGGACTTAAACGCACCAATAGATGTTAAGCAGATAGCCTCAAGCTATCAGATAGCCCAGACTATAAGATATAAAGGCCCTAAGACCATAGCCCCACTAACTAACTATACAGTAGAACAAAACTATGGCACTTACTATGACCCAGTCTATAAACTAAAAGTCTTTAATGAAGGTGTCATACTAAAAAGCAAAGAAAATGACGCTATGGTTAGGGCTGTGATGGATGGAAAAGTTATCTATGCACAAGAGATGCCAGTGCTTAAAAAAGTAGTCATTATAGAGCATGCTAACTCGCTTCATACTATCTACTCTCAGCTTGATAAGATAGCCCCTACTTTAAGACCGGGCTTTATAGTGAAAAAAGGCTATGTCATAGGCAGGGTTAATAAGTCTTTAAGCTTTGAAGTCACACAAAAAGATAAGCACATAGACCCTATGGACTTAATCAAATAAAGGAGTAAATATGTTTAGTGCTAACTTGCAAGATATTGCCAATATGTTTAAAAAGACAAGTGAGCTAGAAGCGATGCTAGCTTTTTTTAATGAGTGCATAGATGGAATCTATAAGATAGAAGACTATGAGGCAAAGAGAAAAGTAGAGCTAGTTAATGGTCTTTTTGGCATCCTTCAAACTTATAGCTTAAAAGATGAAAAAGATGCCTACTTTGAAAGCCATAAGCGCTATATAGACTTTCAGCTAACCTTAAAAGGAAGTGAAAAGTTTTTGGTTGGGAATCTAAAAGACTTTGAAGTAAAAGCCCCTTATGATGAGACTAAAGACGTTATAGAGTATAAGCCTAATCTTAAAGTATCGCGTATAGTTTCAAAAGAGCTTGATTTAAATGTCTTTTTACCTTATGACGTACATGCTGGTGGAATCTATCATGAAGATAACACTATAGTAAAGGTTGTAGTAAAAGCCCCAAAAGAGCTTATAAAGCTAAAGTTTTAGAGTTTTGCTGCATTAGTCACTGTAAGATCTGGTTTAGTAGGTATAAATATTATGTGCCTATAAAATGTAGTTTATGATGTGTAGAAATATAAAATAAATAAAAGTTTAAAAAGAAGATATGGAATCTAAAAGATTCCATATTTAAAAAAGCATAAAAGACTATATCTTGTCTTTTATGCCTAAAGCTTTGATAGTTTCTATGTACTTAGGGTAGTTCACTCTTTTTAGGTATCTAAGTAAACTTTTTCTTTGACCGACTAGTTTTAAAAGACCTAGTCTGCTTGAGTGGTCTTTTTTGTTAGTTTTTAAGTGCTCTGTTAGAGTGCTTATCCTGTGACTTAAAAGTGCTATCTGCACCTCGCTGCTTCCTGTGTCTTGTTCATTTCTGCAAAATTTAGAGATTATCTCTTTCTTTTTCGCCAGATCCATAGCCATAATTGACTCCTTATTAGATTGGTATAAAGTGAGGGAGTATAACATATCTAGCTTTATTTTGTTAAAATAAGCCTTATCTTTCAAAGGCAAATCTAATATGGCAAAAAAGGACTTTATAAAAAGAACGCTCCCTTTCTTTAAGTTTATAGGGCGTTCAAGAGACTTAAGTGTGGTTGTATTCATCATAGCCATACTTGCTGTCATCATAGTACCCCTGCCTGCTAGTATCCTAGATCTGCTTTTAATAGTTTCGCTTGCTTTGTCCATACTTATCATCCTAATAGCTGTTTATATAAATAAGCCCATGGACTTTTCTACCTTCCCTACACTCTTGCTTTTTGTGACGGCATATAGACTAGCTTTAAATATCGCAACTACCAGGATGATACTAAGTGAGGGCTATAAAGGACCAGATTCTGTAAGTGGGATAATCGCTAGTTTTGGCCACTTCGTCGTGGGTAATAACTACGTGATAGGAACTATAGTTTTTATCATCTTAGTCATCATAAACTTGCTAGTTGTTACAAATGGCTCCACTCGTGTTACAGAAGTGCGTGCGAGGTTTGCCCTAGATGCTATGCCGGGTAAGCAGATGGCAATTGACGCTGATATGAACGCTGGGCTTATAGATGAAAAAGAAGCAAAAACTAGGCGTGAAAACCTAGCTGCTGAAGCTGACTTTTATGGTGCTATGGATGGTGCTTCTAAGTTTGTAAAAGGTGATGCTATCGCATCTATTATCATCACTATAGTAAACATCATAGGTGGTTTTTTAATAGGTGTCTTTCAGCAAAACCTAAGTATGGCAAGCTCAGCTTCAACCTTTACCATACTAACTATTGGTGATGGGCTAGTAGGTCAAATCCCTGCCCTTATCATAGCAACAGCTACTGGTATAGTTGCTACAAGAACTACTAAAGGCGAAGAAGAAAACTTTGCTAACTCTTTAGTCACCCAACTTACAGATAAGTCTAAGGTACTAGTAATAGTAGGCTTTATACTTATACTTTTTGCCTTAGTGCCCGGACTTCCTAACCTTGCCTTAGGCTTTGTGGGCTTAGTCTTTTTAGTCACAGCTTGGCTTATGAATAAAGATAATGAAAACTCTTTCTTTTATAAAATGACTGCTTTTATAACTAAGAAGTTTGCTGCTAAAAAGAAAAAAGAGCCTGATATAAAAACTGAGATAGACAAAAACTCTCGCCACTTCCAAGAGCTACCTAAAAGGCCAGTAAAAACCCAAGAAGAGATAAGGAAAGAAGAAGAGCAGGCTATTAACGAAGTACTTAAGGTTGAGTTTTTAGAGCTTCACTTAGGCTATCAGCTTATACGTCTTGCAGCTATTGATCAAGGTGGGGACTTGTTAGAACGTGTAAGGGGGATAAGGAAAAAGATAGCACGTGATTATGGCTTTTTGATGCCTCAGATTAGGATGACTGATGACCCGGGCATTGGCCCTACTACTTATCAGTTCTTTTTAAAAGGTGTGCTTATAGGTGAGGGCGAAGTTATGCCAGATAAGTTTTTAGCTATGAATACAGGCTTTGTAACTAAAGAGATAGATGGTATACATACTAAAGAGCCAGCTTTTGGGCTAGATGCTATATGGATAGATTCTTACCTTAAAGAAGAAGCCATCATACAAGGCTACACGGTTATAGACCCAAGCACAGTTATAGCCACTCATATGAGTGAGTTGGTGAAAAAGTACGCAGAAGAGTTCATTACCAAAGATGAGATTAAAAAGCTACTTGATAGACTAGAGATAGACTATCCAGCTGCAGTAGAAGAAGCCAAAAAAGTCCCAAGCAGCGTTATAAGGTCTGTGCTTCAAGCCTTGTTACATGAAGGCATACCTATAAAAGACATGCTAAGCATACTAGAGACTATAACTGATATAGCTCCACTAGTACAAAATGACGTACCTATAATAGTAGAGCAAGTAAGGGCTAAACTATCACGCGTTATAACTAATACCTTCAAGTCTGAGGATGGAAACATCAAGCTTCTAACGCTTTCTCATAACAGTGAGCAGTATCTTTTAAACAAACTTAAAGAGCAGCCTAGCGGCAGGCATTTATTGCTTAATGCAACTGAGATGCAAAAGCTTATAGATAGGATGAGTGAAGAGGCTATGAAGGTCATACAAAAAAATATCTCTCCAGTTATCTTAGTAGTTGACCCTCAGCTTAGAGCACCACTAGCAAGCAAGCTAGAGCAGTTTAAGCTTGATAATATAGTAGTACTAAGTCACGCAGAGATTGATCCTAATGCTTCTTTTGAAGTGCTAGGGACTATCGATCTAGGATTTTAGTAGGAAGTAGAATCTAAAACTAGGGAAAATTAGATTCTATAAATTTATAGAATCTAAAACTATATAACTACACCATGCCCGCTAAAGCACTCTAACATCAAGGCAATGTAAAGCCTATCATGCTAAAAGCAAAGCTTTTACTTAGGGCATGACATAATAAGCAGGCTGCTACAACTAAGGACTTTTATCCCTCCTAGCATCTAAAATATAAAATAAATCTACCCACAAGGCACATGATTTTAAAAAACTTACTTTATAAGCTTGCTTATATCTTTAAAGCTAGGATGTTTAGCGTCTTTTAAAATGCCAAATAAAAACTGTTCAGTGCTTAGTATCTCTACTCCATTACGCGCTAAAGCATGCAGGGCAGTTTTGTGATTTCTACTACTTCTAGATGAAGAAGCGTCTTCTATAAGTATGCACTTTGCGCCATGACGCTTAGCGTCTTTTATGGTTTGATAAACGCAGATATGAGTTTCTATCCCAAAAAAGACTAAGGTTTTATGAGGAGATTCTAATAAAAACTCTGACAAGTTGCCAAAGACACTAAAGCTAGTTTTTTCCACAGTTTTTACAACCTTAGCCTTATCTAAGTGTATGTCTTTATGAAACTCACCTAAGCCTTTTACGTACTGCTTGCTTACAAAGATATCAAGATCTAAGAGTTTGCTTGCTTCTAATAAGATATTAGCATTTTTGATAACGCCTTCTTTATCGCTCATAACTGGCAAAAGCTTTTCTTGTATGTCTATACATATTAATAGATAATGATTATGCATATTATTCCTTTAGTTCTATATCCCAGAAGAATCTTATCCATTCTTTTGCTTCATGCAGGCTAAAGTCAGGCGAAAAGTGTGCGTTTGGTTTAAAAAATATACTAACGGTGCTAATGTTTATATGAGGGGCTGTGCTAAGTACTTTTTCTTTTATAGCCTTCATGCTATCTCCACTATCTACTATGTCATCTACTAAAAGCACGTTCTTAGCGGCACTTAGGTCAGGTATATTCCATATTTTGATGTAGTCAAGTTTTTGAGTGTCATCATAGTGGATGGAGTTAAGAGTATAAAGACTTCGCAAGTTTAAGGCTATAGATAAAAAGTGTCCTATGGTAACACCACCTCTTGCTATGGCTAAGATACAGTCTATATCACATTCATTTTTTATCTTTCTTGCTAGTTCTAACATGTCTTTGTTGAACTCTTCATAACTGTAAAAATACATCCTTTTCCTTTTTTTGGTGAGATAAGCTAAAGTAGTATTTTACAGCTTACTATAATAGTTTGTAAAAAAGGTTTATCTTTAGAAGATGGATTCTAAGTCTGGGTTATAAGCTAGAGTAGCACTAGGAGTGCTAAGTGCTTTCTTGCTAGCTTGTGGGGGTAATATAGATTCCATATTATGGAATCTAAAAAGTCCTATCACACAACTCCCATGCTAGCTAGTAAAATAGAAATTATTGAAGCAATTATTGGTATGCCGCCTGCACATACAAAAACATCCATATAGCTATCTTTATGTCTCATCTTAGTTATAGCAAAAAGGGTAAGCACGGCACCATTATGAGGCATGACATCAAGTCCTGCTGAGGCAAGAGAAGTCACTCTATGTAAGTGATCTAGAGGTATGTTGTTTTCTAAAGCTAGCTCTTTATACTTATCAGCAAAGGTTGAAAGGGCTATAGCCATACCACCACTAGAGCTACCTACGATCCCAGAAAGTAAGTTTACGCTTATAGCTTGGGCTATAAGAGGGTTGGCTTTGATGGCTAAGAGTGAGTTAGCGAAGTGTTCAAAAGCAGGCACTGACTTTACTATAGCCCCAAAGCCTACTTCTGCACTTGTGTTAATGATAGCTATTAGTGAGCCTTTTGCCCCTTCATTAACCCCATGTACGAACTCTTTAAATCTATCCCAAGTTAAAACCATGATAAGCACTACAGCTATGGTAAGTGAAAGCACTATAGGGACTTTAAAAGCATTAATAGTAACTACTACAAAGACTAAAGGCAGTAAAGATAAAAAGAAGTTAGGTGGGGTTTTTTTAATCTTTTCTATGATGATATGAGAATCTGGCTCACTAAAGCCCTCCCCTTTTGCCTTAAGTCTTTTTTCTCTATATATCATATAAAGATAGCCACCTACTGCCATGATGATACTAGCTACTATACCCATCAAAGGTGCAGCCATAGGAGTGGTTCCAAAGTAAGGCATAGGAAGTAGGTTTTGTATCTGAGGAGTGCCGGGCATGGCTACCATAGTAAAGCTAAAAGCACCTAGTGCTATAACGCCCGGAATCAAGCGTCTTGATATGTTAGCTATCCTAAAAAGAGATAAGGCTAGGGGGTAAACTGCAAAGACAACCACAAAAAGACTAACTCCTCCATAAGTTAAGATAGCAGTAGAGACTAAAACACCAAGTATCGCCCTTTTAGCACCTATAACTTTACTTATAGTATTAGCTATTGAAGTTGCCATGCCAGTTAGTTCCATCATCTTGCCAAATATCGCACCAAGTAAGAAGATAGGAAACCACGCCTTTACAAAGCCAGCAAAGCCTTCCATATAAGCCCCTGTATAAGAATCAAGCAAGTCTAGTCCACCTCCATAGGCGACTACGCCTGCAGCTAAAGGCGCTACCCATATCATAGAGCATCCTAGATAGGCAAGTATGATGATGATGGCAAGACCTATTAGTATGCTAATCATTTTAAATCCTTTTTGCTACCTACTGTGCCGTGTAGCCAGCATCTATGATTAGGCTAGTGCCAGTTATATGCTTTGCACATGGGCTTGAAGCAAAGAGAGCAAGGCTTGCTATATCATCTATATCTATCAAAGTTTTTTGAGGGATAAGAGGGTAGAGTACTTCTTCTAAGACTTTTTCTACACTTACATTTCTAGTCTTAGCAAGATCTGCCATCTGGTTTAAGACTAAAGGCGTTGCTATATAGCCCGGGCATATGGCATTAACCGTGATGCCATCTTTTGCGCACTCTAGGGCTGCTACTTTTGTCACGCCTATGATTCCATGTTTGGCTGCGTTATAGGCTACTTTACCAGCAAAGCCTACAAGGCCATTAATTGAAGCTATATTTATGATGCGTCCAAACTTTTGTTCTTTCATGGTAGGAAAGCAGTGCTTTATGCTTAAAAAAGAAGCCCTTAACATGATGGCTATCATCTTATCAAAGGTCTCTGTTGGAAAAGATTCTATGGAATCTACGTGCTGAATCCCTGCGTTATTTATAAAGATATCTACACGCCCAAAGTGTTTTTTGGTTTTTGCTATCAAGTCTTCTATCTCTTCTTCTTCTGTTACGTCTGCTTTTATAGACATGACATTAGGACTTTTAAGCTCTTTTACTTTTTGATGTAAGCTTCCGGCATTTAGGTCACTTAAGACTACTTTTGCACCATATGCTAGATACTTTTTAGCTAGTTCAAATCCTATCCCGCTAGCTGAACCTGTGATAATTACTACTTTGTCTTTTACGTCTATGATGTTATGTTTCATGATTTATCCTTATCTATTAAGCGTTATTGCTTCAAATCCACACTAAAGACTGCTTCACTTTTTTCTCTTACTTCTTCTAAAGTAACCTCAGGCTGAAGTTCTATAAGCCTTGCTTTGCCATCTATAAAGTCAAAAACTCCAAGCTCTGTTATAAGTAGATGTACTACGCCTTTGCCTGTTAAAGGGAGAGAGCAGATCTTTTTAAACTTAGATTCTCCATTTTTAGATACATGATCCATGATGATGACTACTTTTTTAGCACCATTTACTAAATCCATAGCCCCTCCCATACCTTTTACTAACTTACCCGGAATCATATAGTTTGCTAGATCCCCACTTTGGCTAACTTCCATAGCCCCTAAGATTGAAAGGTCTATATGCCCTCCTCTAATCATGGCAAAACTCTCACTACTATCAAAAAAGCTAGCTCCTTTAGCTATAGTGATAGTTTCTTTGCCCGCGTTTATTAAATCAGGGTCAACTTCATCTTTAGTTGGATAAGGCCCTATACCAAGAAGGCCATTTTCACTTTGGAAGTAGACGTTATGCACATCTTTTGGTAAGGCGTTAGCCACTAAAGTTGGCATGCCTATGCCTAGGTTTATGTTCATATTGCTTTTTATCTCACGTGCAGCGCGCGCTATAATCTTTTCTCTTGCAGTCATCTTAGTTCCCTTCTCTTGTTACTATTTTTTCTATATGTTTTTCAAAGCTACCCTTATAGATATAGTTCACATAGATTCCAGATAAGTGGATGAAGTTAGGATCTAAGCTTCCAACTTCAACTATCTCTTCAACTTCAACTACTGTGATATTTCCAGCCTTTGCACAGAGGGGATTAAAGTTCATAGCAGTTTCATGAAAGACTAGATTCCCAAAAGTGTCTGCTTTTTTAGCTTTTACTATGGCAAAGTCACCTTTTATCGCTCTTTCCATCAAGTACTCTTTACCATCAAAGATCTTAGTTTCTTTGCCCTCTGCTATCAAAGTGCCTACTCCTGTAGGAGTGTAAAAAGCAGGTATCCCAGCCCCACCAGCACGAAGCTGTTCAGCCAAAGTACCTTGAGGGGTAAGGATGACTTCAAGCTCACCAGTTAAAAATTGCCTTTCAAACTCCTTATTCTCACCTACGTAAGAAGCTATCATCTTTTTTATCTGCTTATTTCTTAAAAGTTTGCCAAGACCGATGTCATCTATGCCACAGTTATTGCTAACTACAGTTAGGTTTTTAACCCCAAGACTAGCTATGGCAGCTATGCTATTTTCTGGTATACCGCAAAGTCCAAAGCCTCCAGCAAGGATGCTCATGCCATCTTTTAGATTCTTAAATGCTTCATTTATATCAGTTATTACTTTGCTCATTTCTCTCTCTCCACTACACAAGCTATACCTTGACCGCCACCTATACATAAAGCCGCAAGCCCATATTTAGAATCTCTTTTTTCCATCTCATAAAGTAAGCTTACTAGTATCCTAGCCCCGCTAGCCCCTATAGGATGTCCTAAGGCTATAGCCCCTCCATTTACATTTAATATGTCGTGGTTAAAGTTTAGCTCTCTATCTACTGCTATGGTTTGGGCTGCAAAGGCTTCATTGGCTTCTATTAGGTCTATGTCTTTTAGAGTTAAGCTAGCTTTTTTAAGTGCAGTTTTTATGGCTTCTACTGGACCTAGACCATAGTCTTTTGGATGCACTCCTGCTTTGCCAAAGCTTTTTATCTTTGCCATAGGTTTAAGCCCTAGCTTTTTAGCTTTTGAAGCACTCATTAAAACTAGCATGGCCGCGCCGTCATTTATCCCACTTGAGTTGCCTGCAGTTATAAAGCCATCTTTTTTAAAAGCTGGTTTTAGCTTTGCTAATACATCTTTGTTTGTGTCTTTTACAAACTCATCTGCATCAAAAACTATCTCTTCTTTTTTGTTTTGTATCTTTATAGGCACTATCTCATCTACAAAACGATTAGCCCTTATAGCCCTCAAAGCCTTAGCGTGCGAGCTAGCACTAAAGCCATCTAACTCATCACGACTTATATTGTAAGTAGCACAAACTTCTTCTATAAGCACTCCCATGTGAGTATCGCAGTTACCACATACAAGACCATCTTTAAGTATGCTATCTAGTAATATAGAATCTCCTAGCCTTTTGCCCTGCCTCATATCCATAGATAAAAAAGGGGCATTACTCATAGATTCTATGCCTCCTGCTACCACTACTTCACTATCTCCTAAGGCTAGGCTTTGATAGCCAAGCTCTACTGCTTTTAGCCCACTTCCACAGACTTTATTTATAGAGTAAGCAGTGCTGCTTTTTGGGATATCACTTCTTAGTGAGACCTGCCTTGCACTAGACTGCCCACAGCCTGCTTGTAGTACGTGCCCTAAGATCACTTCTTCAACTAGCCTAGAATCTAGCTTTATAGAATCTAGCACTCCTTTTAAGACCTTTTCACCTAAGTCTACTGCGCTTAAGCTTTTTAAGCTCCCCCCAAAACTTCCTATAGCGCTTCTTTTGGCTCCAACGATAACTACTTCGTTTAATCGCATTTTTTATCCTTTCTTGTTTTAGCTTGATTTTTGCTGTTTGTTTTTGAGCCTTTTTGTGCCGCCATGTTTTTCATGGTACTTGATATTGATTATCAGAGGTTAGATTTCATATAGGCGAATAGTTTTTTTCTTGCCTTATGATACTTATAGTAACTTTATGTATATTTTTATGTATAAAATATAACTATATTACATAATGTATCTTTGAAATACATATTTTTATGCTTGTAATTTTAAAAGTATAGATAAAAGTTGATATATATGTTTAGTAAAGTAATGTTTAGCTTATAGATATAGGTTTTATTTGTGATGATTTAGAATGTGATGAAGTTAGTTAGAAAATGGTTGTTTTTGTATTTTGCTTAAGGGGGCTAGAGTAGAAGTATTAAGGGCTTGTTAAAGCCCCTAATTAGTGTGAAGATAAAAGCTATTATCCTTGCATCATCTTAAAGATATCTTTGAAGGCTAGCTTAAAAGCACTTAGACCATCTTCTAAAAGCTTAGATTCTGTAGCTTTTATATTTATGTATTCTAAGTCTAAAAGAAGTCTATTAAATCTATCACTTGAGATTTGATTAGTCCCTTTTGAGAAGTACTCTTCTTTTGTGGTAGTAGGCTCATTTTCTAGGCGGTAAAAGTCAGTAGCCTTAATGGTATCTAGTGGCAAGGTGTTAACACAGTCGCTTAGATTTAGCGTATAGACATAGTGGGCGGGATCGATATAGGTGCTATCAAGTGCTTTTACTCCCGTGCTTGCAAAGAGGATTCTAAAGTTAGGATTGGTATTTAAGATCTTAAATATGTCATAGATATCAAGGGCGTTTAAGATTCCAAAAAGGCCTCTTTCACCTGCATTTAGCATAGGGTCTAATACTCTATCATACCTACTTACAAAGACGCTTATAACGCCTTGGGTATTTTTGCTCTTAGATAGTTTAAAAGCTTTTAGAGTTTCTAAGGCTTGCTCTTTACCAAAGACTAAGGTTGCATTAACATGCACGCCTTCACTCATCAAAGCTTGCATGACTTTATAGCCTGCTTTGGTTGCTGGAACTTTTATCATGACATTAGGCCTATTTATTAATTCAAAAAGCTTTAAGCCTTCATTAATGCTAGCTTCTGCGTCCTCACTTAAAGTCGGATCTATCTCTATACTTACTAAGCCCTCACTTTGCTTTGCCTCATAAAGACCTCTAAAAGCATCACAAGCAAGCTGTATGTCTTTTATAGCTAGGCTTTCATAGATGTCTTTAGGAGAAAGACCTTTAAGGCTAGCTTTTTCTTCTTTATAGCTTTCGCTTTTAAAGGCGTTTGCAAAAATGCTTGGATTAGAAGTGGCACCTTTAACTTTGCCTTCTTTTATAAGCTTTGGAAGTTGCTCTTTTATAAAGTTTCTCTCCAAGAAGTCGCACCATATGTTTATCATGTAAGTTCCTTTGTGTTATATTAGATCTTATTGTAATTATAAAGGTTTATCATGAAAGAAATCACTCCTTTTACAAGCTTTACACCTTATAGTAGGCAAAGTATAAGTGATGAGGATAAAGCTTGTGTATTAGAAGCACTAAGCAACCCTTTAATAACCCAAGGCGAGATTAATGAAAGCTTTGAAAAAGCCCTTGCAAACTACGCTGGCACAAAGCACGCCTTAAGCTTTAACTCCGCTACTTCTGCCCTTTATGCCCTCTATGCTTCTTTGCGTGCTTTAGACTTAGGTGACTTAGAATCTTTTTTCTACTCTCTACCTTCTACAGATTCTAACTATAAGACTAAAAGCATCATAACTACTCCTATAACTTTTAGTGCCACGGCTAATATGATGCTAGCTTGTGGCTTCAAGCCTATCTTTGCAGATGTAACCTTTGATGGCAACTTAGATCCTCTAAAGTGCGAAGAGATTCTAGAAGAAAAAAAAGCAAGAGGAGAAGATGACGTCATAGCCATCATGTCAGTTGACTATGCGGGTAATAGCGTCGATGCAGAGGCTTTTAAAACACTAGCTAAGAAGTATGATATAAAGTGGCTAAGTGATAGCTCTCACGCACTAGGAGCTAGCTTTAAGGGAAGTAAGGTAGGAAGCCTAGCTTATGCAAGTATCTTTAGCTTTCATGCTTTAAAGTCTATAACTACAGCCGAAGGTGGGGCTTTGCTAACTAATGATTCTAAGCTTTATGAGATAGCAAAGCTTATAAGAAGTCATGGCATGGTAAAAAAAGAGCTTTATCACTGCGACCAAGTAAATCTTGGCTTTAACTTTAGGCTAAGTGAGATAAACGCTGCCCTTGGACTTAGCCAACTTCAAAGACTAGATTCTTTCATAGATACAAGAAATGAGCTTTCAAATATCTATGATGCTGCTTTTAAAGATAGCAGCTACTTTTATCCTCTTAAAGTTAAAAAAGAAGATGACACTAGAAGTAGTCGCCATCTTTACCCTATCCTTTTAGACCCAAAGTATCACTGTGCTAAAGAAAGTATAGTAAGACGTCTTTTAGAGCTTAATGTCGGCACACAAGTGCACTATAAGCCACTTTATAACTTTAGTTTTTTCAAAGACTATAAGCCAAAAAATGAACATGGGTTGCTTAGAAATGCAGAAGATTTTTATAGAGCAACCCTTAGTTTGCCACTTCATTGTAATCTAGACAAGGAAGATATAGGTAAGATAGCTTCCATAGTAATAGATGTATTTGATGAGATTTAAGTAAGGAGTAAATATATGAATGTATTAATAACAGGTGCAAGTGTGGGTTTTGGGAAAGAGATAGCAAAAGTAGTATGTGAAAAGATAAAAGATTCTAACTTTATACTACTTGCAAGAAGAGGCGAGCTACTTAAAGAAGTAGAAAGCGAACTAAAAGCTATAAGAAGTGATGTAAAAGTAGAGCTTATAGTCTCTGATGTTTTAGACTTTGCAAATTTAGAATCTAAGCTAAAAGATAAAACTATAGATGTGTTAGTTAATAACGCAGGCCTAGCCTTAGGACAAGACTTAGCACAAGAGTGTAGCTTTAAAGACTGGGAGAGGATGATAGATGTAAATGTAAAAGGGCTTAGTTTTATGACTAACTTAGTATTACCCGGTATGGTTAAAAGAAATAATGGCCATATCATAAATCTAGGTTCTACAGCTGGAAGCTATTCTTACGCTGGGGGTAATGTCTATGGAGGAACTAAGGCTTTTGTAGAGCAGTTTAGTAAGAATCTAAGAGCGGACTTGCTAGGAACTAAGATAAGGGTTACTAATATAAAACCGGGACTTTGTGAAGGTAGTGAGTTTTCTTTAGTTAGATTTAAGGGTGATAAAAGTAGGGTTAAAGATACTTATAATAATGCTAATGCTTTAACTCCAAAAGATATAGCAGAGGCAATCTACTTTGCCTTATCACAACCAGCAAGGGTTAATATAAACAGCATAGAACTTATGCCAGTTACCCAAGCAAGTGCAGGCCTAAAAGTAATAAAAAATGAACTTTAAGGCCAAAAAGTTAAATATTTTAAACACAAACTATAGATTTAGCACCAAAAGGTCGATACTGGATTAATGCTTTAATGCTAGGATTAATGTTATTAAATATAAAAAAGGATGGCTCATGTTTAAAAAAGTTGTAGGTTCAGTTGTACTTGTAGGGTTACTAAGCAGTAGTGCTAGTGCATTAGGTTTTGTAAACTTTGATGTAGGTGGTGTTCTAGGTGGTGCTGCTATTGGCGATTCTTATAATGGGGTAGTTAATGGTGGGGCTGCAGCAGCAAGAGAAGCGGCATTAAAACTTGCAAGTGGGCAAGAAGGCGGCTTTAAGTTCACTTATGGAGGTTATGCAAGACTTTGGTTAGGTGGTATGTTTAGAGTAGCACCTTTTTTCAAGTATGAAAGAACTTCAACTTATAACTCAACATTTGCCCTAGGTGGAAACGCTGTAAAAGATGGCTTTAGTAACTGGCAGTATGGCGGTCTTTTTGGTGTTAAAGTACCACTAATTGGCCTTACTCCATATATTGGTGCTAGCTACTCTCAGTTTACTGGCATAGACCTAAAGGGCACTTATGCGATAAACTACGGTGTGAAATGGGACATACCTCTTTTACCTTTGGTAAATGTAGGGCTTGATGCATCTTGGCAAAGACCACAGTCTAGCGTTGATGGCTCATACACTAATATCAACAAGATCATGCTTACTTTAGGCGTTGAGATCTAAACGAAAAGGTTTAAGTGAAACAGCTTAAAAAACAATATTTAAAAAATGGAGTTTTTAAACTCCAAGACTTGGAATCTAAACCTACAGCTAAGCTGACACGGGCAGATTCTAAACTTCCTATAGTTAGCATCATGGGTATACCAAATGTCGGTAAAAGCTCCCTTTTTAACCGCATAGCTAGGCTTAACATCGCTATAACTTCTCACATAAGCTCTACTACTAGAGATATTAATGCACGTATCATCAAGCTAAATAATACTGAGCTTATCTTACAAGATACAGGTGGGCTTGATGATAAAGTCTCAGTTATAGGCGAAGATATAACAGCCAACTCTTTGGAAGCAGGCCTTAAAAGCGATCTAATCTTATATGTGGTAGATGGTCAAAAGATAGCCCTTGATGAAGATATAAAGACTTTTAGAAAGCTTTCACAAAAAGTGCCTACCATCTTAGTTTTAAACAAAGTAGATTCTGATAAGATAGCTATGAGTGCGTTAAATGAAGGCGGTTTTGCTTCCTTTGGCGTTGAAGCACTAAACGTCTCAGTCGCACATAATAGAGGCATAAGTAAGCTTTTAGACTTAATAGAATCTAAACTAGCTAAATTTGAGATAGCAAAAGATTTTAAAAAAGACAAAGACTTAAAGCTAAAAACCCCTTCTATCACAGAAACACAAACTACTTTAGATGAGTTAGACTTTTTAGACTACTTAAAAGAAGATGAAGCCTTAGAAGATGATAAGCAAAATGTTAAAAGCTTCATAGAGCCTAGCGAGATAAAAATAGCCATCATTGGCAAAGTAAACGTTGGTAAAAGCTCTTTGCTTAATGCCCTAACTCTTAAAAACAGATCTCTAGTATCTCCTATGGCTGGTACTACTATAGACCCAGTAGATGAGGTTATAAGCTATGAAGATAAAACTATACGCTTTATAGACACAGCTGGCATTAGACGTAAGGGCAAGATTGAGGGTATAGAAAAGTATGCTTTGATGCGTACTAAAGAGATGCTAAAAGATGCACATATAGCTCTTTTAGTGCTTGATGGAAGTGAGCCTTTAAGCGAGCAAGACGAAAAGATAAGCTCTCTAGCAAGTGAGGCTATGCTAGGAGTTATAGTAGTTATAAATAAGTGGGATAAAAGGGCTTATGAGTATGAAGACTTTATGAAAGAGTATAGATATAAGTTTAAGTTTTTAGAATACGCCCCAGTTATAACACTAAGTGCTTTAACGCATAAAAGAGTAGATAACTTAAAGCCTTTAATCTTAGAAGTGTTTAAAAACTTCTGTTTTAGATTTAAAACTTCAGCTTTAAATGAGATCATAAGAAAAGCCCTTATAAAGCACCCTCTTCCAAGTGATCATGGACGTATGGTTAAAATCTATTACGCGACGCAATATGACGTCATGCCCCCACGGATCTCACTAAGCATGAACATCCCTGAAAGTCTTCACTTTAGCTATAAACGCTATCTTGTTAACACACTAAGGCGTGAAGCCTCTTTTGAAGGTGTACCTATCATCATAGAATCTAGATCGAGAAATAAGCCTTTAAACGAAGATGAAAAGTCTTAAAGAGGTTTTTATAAGTTATAGATAGATGAAAACTAAAAGGTTAGTCTATAACCTTAAAGCTATCTTTAGATCCTTGCGATTATAACGCCAATCAAACACAGCCCTTAACATCATTAGATGAAAAAGGCTAGAAAATATTAGGCTAGAATCTACACAACTACATGAATATAAGATTATAAAAAATGAGTAGCAGGAAGTCTTAAGATGATAGATTTACACAATCATACAACGCGTTGCAACCACGCAACTGGATCTATGCAAGACTATGTAAAAGCAGCCATTGCACAGGGTATAAAGTACTATGGTTTTAGCTGTCATGCACCTATGGACTTTGATAGTAAGTATAGGATGGCAAAGGCTGAACTAAAAGACTACCTAGCTGATATAGAAGCCCTAAAGATGGCAAATCCTGATATAGATATAAAATCTGGCCTTGAAGTAGACTTTATCCTTGGCAAGCCTCATCTTATGGAAAAAGAAGTACTAGAAGCTAGGGTTGATCATCTTATAGGGTCGGTTCACTTTTTAGATTCTTGGGGCTTTGATAATCCGGAGTTTTTAGATGAGTGGGCTAAGAGGGATGTTAAAGAGTGCTGGGAGCTTTACTTAGATTCCATTCAAGCTATGGCAAAAAGTGGCTACTTTCAGATAGTTGGACATCTTGACTTGCTAAAGGTCTTTGGTGCTACCCCACCTAAAGAAATGGATTCTAAGATAGAAAAAACCTTGCAGATAATAAAAGATAACAACATGGTCTTAGAGATAAACACTGCTGGCTTAAGAAAGCCCATAAAAGAGTGCTATCCAAGTCCAAGCATACTAAAGCTAGCAAAGAAGTTAGGTTTAGACATAACTTTTAGCAGCGATGCCCACGCCCTTAGCCAAGTAGGGGCTGGCTTAAAAGAATGTATAGCCCTAGCTAAAGATATAGGCTTTAAAGCTGGCGTAGTTTTTGATAAAAAGATACCCTTTCACGTAGCACTTTAATACAGTATAAGGAGAAAAAATGATACATGTTACTTTCTTAGGACCTATAGAAGAGCAAGTTTTAGAGCTAGATGTTAAGAACTTGCGTGAGTTAAAAGAGGCTTTAGAAAAGATACCAGCAGTTAAAAAGTGGCTTCATATCTCAGCAGTTGCACTCAATGATACTATATGTGAGAATCTAGACACTCCTTTAAAAAGTGGTGATAAGGTAGTGATACTCCCTCCAGTGTGTGGTGGAGAAAAGTAGCTAGTTGCAAATAGATTATTTTTACATTTAAGTATTTCCTTGCAAACTGCAAGGAAAGAGTAGTAAAAGTCTTGAAAGGCTAGTGCTTAACCCCAAAGGCTTTGAAGCGTTCACCCATGAGATTTGGCATGATAAGTTCATTAATGGCATTAGTGTGGCGTAAGATATTAGCAGGGCTTAGATGAGGCTTAAAGCTTTCAAATATCTCTAGTATCTCACACTCTTCAACCAGCATCTTACTTTGGGTGTGATAAAAGCAAGGAGTGGCACCATGACTTTTAAACTCAGTCTCTAAGTTTTTAAAGTTGATATCATAAGTCACATCACTTTTGGCATAAAACTCACCCAAGTTATCTTTTTCTTCTAAAAAGTTATAGACTTTATGGTCTTTATAGATTCTAAGACTTATATCTCTTTCTTCCATCTGACCATAATCAAAGGTTAGGAAAAACCAAGACTTAAGCTTGCAAAGAGATTCTATAAATCTAGAAAGGCTTAGGCTTATCTCTCCACTATCAGTCTTATAAAGTGCTAGTTTTTCTTTTACATCACTAGTTATAGCATCAAAAACAAGACTATATTTACCATCATCATGCTTTATATAGCCTTGCTTTCCTTTATAGACTAACTCACAAGGGAAGGCATCAAGCAGCTCATTAGAGATAAAAAATATAGAATCTAGTGCTTTTAACTCCTCTATATCTCTATAGACTTTTAAGCCTTTATCAAACTTGCCTATCCTTTCATTAAAGTTAGTTTCTTGCAAGCTAGCTAGAGGGTCTAGGGGCTCTAAAGTAGCAAAGCTTATATCTTTAAAGGCAAACTTATCAAAGGCGTGCAAAAACTCGGCTATATCGCTTATCAAAGTACCATCATGAGAGCCTATCTCAACTATAGTAAGAGGAAGTTTTAAGTCCTCATCTAAAAGCCTTAAAGTGTAGTTAGCAAGTGCACCCCCAAAAAACTTAGTCCTACTAACTGCTGTGTAAAAGTCACCCTTAAAGCCAACTTTCGCATTAGCGTAGTAGTCTTTAAGCCAAGTGGTTAAAAAAGATTCTAAGTTTTTCATAGCACTAAAATCTACTGGCAGTTAAAGCACTCAAAGCTTCTATCCATAACCTCTTCAGCGTTAGGACTTTCACTTCTTAGATAGTAAGTGCTTTTTAGCCCTAGCTTCCAAGCTAGCGTATAGATGTCGTTTAGCACTTTTCCACTTGCCTTTTCTAGACGCATAAAGATATTTGTACTGATACCTTGGTCTATCCACTTTTGACGCACACTTGTAGCCCTTATAATGTCTAGCTGGTTTATGTCATAGGCTGATTTGTAGTACTCAAATGTTTCGATGGTCAAGTTAGGGACTACTACTTTTATAAGCCCGCTTAGGTTTTCTTCAAACCACTTTTTTTGATAGATTGGCTCTATGGTCTGGGTTGTGCCAACTAGGATGGATATAGAGCTAGTTGGTGCTACTGCCATTAAGTAGCCATTACGCATGCCTTGTTTTTTAACTAGCTTTCTTAAACTATCCCAATCATAGGTATTAGCAAAGAGGTCAACTTCACGCTTTATAAGATTAAGTGCATTTTTATTAGCCACATCTATTGGGAAGATGCCTTTACTCCAGTTGCTTCCTTCATAGTCTGGATAAGTGCCTTTTTTAAGTGCTAGGTTTGAGCTAGCTTTGATGGCATTAAAGCTTATAGTCTCTAATATCTCATCAATCTTAAGTAGGTGTTCTTCACTCCCCCACACTATCTTAGAAGTCGCAAGCATCTCAGCCTCACCCATGACGCCTAGTCCTATAGCCCTATTTTTTATATTAGTCTTTTTGACTTTATAGCCCGGATAGAAGTTAAGGTCGATTACATTATCAAGCATGTTTATGGCAATTGGCACTACTCTTTCTAAGTCTTCTTTTGTATTAACCCGGCTTAGATTTATGCTTGCAAGGTTACAAACTGCTGTTGCACCACCTTTTTGGATTCTTTCTGTACAAAAAATCTTTTTGCCTTTTATGGAATCTATGCTTGTTAGTTTATTAGCCTTTTTGCTAACACCTGAATCAAGAGTTACTAACTCAGATTCTTCAAACTCTTCCATACTGTCATCTTCATAGATCACTTCTACTACATAGTGGCTAGGCTCGGTGTTTTGAAAGATCTCAGTACAGAGGTTAGAGCTTCTAATAATCCCTTTGTGTGCATTTGGATTAGCCTTATTGGCACTATCTTTAAAGCAAAGAAAAGGCATGCCGCTTTCAAAACAGCTTGTAAGGATTTTTTTCCATAGGTCTTTAGCTTTTATAGTCTTTCTTGATATGCTTGTATTATTTTCATAAGCTAGATAAGCAGCCCTAAACTCATCACCATAGATATTAGGAAGGTTGCTTACTTCATATGGGTCAAATAAACTCCATTCACCATTGCTTTCAACACGCTCCATAAAGAGGTCACAGATCCAAAGTGCAGGAAAGAGGTCATGTGCCCTCCTTCGTTCTTCGCCACTATTTTTTCTTAGGTCAATAAAGTCTTCTACGTCTTTATGCCACACTTCTATATAAGTGGCTATAGCACCTTTTCTAGTGCCAAGTTGATCAACGGCTATGGCTACGTCATTTGCTATCTTTAAGAAAGGTATGATGCCGCCTGCTGCGTTTTTGTGTCCATCTATAAAGCTTCCTATACTTCTTACTTTAGAGAAGTCCCAGCCTAT
Organism: Helicobacter sp. 11S02629-2; assembly: GCF_002272875.1. GTDB lineage: Bacteria > Campylobacterota > Campylobacteria > Campylobacterales > Helicobacteraceae > Helicobacter_I. The sequence continues at coordinate 136,952 of NZ_MLAN01000002.1, forward strand.
ACCACCTCCATACTTACTTAGAAGTGCCATCTCTTTATAAGAGTCAAAGATACCTTCTATGTTATCTGGTGTGCTTCCTATGTAGCAAGAGCTTAGTTGGTGGCGAGTAGTTCTTGCATTAGAAAGAGTTGGGGTTGCTGGCATAACTTCAAACTTAGACATAACTTCATAGAATCTAAAAGCTGCCTCGTTTGGGTTGTCTTCATTTTGTGCTAAAAACATAGCTATAGCCATAAACATATGTTGTGGTAACTCTATAGGGTTGTTTTTAGAATCTTTTAAAAGATATCTATCATAAAGTGTTTTAACACCAAGATAGTTAAAACTATAATCTCTACTTGGGTCGATTTTGGAATCCAAAAAGTCTAGGTCAAACTTTTCTTTTATGCCCTTTAAAAGCTTGCCTTCTTTTTCACCTCTTTCATAGTACTCTTTTAAGTGAAGGTAGCCACTATGTCTACTTACTCTATGATATAAGTCATATAAAAAAAGCCTTGCTGCCACAAAGGTCCAATTTGGCGTATCTACATCTATCTTATCAACTGCGGTTTTTATTAAGGTTTGTTGTATCTGTTCAGTTGTGATTCCATCTTTAAAGTGGATTTGTGCATCAACTTCTAGCTCGCTTTGACTTACACCAGCTAGTCCTTTTACAGAATCCTTTGTGTACTTTTGGATCTTAGTCACATCTAAAGGCTCAAGCATCCCATTTCTTTTAACTACATTTATCATTATAAAGTCTTTACTAACTCATCTAAAGAGATTCTAAGCTTAGGGGTTGCTTCATTTTTCCTATAGCCAAAGGCTACCATAAGGCTTACTTGCTCTTTAAAAGTATCAATATTAAGTATCTCTTCTACTTCTTTTTTCATAAAGCCCTCCAAGTAACAAGTATCTATTTTTAAAAATGCAGCGTAATTTACCATAGTTGAAGCCATGATATAAGCCTGCCTTGCCGTCCAGTTTTTTATATCATCATCTACATAGTTATTAGCTTCTAAAAAGCCTTTATAGACTTTTTCAAAGTAGGCAAACTTTTCTTTATCACCCTTTACTCTCCTCATGCCTTGTTTTAGTATATAGTTACTATCTGGCTGCATGTCACACTTTAAAGACTTAAATATCACTAGCTTTGAAGCATCAGTTATCTGAGGCTGATCCCAGCAAGCCTTTCTTAAAGTGACCCTCAAAGCCTTATCTTCTATAACTAAAAGTCTAGTAGGCTCTAGTCCAAGTGAGCTAGGGCTTAAGCGCCCGCCTTCAAGTATCTTATAAAAATCTTCATCTGGAATCTGCCTTGTGCTATCAAATACCTTGCAAGCATGTCTGAAGTTCAAAGCCTTCATAAAACCATCTTTCATCTTTAACTCCTTAAGCTATTACGGGTGAGATTTTATAAAATTAATTTTTATAGAATCCTTTAATGCCCTCTTTACAGAAAATTACTTATATTATTAGCATTGCTTATCCACGCTTTTAAGCCCTCATAGTCGTCTTTTTCTAAAAAGCCTTTTAGTTTTGCCAACTCTTTTTCAAAGACATTTACTGACTTGGTTAAAAAATCTTTATTTTGTTTAAAGATATCACTCCAAGTCACTGGGCTTGATTTTGAAAGTCTACTCATACTTACAAACCCTCCCCCTGCAAGCATCAATATATCTTCTGGCTTTTCTTGAGAAAGCACGGCATTAACCAAAGCAAAGCTTAAAACATGCGGTAGATGCGAGATAAAAGCTACATGTTTATCATGGCTTACACTATCCATGCTAACTATTTGCATGCCTATGGCTAAAAAGATCTCTTTGGCAAAGGCTTCTTGAAAGGCTGAGGCTTTATCAAGGTTAGTAAGGATTGCAATTTTATGTTTATAGAGGTCTTTTACACTAGCACTTGGCCCACTATTCTCAGTGCCACACATTGGATGGGCGCCTATGTAGTACTTTTGTAGTTTGGGAGATAGGCTTTTTGCTATCTTATCTTTTACACTTCCTAAGTCGACTATAGTAAAGTTTGGTCTTTCTACATTTTCAAAGTGTTTTAAGACTTCTAAAGTAGATTCTAAAGGAACTGCCACATAGACTATATCGCACTCTTGCAAGTCTTTTAAGCTTACTAGCTCATCTACTAGCCCTAAAGTTAAAGCCTGTCTTCCATGAAGTAAGCTTTCATCATAGCCAACTACACTTTTAAACATCTTAGTTTCTTTTAGTGCTAGTCCAAGCGAGCCACCCATTAGCCCAAGACCGATAATACCTGCTTGCATAAGTCAACCTTAAGAGGGGAGATTTGATATGTATCAATTTCAAAGTATAACATTTAGCTAGAATAATCTCTATATTAAGATTAATAAGGATAAAAAATGATTAAATGGTTAGAAGCAGATTTCAGCAAAAAAGTACAGTTTAACAAGTTAGTAACTAGCCCTTCAAGCGATGAGATGCAAATAGTAATACCAGCAAATGAAGAGATAAAAGCACACAAGTCCCCTTCTATGATAGCTATCCAAGTGCTTAAAGGTGAGATAGAGCTAAAAGTGCTTTGCAGTATATTTACACTAAAAGAAGGCGATATGAAAGTTATCGATGAAGCTGGGGTTGAACATGCTTTAAAAGCAAAAGTAGATTCTATAGTAAGACTTAGCATATATAAAAAGTAAGCTTTTAGATACACACTAGGTTTATGTACTAAGCTAGGCTTATGCCTTTTTAGTTTATGACTTAGATAAAAAGTAGATTTTGCATTCTATGAGATTAGATTATCTAAGATAGTTGATCTTTATAAAGACCTTGTTTTTTTAGTAGCATCAAGTCTTTGAGTTTAGATTCTATCTTTAGTCTACTTTCATCTAACTCTAGCTTTCTTCTTATGGAGAGATCAAAAAAGGCACTATCTTTTTCTATACCTATAAACTTACGCTCTAAGAGATTAGCAGCTATGCCAGTTGTAGAGCTTCCACTAAAAGGGTCACATATCAGGCTTTCTTCATTACTAGCCATTAAGAGTAGACGCACTAAAAGAGGTAAAGGCTTTTGGGTTGGGTGCTTGCCTTGGAGTTTCTCCCAAGGGGCTATTGATGGGAAGTTCCAAACATCTTTCATCTGCTTGTTATCATTTATGCACTTTAAAAGATCGTAGTTAAAGATGTGCTTGTGCTTTTCACTTTTTCTAGCCCAGATTATCTGTTCTGTTGAGTGGGTTAGGTAGCGGCAGCTAAAGTTTGGAGGAGGGTTGCTTTTTTGCCAAGTTATGATGTTTAGTATCTTAAAGTTTAGCTCTTGTAAGATTCTACCTAGTGAAAAAACATTGTGATAGGTTCCACTTACAAGTATGCTTCCATTATCTTTTAAAGCAAGATGGGCGTTTTTTAGCCAAACTCTATTAAAGTTATCTATCTCATCTATAGCAGCACCTTTATCCCACTCTCCTTTATTTACACTTACTATCTTGCCACTACTTATAGTAAAGCCATCGCTTGAGAGAAAGTAGGGCGGGTCAGCAAAGATTAGATCAAAGACTTCTTTGTAGCAGGGTAAGATCTTATTGCAGTCAGTGTTATAAAGTAAAAATTTACTATCAGCTGAAGTAAAGCCCGGCTTTCTTGCATCCATGGCTTAATGTTTTTTAAGATTTAAAGGAACACTATTCATCTGCGAGGCATCATTTATGATATTAAAGATAGCCTTATTCGTGGATTCTAAGGTTTCAAAGTCACCTGCTATATCATCAATTTGCCTTATATCAAACTCTTTGCCTATGTGCTTATTTACTATGCCATACATCTCTTTTAGGTATCTAAGTACTTCTTCTTTAGTATAAGAGTCTCCAAAGTACTTTAAAAACTCACTCTCTAGCATATTTTGTTGTTGGTCTAGTTTTAGTCTATCTGGAGTGTTTAGTGCGTAGTTATAAGCTAGTATTTTGTATATGACTAGATTTATCTTAGTTAGTATCCCAGCGGTTTTAGTTTGTGCAAGGGCTGAGACACTAGCAGTATTGCTTGCATCTAGGCTAAAGCGTTCTAAAGATATCTTTAGATTCTTAGTATTTTCTTTAGCTTCTGCTATGGCGTGGCTGGTGGAGTCACTATTTGAGTTTAGTTCTTTTGCTTCTTTTAAAAGGAGGTTTATACTAGCACTAGCATTATTAAGTGCGTTTGCAGTGTGCTCTGCAAGCTTTCTTATCTCATCAGCCACTACCGCAAAACCCCGTCCATGTTGACCAGCCCTAGCTGCTTCTATAGCTGCATTTAGCGCTAAGAGGTTGGTTTGGTCAGCTATGTCTTTTATCATGTTTATAACGCGACTTATCTCATTGGCACGTAAGTCTAAGGTTTCAAGAGCTTTTGTTGAAGTATTACCCAAGTCGTTTAAGTTACCGCATAAGACATCTACTTGGTTTATGCTTTCTTTTGCTTGCTGGGCAGTTTTTTGCGAGGTTTGTTTTATGATATCTAGTTCTTGCATATTTATCTGAAGGTCATTTTGTACGCAGCCTATGCCCTTATTACCATTATCTAGCTCTGAGAACTTTTCATTGATAGCAGCCCTTACTCTACCTTTTTGCCCTTCTAGTATGCCTTTTACACCTTCACTCATAGCTATAGCGTTAACCTTAAAAAGCCCCTTAAAGCCTTCAGTAAAAAGATTCCTATAAGCTATGCCATTAGTCGCTGCTTCTATACAGGTAGTGCTTTCTCTCATAAAGGCTTCTACTTGGTCTAGTAGGTTGTTTATACCTATGGCTATATCATTAAGCTTAGGGTCACTTTCTACATCTATGATCCTAGTTTCTAAGTCACCATGCTGAACCTTTGAGATAGTAGATAGTATCTCTTCATAAACGCTGCTTTTCTTTCTTCCAAATAGTCCCATACCCTACCCCCTCATCCTCTGTAAAGAGTTTACTAAGGCGTCATAGCTCACATCTTTTTGCTTTAGATACTCATCTAAAAATCTCATAGAAGCTTCTAAGCTACTTCTTTTTTCAACGTCTTTCATACCTCTGTATAAAGATTCTATGGCGTTTAGGGCTAGTGGGTTGGCTTTACGTCTAACTGAGTAGTAGCCTATAATCTTTCCACTTTCATCAACTGAAGCTGTGACATTTGCAAAAACCCAGTAGTAGTTGCCATCAAAAGTCTTATTTTTAACATAAGCAAAGACTTCTTGCTTGGCTTTTATCCTATCCCATAGCAGTTTGAAGATACCTCGCGGCATATCTTTGTGTCTAACTATGCTTTGAGGCTTGTTTATCACTTCGCTATTTTTGGCGTTTATCATTTTTAAAAATACTTGATTGCAATAAGTTATATTTCCCTTTAAGTCTGTTTTGGAGACTATGAAACTTTCACTATCTAGAATCTTTTCTCCCATTAACCTTCCTTATAAAACACCAATCTAACAACACGCACAGACATGGTTAAAGGCTATGCAAGATGGTAAAAATAATGTTACTTTGCTTGGATCCTACTATCATTTTTTTGTTATAAGGTGATCCAATGGGTGCCCATATATAAAAAATAAAAATATTGCACTAATGATCGTTGTAAACTAGTATTTGATCGTTGTTTATTTAACACTTATCCTTAAAAAGTAAAAAATATATAAACTTTAAAGCCTATCATCATTATGTGATAAAAATTTAGTTAACTTAAATCTTTCTTAAATACTACTTCTGAAGCAGTTTAGATTCTATATTTACACACCTTAAGCTCTCGCTAAGTACCCAAATAGGCTTTATCTTAGTTTAAGCTCAATATATTATAATTCTACTTAACACAATATGTGTTTATATTAATTAACCATTGATATATTGCATATTTAGAAGGCTTAAAAACCTCACTTAAACTCCACTAGGCTTAATAGTCTCCATAGGTGATACTCTATAATGCTAGAGTTTATCTAACATCAAAAACCACAAGGAGTATTTCACATGAGCAATCAAATCTATAAGATAGAAATCACAACTAAACACAACAAGATAGGCATGCTAAGAGATGCTTACTTTAAAGAGGGCATAACTGGCATGACTATTATTAACGTAAGTGGCCAGGGTAACCAAAAAGGCAAGGTTGAGATCTATAGGGGCTCTCAGATAACAGCTAACTTAATGCCGCGCATAAGAGTTGAGATAATAGCCAAAGAAGAAGACGTAGAAAGGATAAAAGACATAGCACTTAAAACGCTAGCAAGCGGGCAAGTAGGAGATGGCAAGATAGTCATCTTACCTGTTGCAGATGTTATACGCATACGCACAGGGCAAAGTGGCTATGAGGCTATTTAGGATTCTAAATACAAAAAAAGGATAGATGATGATAGATGGGGCAAATACAGTTTTTATACTCTTATGTACTATGTTAGTACTTCTTATGACACCAGCACTGGCTATGTTTTACTCTGGGATGACTAAGTCTAAGAACGCACTAAGTACGATTATGAACAGTTTTGTAGTCTTTGGAGTTGTCGCTATAGAGTGGGCTCTCATAGGCTTTACTTTAAGCTTTGGACACGACACTGGCATAGGTATCATAGGAGGTTTTAACTTCTTTGCTTTAGAGAATCTAAAAGGCGTTAATGAAAATGGCGTGCCTAATCTCTTATTTATGCTATTTCAGATGATGTTTGCCATCATCAGCACAGCCATCATCGGCGGCTCGCTAGTTGGGCGTGTGCGATTTAGCGTTATCATCATCTTTACTACGCTTTGGAGTTTGATAGTTTATAACATCCTAGCACACGCTACATGGAGTGAAAATGGCTTTTTACTTCATAGAGGTGGGCTAGACTTTGCAGGTGGAGGCGTGGTGCATATAAGTGCTGGTATCGCAGGGCTTGTGGGTGCTTTAGTCATAGGCTGTAGAAAAAGCCATATGATAGAAGGCAATATGCCTCATAACCTCCCTTTTAGCTTTTTAGGTGCCATGCTACTTTTCTTTGGCTGGCTTGGCTTTAACGCAGGGAGTAGTGGGGCTATAGATGAAGTAGCAGTTCATGCCCTAGTAGCCACTATACTAGCAGCAGCTGCTGGACTGCTTGGCTGGCTAAGTATAGAGTGGATAAAGTATAAAAAGCCTACTTTACTAGGTGGGACTACGGGGCTTATAGCAGGTCTTGTCGCCATCACTCCAGCTGCTGGCTATGTCAGTCCCATACCTGCTGTGATAATAGGCTTTCTAGCCTCTCCACTTTGCTTTTTTGGTATAAGCTATGTAAAGGCTAAGCTAAAGTATGACGATACACTTGATGCCTTTGGCTTGCACGGTATAGGTGGTATCTGGGGTGGTATAGCTACGGGTCTTTTTGCAAGCTCAGGCATTAATGACGCAGTAGGCAAGATAGCATCAGAAGGGCTTTTTTACAGTGGTAGCTTTCACCTTTTAGGAGAGCAAGTCTTTGGAGTGCTTTTTAGCATCATACTTTCTGGTGTGGTTAGCTTTGTGATATTTAAGATTCTATCTTTGTTTATGAGGCTACGTGTGGAGGATAGGGCAGAAGATGATGGCTTAGATGTAAGCTTGCATGGTGAAGAAGCCTATAATATCTTAGAGTAGGGCAAGGGCTTTTTAAGAAGGGACTAAAAACTTGTAAGGTTAATGTTTCTTGAGAAACACTGACTATCTAAGAGATCTTTTTCTTTCTTAATAATGATGGGAAGTAAAACTAATATAAATGCATAAAAACATTTTTTATAGAATCTAAAAATACATAATTGCCATGCTATCTTTTAGTCTCCTAGCACAATGACATGTTATGTGATAAGCCATATAGCCTTTTTAGCGCTTCTATTTACGTTAACCTGAACTTTAATCTAAATTTGAACTTTTAAAAACATCCTCTATAAGCTAAAATCACAAAATGATATTTTAAAAAAGGAGGCACTTAGTGATAGAAGGCAGTGATCGCTTCAAGGGGGGGGGGGGGGGGAAATCTCTCACCTAGAGAGATGAACTTAGATAATCTAGATAATAGTAGTGCAAGCAGCACATTAAAGCAGGCATCTTTATTGGATAAGGCTAGATTAGAAGAAAGCAAGATTGAAAGTGGTGTTAAAAGCAAGGCTAAAGAGATAAGATTTAAAAACTTAGATCTAGCTAGTCCTAGCTTTATAGAATCTTGTAAAGAAGCCTTGCTAGAGTATAACAAAGCCTTAGAGCATCCAAGTGCCTTAGTTTCTCTAATAGTCTCAAACTATAATAATAAAGCCTATATAGATGAGTGTATAAATAGTCTAAGAGAGCAAAGCTTTAAGGAGCTAGAAATCATCATAGTTGATGATGCTTCAAGTGATGATAGTTTGACACTATTAAAAAAGCACGCAGATGAAGATAAGCGTATAAGACTTTTTGAAAGCAAGCAAAGAAGTGGCCATCCAAGTCTTGCTAGAAACTATGGTGTAAGCATAGCTAAGGGTGAGTATATAGCCTTTGTAGATAGTGATGACTACCTTGCACTAGACTGCGTTGAAAGCCATCTTAAAGCTATAGAATCTAGTGATGCAGATATGGCTTACTGTGTTAATAATATCTATAATGAAGCTAAAGATGAATACACTCACAGTCCTTTTAGAGCAAGACATGCTAGCAAAACAGGTGCTTTAGTATTTAAAGCTAGTGAGGCTAACTCTAACTTTTGGCGCCACTTTAACGCGGGTGCTTGCTTTAAGATGTATAAAAAAGAGTTTTTTCTAAAAGAAGGACTTTGCTTTCAAGACTGTGACTTTGAAGATACAGATGTTTCTTTTATAGCCTTTGCTTGTGCTAAAAAGATCTGCTTTGTGCCTAGACTTCTCTACACAGCTAGGATGAATAAGCGTTATGGGGTAAATAGAGGCAATATGGATAGCACCATAGCTAAGCTTTCAAATCCACTAGATGGCATAAGGATCATAACTAGGTCTTATGAAGTCATAAAACAAAGAGGTATAAAGGGACTAGAAGAGGGTTTGCTTTATGCTTACTTTGATGTTTGTACTTACTATCTAAACTTTTTTACAGAGGAATCTAATCTTTTTGATAGTCTAAGGGAAGCTAGGGAGCTACTAGCTAGTGTGCTTAGAGATAACCCAGATATAAGATACATCTACTTTAAGTCAGGTGAGAAGAAGCTTTTATTTATGCTTTTAGATGCAACGCCTTTAAAGTTTATAGTAGAGTGCATGGTGTCTATAAGATGTGGTGCTTATGGGAGTTTAAAGGAACGCTTGCTTAATGGCATAGATAAAAGTAAATATCAAAACTATCCTAAGCCAATGAAGCTAATTATATATTCATATAAGATTTTTATTAGACTATTAAGGCGTAAGTCTTGCTTTTAGTAAGTCTATTGCTACATGCTTGCTATGGCTTGATCGCATAAGCTAGCGTTAAGATGTCGAAGTTAAGATTACTGCACTAGGCTAGATGCCTTCTAGTTAAAATTAATACTTAATTTACATCATATTTTTATTTGACTACTACATTAAGGCTGTATTGAACTACGGATTACCATAGGGTTAAAGTAGTCTTGTAATTACTATGTGGAGATTTCCACGTTGTGCGTACCATACTCCTAATGTTAAGGCATAAGAATCTAAAAATTTAATATTTGAGATTGACTGACACTTTAATGTTTCTCAAGAAACATTCTAGCCTTGCAAATGCGAAGTCACTCCTTTTAGTTATCATTTAGTCACTGCATCGCATTAGTGTAAGCATCTAGATAAGACAAAAAGGAGAAGTATGAAAAACATAGTAGTTTATGACAGCCTAACGGGTAATACAAAAAAGCTAGCAGAGGCTATCGCTAAAAATCTTAACTGTGAGCTTAAGTGTGTAGGAGACTGTGAGGGGGAAAGCTTTGAAAACTATAAGCAAATCATCTTTGGATTCTATATAGATAAGGGGTTTATGGGAGTTGATGCAGAAAGGTTTACACAAAAGATTAGAGGTAAAAAAGTTGGCATATTTTATACGCTTGGAGGGGATCCAAAAAGTGATCGAGCTAGCGCTTTGAAAGAAAGGATAAAAGAGTTTTTTAAGGCTAATGATAATGAGATAGTTAAGGTTTTTTACTGTCAAGGAGCTATAAGTGATATACAACTTGAAGCTGCAAGAAAGAGGGCACTTGCTGAAGGAAGTCCTATAACGCCTCAAAGGGAGGTCTTTTGGAAGGAAGGTAAAAAACATCCTAATGACAAGGATGTGCAAGAAGCAGTAGCTGCTTTTAAAGACTTTAAGTAAGATTAATAGAATCTTTTAGTAGCTAAGTGATGACTTTGGCAGCCTTAAGCAAAGGCTTTAAAAAAGGCTTTTAAGGGAGTTTGTAGCTGCTTAAAAGCTTTAATATGCAATCTTTAACTACTAAGGGTTCTAAGTTGCCATCTACTATAAACTTAGCTTTCCTATATATAGAATCTCTTTTTTTAAAAAGCTCTAAAGCTATGGCTTCGTTTTTAAATAAAGGTCTTGAAGCATCACTCCTTAGTCTTTCTTTTATGACTTCAAAACTAGTGTCTAGGTAGATGTTTACACCTAAGGGTTTTGTGTCATTAAAACAGGGCATGCCACCTCCTGTAGCTATGACTAGTGAGTGGTCATTAGAGTGTGCATCTATAAACATCTTTTCTAGACCTCTAAAGTAGCTTTCACTTCTTGCGGCAAAGATCTCTTTTACACTCATATTAAGCTTAGATTCTATCCAAGCATCACTATCTAGAAAGGTGTAGTTTAACTCACTTGCTAGGAGCTTTCCTACCGTGCTTTTTCCACTTCCCATAAAACCTATAAGTACTATATTTTCTTTACTGAAGTGTGATTTTGTAGGTGTTGGCATTTCTTGCTACCTTATACTTATATTGTCCATCTAAAGTGAGGGTAACTCTATAAAAGGTAGCATGCGTTTCAACGCTTACAGCACTAAAGTACTGTAAGTTAGTTTTGACTTGGCTACTAAACTCATCTCTAGATTCCCTCTTATAATCCATAATTATACGCATAGGAGAGGCAAGAAGGAAGCTTCTTTCTAGTTTAAGTGGGCTTAGGATCTCAAGTGAGTTTTTTAGTATGTAAAAGTCAAATTTGTAGAGATTAAAGTAACGTTTATTTATATCTTTTAGTGCTTCATCTTGTGAGATCTTTATAGGGTAGTGCCAGTCTATGCTTGTATCTAGCTTGATAGTTTTAGTGGCAGTTGAGCCATCTATGTTTTTATAGTTTATGATTATGGAATCTAACTCCCTAGCAGTACTTGGTAACTTTACATTTAAAGAATCTAAAAAAGGCTTAGGTGCTTTATCTTGCATATCTATAAAGTCTCTTTGATTAAGCTTGGACTGGAAGGGATTATCCCTAGCTTGAAGGCTTAAGGCTAGTGAGGAAGCAAGGACTAAGAATATAAGTTTTGATGCAAGAGAGTTCATACTTTTCCTTTTTTGTGCTTTATTGTTTGCTTTCAAAGCTTTCTAGATAGCTAGCTATAACTTGGCTAACTCCTTCTTTTAGCCCAACTTGTGGCTTAAAGCCTAGCTTTTCTAGCTTGCTTACATCCATAACTTTTTGCATAACGCCATCTGGCTTTGATATATCATGCACTAAAGAGCCCTTAAAGCCAACTATGTCTTTTATCATCCCTGCGAGTTCAGCTATGCTTATATCTTTGCCATAGCCTACATTTATGTGAGTGTTTCTTATCTCTTTTTTATCAGCTATCAAGTCTTTAAAGTTTACATTTTTAGCTACAAATACGCAGGCTTTGGCTAAGTCACTACTATGTAAAAACTCCCTTCTTGGACGCCCACTTCCCCAAATTATTACACTATCTTTAGTAATGCCAAAGTTTTTGAGATAAGCCTTGATGTCTTTTATATCACTTGGGCACTCATCTTTAAGATTGTTTTTTACTAAGTCTAGCTTGCCTTCTTCTAGCCACTTAGCAAGCACTATCTTTCTAATGAGTGCTGGCATGACGTGCGAGCTAGCTAGGTTATAGTTGTCATTAGGCCCATACATATTAGTAGGCATAAGGCTTATAAAGTTAGTTTTATACTGAAGGTTATAGCTTTCACAGAGTTTAAGACCGGCGATTTTGGCTATAGCGTAGGGTTCGTTAGTGTACTCTAGTGGAGCAGTAAGGAGACTATCTTCTTTTATAGGGCAGGGTGCATTTTTAGGATAGATACAACTACTTCCTAGAAAGATTAGCTTTTTAACGCCACTTAGGTAGGCAGAGTGGATGACATTATTTTGTATAGTTAGGTTTTCATACAAAAAGTCAGCCCTATAAGTGTTATTAGCCAAGATTCCACCAACTTTAGCAGCTGCTAGGAAGACTACATCAGGCTTTTGTTCTTCAAAAAACTTTTTAACTGCGACTGTGTCTAGCAAGTCAAGCTCTGATTTATTTCTTACTAAAAGATTACTAAAATCTTGATCGCTTAGCTCTTTATGTATGCTAGAGCCTACAAGACCTCTATGGCCAGCTATAAAAATCTTAGAATCTTTATGCATGAAAGTCCTCACTTACTTGAAAATAGATGCGTTTTTTAAATTATACCCTTCATATGAAAGTTTAAAAAATTAAAGTGGATTCTATCACAAGCATTATAAAGGAACTATTTTTGCTTTTATGAGTTAAATATTTCAATACCAAAAGGATTACTATGCTGCGTTCATTGTGGTCAGGTGTGAGTGGTATGCAAGCTCACCAAGTAGCATTAGATGTAGAAAGCAATAATATAGCAAACGTCAATACAGTGGGCTTTAAGTACTCAAGGGCATCTTTTGTGGACATGCTTTCCCAAGTTAAGCAAATCGCCACTAGCCCTTATCAAAATGGCCTAGGTGGGCAAAATGACTTCTCAGTAGGTCTAGGAGTTGGCGTAAACTCTACTTCTAAGGTCTTCTCACAAGGAAACATCCAAAACACAGATGTTAAAACTGACCTTGCTATAGAAGGTGATGGCTTTTTTGTTATAAGTCCTGATAGGGGTATAACTAAAGACTTTACAAGAGATGGCTCTTTTATGTTTGATGCTAATGGGAATCTTGTCACTGCTGGAGGCTATGTAGTGCAAGGTTGGAACAGAGACCCACTTGATAAAGGCAGTGGCAATATGAGTGATGCTGACTTTTTTAAAGTTGATAACACTGGTCCTTTGCAAAATATACAAATAGACCCGGGCATGGTTATGCCAGCTAGGTCAACTACTGCTATATCTATGAGGGCTAACCTAAACGCAGGGCGTCACGTAGCACAGACCCAAAATGTAGCAGCACTAGATTCTACAACTAGAACTTTGGCTAATGGAGTAAATCCACAGTATGACTCTAAGATGAACATAACCCAAGTCGGTGAAGACTTAGGTGCACTTTTTAATGAAAATGGTGACTCTTTAGGGCTTAGTGAAAACCAAGGTATATGGATGAGTTATAAGACTGCTACTCTTACTAATAATATAGTAGCTAGTAAAGAGCCAAGCACAGTTTCAATAAATGGCACTAAGATTAATGTAAGTAATGACTCAGCCCTCTCAGGTCTTAGCTCTCTAAGTGCAGCCCAGCTTGCTATAAACTCTGTTAAAAATAAAACTGGTGTTGAAGCTTATGTGGATAATGGCCAGCTAAGACTAGAAAATAAAAATGAACTAGATGGTGATGCTAGTACTAAAAATATCATCATTACTGATAGTGGGACAGGTGTCTTTTCTAACTTTGTAAAAGGTGATAGAGATATAACTGCTTTTAGATATCGCTACACTAATAATGTAGATGCAGATTCCACAACTGGGCAGTTTAGGACTACTGAAGACTTAAGAGAGCTTATGCAGTATGATGCTAATATGATAAAACATCCTGATAGAGCTTATGCAGATTCTACAGCTAGTGTTAGTGTAACTTTAAATAAGTACGGCATGTTTGAGATACATAATAAAGACGATAACGATGGTAAGCAGCAAAACTTAAACATAGTCTCAAGTGCTTATAGCTCTAAGTCAGTTAGTACTAATGTACTTTTTAGAGACGCTATGAGAGGGCTTAATACTGCTAGCCTTGTAGAAGGTGGAGTGTCATCTACTTCTAGTAAGTTCTCCCACGCGATACATGGCACAAGTATAGATGTAGTAGATAGCCTAGGAAGCAAGCACACTGTTAGATTTGAGTTTTATAAGACTGGGACTAAAGAGTGGGGCTTTAGGGCTATAGTACCTGAGCCAAGTGAGTTTGTAGGTGGGTCTGCAAGCCATCCTAACATCTTTGAAGGTGGAAAAGTTACTTTTAATGATGATGGAAGTTTAGCTGGGATGAACCCTCCTATGCTTCAGTTTGATCCAAAAAATGGTGCTGATAGTCCTCAAAGACTAGAGCTTAACTTTGGAAGTGGTGCTACTTTTAATGGACTAACAAGTGTGGATAAGATCTCAGAAACCTATACTATTAATCAAAATGGTTATGGTGCGGGGGACTTGATGGATGTTAGGTTTGATTCTAATGGATCTCTTTTAGGTGCTTTTAGTAACGGTAAGACTTTAGCCTTAGCTCAAGTAGCCCTAGCTAACTTTGCTAATGACGCAGGTCTTCAAGCCAAAGGCGGTAATATCTTCTCTCAAACTGGCAATAGTGGCGAACCTTCAATCGGCGCTGCTAATACTGGGCGAAGAGGTGGAGTAAGTGGGTCTAAGCTAGAGATGAGTAACGTGGATCTTAGTCGTGCTTTAACTCAACTTATAGTTGTGCAAAGAGGCTTTCAAGCAAACTCAAAAGCTGTTACTACCTCAGATCAGATTCTAAATACACTTTTAAACCTAAAGCAGTAAGTTTTAGCTTCTAGCTTTCTTTTTCTAAGAAGGCTAGAAGGTTAAAACTCATCTTCTAAAAGGCTAGGGAGGTTGTATCTGTATATAGATAGGATTTTGATAGTTGTATCATCAATCCTAAATACCACGACATAGCCTTTAAAAACTAAATCCCTTATATTTTCTTCATTTGCACTTTTATTCTTTCTAAAACGATAGGGCATGTAAGGGATACTTTCAATCTTTGCAAATAAGTCATTGCGGAATTTTATTGATGCTTGCTCACTCCTAGCCAAATAAAAATTTAATATAGCTTTTAACTCCGCTGTAAACTGTCTGCTAGATGTAATCTTCATTAAGCGCCTAAAGTCTTTGACTTTAAGTAAGCATCTATCTCTGCTTCACACTCTTCCAAGCTTATGTATTCTATCTCTCCTCTATCATCTGCTTCTAAAAGCTCTTTGAGATTTTTCTGGTCTTCTTTGCTTAGATAGTTTGTTTCATCATAGCTTTCAAAAGTCGCATCAGGGTCAACTTTTAAAAGCATGTCTTTTACTGCTTGAAGCGTGCTTGCATCTGCTTGAGTAATAATTCTAGTCATAGCTTTTAACCTCCTTAGTTAATCTACTAGCATGATAGCTAAAGGACTAAAAATTTTAGATTAATGCCATTTTTATCTCTACCACACATTAGGTATAGCTAGCTGTGACTAGCATCATGGTCTTATAATATGAGAGTGATTAAAAAACTAGATTCTAAGAAAAGCTAAAAAAGTTTTTTAAGATTTGATACTTTTTCATAACTAAGGCTCTTTTTAATTCATAACAAAAAATATTAGCCATGTGCGAGGAGTGATTAAAAGTTATGGCGTGGTAATTATGTATTTATTACCCCTGTGATGATTGCTATACAAACTAATGCTTACTTGTAGTGGTGTAAGAACCCTTAAAACCCTCTATGCTTAGCTAGCAAGTCTCCAAGTCTAGTTGGAGTGAAGTTAAGCTTTTCAGTGCTGGCATTTATGCAGCGTGCATCTTCTGGGTCTCTAGAGTGGATATGTCCGTGTACGTTGATAGTACAACCACTTATAGTAAAAAGATAGTCTATGATGTCTCTAGCGTTAGAAAAGCGTTCATTCTTTTTTCGTTCAAAAACTGGAAAGTGGCTAAACATAATAGTCTCGCCTGCTACTTTTGTAACTAAAGCATTAGCATAGATATCTTTTAGCTTTTTGCCAAACTTAGACTTTAGCTTTTCTTTTAGGTTGGCTTTAGTATCAAGCTTAATCTTAAGCTTATTTATCACTTCCCAGTCTTTTAGTGGGGCAAGTTTGCCTATGTCGTTATTCCCCACTATAAGCGTCTTTCTCCCATTAAGCAGCTTTATGTACTTCATGCCCTCGCTATAGTAAAGATCGCCTAAGTGAAGCACTTTATCATTTGTGCTAACTGCTTCATTCCACCTAGAAACGCTTAGCTCATCAAAGTTAGCAAAGCCACTAGCTTGTAACTCCTTCATGCGTAAGGGCTCTTTTTTAAGTACTTGCTTATGGGAAAAGTGGGTATCTGATATCACAAAAGTATCTAGGGTTATCTTCAAGCTTGCTTCCTTGAAAGGCGATATGGTGAACTAAAAAACAGGTTTGCAATTATAACTCTTTAAAAACCTAAGATGATATATAATTAAAGCTTATTTCTATGCTTGAAGGTCACCACTATGCAAAAGCTTCATATCATCTCCCTAGGATGCTCTAAAAATCTAGTAGATTCCCAAGTGATGCTTGGAAGGTTAAGAGACTATGAACTTACACAAGACCTAAGTGAGGCAGATGTGATTATCATTAATACTTGTGGGTTTTTGCAAGCTGCTAAAGAAGAAAGTCTGGGGCATATCTTTGAGGCTTTAGAATCTAGAAAGAGTGGGGCTTTGCTAGTTGCAAGTGGTTGCTTAGTCGCAAGGTATGAAAAAGAGCTTAGAGAACTTATACCTGAGATAGACATACTAACTGGAGTAGGGGACTTTGATAAGATAGATTCCATGATAGCAACCAAGAAAAGTATAAGTAGTGATAAGGTTTATCTAAGTGAAGATTCTAGACTTATAACAGATTCTAATGTGCACACTTATATCAAGATCTCAGAAGGTTGTAATCAGACTTGTAGTTTTTGTGCCATACCTAGCTTTAAAGGCAAGCTTCAAAGTAGGAGTATAGATTCTATCCTTAAAGAGATAGAAAGCTTAGCAAGACTTGGCTATCAAGATTTTAGTTTTATAGCTCAAGATAGCTCTAGCTATCTACTTGATAAGGGCATTAAAGATGGCCTTATCAAGCTTATAAATGCAGTCCACGCACAAGGTATAGTAAGGAGTGCTAGGATACTTTATCTTTATCCAAGTTCAACTAGCTTTGCACTTTTAGATTCCATAGCTAAAAGCGATATCTTTGCATCTTACTTTGATATGCCCTTGCAGCATATAAGCACTAGTGTATTAAGTCATATGCAGCGAAGCTCTAAAGACGTAAAAGCCCTCTTAAGTCACATGAAGCAAGTGCCTAATGCCTTTATAAGAAGTAGCATCATAGTTGGCTATCCAACTGAGAGTGATGCTGACTTTAGTGAGCTTTGCAAGTTTGTAGAAGACTATAGGTTTGATAGGCTTAATATCTTTGAATACTCAAGTGAAGAGGGCACTAAGGCTGGAAGCTTAGAAGTACTGCCAAAGCCAGTTATAACAAAGCGTATAAAGACTTTAAATAAGATCTTAAGCAAGCAGCAAAAGGCACTTTATAAAAGCATGGTCAATAAGAAGTATGAAGCTATCATAGAAGGCAAAAGTGAGGTAAGTGAGTACTTTTATAGTGCTAGACTTAAAGCGTGGGCACCAGAGATTGACGGAGAGATACTTATAAATGATGGCGATATAAAAGGGGCAGGCTACTATGAAGTAGAAGTACTAGAATCTAAAGATGGTATATTAGTGGGCAAGGCACTTAGTGCACTTTAAAAAAGCTTAAGCAAGGAAAGATAAAGCAAGATGATGTATATCTTATATATAGGGGTTAGTTTTATTATGGTTAGTCTAGCTACTAAGTACTATCATAGCTTATTAGATTCTAAACCTAGCTTATTTACCTATGTATTAAACGCCTTAGTTTGCATAGTCTTTTTTGATCTTTTTGGACATAGCCTTGCTTTGTATGCTTTGTTTTGTCTTTTTTATGTGCTTTTTGTGTTTGACTATAAATTCTTACTTGTGCCTAGTGTTTTAACCTATACAGTTTTTATCTTGGCTTTGAGCTATAGCTATATAGAAAGTGGTCTTAGCACACTTTATCTCCCACTAGCTATACTAGCAGCTGGGCTTTTGCTAAAAGTCTTATTTGAACAAGTGCTTCAAAGAAAGCTTTTAGGTAGCGCTGATATAGTAGTTATGGCTAGTCTTATGTCCTTGCTTTCTTTGCAAAGCTTTTTTTACGCCCTTATAATCGCTAGTTTACTTGGCTTAGCAAGCTTTTTACTACCTTGCTTTAGGGCTAAGAAAAAAGCACCTTTTATAAGTGCACTTTTTGTATCAACACTGATGGTTTTTTAAAAGAGGAAGCATGCTTAGACACTATGTTTTAAAGTCCATATCTCAGATGTTTTTCCCCTTCTTTTTTGTGCTATTTTTTATCTCAGTCATCATCTCGCTTATAACCATAGCAACTATTACTAATAATATTAAGATGGACTTACTTAGTCTTTTAACTCTACTTTACTACAGCCTTCCGGGTAGTCTTTTTTTTGTGGTATCTATCACTTTTGTGGCAGCTTGTATCTTAGGGCTTAGCAGGCTTAGCTATGATTCTGAGATGCTAGTTTTTTTCTCACTTGGCATAGGGGCTAAGCGGATAGTTTATATCATCCTTCCTATCTGCTTGCTTGCAACGGCTGTGCTTTTTATGTTTAGCTTTATCATGACGCCTCTTTCAAAAAACGCTTATAGGGACTTTTTGGTGCAAAAAAGCACTAGTGTTAATATCAACATAAAGCCCGGAGACACAGGTCAAAGCCTTGGAGACTGGCTAGTTTACGTAGATAGTAAAAATGATTCTAAATATAATGGCTTAGTGCTTTACTCCAACAAAGAAGCAGGCAAGCAAAGCTTCATCATAGCTAATAGTGGAGAAGCGCTTAATAAAAACGCAGTCTTTGAGTTAGAGCTTCAAAATGGAGAAGCTTACTTTAATGAAAACAAAAAAGCCCAAAAGATAGGCTTTGAACAAATGAACATAAGAAGCCCTATAGCTACAGGCTCACTTAGCAGTTATGACCTAGTTAGCTACTGGGTTAAGGCATTTAAGGGTGATAGCTCACAAGCTAGGCGTTTTTCTCAAGGCTTTGTAACTTCCCTCTTTCCTATAGCCAGCCTTTTTTTAATCCCCTTTTTTGGTATAAGGAATCCAAGATTTCATAAAAATCGCTCTTATCTTTACGTGCTAGGAAGCACTATAGTTTACTTCTTGCTTATGTATGGGCTATCTATGGAGTTACCCTTTGTGGGGCTAGCTTTACCTTTTGTGTGGTTTTTTGCAGGGCTTTTTTTATATATAAAATATATTAGGAAGGTCTACTAAGATGCACTATCTAAGATGTATCTTAAGTATAGATGGTTCAGAGTTTTTAGGCTCAAGCAAGCAGCCAAACCTTAAAGGTGCCCTAAACTACATAGAATCTAAGCTTAAAACACTAGGTATAAACACTCCTAATATCATAGCTTCTTCAAGGACTGATAAGGGAGTGCATGCCTTTTACCAAGTCTTGCGTTTTGAAGTAAGTAGGCTATATAAAGACTTAGACACTTTGAAATCTTTGCTAAATAAAAAGCTTTATCCTTATATGCTTATACATAGCTTAGATGAGGTAGCTAGTAGCTTTCATCCAAGGTTTGATGCAAGTGCACGCACTTATCGCTATGTCTTTAGTTCTAAGCTAATAGAGCCTTTTTATAACCGCTATATATCTATACTAGACTTTGGTGACTTAGAGTTAGCAAGAAAGGCTTGTAAGATATTTAAAGGTAGACATGACTTTCAAAGCTTTTCTAAAAGTGGCAGTGAGGTTAAAAACTATGAAAGAGAGATTTATCAAATCTTTATCTATAAAAGAAAGCTTTTTAATATGGAGCTTTTTATACTAAGCATCACTGCTAATGCCTTTTTAAGATCCCAAGTTAGACTTATAGCTAAGGCTATATCACTAGTAAGTCTAAAAAGACTAGACTTAGAATCTTTAAAGCTACAGCTTGATAATAAAGCAGCACTTAAAGACTGCATAAGAGTGTTAGCACCGCCAAATGGTCTATATTTGACTAGAATACACTTTAAAAACAAGCCTTTACTTTAAACATGCCTCTTATACAGCAAGGATAAAACTGTGACTTATAAAAATGACTTAGACTTTTTAAACGAAGAAGATCTTAAAGTGCACCTAATATGCAAGGATCCTTTTTTGTCTATAAGCTTTAGTTTTTATCTAAAAAGCATCTTAGCAACACTTGAAGACGCAGACTTAATCATCTCTGATATGCAAAAAGAAGAGCTAGAAAAAGAGCTAAGTAAAGATATAGAAAAAACTTTAGAGCAGTCTTTAAGCAGGCAAGATACTTCTTACTTACAAGAAGATAGTGACTTAAAAAAGCCACTGCCAGTTTGCTTTATTGGCAAAGATATATTAATCCCTTGTAGCGTTTATGGAATCTATATGCAGCTTCATGAGTTTTATATCAAGCATCAAGAAAGCTTTGCCAAAAAAGAAGGCCTTTTACAAGATAAAAGATCTTATGGTTATGCACTTGAAGGAAGGGCCAGTGCTAAAAGGTCTAATGATAGGGAACTTAAGCAGTGGCATAGACTTGATTCTAAGCTAGAAGATAGAGTGGATTCTAAAGTTAGGCAGACTAAAAAGTCAGGCTTTGAGCTAGGTGAAGTTGGCAGTTTTAATAAGGAACAAAAAAAGCTTGATATAGAAAAGTTAAAAGATATTGAAAGCTTGCTTGAAAATGCAAAAGGTGAAAAAAGCGATCATGTAAACAGACTTGTAGAAGAGTTTATAGAAAAGCTAGCTAGTATCGCCAAAGAAGATACAAAGCCTAAAAAGAACTAAGCGTAAGAAAGATTTGTAATGAATAAAAGACCTATCATAGTTTTGGTGATATTCATCATCGTTTTAATCATCATCCTAGTCTTGCTGTTTCTTTTTTATAAGCCTGCAAAAAATATAAGTGGGAATCTAAAAGCACAAACCTCTCAAACTAGCATGGAAACTAAGTCTCCTAGCAAGATAGATATACTAAAAACTGCTAAGTACTTATATGTTTTTAAAACGCCTTTTGTAGTTGACTTAAGAGCTAGCTTGCCAAATACAGCGCCTTTAAAGCTTAGATTAAAGCTATCTTTTGTATTAGAAAATAAGCAGTTAGCAAATGAGCTAGATACAAAAGAAGCCATCATAAGAGAGATAGTAAGTGATACTGCAAGCACTTTTACTCCAAGTGAAGTAGAAGGCGTTATAAATAGAGACAATCTTAGAAATGCCCTTAAAGCTAAGATTAACCAAGTATTAGAAGATGGCAAAGTGGAGTATGTAGTCTTTGAAGGTTTTAATATAGATGCATAGTTTTGTGATAAGACAAGGAAGCCTTAAGGGACTAAAACTTTTTTTTGAAGCAAATCTTACCACAAGGCCTACTAAGTCGCGCGTTAAAACCTCTCTTATGGACAAGCTTAGGAATCTTGAAGCTAGAGATAAGATGTGTTTTATAGAGTGCTTTAGTGGGAGTGGGCAGATAGGTTTTGAAGCCTTATCAGTTGGCTTTGGAGAATGTGTCTTTTTTGAAGTAGATAAGCTTGCTTATGCAAACTTAACTAATAATATAAAGCTTTGCAAGACACGCTTCCCAAAAGTTGCCATAACTAGCTTTCAGACTTCTTTTTTAGAATCTAGAAATATTTTAAAGACTATAAAAAAGCCTTGTTTACTCTATCTTGATCCACCTTTTAGTATAAGGGAGGGCTTTAGTGATATCTATGAAAGCACGGCTAAGTTTTTAGATACATTAAAGCAAGATATAAACGTAACTTTATGTATCTTAGAGTTTAATACCGATATTGACATAGAGCAGTTTTTTAATATAGAGAGTAAAGCTAGCTTTGGAAAAACAAGCCTTGCTTTTATAAAACCTTAAGGAGAAGATATGGCAGATGAAGTGAAAAAGAACTCAAAGAAGGGAACTACTGTACTGTTTGCAGTACTTGGCGTGCTTATAGTTATATTAATAATAATAGGCATAGTGGCATTTTTCTTCATGGGCAGTAGTGATAAGGATGAAAGCACAGCACCTCAAAACGTAGTAGTTTTACCTTCTCCCAACGTAGCAACACAGATTAATGCAAGCACTGAGTACTATAAAAACCCAGCAGCCATCTACAGCATGAAGGCAAAAGATGGAATCATCGTTAACTTAAAGCCTTCAAGAAGTGATGAGCAAGTAGGGGGCTATCTAAAAGTGCAAGTCCAATTAGTTCTAGATAACACTAAGGGGATGAATGAAGTTAGCAGTAAAGATGGAATCATAAGTGACTATATAAACAGCATCCTTTCTCAATACACCGCAGCAGAGATACAAGAAAGTAAGAATAAGCTAAAAGCAAGGGCACAAATCATAGCTAATGTAAACACCATACTAACTACCACTAGGGTACAAGCAGTTATCTTTGAAAGCTTCACTGTTCAGCCAGCAGGCTATTAAAAAAACTAAGAGGCTAGCAATATGAAAAATGCCATCTATCCGGGGACTTTTGACCCTTTAACTAACGGGCACGTAGATATCATCAAACGAAGTATAAGCATGTTTGATAAAGTAGTTTTAGCTATAGCAAAAAGTGAAAGCAAAAGTCCGCTTTTTAGTCTAGAGCAAAGACTAGAGATGGCACAGGCTGTAACTAAAGACATGCCAAAAGTTGAGTGCATAGTCTTTGATGAACTGCTAGCAAGCCTAGCTAAACATAGAGGCATAAACATCATTATAAGAGGCTTAAGGGTAGTAAGTGACTTTGAGTATGAACTCCAGATGGGCTATGCTAATAACTCTCTTAATCCAAGTCTTGATACTATCTATTTTATGCCTACTTTACAAAACGCCTTTATAAGCTCTTCTATCGTAAGAAGCATCATAACGCATGGGGGCAATGCTAATCATTTACTACCAAGTGAAGTTGCCACTTATATACAACAACATCTAAAGAAGTAGACAGTGACTTATTATGTCTTAGAAGGTATAGACTGTGTGGGCAAGTCTACTCAGATAGGCTTACTAAAAAAAGATGAAGCTTTTAAAGAGGCTACTTTTATAAGTGAGCCAGATAGCTCTCCACTAGGAAGCATGGTAAGAAAAGAAATAGAATCTAAGTTAGATCACAAAACTATGTTTTTACTCTTTCTAGCTAGTAGGGCGGCTTTGTTTGCAAAGCTTAGAGATAGCAACCCAAGTCTTGTCATAAGTGATAGAAGCCTAATCTCAGGTATAGCCTACTCAGAACTACCGCTAAAAGAAGCCCTAAGCCTGAATCTTTTTGCTACAAGTGATGTGCTACCTTCAAAAGTGGTTTTTTTAAAGGCTTCAAAAGAAGTACTGGAAGCTAGGCTTAGTGGCAAGAAACAAGATTCTATAGAATCTAAAGGCTTAATGTTTTTACTAGATGTGCAAGCTAGGATAGAAGAAACACTAAGACTTATAGAATCTAAAGGCGTTGCTATAAAAATACTAGATGCTAGTCAAACACAAGCTGCCCTTAGTGCTAGTATAAAAGAGTTTTTTAAGCCCTGAGGCATAGGACTGATGAGATGTATTGGCTGTTCTAAAGTTAGCTTAGCACTGCTTTGTAGGACATGCATCGCTAATCTTTCTATACTTCACTCCCAAAGGAATCTTGATTCAACTAGGATTATAAGTAGCTTTGCTTACTCTGAAGCAAGGGAGTTTTTGCTAAGTAAGTACTCCTTACTTGGATCTAGAATCTACAAAAAGCTAAGCGAAGTAGCACTTAGTGCTTTTTTTAAAACTTATAGCGATTTGCTAGATATAGATAGAAGACATACTGCCATTATCGCTGTTGATTCTACGCTTAAGGGTGCTTACTCTCACTCAAGCATCATCGCTCAAGGCTTTAAGCGCTATGGCTTTAAAGTCGCAGCTAGTGCTTTAGAATCTAAGGCAAAAAATGCTAACTTTTTTCATCTTCTAAGTGCTAATGAAAGGGCAATGGCTAAGCGTGAGTTTAAGCTAAGGGAAGATTTTAAGTTTGATTCTTGCATACTAGTAGATGACATCATAACTACAGGGGCTACTTTAAAAGAAGCTATAAGTGTAGTTAAAGCAAGTGGAGTAAAGGTGCTTTTTGCTTACACACTAAGTGATGCAAGGTATTAAGAAGTTTGCATGGATAAAAACTAGTCTGCTATTAAACATATAAAGTAGTGGCATGTTTTTTATGCAGCTCATCTAATCTAAGAGTGCGTTGCTATATCACTATCCCTAAAGTCTCAGCGTACTTTGTAGGCAAAGGGATAGGCTTATCTTTAAAGTAGAGTTTTATGACTGTGTCTATCCACTCTCTTGAAGTTTGTATACTCTCATAGTAAAGTAAGGACTTTTGGCTATCTAGCTTTTCTATCCTATATCCTGTTACTCTAACTTTTAAAGGCTCACTTTCACCTTTTAACTTTACTTCTAAGTCTATGGTTTTAGCTGTGCTATCTAGATTTAGCTTTAACATCTTTTCTATCACTCCTTTAAGTTTAGATTCTATTAGCATGCGTGTGATTTTTTCTAAAGCACTGTCTTTTATACTAGTTGGTATTATGGCAACACCAGCTTTAAGACAAAAGTTTACAAATCCCATTTTTTAATCCTTCCATCTATATAATCTTTTAAGGTGAAATTTTCACATAAAGCACCTCTTCTTCATAAGCCGTATTAGTAAAAAGTGCTAGCTTAAGAAATATTTATAAATTTTAAAAACTAGCACTAGAAGTAGGGTGCTTCTAGTTTAAAGGAGGACTACTTAAAAGGAGGCTTGCTTAGTGTCTAGCTTTGCTAAAAAGTGCATCTACTAAGTCAAAGACTTTAGTTTTGATACTACTATCTTTTTCTAGTTTAGTGCCACACTTTGGGCAAGTTGCATGTTCCATCACACTAGCTTTGGTAAGATGGCGAGGGTGTACCATCTTTTTATAGCCACACTTTGGGCATCTTCCTTTATACGCTTTTTCTTTATTTGACATAAGATATCCTTGTTAAGAAAGCCTAGTTATTAGACTTAAAAATATAAAAGGCAAAAATATCACTTGAAATCTTAGTGGTTTTTGCATGGCAAAGTGTTATCTTTTATCTTAAAGATAAGTTTTTATATAGATTTGAGTAGTTTTGTGTGCTAAAAAGAAAGTGCAAAAAATAAGGTAGTTAAAGCTTTGCTTTATAATGGTGGAGCTGTGGGGAATTGAACCCCAGTCCGAAAATCTTCCCTTATATAAACCTCTACATACTTAGGATAGTTTTTAAAGTTACTACCTTTAAGTTTTAAAAACTGCCCGAAAAAGAAGGACTTAAAAGTAGGACAAGTAGTCTTAGCTTCTTAGCTTTTGTCTGATCTAAGAAGAGCCGCTAAGCTAAGGTTATGGTCTTTAGGTCACACTTAGCAGATGAGATAAAGACCAGCTCCGGGTGTTAGTTAAACCTAGGCTACTTTTGCGTAGGCTGGAGCGTAGTTTGCATTGTTTGCATTTATGTTTGGTGATAGTGACAGATATCAGCTGGTATGCAATTTATATTAAAAAATTCCCGTCGAAAGCCAAGACAGCCCCATGAAGTAGATGGCTTTTAGAATCTGCTACTTAAAGCAGTCTCTCTCTTTTTTAAAAAGCCTTTTATTCTAGCACAAGATTCTAAGATTTAGCGGTTATCCTAAAATGAGAATATTATTAGCACTTGATGACATCATCTTATTGTCATTATTAAATGAAGTATGATTTTTATAATATTTGGAAAAAATTTCTTACTTTATAAAAAAAATAAGAAAATAATAATAAAAGTATTGACTTATTATTATTTTATGACCTATAATGAGACAACCTTTTAAAGGGTGCTATCCAAAAATATAAAGGACACATTATGTTACAAAAAGAAGTTATAAAAGCTCTAAATGACCAAATCGCTAAAGAAATGTTTGCCTCAAACCTATATCTAAGCATGTCTTCATGGTGCTATACAAACAAACTTGAAGGTGCTGGTAAGTTCTTATTTGAACACGCTCAAGATGAAAGTGAACACGCTAAAAAACTAATGAAGTACCTCAATGAAACTGATACAGAAGTTGAGATTCAACAAATCGAAAAACCAGAAAACAAATTTAAATCTTTACTAGATGTATTTGAAAAAACTTATGAACATGAACTAAAAGTTACAGCTTCAATTAATGCTTTAGTTGATTTAACTCTTGCTAAAAAAGACCACTCAACTTTCAACTTCTTACAATGGTATGTTGCTGAACAACACGAAGAAGAAGCACTATTTAGAGGTATAGTTGATAAAATCAAACTAATAGGTGAAGCAGGCGATAGCATGTACTTTGCTGACCAATACCTTGGCTCACTAAACGCTCACTAAGCCTTTAGAATCCTTAAGTCTAAAAGTGGCTTAACCCACTTAAGCTAAGGCATAAACTAGATTCTAGTCAAGAATCTAGACTTATAGCCTAGCTTTTATCTACTAAAACATTTTTACTTTTTTACTTTCTAACTTACCTTTTTTAAATCCATCCAACTTGCAGTTATAAACTTAAGTTTTAGATAAAATTTTCATCAAAACTACAAAGTAAGGACTTAAAGCATGGATATAAGCAAGATAAAGCTTTTTACTAAAAGCGAGATGGAAAGCTTAGGGCTTAGCTGGCATACTGATATCGATGGAAGCGACTATATAAGTGATGAGCTAATACATGTTAGTCAAAAAGAAGCAGATTCTTACTATGACGCTTGTGAGGAACTTTACTCCATGTATGTAGAAGGTGCAGAGCATGTTATAGCTAATAATCTTTTTCACGACCTTGATATACCAAACGCACTTATAGCCCCTATCATTCAAAGCTTTGAAGAAGATATACACTGGCATATCTATGGGCGGTTTGATCTTGCCGGTGGGCTTGATGGTAAGCCTATAAAGCTTTTAGAGTTTAACGCTGATACTCCTACTAGTTTGTATGAGACTTCAAGTCTTCAGTGGGGGCTTTTAAAGTTTAATGGCATGGATGAAAGCTTGCAGTTTAATAATATCTACCAAGCAATTAGCGATAACTTTAAAAGACTTATAACGCTAGATTCTGACTTAGAAGAGTTTGAAAGGCTTTATGAAGGCTGGCGTATGCTTTTTTCAAGCATAAGGGGCAGTGATGAAGAAGAGATAACTGTGAAGTTTTTGCAAGACTGTGCAAGGCACGCTGGCTTTGAGACAAACTTCTGCTATGTGGATGAGGTGCAGTTAGATTCTGCAGAGGGGACTTTTTTTAACGATGAAAACTATGAGTTTTGGTTTAAACTCATCCCTTGGGAAAATATAGCCATAGATGAGCCAGAGCTAGCAGCAATAATGGCAAACATGATGGATAATAAAAATACGATTTTTATAAATCCAGCCTACACAGTGCTTTTTCAAAGCAAGCGTATGCTTAAAATCTTATGGGATCTTTTTCCTAATCACCCGCTTTTACTTCCTGCAAGCTATGAGCCTTTATCAACTAAGCAGGTTTTAAAACCTAGCTTTGGCAGAGAGGGTAATAATGTCCAGATTTTAGATGCTAATAAAAGCGTGATAAAAGCAAATGATGGAATCTATGCTAATCATAAGCCTTTATATCAAGAGTTCTATGAGCTTAATGAAAGTGGTGGTAACTTTTATCAACCTCAAGTTTTTTATGCCTATGAGCCTTGTGGACTAGGCTTTAGAAAAGGATCTCTTATAATGGATAATTACGCTAAGTTTGTAAGTCATATCATAAAGTAGTCTATGTTAGTCTAAGAGAGAAGATTAACTCTTCTAGGCAAACTTGTTATGCTATTTTAGTTTTTGTGATTGCTACTTTGTTATACGCTAGGCCGCTAAAGCACTCTAGTGTATAACTAGCAAGTCGCCTTAAAGGCGATCTTATCTAAGCTAGGATTCTTAGATACTAGATCTAGCTTAATTTTTGGCTTGCTTTTTAGTTTGCCCTTTTTGCCCTCATCCTCCTTGCAAAAAACATCCATATCAAAACAAAGAGTATCAAGATACCTATGCCCATAGGTGCCATGACATTACCCACTATATCCATAGTCCTTGCAAAAGCATCATCTCCAGTAAAGAGTGAGATTAGATTAAAGATTTGCATTATCCCAACTACAAAAGCTAAAGTCACTGACACGCTAAGCATGCTAATGTTGTATTTCATACGTTTTAAAGTACCTATAGTACCCCAGCTGTAAATCCCAACCATCAAAAGATTATCTATAGTATCTAGTAATGTCATACCAGCAACAAAAAGAAATGGGAAAATCATAATAGCCCAAACTGACATATGGCTTTGTGCCCCTGCAAAAGAGATTCCAAGCAGTCCAACTTCAGTAGCTGTATCAAAGCCTAGTCCAAACAAAAAGCCAACTATATACATCTTATAAGACTTATCTATCTTGCTAAAAAGTCTATATATAGCCCTTGATATGAAACTCCTCCCTTGATAGGGCATATGCACTTCAAGTGGCTTACCAGCTTTGCACTCTTTGTACTGATGTACTGTATTTTTAAGTGTGTAGAGGTTTACAAAGCCAAGTCCAAGTAAAACTACTGCAGAAGTAAGTGTACCTATGATGCCGCCAACATCTGAAAAAGCCATAACTTTATCTTTTAAGGCAAGACCAGAAAGGGCAAGTAAAAAGCTAGCTACTACAACTATAGTTGAGTGTCCCATGGAAAACATAAGACCTAAATACCTTGGATTCTTATTTTGTGATATAAACTTTCTAGTCATATTATCAATTGCTGTTATATGGTCTATATCAAAAGCGTGCCTTAGACCGTAGCTATAAGCTAAAGCACAAGTTGCCAAAATCGTCCAGTTACCAGCAAATACTATAAATGCAAGCACTAGCATCACTATGTTAAAGATTATAAGTCCTGCGACTTGTGGAGTTTTAAAAAGCTTTCCCATGGTATGTATCTCACCTCTTTCTTGTATTAAGTAAGCAATCAATGCTTAATGTATTATTGTTTATTGAACATTTGCCTTTTTTTGCATAGGTTTACGCGTTGACATTGTAATATAAAACGACATGCATTCTTATTATTAAGATTATTTTTTTATGAGATTTTGAATAAAAATTTTACGCATAAAAGATGATATTAAGTCTAAAATCATCACAAGGTTTATTTAGGGGCTTTTAAGTTTAAAAAAGCACCATTTTTTTGCATCATGTGCTTTGAGTGTAAAAGTGTGATGTGGCGTAGTAGATATTAAAAAACTTTTCTAGCTACATAGAATCTAGTTTTTTATGATTCTATATTCCAACATTTTCTTTTTTGTAAAATATTATTTGCAAGCTCTTTTTAAGCAAAATAAGACTTTGGACACGCAGCTTCTTTGAAAAAGGGGGATTAATACCCCTCTTTTTTTTGCACCAAGAAACAAGCAAGAATGCACTTTAGTTTAGAAGACATGCTTACTTATAAGTTGTTATCTTATTGATAGCTGTATGCAAAAAATAATAGCTTTTAAATTGATACAAGACTATTTTCCTAAAGCTTCTTCTAAGTCCTCTTTTAAGTCTTTAAAGTCTTCTATGCCTATGCTTAGTCTTATGAGATTAGGCAAGATTCCAACTTCTTTAAGTTCAGATTCACTAAGTTGAGAGTGCGTAGTTGAAGCAGGATGGACTATTAAAGATTTTGTATCGCCTATGTTTACTACTATACTAAAGATAGAAGTGCTATCAACTACTTTTCTTGTCTCTTCTTCACTTCCTTTATATACAAAGCTTACAAGACCACTTGAGTAGCTTTTATAAAAGTACTTTTTAGCTAAGGCATGGTATCTATCAGATTCTAAAGCAGGGTAGCTTACACTTTCTACTTTTGGATGGGAGGCTAAAAACTTAGCGATTTTTAGGGCATTTTTAGAGTGCTTTTTTATCCTTAAAGCTAAGGTCTCAAGTCCTTGTATCACAAGCCAAGCGTTAAAAGCACTTAGTGTTGCTCCTATGTCGCGAAGTAAGGCTATGCGGATTCTAAGTGTGTAGTTTGGCAATGGCACGCTTGTATAAACTAGTCCGTGATAGCTAGAATCTGGCTCATTAAAATGTGCATATCTAGGGTTGTCTTTTATAAGTTCATTTAGCCCTTCCCTTTCTATCACAGCACCTGCTAGGACGCTTCCTTGACCGCTTATATACTTACTTAGTGAATGAGTTATAACATCTACTCCATGCTTGAAAGGATTACAAAGTATAGGAGTTGCTACGGTGTTATCAGCTATGGTTATGACTTTATGCTTTTTAGCTATGGAGGTTAAGGCTTCTATGTCAGCAACGGCTATTTGTGGGTTGCTTAGGGTTTCAAAAAAGATAGCCTTAGTCTTAGAATCTATCTTAGATTCCAAAGTGCTTAAGTCATCTATATCAAACTCTATGGCTTTTATGCCAAAGCGTTTTAGCGTGTGAAAAAGAAGCGTTGTGCTTCCTCCATAGATCTTATTAGCCACTAAGACATTATCCCCACTGCCAGCTAAGTTAGTTATTGCATAAAATAAAGCAGCCGACCCACTAGCAGTAACTATACTTGCAGCCCCACCTTCAAGGACGCTTAGACGCTTTTCTAGCACATCACAAGTTGGGTTAGTAAGACGCGAGTAGATGTTACCTAGCTCTTGTAAAGAGAAGCGATTACTTGCTTGAAGGCTAGAATCAAAAGCATAAGCAGTTGTTTGATAGATAGGCACACTCATAGTTTGCTGGCTATCTTTGTCATAGCCAAAGTGGATGGCGTTAGTTTGTTTTCCTAGTTTTTTATTACTTGATTGGTTAGTACTCATGCTTTGTCTCCTTGTGGTTGTGATATGAAAACATTATATATAAAAAAGTATAATTACAATATGTGTTTTTATAAATATGCTTAAAATTTTTAAAATTGATACCTAAAGACTAACTAAAGTTACTAAGCTTACGCTAAACTTTCATCATAAAAATGACTAAAAATCTAAAGGTGAATGAATGGCTAAGAGTTTATATGAGACACTAGAAGTAAGTGAAAATGCAAGCAGTGATGAGATAAAAAAAGCCTATAGAAAGCTTGCACGTAAGTATCACCCAGATGTTAACAAAGACAAAGATGCTGAAGAAAAGTTCAAAGAGGTTAATGCTGCTTATGAGATCTTAGGCGATGAGGAAAAAAAGAAACAGTATGACGCTTATGGAGATTCCATGTTTGGGAATCAAAGCTTCCAAGACTTTTCAAGAAGCCAAGGAGGAGCAGGGTCTGCAAGCTTTGATGACATATTAAACAACCTCTTTTCAGGTGGCTTTGAAAGGGGAGGAAGAGGAGGAAGAAGTAGCTTTAGCTTTGGAGGAAGTGGCTTTGACTTTGGTGGGGGCGGCTTTGGTGGGGGCGGCTTTAGTGCGCAAAATATGGAGCGTTTAAATGTAAATGCTGAGCTTTTTATAGATATACAAAGAGCCCTTGTTGGTGGTAAAGAGACTATACAAGTAGGCGAGCATAGATTTGATATAAAAATACCTACTGGGGCGATGGAGGGCACTAAGCTTCGTGCAAAAGGCAAGGGTAGAACTAGCAATGGCATGACAGGAGATGCCATCCTTACTTTGAAGTTTAATCCAAGTGATAAGTATAGGGTTGATGGACTAGATGTTTATATGAACTTTGATCTAAGCTTAAAAACTGCCCTCTTTGGTGGCAAGATAGAAATAGAGCTTCCAACAAAGTCAGTCAAAATGAAGATTCCAGAAAACACAAAAAATGGCCAAAAGTTTAAGATGAAAGGGCTTGGTTTTGTTAACTCAAAAATAGCCCAAACTGGTAATATATACCTAGTAGCAAACGTACTTTTGCCAGATATAAACTCTTTAAGCCTAGAACTAAAAGAACTTTTAGAAGCTGAATTAAAGGATTAAGCCATGCAATCATATGAAGAACCAGTCTATCTAATAAGTGTCGTTGCTAAGATTTTAAAAATACACCCTCAAACTTTAAGACAGTATGAAAAAGAAGGGCTTGTCTTACCTTCAAGAACACAAGGCAAGATGAGACTTTATAGTCAAAAAGATATGGATAAGATAAAAACTGTCCTTAGACTAACGCGTGACATGGGCGTTAACCTAGCAGGGGTTGATATAATCCTACGCCTTAAAGATAGGCTAGATGAGCTAGATGCACTAAACTCAGAGCTTAAGGCTAAAGGCTTTAGTGAAGGCACTAAAGGCATAGAAAATAACATGAGTTCTTATGAGCTAATAGTTATTAATAAAAAATCTTAACCTCCTTAGTTATAAAGCCTATGAACCTAGCCCTAGACCTAAGACCTAAAAACTTAGAATCTTTTATAGGGCAAGAGCATTTACTTGGTAAAGATAAGCCCTTAAGACTGATTATAGAATCTAAAAATATCCCTCATATGATATTTTTTGGGCCGCCCGGGGTTGGTAAAACTAGCCTAGCTAAGATTATAGCTAGGGAGTTAGATGTACCTTTTTTAAGCCACAATGCAACTAATTTTAAGCTTGATGCTTTAAAAAAAGACTTATCTTCATTTGAACTTGGGCTTTTTAAGCCTTTAGTTTTTATAGATGAGATCCATAGGCTTAATATTACTCAGCAAGAGTTTTTACTTCCTCTTTTAGAAAATAATGAAATCCATCTACTAGCTGCAAGCACGCAAAATCCCTACTTTGCTTTATCCGCTGCCCTTAGGTCAAGAAGCCTACTTTTTGAGTTAAAGCCGCTAAGTTCTAAAAATATAGAATCTATATTAGAAAATGCACTTTTGCAGCAAGATGCTAAGTTTGCAAACCTAGAAGGGATAAAGCACTGGATAGCAGAGCATGCAAATGCTGATGCTAGGTTTGCTTTAAATCTTTTGGAAGTAGCTATAAATATGAAAGAACATGCAAGTGTAGAATCCTTACAAGAGATAACTAGTAATATGCTAGGAGTTAGGGAAGATAATGTCCACTATGATCTAATTAGTGCTTTGATAAAGTCTATTAGAGGGAGTGATATAGATGCTAGTATCTATTATCTTTCACGCATAATTAATGCTGGAGAAAATCCTGAGTTTATAGCAAGACGACTAGTAATACTTGCTAGTGAAGATGTGGGTAATGCCAATCCAAATGCACTTAATCTTGCCAACTCAACCATGCAAGCAGTAAGTAAGATAGGCTATCCTGAAGCTAGGATCATCCTCTCTCAGTGCGTCATCTACCTAGCTAGCTCACCTAAGTCTAATACTGCTTATAAAGCCATAGACTTAGCACTAAGTGATACTAAAAAAGATTCCACTCCTGTGCCACTTCACATAAGAACTAATCCCATAAACTATAAATACCCACATAACTTTGGTGGCTATGTCAAACAAAACTATCATAATGGCAAACACTATGTTAGTCTTAGTAATATAGGCTTTGAAAAGACCTTGCAAGACTGGCTAAGCAGTATAAAAAATAATTCAATTGAGCAAAAATCTAAAAAAAATAAGTGATAATGGTAATTAAATAATGACGCATTAAGTGTGTTTAACTTTTAAATATCTTTAAAAGTTAAACTCTAAAGTTTGTAATAAAATATCACGGAGTGTCCACTTGCAACAAGTATTAAGCCAAATGTTTGAGCATTTACCAGTATTAGCTAGTTTTTTGGGTGGGATATTAATGTTTTTAAGCCCTTGCATCCTGCCTCTTATCCCTTCGTATATGTCTTATATATCTGGTGTTGGACTAAGTGATACTAAGCACTACTCTCATAAGAAGACCTTAACCTCTGCTATCTTATTTGTCATAGGTTTTAGCATAGTGTTTTTCTTCCTTGGCCTTGCTATGATAAACCTCTTTGAAAACATTTTTAGCTACCACATAGTGCGCTATATATCTGGTGCTATCGTTATACTTTTTGGACTTCACTTCTTAGGACTTTTTAAGTTTAAGTTCTTATACAAAACTAAACAGCTTAATCTTTCAAAGCTTGAAAACAACAAAGCACTCCATATCATCATGCCTTTAATTTTTGGCATAGGCTTTGCGGCTGGCTGGACTCCTTGTACTGGACCAATCATAGCTGCTATTACATTTTTAGCTGCGGCTAATCAAGCAGTGGCTATAGTTTCACTTGTAGCTTTTATCATAGGTCTTGCTATACCATTTTTAGTACTAGCACTCTTTTTGGATAAGGGCTTGCAGGTTGTAAGAAGACTAAAAACTTACATGAAGGTTATAGAGATAGTTGCAGCGATATTTTTAATAGTTGTTGGAATCTTAATCATACTAGGCAAGATAGAAGTCCTAGTAGCATTGATAGAAGAAGGTATTGGAGGATTTTAAAATGCTTTTTAAAGGTGCAAACGTCCTAGGTAAAGAGGGCTTTAAGACACAAGATGTCTTGGTTGAAGAAGGCAAGATAGTTGAAGTTAGCACTAATATAGAATCTAAAGGAGAAGTACTTGAGTGTAAGGGCTTAGCCCTTTTGCCAGCCTTGCTTGATGTTAATATCTTGCCAAAAGATTCTACTTTGAACTCTAAAAGTCTTCTTCGCACTTCGCAAAAAGCACTAAAAGGAGGAGTAGGGAGTATATTTTTAAGTCCAAATACAAGCCCAAGAAATGACACAGAAGCTATTAACGCTTTAGTTAGTAACGTCAGTCAAAGCGAAGCTATAAACATCTTTTCTTTAATCCCAGCCTTTAATGAAGAAGACAATCTAAACGATATAAGTATCCTCTACTCAGGCAATCCAAAAAGTGCCATCTATGTAGAAAGCGATGTGGAATCTAACCTCTTATATCAAGCTTTTTTATATGCTAAGATGCTGGATTTACCGCTAATAGTTAATGCTTATGATACTCACATGGAAGTAGGGCTTGCTTATGAAAGTCCTTTTATAAGAAGTCTAGGGCTTGGAGAGATAAGCTTTTTAGGGCAACTAAAAGAGATAGCAAAGATCGCTCAGATGGCTGAGTTTTTAAAAGTAAAAGTACTTTTTAGTGCGTTTAATGTGCCAGAAGGCTTTAAGATTTTAGAAAAAAGCAAGTATCTTTTTTCACAAGTCCCCTTGCCTCATCTAATCTTTGATGAGACTAATCTTAATGACTACGACACAAGATATAAGCTGAAACCACCTTTGCTTCCAAAACATGAAAAAGAAAAGCTTTTAGGGCACTTAAAAGATGCTTATATGCTAACTAGTTTGCACAGCACAGTAAGCTCTCATCTTAAAAATCAAGTCTATGATGACGCAAAGGCTAGTTTTGACTGCATAGAGCACTACTTTGGGCTAGCTTATACTTTCTTGGTAAAAAGTGGAATCTTAAGCCTGCAAGACCTACTTACTAAGACTTCTAAAAATATCTCAGACTTTATGGGGCTTAATAAGGGTGAGATAGCTGTAGGCAGGGATTGCGATTTTATGCTAGTTGATTTAGATTCAAGCTATAAGGTAGAAAATCAAGCAAGTCCGCTTGATGGCTTGGAGATTTTTGGAATTATTAAATATATGGTTGTTGGGAAACACATTTCTAAGATATAATCTTTAGCTTAATTTTAAACATAAGGAATGCCATGCAAAGAACATTATCTATAATAAAGCCAGATGCAGTTAAAAAAAATGTAGTTGGGAAGATAATAAGTAGATTTGAAACTAATGGACTTAAGATTGCTGCTTGCAAAAAAATCTTTTTAAGCGCACAAGAAGCAGGGAAGTTTTATGGCGTGCACAAAGAAAGACCATTTTTTAAAGACCTAGTAGAGTTTATGACTTCAGGTCCTGTAGTAGTTATGGTTTTAGAAGGTAAAGATGCTGTTTCTAAAAACCGCGAGCTTATGGGCGCTACTAATCCAAAAGAGGCAGCCCCTGGCACTATAAGAGCAGACTTTGCAGAAAGCATAGATGCAAATGCAGTTCATGGAAGTGATAGCTTAGAAAATGCTAAAACTGAGATAGCTTTCTTTTTTGCAGAATCTGAGATATTTTAGTTCTAGGTTATAAAAGGCATTAGCTATGCTTGAGTTTAGAAAGATAGGCAAGACTAAAAAAGAAGTCGACTATAGACTAGATTCTAATAGTGCTTCTTTTTTAGATCCACTTGAGAGTGTGAACTTAAAAGGGGAGATATTTTTTGATGAAGGCACAAAGCTAGTAAAGTTTGAAGGCGAGTTTAGCGCAACGCTAAATTTAGTGTGTGTTAGAAGTGGCGAAGAGTTTATAAAAAATATAACAATTCCTTTAACTCTTTACATTTCAGATGGAATCTATGATTCTAAAGATAGTAATAATGAGTATATTTTGGATATTATAGAATTTTTCAATGGCTATGTAGATTTAAAAGAAATTTGTCTAAGCGAAGTTGAGTCTATAAGACTTGACTATCATATAAAAGGAGAATAAAAATGGCAGTACCAAAGAGAAGAGTTAGTAAAACAAGAGCAGCAAAAAGACGTACTCACTATAAAGTAACTTTAGCAAAGCCTATCAAAGATAAAAATGGTAACTGGAAGTTGCCTCACTTCATCAACCCTGTGACTAACAGCTATAAATAATGCTTACTATTTCCATAGATGCTATGGGTGCTGATAATGGTGTTTTACCCATAGTCTTAGGACTAAAAGACGCTATTAATCATAAAGACTTTAAAGCAGTACTTTGTGGAGATGAGAAGTTAATAAAGCCACTACTAGATTCTAACCTTAGTTCTAGCAAGCTAAGTAAGATAGAAGTTGTACATACAGATGACTATATACATCTAGATGAGCCAGCAAGTATCGCTATTAAGAGAAAAGAAAGCTCTATATATAAAGCAGTTTCTCTTGTAAAAGATTCTAAAGCTGATGCTGTAGTTTCTTGCGGTCATAGTGGTGCTACTATGAGCTTGGCGACACTTTTGGTTGGTAGGATAGATGGCGTTAATAGACCTGCGATTTGTACTTGCATGCCTTCTATTACAGATAAGCCAAGCATTATCTTAGATGCTGGGGCTAATACTGACTGCAAGCCTAACTACTTAGTAGACTTTGCTATTATGGGCTATCAGTATGCAAAGCAAGCACTAGAGTATAAAGACGTAAAAGTAGGCCTTCTTTCTAATGGCGAAGAAGACACTAAGGGTAATGAACTCACAAAAGAAACCTTCAAGCTTTTAAAAGAGTATCCATTCTTCATAGGAAATGTAGAAGGTCCAGATATCTTTAATGGCAAAGTTGATGTTGTAGTTTGTGATGGTTTTATGGGCAACCTTGTCTTAAAGGCAAGTGAAGGCGTAGCAGGAGCTATTTCTACTATACTTAAGCAAGAGATCAAAAAGTCTTTTTTTAGAACGCTTGGTGCAGGTCTTATGAAAGGTGCCTTTAAGGCTTTAAAATCAAAGGTTGATTATGCTGAGTATGGTGGGGCACCGCTTTTAGGTGTTAAAAAGCCAGTGATTATAAGTCATGGCAAGAGTAATGCAAGGGCGGTTGAGTGTGCTTTATATCAAGCTATGAAAACTTGTGAAAGCAATACTTGCTTACACATACAAGAAGCCTTTGTTGAAACAAATTTAAAAAGAGATGCAATTAAATAGGATTGGAATTATGAATTACGCAAGTATAAAGTCCATAGCCTCTTATGTACCAAAATATTGCGTAGATAATAATTATTTTAGTGATTTTTTAGAGACAGATGATGAGTGGATAACTAAACGCACGGGTATAAAAACCCGCTACTTTGCTAGCAGCGAAGAAAAAAGTAGTGATCTTGGACTAAAGGCTAGCTTAAAAGCTTTAGAGAGGGCAAATCTGAGCCCTAAAGATATAGACTTAGTTATCTGTGCGACTTTAAGTCCAGACTATGTAAGTATGCCTTCAACTGCTTGCATCATAGCTGAGAAGCTTGGTCTAAAAAGCACACCAGCTTTTGACGTAAGTGCGGCTTGTACTGGCTTTATCTATGCTTTAAGTATGGCGAGGGCTTATATACAAGGTGGTGTTTATAAAAATATCTTAGTTGTTGGAGCTGAAAAGATAAGCTCAGTACTAGACTTCACTGATAGAAGCACTTGTGTGCTTTTTGGTGATGGTGCAGGGGCAAGTGTCATCTCTAAAAGTGAAAAACCCGGAATCTTAGATGTGCATATAAACTCAGATGGAAGCTATGCTAACTCTTTAAAAACTCCAAGACTTGGATCAAAAAGTGATAATAAGCTTTTAAGCGAGATCTTGCCAAGCCATGAAGATAAAAAGCAAGCCCTTCATATGAATGGCTCTGAGATCTATAGACTAGCAGTTAGAAATATTACTAATAGTGCAAAAGAGATTCTAAGTACTAATAACTTAGAAGCAAAGGATCTAAGCTACTTTGTACCTCACCAAGCAAACCTTAGGATAATTCAAGCCGTAGCTAATGCACTAGATTTGGATTACTCTAAACTGATATTAACAGTCCAAAAGTATGGCAATACTTCAGCAGCAAGCATACCTATGGCGATAAATGATGCTTATGAAGAAGGCAAGCTATCTCAAAAAGGTCAGCTTATATTGCTAGATGCTTTTGGAGGGGGTCTTACTTGGGGAAGTGCACTTTTTTACACTGACTTTTAGTTGTTTTAATCTAGCCTTTAACTTAGACCCCATGCCCTAAAATAAAAGTATATAAAGCCCTTCTTGGCTTTTAGGCTTAGTTTTTGATACCCTTATAGCATCTATAATAAGTAAGGATAACAAGAACTATGACCAATAAGATTCTATGTGCGACGATGGAAGGCATTAGTGCTAGGATAGTTGAAGTTGAAGCAACTTTTATGCGCGCTTTGCCAGCTTTTAATATAACTGGTCTTGCAAACTCTTCCATCCAAGAATCTAAACATAGAGTTATGTCAGCCTTAGCTAATAATAATATAGCCCTCCCCATGCTAAAGTTAAACATCAACCTTTTTCCCTCTGACCTTCCAAAACATGGCAGCCACTTTGACCTCCCTTTAGCCCTGCTTATAGCCCTTTACAAAAAGCCTTTGAAGCTAGAAAACATTTTCGCCTTTGGTGAGTTAGGACTTGATGGAAGTATTAAGCATATAGATTCTATCTATCCTTTGCTACTTGATGTCTCTTTGCTTAAGCCTAATGCAAAAGTTATCTTGCCGCGTGCTGGCAAGCATCTTTTTTCTCATATACCTAATCTAGACTGCATCTATGTAGATACTCTTGCAGAAGCTATCTCTAAGCTAAGCGAGAAGGACTTAGAATCTAGCCCTACTAACACTTCAAGCGAGGACTTTCCCTTCCCCTATATAGAAGTTTTAGGAAGCAAGTACTACTTTAGTGATAAGTTTGATATAGACTTTAAAGAAGTTAGAGGACAAAGCCAAGCAAAACGTGCAGCTTTAATCGCCGCAGCAGGATTTCATAACATCATCTTTGAAGGGAGTCCAGGCTGTGGTAAAAGCATGATATCAAAGCGTATGCGCTATATCTTGCCACCACTAAGTGCTAAAGAGATGATAGAAAGCGTAAAGCTTCAAGCCCTAGATCTTCAAAAGACTGAGTACACTCCTTTAAGGAATCAAAGAAACCCCCACTCAGACGCCTCAAAGTCTAGTATATTAGGAAGTGTCACCCAAAGCCAAGTAAGACCCGGCGAGATAGCTTTAGCACATAATGGAATCTTGTTTTTAGATGAGCTACCCTACTTTAAAAAAGAAGTTTTAGAATCGCTTCGTGAGCCCTTAGAAAACAACAAGCTTTTAGTCTCTAGGGTAAACTCAAAGGTTGTCTATGACACTTCATTTCTTTTTATAGGTGCGCTTAATCCTTGCCCTTGTGGAAACTTGCTAAGTACTACCAAAGAGTGTAGATGCAAAGACGCTGAGATAAAGACTTATAAAAACAAGTTAAGTGAGCCTTTTTTAGATCGTATGGACTTATATGTGCAGATGGATGAAAGTGAGGTAAAGGCAACATCTAAAGATAAAGATATGGAATCTAAA
Source organism: Helicobacter sp. 11S02629-2 (assembly GCF_002272875.1). Taxonomy (GTDB): domain Bacteria; phylum Campylobacterota; class Campylobacteria; order Campylobacterales; family Helicobacteraceae; genus Helicobacter_I. The sequence continues at coordinate 177,015 of NZ_MLAN01000002.1, forward strand.
AGCATGCAGCAAGCTGTGTTTACTGCCTTTAAGATGCAAAAGCAAAGGAAGCAGCCAGTGCTAAATGGCAAGCTAGATGAAAAAGGCGTGGTGGAGTTTTGCAAGCTTGATGATGAGCTTAGTTTCTTACTTCAAAAAGCAGTAAGCCGTTTTTCTTTAAGTCATAGGGGAGTGCAAAAAGTCCTTAAAGTCTCAAGGACTATAGCAGATCTTGATTCTAGTGTTGATATTAAAAAAGACCATCTTCTAGAGGCTTTTAGCTATAGAAGAAACTAAACTATTATAAATATCTTTATATGGAAGGGAAGAGTTGTATCGATCTAGTTTTCTAGATCGATACTATATACAGTGGTGATAGTTACATATATTTTCTATATATATTGACCATACCAACTAGTAAATCTCTTAATTTTTTTGGCTTTACATCTGAACTCATAAGATCAAAATTGCAACCTTCGAACAAGGTAAGTTGGCTTCTGCTAGTTTTTGAAATCTTTATATCTTCATCTGAATTAGCTAATTCATACCAAGACAAGAATTTCCTAGCTGAAGTTGTCATCCAATCACTTTTAAAGTAGATTCCCTTTGCTGCGATAGCCATACCATTTTTTGCTGATCCAAAAATCGTAGAATCTACTAGAGCCCACATATGGTCAGTTGGGTCTGTAAAGTAGTTTTCTATGGCATTGAGCTTTTTGTTTGTTGGCACCTCATTACCAGCATAAAAGCCACTAGAGCTAAAATTTTTGATAAGTCCTATCATTTCCATCATCGCTATTTCTTTACAGTCACTTTGCCCATCACTACTATCATCATACTCATTATCATACTTAATTTGCTCTGGTTCAGATTCTATACTTTTGTATGTTTTTGCATATTCGCCAGTATGTTGTTTATTTCCGTTCATATATGCTCGTATATCAGGATCTGAATAGCTAATCATCGATTCTAAGGATTCTGCCAAGTCATACATATCTACTTCGCATACTTTGGCTACTACTTTATAACAGTCTCCTAATTCAGCCTTAGAGAAACGAAAGCGATTTTTTATTCTCAATAAATTCATTTTATTGATTGGTGCAATTATGTCACTGGCTCCCATAGCTAAAAATAGCAATACACCATAAGTAAACATTATTTTTATTTTTTCTCTATCTGTCCTAAATGAAAGAATTTTGTCAAATATATTACCCTCTAATTGCCCGATTTTATTATAAATAGAAATCATTTCATTCTCATTAGACCAAGCATCAAAACTACTATCTACATCCACCATAATTTCTGCGATTAATCGTGTATGTCTTTTACTCAAGACATGTTCATTGCTAGCTATGTAGACGAGCGTCCATAATGTATCTTCTCTATCATTTTTTTCTATATGGTTGTTAATTGCCTCATTTGCTACGCCTACTATCAAATCTGTAAAAAAACCCATTATGTAGCTCTCCATTTTATTTGTTGTCTATAAACATCAATATGATTAAATGATGATTACCGTGGGTTTAGGTTACCCCCCCCCCCCCCTTAAAATCAGCTTAAAATATTCTTAAGTAAATATTTATATTTTTAAATGCATGGATTGCACTTATGTGTGTGCTCATTTTGTAAGTATTATAGGAATCAGACAACAAATATTTTATAAATCTATTTAATTAGATTCTATAAAGCTAGCCACTTGCTAGCACTTTCTTGGAGTTTAGCTACATTGCTTGAAGCATGATAGTTTAGTTTTATGTTTTCTCTTTTGCAAAAAGCGATGTTATAGTGCTCATTTAGGTAAGTAGCCATAGTCTCACCTGAGTGTATAAAAACGCAGTCTTTTCCAAAGTACTCCCTCAAACTAGTAGCAAGCATAGGAAAGTGAGTGCAGCCTAAGACTAAGGCATCTATATCTTTTATATCTTTAAAGTAGTGATTAAAAGCGGCTTTTATTAGCTCTCCTTCATAGATACCAGCTTCTACTAGTGGCACAAAAAGGCCAGTTTCTAGGGCCTGGACATTTTTAAAGCCTAAGCTTTGTAAGCCTTCTTGATAGACTTTAGAGTTGATGGTAGTTTGGGTTCCTATAACTAAGATATTACTTGTCTTTGGAAGATGTTTAGAAACTATGGCTTTCATGCCACTTTGGATAACGCCTATGACTGGGATTTTGGTGTTTTCTTGCATGAAGGGGATAGCACAGGCTGAAACCGTGTTGCAAGCGACTATTATAAGGTCTGGCTCAAAGCCTTCTAAAAAGCTTAAAGCTTCAAGCGAAAAGCTTATGATAGTTGTTTTATCCTTACTTCCATAAGGCACGCGCGCTGTGTCGCCATAATAGATTATATGTTCAAACATATTAGCATCAAGCAAGCTTTTAACAACGCTTAAACCCCCTATACCACTATCAAATATAGCTACTTTTTTTATAAGCTTATTAGATTCTTTGATTTTAGAAGGGGAGATGTTAGCTTTTAAGTCTTGCATGTAATGCCTTTTTGTTTTGATTGTATAAGATTCTATAACGTTTAAGAAATAGAATCTATCCTTAGCTAACTAAATAGACTTTTTCATATCTATAACATATCTAAACTTAGCCTTGCCATTAGTTAGGTTTTCATAAGCCATATCTATCTTATCAGCTGTGATTAGTTCTATTTCTGGGTAGATATTATTAGCCACTGAGTAGTCTAACATCTCTTGGGTTTCTTTTATCCCGCCTATTAGAGATCCATATACTTTTTTATTAGCCTTAAATACTAAAGTAGAAAGTTCAACGCCTACGTGATCAGCACTAGGTGGAAGCCCAACTATAGCTAGCTCTCCTCCAACTTTAAGCAACTCTAAGTAAGGAGTTAAGTCGTACTTTGTAGGTATAGTAGAAAGGATAAGGTCAAATCTATCTTTTATCTTTTTAGGATCTGGACTATCATAGAGGGCTTTTACTCCAAGCTCTAAAGCCTCTTTTTCTTTGTTTTTATTTCTTGCAAAGACACTTACTTCAGCTCCTAGTTTTAAAGCATACTTTACTGCCATAAGACCTAAGCCTCCAAAGCCAGCAACTGCTACTTTATCGCCTTTTTTTATCTTAGAAAACTTTAGTGGGGAGTAAGTAGTTATCCCAGCACAAAGAAGTGGAGCTACCTTTTGTATGTCTGCTTCTTTTGGCACAGTTATAGCAAAGTCTTCACTTACTACTATGTTATCAGAGTAGCCTCCATAAGTCACTATGTCATCATGGAATCTATCTACGCTGTTATAAGTAAAAACTACACCATTTTCACAAAACTGCTCATTACTTTGCTTACAAGGCTCACACTCACCACAAGAATTAACCATACATCCTACCCCCGCGTAGTCTCCAACTTTGAACTTTTTTACATCCTTGCCTACAGCTATAACGCGGCCTGCTATCTCATGGCCTGGCACCATAGGATAGATTCCAGGGGCCCACTCACTTCTTGCATTATGTATATCGCTATGGCAGATTCCAGCGTATAAAATCTCTATTAATATATCTTTAGCACCCAGTGGATGGCGAGTAAAGCTATAAGCTTTGAACTTGGAATCTTTGCTATCAACTGCCCAGCCTTTAGAGCTTATAGACACGTTTTTATTTGCTTCTTCTAAATACTTTTTCATTTTATCTCCTTAAAGATATGCGTAGTTGCATTAGCTTTGCAAGAACGCATTTATGTGAGTAGATATTATAACTTTTAGGTGTGTGTATTAGGCTTGCTTAGGTTTGTTAATCACAGTTTTAGGCACATGTGGCTGTAAGTAGTTTTCTTTATAAAGCAGTTTTGTGGCTGCAAGGGGTGCAAGGCTTTAAGAATATTATGTTTTACTTAATGCTAATAATTTATTTTTATTAATTCTATAATTTTATTAATTTCGCACTTGACATTATTTTTTGTTTTACGTACAATTTGCTTTCGTTTTTGAAATTACAAAAAGATTGTAATAGTCATAGTCGATTGTCTTTTGCTGGTTTAGCTCAGTTGGTAGAGCAGCTGCCTTGTAAGCAGCAGGCCGGGGGTTCGAGTCCCTTAACCAGCTCCATCTTTTAATCTTATTTACATAAGGTGAGTTACTCAAGTGGCCAACGAGGGCAGACTGTAAATCTGCTGACTTTGTCTTCCGTGGTTCGAATCCACGACTCACCACCATCTTACTTTTTTTGATGCGGGAATAGCTCAGTTGGCTAGAGCATCAGCCTTCCAAGCTGAGGGTCGCGGGTTCGAGTCCCGTTTCCCGCTCCACACTTTTCCATCGTGATATTTTTTAGCATCCTTTTTGATTGCATTCAGTTATATTTAAGATTTTTTATGATAGAGTGCACCCTTTAACTTGTAGGCGTTCGTACCACGAAAAAGAGTTAGACTATTTTTGTTTGCTCTATAAAAGTTTGGGAGCTAGTAAATCTCACTGTTTAACTTCTACTTTTAACGTATCACGCATATAATTAAAATTGCCCATATAGCTCAGTGGCAGAGCACTTCCTTGGTAAGGAAGAGGTCGGCGGTTCAATCCCGCTTGTGGGCTCCAGCTTATTGTGTTTGTTTTTATACCTAATGCAATGGTGTAATTTGTTATAATTTGTATTTAAAATTTTGTAAATAGGAGAAAGTGCATGGCTAAGGAAAAGTTTGTTAAAAATAAGCCTCATGTTAATATAGGTACTATAGGTCACGTTGACCACGGTAAAACAACTCTAAGTGCTGCTATATCAGCAGTATTATCGCTAAAAGGTCTTGCAGAACTAAAAGACTACGATAATATCGATAATGCCCCTGAAGAAAAAGAAAGAGGTATCACTATCGCTACTTCTCACATAGAGTATGAAACAGAAAATCGTCACTACGCACACGTTGACTGCCCAGGGCACGCCGACTATGTTAAAAATATGATTACTGGTGCTGCTCAGATGGATGGTGCTATATTGGTTGTTAGTGCAGCTGATGGTCCTATGCCTCAAACTAGAGAGCACATACTTCTATCTCGCCAAGTAGGTGTTCCTTATATCGTTGTTTTCTTAAACAAACAAGATATGCTTGATGATCCAGACTTGCTAGAACTAGTGGATATGGAAGTAAGAGATTTATTAAATCAGTATGAATTCCCGGGTGATGATACTCCTATAGTTGGTGGGTCTGCCTTAAAAGCTTTAGAAGAAGCTAAAAGTGGTACAGTTGGACCATGGGGTGAAAAGATTCTAGAACTTATGGCTAAAGTGGATGAGTATGTACCAACTCCACAAAGAGATGTAGATAAGCCTTTCCTTATGCCAGTTGAAGATGTTTTCTCAATAGCAGGGCGTGGAACTGTTGTTACAGGAAGAATCGAAAGAGGTGTAGTTTGTGTAGGTGACGAAGTAGAAATCGTTGGAATCCGCGACACTCAAAAAACTACAGTTACTGGTGTAGAAATGTTTAGAAAAGAACTAGACAAAGGTGAAGCTGGTGATAACGTTGGAGTACTTTTAAGAGGTACTAAAAAAGAAGACGTTATGAGAGGTATGGTACTTTGTAAACCGGGCTCTATAACTCCTCACAAAAAGTTTGAAGCTGAAATCTATGTTCTAACTAAAGATGAAGGTGGACGTCACACTCCATTCCAAAACAATTATAGACCACAGTTTTATGTAAGAACTACTGACGTTACAGGAACTATCCTTTTACCAGAAGGTGTAGCACTAGTTGCTCCGGGTGACAACGTTAAGATAACAGTTGAGCTTTTAAACCCTATAGCTCTTGAAGTAGGTACTAGGTTTGCTATTCGTGAAGGTGGTAAGACAGTAGGTGCTGGAGCTGTTACTAATATAAATGAGTAGGTTGCTATGAAAGTAAAAATAGGTCTTAAATGCAGTGAATGTGGTGATATAAACTACAGCACTACAAAAAATGCCAAGACAAACACAAACAAGTTGGAGCTAAAAAAGTTCTGCCCTAGGTTAAATAAGCACACATTGCATAAAGAAGTTAAGCTAAAAACTAATTAACTTCTTCTACTCTTTTCTCTTTCACTAGAGAAAGGAGTAGGTTTTATTTAGGTCAGTAGCTCTAATGGTAGAGCATCGGTCTCCAAAACCGAGTGATGGGGGTTCGAGTCCCTCCTGGCCTGCCATATAAATTATAGTTATTAGATTTTAAAAATAAATAAGGTTCTATTTTAATTATGAAAGCACTTACAAAATATTATAAAAATGTTAAAGAAGAATTAAGTAAGGTAATTTTCCCTACCAAAGAACAAATTAGAAATGCTTTTATATCTGTTGTTGTCGTTGTGGCTGTAGTTACTATATTTTTAGCGATTGTTGACTTTATATTGCATTATGCATTATCCAAAGTGTTATAAGGAGTAAGCGTATCATGCAAGAAAATATTACTCAAGAGGATGGCAAAGACATCACAAAAAGTGATGATATAACTGAATATACTAGTGAAGAGCAAGGCGATGTGTTAAAGCTTGATGAAGAAGCAAAAGAAAGCCTAAAAGAGGATTCTGAGAGAGCAAAACTTGAATGGTACGCTATACAAACTTATTCTGGCAGTGAGCAAGCTGTTAAAAGATCAATAGAGAATCTAGCTTTAAACCCAGAGTTTAAAGACAAGATTAAAGATGTGATACTTCCTACAGAAGATGTATACGAGATAAAAGATAAAAAGAAAAAAGTCACCCAAAAGAGTTTGTATCCGGGTTATGTTTTTATTAACGTATATCTAGATGTTAAGATGTGGCATGTTATACAGTCTTTGCCTAAAGTTGGACGCTTTATTGGCGAGTCTAAAAAACCTACGCCTTTAAGGGAAGAAGAGATTAATCATATTTTAGAGAAGGCTTTAAATAGGCCTGCACCACGTCCAAAGATATTTTTTGATGTGGGTGAAAATATAAGGATAATTGATGGTCCATTTTCTAACTTTACAGCTGTAGTTGAGACTTATGACATTAGACATAAAAAGCTGGTTGTAAACGTTAGTATATTTGGAAGGAATACTCCTGTTGAGCTTTCATATACTCAAGTTGAAAAAATTATTTAATAAACTATTTTAAAAGGATAAAAAATGGCTAAAAAAGTTGTTGGCGAATTAAAGTTGCAAATTTCTGCTGGTAAAGCAAATCCATCTCCACCGATTGGTCCTGCTCTCGGTCAGCGTGGAGTTAATATCATGGAATTTTGTAAAGCTTTTAATGAAAAAACAAAAGATATGGGTGATTTTAAGATACCAACTGTTATTACCATTTATCAGGATAAAAGTTTTACTTTTATAACAAAAAAGCCTCCAGTTACTGATTTAATCAAAAAAGCTGCTGGTATAACAAAAGGCTCTGATAATCCTTTGAAAAATAAGATTGGTAAGATCACACAAAAGCAGTTAGAAGATATAGTTAATGTAAAACTAGAAGACTTAAACACTACTGACATGGAAGAAGCTAAAAAGATAGTAGCAGGTAGTGCCAGAAGTATGGGTATAGAAGTAGAGTAGGAGTGAGAGATGAGTAAAAAAGATTCTAAGAGAATAAAGAATTTGTCTGAAAAAGTAGAGAAAGATAAGCTATATCCTATGGATTCGGCTGTTAGCTTAGTTAAAAGCTTGAAGTCAGCTAAGTTTGATGAGACAGTTGAGATAGCCTTAAGACTAGGGGTTGACCCAAGACATGCAGACCAGATGATAAGAGGTGCTGTCGTGCTTCCTCATGGAACTGGTAAAACTGTTAGAGTTGCAGTTTTTGCTAAAGGCTTAAAAGCTGATGAAGCAAAAAAAGCTGGGGCTGATGTAGTTGGTGATGAAGACTTGGCTGAAGAGATAAAAAATGGCAATATCAACTTTGATATGGTTATAGCAACTCCAGACTTAATGCCTTTAGTTGGTAAGGTAGGTAGGATATTAGGACCAAAAGGTCTTATGCCTAACCCAAAAACTGGCACAGTAACTATGGATGTAGCAAAGGCTGTAGATGCTGCTAAAAGTGGTCAAGTGAACTTCCGTGTTGATAAAAAAGGAAATATTCACAGTCCTATAGGTAAGGCTAGCTTTGATGCTGATAAGCTTTTAGAAAATATGGTGACTTTAGTAAAGACTATCAATAGACTAAAACCAGCAAGTGCTAAAGGAAAGTATATAAAATCAGGAGCCATCTCTCTTACTATGAGTCCTTCTGTTAAGATAGATTCTCAAGAACTAATGGATACAAAATAGTTTTGTGTTCGCTTTATCTTAGGCTTAAGACTAATGGGGCGTTTGGTATATCTATGCTAAAACGCTTAAAACACAACCCCTTACAAGCTTAGACCTGAAAGGAGGAAATATGACAAGATCAGCAAAAAAAGAACTAGTAGAGTTTTTAACTAGTGAGTTTGCAAGTTCAAGTGCACTAATAGTTTGCGACTATAAAGGCTTACAAGTAAAAAACCTTGAAGCTTTAAGAAGAAGTAGCAAAACTACTGGTATAAAAGTTCACGTACTTAAAAACAAACTAGCAAATATTGCTTTGAAAGCTAATGGCTATCCAGAAGCAGAGTTGAAAGAATCAAACATCTTTATTTGGTCAAATGATCAAATATCTCTATCAAAAGTAGTTTGTAAGTTTCAAGAAGCAAATGCTGAAAAGTTCAAAGTTAAGTTTGGATTCTTTGATAAAGCAGTAGTTGATGTAGCCCACATAACAGCCATCTCTAAACTACCAAGCAAAGAAGAACTTATCGGTATGTTGCTTTCAGTTTGGACTGCGCCAGCTAGATATTTTGTAACAGGTTTAGATAATCTAAGAAAGAAAAAAGAAGAGGCTTAATAAAAGCCTTCAATCAAGAAAGGAAACATAATGGCAATCACTAAAGAAGAAGTATTAGAATATATAGCTAATCTATCTGTATTAGAACTTTCAGAACTAGTTAAAGAGTTCGAAGAAAAATTTGGCGTAAGTGCTGCTCCTACAGTAGTAGCAGGTGGCGGTGGTAGCGGTGCTGCAGCTGCTGCTGAAGAAAAAACTGAGTTTGATTTAATCTTAGTTGACGCAGGTGCAAATAAGATAAATGTTATTAAAGCAGTAAGAGAAATCACTGGTCTTGGCTTAAAAGAAGCTAAAGAAGCTACAGAAAAAACTCCTCACACTCTAAAAGAAGGTATTAGCAAAGAAGATTGCGAAAACTTCAAGAAAAAACTAGAAGAAGCTGGCGCAAAAGTAGAAGTTAAGTAATTTTATTTTTACTTTTTGACCCTACACCCGCTTGGTTGGGGCGTGAAATACACTTGTATATCACGTCTTGACGTGAGTGGGTTTTTTGCTTTATAGAACACTCAAAATATATTAAATGATATTTAGTGTATTTAGAGTGTTTGACTCTTCAAAATATTACTTATGAAGGTTAAAAAATGGATAAAAGATTAGTGCAAAATAGGCTAAGGATTGACTTTTCCAAAGATTCCAAAAATCTAGAGGTTCCAAACTTACTACTTTTACAAAGAGATAGCTATAACTCTTTTTTATGGAGTACTAAAAATAAAGAAAGTGGTATAGAAAAAATACTAAAGTCAATTTTTCCTATTCACGATGGTAATGATAAAGTAACGCTTGAATATGTGGATTGTGAATTTGGTAAGCCTAAATATACTATCAGAGAAGCTATGGAAAGAGGCATAACTTACGCCATACCTTTAAAAATAAGAGTTAGATTAATACTTCATGAAAGAGATGAAAAAACTGGCACTAACATCCCAAAAGATATAAAAGAGCAGCAAATCTATGTAAGAGAGATTCCATTAATGACTGATAGAACCTCTTTTATCATAAATGGAGTTGAAAGAGTTGTAGTTAACCAGCTTCACAGAAGTCCTGGCGTCATCTTTAAAAAAGATGATTCTGCAACTGCAAGCACTGATATTTACACAGGTCAGATAATCCCAGATAGGGGAGCATGGCTATACTTTGAGTACGATTCTAAAAACGTAATGTTTGTGCGTATTAATAAGCGTAGAAAAGTACCTGTAACTATCTTGCTTAGGGCTATGGGCTATAGCAAACAAGATATAGTTAAAATCTTTTATCCAACCTTAAGCATCAAAGTTAAAAAAGACAAGTTCTTAATCCCATTTGATCCTGCCATGTATGAAAGTCGTGCTGAGATGGATGTGTTTGATGAACATGGTGAAAAGATAATCGAAGCTGGCAAAAGACTAGGGGCTAAACGCTTAAAAGAGCTAAAAGAAAAAGGCATAGAGTATGTCGAGTATCCTGCGAAGTTAGTAGTTGATAAGTACTTAGCTGAGCCAATAGTTGGTAGTGATGGCGAGGTAAGCTATGATGTTTTAACTAAGCTTGATGAAGCCAAACTTAAAAAGATTATCTCTGAAACAAAAGAGCTAAAAATCATAAATCACACAGCCACTGGCTATGATGATTCTATAATTAACTCCTTTGCTGCTGATGCTGAGTCTTTAAAACTACTTCGCCAGATAGAAAAGATAGATAGTGAAGTAGAGCTTGCAAGAGTTAGAATCTATAAAGTCATGAGACCGGGTGAGCCTGTACCAAAAGATATGGCTAATAGCTTCTTTAGACAGCTTTTCTTTGAATCTGAAAAGTATGACTTAACTCGTGTTGGTCGTATGAAGATGAACCATAAGCTTGGTCTTGAAGTGCCTGATTATGTAACTGTTTTAACTCATGAAGATATCATAGAATCTATAAGCTACCTAATGAAGGTTAGAAACAAAGTTGCAAAAGTTGATGATAGAGACCACTTGGGTAATAGAAGGATTAGGGCAATAGGTGAGCTTTTGGCTAATGAGCTTCACTCAGGTCTTGTTAAGATGCAAAAATCTATCCGCGAAAAACTTTCTTCTCAGACAAGCTATGACACTATCATGCCTCACGACCTAATAAGTGCTAAGGTTATAACAAGTACTATTATGGACTTTTTTACAGGTGGGCAACTTTCTCAGTTTATGGATCAAACCAACCCACTTTCAGAAGTTACTCACAAAAGAAGACTTTCTGCACTTGGTGAAGGTGGTCTTGTAAAAGAAAGAGTGGGCTTTGAAGCACGTGACGTTCACCCAACTCACTATGGAAGAATCTGTCCTATAGAAACTCCAGAAGGTCAAAACATAGGTCTTATAAACACCCTTTCAACCTTTACTAGAGTTAATGAGTTAGGGTTTATAGAAGCGCCTTATAGAAAAGTTATAGATGGAAAAGTAACTGATGAAGTAGTTTATCTAACTGCTACTCAAGAAGATGGACACGTAGTAGCCCCAGCTAGTACTAAGGTAGATAATGAGGGCAATATAGTTGTACAAACTAGGGAAGTTATAGAAAATGACGGCAACAAAGTCCTAGAAGAAGAAAGGATAGAAACTAGAGTAGGTGGTGAGATAGTTTTAAATGAAAAAAGTAAGATTACTCTAATAGACCTAAGCCCTAGAATGCTAGTAGGTGTTGCTGCTTCTTTGATACCTTTCTTAGAGCACGATGATGCTAACCGTGCTTTGATGGGGTCAAACATGCAACGTCAGGCTGTGCCTTTACTAATCCCAGATGCGCCAATAGTTGGAACCGGTATAGAAAAGATAATCGCTAGAGATTCTTGGGAAGCCATCAAAGCTAAAAGAAATGGGATAGTAGAAAAAGTAGATGGTAAAAATATCTACGTGCTAGGTGAAAGTGAAGATGGTGTTTATATAGATAGCTACTCTATGCAAAAAAATATGAGAACTAACCAAAATACTAGCTTTACTCAGCACCCTATAGTTAGAGAAGGTGACGTAGTTGAAGAAGGACAGATAATAGCTGATGGTCCTTCTATGGAGCATGGTGAGTTAGCACTAGGTAAAAATGTACGCGTTGCTTTCATGCCTTGGAATGGATATAACTTTGAAGATGCCATCGTTATAAATGAAAAGCTAATTCGCGAGGATGCTTTTACTTCTATACATATCTATGAAAAAGAAGTTGAAGCAAGAGAGCTAAAACATGGAATAGAAGAGATAACTGCAGATCTTCCTAATGTCAAAGAAGAAGATATAGCCCACCTTGATAAAAGTGGTATCGTAAAAATTGGAACCTATGTAACTGGCGGTATGATACTAGTAGGTAAGGTTTCTCCAAAAGGTGAAGTTAAGCCTACTCCTGAAGAAAGGTTACTTAGAGCTATCTTTGGTGAAAAAGCAGGCCATGTAGTTGATAAGTCTTTACTTTGCCCACAAAGCATGGAAGGCTATGTCGTTGATGTGAAAATATTCACTAAAAAAGGCTACGAAAAAGATGCAAGGGCTATTAGTGCCTATGAGCAAGAAAAAAGAGTGCTTGATATAGAAAATAATGACAGACTTTTAATGCTTGATAAAGAAGAAGGTTTGCGTATAAGTCTTATGCTTTCTAAAGAAAAGTTAAGTCTTGATGCTGAAGTAAATGGCGTGAAATACAAAAAAGGTGAGTGTCTTTCAAGAGATGAACTTTTAAAAATCAATCGTTACTCTTTAAATACACTAATTAAACACTATCCAAAAGCTGTGCAGTTAAAGTATGAGCAAATTAAGTCTAACTTCTTAGAGCAAAAAAAGACTTTGGGTGAAGAGCACGAAGAAAAGCTTGCGATTTTAGAAAAAGATGACATATTACAAAATGGCGTAGTAAAACTAGTAAAAATCTATATAGCAACTAAGCGTAAGCTAAAAGTTGGTGACAAGATGGCTGGGCGTCACGGTAACAAAGGTATAGTAAGTAACATAGTTCCAGAAGTAGATATGCCTTATACTGCTGATGGCACTCCAGTAGATATCATCTTAAACCCACTAGGGGTTCCTAGTCGTATGAACATAGGACAGATTCTAGAAGTGCACTTAGGACTTGTAGGTAAAGAGTTAGGCAAGCAGATACAAACTGAGCTAGATAATGTAAAAGATGGCTTTTTAGATGCTTTGCGAACTAAGATGGTAGAAATCGCCAAAGTTGTAAATGAAGATAATGAGCTTTGTTCACAACTAGAAAAGATAAGCAATGAAGAGCTTTTATCTTACGCACGTGATTGGAGTAATGGAGTTAAGTTCGCCATACCAGTTTTTGAAGGTATCTCACAAGAAAAGTTTGATAGATTATTCAAAATGGCAAAGATTTCTATGGATGGAAAGACTGAGCTTTATGATGGAAAAACTGGTGAAAAGATAAAAGAAAAGGTTAATGTCGGCTATATCTACATGCTAAAACTTCACCACCTTGTTGATGAAAAAATGCACGCTAGAAGTACTGGAACTTACAGCCTTGTAACACAACAACCAGTTGGTGGTAAAGCACTTTTTGGTGGTCAAAGATTTGGTGAGATGGAAGTTTGGGCACTAGAAGCATACGGTGCTGCGCATACTCTAAAAGAGATGTTAACTATAAAATCAGATGATGTTAAAGGCAGAAAAGAAGCCTACTTCGCTATAACTAAAGGCGAACACGTAGGAGATTCTGAGATACCTGAGACATTTTATGTTTTAACAAAAGAACTTCAGTCTTTAGCACTTGATGTAAACGTCTATAGTAACGATCTTGATGAAAATGGCCGTCCAAAGCTAATAGAAATCACTGAAAAAGAAAGACCAAAAGACTTTAATGCGCTGCAGCTAGTCCTAGCAAGTCCAGAAAAGATAAGATCTTGGAGTCACGGTGAGGTTAAAAAGCCAGAGACTATAAACTATAGGACTTTAAAACCTGAAAGGGATGGTCTTTTTTGTGCCAAAATCTTTGGACCAGTAAGAGACTATGAGTGTAGTTGTGGAAAGTATAAAAAAGGCCGCTACAAAGATATCATCTGCGATAAGTGTGGAGTTGAAGTAACTACTTCTAAAGTAAGACGTTCTCGTATGGGGCATATAGAGCTAGTAACTCCAGTAGCACACATTTGGTATGTAAACTCTCTCCCTAGTCGTATAGGAACACTTCTAGGCGTTAAGATGAAAGACTTAGAGCGCGTGCTTTACTATGAAGCTTATATAGTAAAAGAGCCCGGAGATGCGTACTATGATAACGAATCTACTAAAAAAGTAGCTAAGTTTGATATCTTAAATGAAGAGCAGTATAACAATATAAATGAGCACTTTGGTCACACTGGCTTTAAAGCACAAATGGGTGGAGCTGCTGTAAAAGAACTGCTAGAAGAGCTAGACTTAGTAGAACTGCTAACTGTGCTTAAGTTAGAGGTTAAAAACACCAACTCTGAAGCTAGGAAGAAGTCCATCATCAAGCGTTTAAAGATAGTGGAAGCTTTCTTGAACTCTGATAACAGACCAGAGTGGATGATGCTTAGTATCTTGCCTGTGCTTCCACCAGATCTAAGACCACTTGTTTCTCTTGATGGTGGTAAGTTTGCAGTAAGTGATGTAAACGATCTTTATAGAAGAGTTATAAACCGTAACCAAAGGCTTAAAAAGCTACTAGAGCTAGATGCACCAGAAATCATTGTAAGAAATGAAAAAAGGATGCTTCAAGAAGCAGTAGATGCCTTATTTGATAATGGTAAAAATGGCAATGCTGTAAAAGGTGCTAATAAACGCCCGCTTAAATCTTTAAGTGAGATCATAAAAGGTAAGCAAGGACGCTTTAGACAAAACCTACTTGGTAAAAGGGTTGACTTCTCTGGACGTAGCGTTATCGTTGTAGGACCAAATCTAAGAATGGATGAGTGTGGCTTGCCTAAAAATATGGCACTAGAGCTTTTCAAACCACACTTACTAGCAAAGCTAGAAGAAAAAGGCTATGTGAAAAATCTAAAGTCTGCTAAGAAGATGCTAGATGATAAAGAAGATGTAGTATGGGAATGCTTACAAGAGATAATTAAGGGTTATCCTATCATGCTAAACCGTGCACCTACTTTGCATAAGCAGTCTATTCAAGCTTTCCACCCTAGATTAATAGATGGTAAGGCTATACAGCTTCACCCACTAGTTTGTTCAGCCTTTAATGCTGACTTTGATGGTGACCAGATGGCAGTACACGTTCCTTTAAGCCAAGAGGCTATAACTGAGTGTAAAGTCTTGATGCTTAGTTCCATGAACATCTTACTTCCAGCTAGTGGTAAGCCAGTTGCGGTACCTAGTCAAGATATGGTTTTGGGGCTTTATTACATGTCTTTGGTTAGAAAGAACACTAAAGGTGAGCATAAGCTGTTTGCTAACTTTAATGAGATTCAAATCGCACTAGATTCTGGTGATCTTGATATCAACAGTAGAATCTATGTAGTAGAAGATGGCAAAAAGCTAGAAACTACGGCAGGGCGTATGGTCGTTAAGTCTATACTTCCAGACTTTGTGCCTACAGATCTTTGGAATAGAATCTTAAAGAAAAAAGATATATCTAATCTTATTGATTGTGTGTATAAAGAAGGTGGAGTTGGAATCACAGCTAACTTCTTAGATAATCTTAAAAATCTAGGCTTTAAGTATGCTACAAAAGCAGGTATCTCAATATCAGCAAGCGATATTATAGTGCCTCCTTCAAAAGCTGAGCTTATAGAAAAAGCAAAAATCAGAATCCACGATGAGTGTAGATTCCTAGATAAAGGTGCTTTAACTTCAGCCGAACAGCACAATAAGATAATAGATATCTGGACAGAAACAAGCAATAAGATGGGTGCTGAGATGATGGAAAGAGTGCGTCTTGATAAAGATGGCTTTAACTCTATTTACATGATGGCAGATTCTGGCGCTAGAGGTAGTGCAGCCCAGATACGTCAGCTTTCAGCTATGCGTGGTCTTATGGCAAAACCAGATGGAAGCATCATAGAAACACCAATACTTTCTAACTTTAAAGAAGGCCTAAATGTTTTAGAGTACTTTATATCAACGCATGGTGCTAGAAAAGGTCTTGCAGATACAGCGCTTAAAACTTCAAACGCAGGTTATCTAACAAGAAAACTTATAGATGTCTCTCAAAACATGAAGATAACTATGGATGACTGTGGAACTCACGAAGGCATAGAGTGTTCTGATATAGTCGTTGGTAATGAAGTCATAGAGGCTTTAGAAGAAAGAATCTTAGGGCGCGTAGTAGCTGAAGATATACTAGACCCTATATCTCAAGAGATACTAATCCATGAAGGGACTTTAGTAACTGAGTCTTTAGCTTTAAGGGTTAAAGAAGCAGGCGTTAAGTCAGTGCCTATAAGAACACCTGCAACTTGTAAAGCCTTAAAGGGAATCTGTGCTAAGTGTTATGGACTAAATCTAGGTGAAGGCAAGATGAGCAAGCCCGGAGAAGCAGTTGGTGTTATAGCCGCACAATCTATTGGTGAGCCAGGAACGCAGCTAACTCTTAGGACTTTCCACGTTGGGGGAACTGCAAATGCTAGCCAAGGTGAAACTGAGATAAGCACTACTAAAGATGGTTTTATCAGATATCACAACATAGACTTACAGGTTAATAGTAATGGTCAAAATATCATTACTAATAGAAGGGCGGCTGCTATATTATTAGTTGAGCCTCGTATAAAAGCGCCATTTGATGGAATCCTAACTTTAGAAGTAGTGCGTGATGAAGTCTTGCTAACTGTTAAAAATGATAAAGAAGAACAAAAGTTCACTTTAAGAAAAACAGACGTTGCAAAAGATAACGACCTAGCAGGTATTAATGGCAGGATAGATGGTAAGCTTTTCTTACCTCACAAAGATGGCTATAGTGTAAAAGCTGGTGCAAGCATAGTAGACACCATTAAAGAGATATGGAATATACCTAATAGGATTCCATACGCTAGTGAGCTTTTAGTAGAAGATAATATGCCTATATCTAAAAACATAACTGCGGGCGAAGGTGGTGTGGTTAAGTTTTGCATGCTTCAATCCGACAAGCTAGCACCACTTGCAGAAGCTAGCGTGGGTTATACTGTGGATGAAAAAGGTGTTTATGCACTAGTTGTAAGAAACGATAGGGAAGTAGCTAGATACTACATAGCTAGAGGATCTGTGCTTCAAGTGGAAAATGACACAGAAGTTAAAGCAGATACTTTAATAGCAACAGGCAATAACAAAGCAGTTGTTATAGCTAAGTGGGAATCTTATAACAACCCAGTTATATCAGACATTAACGGTAAGGTTCAGTATAGAGATATCATCAAAGGCACAACAGTGACTGACAAAAAAGATGGAATCTCTAACGTTAAATACCTAGCAGTTAATGATCACATACCTGTAGGCTACACTCCTATGATAGTAGTTATTGGCGAAGATGGAACTGAGAAGTTTTATAACCTATCTCCAAAAAGTACTATCTTAGTAAAAGATGGGGATATGGTAAAAAGAGCAGATACACTCTTTAAAACACCTAAAGAAGCCATCAAGTCTAAGGATATCACCGGGGGTCTTCCGCGCGTTAGTGAGCTTTTTGAAGCTAGAAAGCCAAAAGATATGGCAGTATTATCTGAGATAGATGGATTAGTTAGTTTTGGAAAAGACGTAAGAAACAAAAGACGTATAGTTATCACTTCTAATGATGGAAGTGTGGTTGAGTACTTTGTGGATGAAAAAACCAAAAAGATACTAGTTCATAATGGTGAAAATGTTTATGCTGGAGAGCCATTAACTGATGGTACTATTTCAAGCCATGATATATTAAGGATTAAGGGTGAAAAAGAACTTCACAAATATATCATCAGTGAAGTGCAGCAAGTTTACCGTGGACAAGGAGTTAGCATAGCTGATAAGCATATAGAGATAATCGTATCTCAGATGCTTCGTCAAGTTAAGATTCTAGATTCTGGTAATACAAAATTTGTTGAAGGTGACCTTGTAAGTAAGCGTCACTTTAGAGAAGAAAATGAAAAGATACTAAAAATAGGTGGGGATCCAGCTATAGCTGAGCCAACCCTACTTGGTATCACTAGGGCGTCTATTGGAAGTGATTCTATAATATCAGCTGCTTCTTTCCAAGAGACTACTAAGGTATTAGCCGAAGCCAGCATTGCTGCTAAGACTGATCACTTAGAAGACTTGAAAGAAAACGTTGTATTAGGTCGCATGATACCAGTAGGTACTGGTATGTACAAAGATAGAGTCTTTAGGATTAGACGAGGTAAGATTTAAGCTTAGAGGTTAGCCTAGAAAAACTAGGCTTTTGAAGTATAATAACAAAAATTTTAATTTTACAAGGAAAGTTCGTGCCAACCATTAATCAATTGATTCGCAAAGAAAGAAGCAAGGTTATCAAAAAGACTAAGTCACCAGCTCTTCAAGAGTGTCCTCAAAGAAGAGGAGTTTGTACTCGTGTTTATACAACAACTCCTAAAAAACCTAACTCAGCGTTAAGAAAAGTTGCAAAAGTAAGGCTTACTTCTAAGTTTGAAGTTATTAGCTATATCCCGGGTGAAGGTCATAACCTTCAAGAACACAGCATCGTGCTAGTTCGTGGTGGTAGGGTAAAAGACTTACCGGGTGTTAAGTATCACATTATCCGTGGTGCACTAGATACTGCTGGTGTCGCAAAAAGAACTGTTTCAAGAAGTAAGTATGGTGCTAAAAAAGCTAAAAAAGATACAGCTAAAAAATAATATAAAGGTAGGTAATAAATGAGAAGAAGAAAAGCTCCAGTTAGAGAAATCTTAGGTGACCCAATTTATGGAAGTAAAGTAGTTACTAAATTCATAAACAAAATGATGTATGACGGTAAAAGAAGTATCGCAGAAAAGATCATTTATGCAGCCTTCACTAAGATAGAAGAAAAAAATGGCGAAAAAGGTATAGAAATCTTTGAAAAAGCTTTAGAAAGAGTTAAGCCTCTAGTTGAAGTTAGAAGTAGAAGAGTAGGTGGAGCAACCTATCAAGTACCAGTTGAAGTTAGAGCAGTTAGACAGCAAAGCCTTTCTATTAGATGGTTACTAGAAGCTACTAGAAAGAGAAATGAAAGAACTATGGTTGATAGATTGGCTAATGAGCTAATTGATGCGGCTAATGATAGAGGCAGTGCTTTTAGAAAAAAAGAAGAAATACATAGAATGGCAGAAGCAAATAAAGCTTTCGCACACTATCGCTGGTAGGTAAAAAATGGCAAGAACTACCCCCCTAGATAAAATTAGAAACATTGGAATCGCTGCTCACATCGATGCAGGTAAAACAACTACAACTGAAAGAATCCTTTTCTATACAGGTGTAAGTCATAAAATTGGTGAGGTACATGATGGCGCGGCCACTATGGACTGGATGGAGCAAGAAAAAGAAAGAGGTATAACTATTACTTCTGCGGCAACTACATGCTTTTGGAAAAACTATCAAATAAATATCATAGATACTCCAGGACACGTTGACTTCACTATAGAAGTTGAAAGATCTATGCGTGTGCTTGATGGTGCTGTGGCTGTATTTTGCTCAGTTGGTGGCGTGCAACCTCAAAGTGAGACAGTTTGGAGACAGGCTAATAAGTATGGCGTCCCAAGAATGGTTTTTGTTAACAAAATGGATAGAATCGGCGCTAACTTTTTTAACGTGGAATCTCAAATCAAAACCAGACTAAAAGCCAACCCAGTACCTATTAATATACCTATAGGAGCTGAAGATAACTTCAAAGGCGTTATAGATTTAATTAGAATGAAAGCTATAGTTTGGAATGATGAAACTATGGGTGCAAAATACGACATAGAAGAGATTCCAGCTGAGCTACTAGAAGAAGCTAAAAAGTACCGCGAAAAGATGGTAGAAGCAGCAGCCGAGCAAGATGAAGCCTTGATGGAAAAATATCTTGGTGGTGAAGATCTAACTGAAGAAGAGATCAAAAAAGGTATCAAAGCAGGTTGTTTGAAGATGGAACTTATACCTATGCTTTGTGGAAGCTCTTTCAAAAACAAAGGTGTGCAAACTTTACTAGATGCAGTAGTTGACTTTTTACCAAGCCCAACTGAAGTTGTAAACATAAAAGGCATAGATCCTAAGACTGATGAAGAAGTGCATGTTGAGTCTTCAGATAGTGGCGAGTTTGCAGGACTTGCATTTAAGATAATGACAGATCCTTTTGTTGGTCAGCTAACTTTCGTTCGTGTCTATAGAGGCAAGTTGGAATCTGGAAGCTATGTGCTTAACTCAACTAAAGGCAAAAAAGAACGTGTTGGCCGTCTTTTAAAAATGCACTCTAACAAAAGAGAAGATATAAAAGAAGTTTACGCCGGAGAAATCTGTGCTTTTGTTGGACTTAAAGATACTCTAACTGGTGATACACTTTGTAGTGAAAAAGCACCAGTTATCCTAGAAAGGATGGAGTTCCCAGAGCCAGTTATCCAAATCGCAGTTGAGCCAAAAACTAAGGCTGATCAAGAAAAGATGAGCGTAGCACTAGGAAAACTAGCCGAAGAAGATCCAAGCTTTAGAGTAAGCACTCAAGAAGAAACAGGTCAAACGCTAATTGGCGGTATGGGTGAGCTTCACTTAGAAATCATCGTTGATAGACTAAAAAGAGAGTTTAAGGTAGAAGCAGAGATAGGTCAACCTCAAGTTGCTTTTAGAGAAACTATTAGAGATTCTGTCAACAAAGAGCACAAGTATGCTAAGCAGTCAGGTGGTCGTGGTCAGTATGGGCATGTATTTATCAAGCTTGAGCCTAAAGAGGCTGGCACTGGCTATGAGTTTGTAAACAACATCAGTGGTGGTGTTATACCTAAGGAGTATATCCCAGCAGTTGATAAAGGTATACAAGAAGCTATGCAAAGTGGTGTGCTAGCTGGTTATCCAGTAGTGGACTGCAAGGTTACTTTATATGATGGAAGCTACCATGAAGTGGATAGCTCAGAGATGGCATTTAAGATAGCTGGATCTATGGCGTTTAAAGAAGCTTGCCGTGCTGCAAAACCTGTGCTTTTAGAGCCTATGATGAAGGTTGAAGTAGAAGTGCCAGAAGAGTATATGGGCGATGTTATAGGAGATCTTAACAGAAGAAGAGGTCAAATAAATTCTATGGATGATAGGATGGGCTTAAAGCTAGTTAACGCACATGTGCCACTAGCTGAGATGTTTGGTTACTCTACAGATCTTAGGTCAGCTACTCAAGGTCGTGGAACTTATACTATGGAGTTTAACCACTATGGTGAAGTTCCAAACAATATAGCTAAAGAGATAGTAGAAAAGAGAAAAAGCTAAGTTTTTACTTCTCTAGTCTCTTTACATAACGTATCCTAACCTCTCTTGCCCAGTCAAGGGAGGTTGGGGCTTAAATATCCAATTTTGAAATTTTAAAGTATAAAATCTTTATTAGATTCCATACTTAGAATCTATTGCCAATTTATCATTGGCATAGCTTTTATCTTAGACTTTTAAACCTCTTAAGCTTAGCCTTTATTGAAGAAGCTATCTTTTTTAATGTTTTTATACTCTTAAAGCGGTACTCTATGGAGATGGACTTAAAGCGTTTTTCTCCCCTTAAGTAAGCATGCCCTCCATACTTTGGATTAGCCTTATCAAGAAGTAAGATTTTTGTGTGTTTTTCAAGGTCAAAGTAGTCATTTATAGCATCTTTCATAAAGTGATATCTACTTTCATAGTTTTTAAACCCATACTGTTTTTCAAGTAGTTTTATTAGCAAATCACGTGGGATAAGAGTAGCTTTGCTGCATAGATTTTCAGTAAACTCTTTTCTTTTTAGCCCATCTTGCATGCACTCTTCATCCATCACAAAAGCTTTATCTATATTAAAATACCATCCTTCAGGCTTTAAAAACATACTAGATAAGGCTTTTATCTCTTTGTCTAAAAAGTATTTATTGATATGACTTTCATCGTGCCATAAAGCAGTTACGCCATTATCCATATCTGTTTGGATATTATCTTTTAAAGTCTTTATAAGCTTAAGATATGCGTCCTTGCTTCCACCATTTAGCCCTCCAGCGTAGTAGGCACTTCCCCTACCTTCTTCTATAAAGGCTAAAGATTTTGGATTTTTATCATAGGTAAATTTCTTAGCATTTCTTGAAGGATATATCTTTAAGTCTAGTCCTATCTTTATAAATCCCGGATGCAAGCAGCCAACTAAGCCAGATTTAGTATCTGGTAAAAATTCATCTTTAAAAATCTCTTGTTTTACTACCATATTTGCATTAAAGAAAAAGATGTAGTCAAAGTTAGATAACTCATCTTTTATCTTCCAAAACATGTCATAACGAAGCAAAGTATCATAAGGCCAGCCAAGTTTTTCTTGGTAGATCTTAGTTATATTGCCATTAGTTTCTATCTTTTTAGAATCTGTCCATACAAAGTAGTGCTTACTAGCATCTTTTATAAAAAACTTTTCCATAGATTTATAGAAGTCTTCAAAGAATACATCATATCGCCCAGTGGCTATGTAGAGTATGGCTATCTTCATCTTATCGATATCTTTTTGACTTAGGTTGTTGATGGGGGGGGGGGGGGATTCAAAGGTATCTTTTTTAGATTCTAACTCTATATCTTGCATATGCTCTATTACCTCAAGGACTAAAATTTTAAGTTAAGTATTTTGGTTATATTTTACTCCTTTAATTGTCCTAAGTGGCAAATCATGCCGTTTTGGTCTTGAATATAGCGTGAATTTTGAACGCCAAAAGGTATTTGTGATAAAATCTTGCTAGCTGTGCCAAATTAAGTGAGGTTTTTGTGGAACAAGTCATCTTTATCATCATCTGCTTTGTGGTCGTTGTAGGCTTGTTTTTATTTGCCTTATTTAAGTTTGTGTTAGTAAAGCCTACCAAAAAAGTTATCCCATTGAAGGAGCATGAATATTTTGGCTTGCAAAATGTCATGGTAGTTTTAGATTCTAGAACTAGTAGTGCTGCAGACTTACAAGAAGCTATAGATAAGTTTATGCAGCACTATGATGAGCTTGCTCCAAGTAAGATACAGTTAAAAAACATCCTTATAGCCCTAGCCTTGCATAGAAATGCCACTAAAGACATCATCCTAGGCACTCAAAAAAAACTACAAGCACTTAATCCAGACATGACTAGTGAGCTAGAAAGGGCTGTAAAAAGGGGACTTGACGCAAGAAAGCAGTCTAGATTTAGCTAAGGCTAGTTTAGTTAGGATGGCTTAGTTAGAGTAGGTTGCTAGATTAGATTCTAAAAAGCTACAAGTAAGGCACATTTTTAGTCACTTTCATTTTAGTTTTTGCCTACATCTACCTATATCATATTTATCACCTAAGCACTTCTTAAACCACTAGTCTTAAATCCATCTACTTTAAAAATTTCTCAGTCAACTTCAAGTAAAAACTTTTTACTTAGAATCTGCATTTTGTTATATAGCTATCAAAAAGCCTGTCTTTGGTTAAAAGATTTGCACTAAATGAGGAAGTTTTACTTTTTTATCTAAAAAATCAAGCCAAAAACTCATATTTTAAACTTAAAAATAATTTTTACTTTTTTAGCTTTGTTAGTAGAATGGAATCTTAAACTTTTTAACAGTTCAGGAGTAAAGATGAAGTTTTTTATGAAAGCAGCAATAGTTGCACTACTTGGAGTTAACTCACTTTTTGCAAGTCACTTAGAGATATTAGCAGCGGCTAACTTGAGGTATGTTTTACAAGATGTTAAAACTGCCTTTTTAAAAGAGCACCCAAAAGATACTATGGAGATAACCTTTGATGCAAGTGGAAGGCTTTATGCAAAAGTCACACAGGGTCTAAAAGCAGATCTTTTTATATCAGCTGATGAAAGTTTCCCTAATAAGCTTTATGAGGCAAAGCTTGCCACTAAGCCAGTAGTCTACACACAAGGAATCTTAGTTTTATGGAGTGATGGCGATATGAAGGTAACTTCGCTAGATGACATGTTAAAAGCTAAAAATATAGCCCTTCCTAATCCTCAAACTGCACCTTATGGTAGAGCAGCCCTAGAGGCTTTAAAAAATAGTGGGCTTTATAGCAAGGTAGAATCTAAAATAGCAACTGCTCTTTCCATATCTCAGGCCAATCAATATGTCATCTCTCGTAATGCACAAATTGGCTTTAATGCACTTTCTATGGTTAGATCCCAGAAAAACGCAAGCATTTTAGTAGTAGATAGCAAGCTGTACTCTCCTATAAAACAAGCTATGAGTATACTAAATAGCAGCGATAATAAAGCTTTGGCTAAGGAGTTTTATGACTTTATCCTAAGTCCTAAAGGACAAAAAATCTTTGCAGAGTATGGTTACAAGGCACTGAAGTAATAAAGAAGCAATTAAAGGCTTTGAGGTTTTGTCATCCAATTATAAAAAGTTAAGAAAAATTAATGTATGCTATATATCTGCTTAGATAAGCGGGTATATGCCCTTATTTTTTTATTTTAGATACAATTTTGCAAAATTAATAATATAAAGAGGAGTTTTTAAAATGAGTACGGAGATTTTCCAACAAGTAGCCGAATTAGTATCACAAAACCTAAGCGTAGATTTAGAAGCAGTAAAACCAGAGTCTGAGTTCGTAAAAGATTTAAATGCAGATTCTTTGGATGTGGTAGAACTTATAATGGCTTTAGAAGAAAAGTTCAATATAGAAATTCCTGATGAAGAAGCTGAGAAGATAAAGAAGGTAAGTGACGTTGTAGACTACATTGCTAAAAATGTGAAGTAGGATCTTTAAGATAGTTAAGGAGAATATGTGCGAAGAATAGCTGTTGTAGGTCTTGGCATGGTGAATGCCCTAGGACTTGATAAGGAGACATCCTTCCCAAGAATAGTGGCTGGTGAAAGTGGAGTTAAAAAGATAGAAAGCTTTGATGTGGAGGGGTTCCCCGTACAGATTGCAGCAGAGATTACTAACTTTGACCCAGAGGTTGTTTTAAATCCTAAGGATTTTAAAAAAGCGCATCGTTTTATCCAGCTTGGATTACTAGCTGCTAAGGAAGCTTTGGAAGAAAGTGGGTTGTTAGATTCTGAGGGTAAGGTAAAAGAAGAGCTTAGAGATAGATTTGGGATTTGCAGTGCTTCTGGTATAGGAGGTTTGGGTAATATCGAAGCTAACTCTATAGCTTGCCACGATAAAGGACCTAAAAGGGTAACACCTTTTTTCATACCTTCAGCCTTAGTTAATATGCTAAGTGGTTTTGCATCTATAGAGTTTAATATCAAAGGGCCTAATCTATCTTGTGTAACTGCTTGTGCGGCAGGAACTCACGCCATTATAGATGCTATCAAAACTATAGCTTTAGATGGTGCTGATAGGGTTTTAGTAGTAGGAGCGGAGTCTGCTATATGTCCAGTTGGCATAGGTGGATTTGCTGCTATGAGGGCACTTAGCACTAGAAATGATGATCCAAAAACAGCGAGTAGACCTTTTGATAAAGATAGAGATGGCTTTGTCATGGGTGAAGGTGCTGGTGCTTTAGTGCTTGAAGACTATGACTTAGCTAAGGCAAGGGGTGCTAAGATCTATGGTGAGATAGTAGGCTTTGGAGAAAGTAGTGATGCTAATCATATAACTACTCCGGCTCCGGGTGGTGAAGGTGCTTATAGGGCTATGAAGGCGGCTATGGACATGACTAAGAAGAAATATCCAGACATGAAGATAGACTATATTAATGCCCATGGTACAAGCACAGGTTATAACGACTTGTTTGAAACACAAGCACTAAGACACGCCTTCCCAGAGGGTGTGCCTCCAGTTAGTTCTACGAAGGGTCAGATAGGTCACTGTCTAGGTGCTGCTGGTGCTATAGAAGCTGTTATATCACTTCTTGCTTTAGAGGCTAATACTATGCCTCCAACTATTAATCAGTTCGAAAAAGACCCAGAGTGCGACTTAGACTATATACCTAATGTCGCTAGAAAGAAAGATTTAAACTTTGTTATGAGCAACTCATTTGGTTTTGGTGGGACTAATGGCGTTGTTATCTTTAAAAGATGCGAAGCGTAAACTTATATGGCAGTTTATTTAGACTTTGAACAAAGGCTAAAAAGCTTACAAGATGATATAGATGAGGCCTCTGTCAAAAATGACGAGGCAGCTAAAAATATACTAATAAAAGACCTAGAAAAAGAGCTTACTAAGGTCTACTCTAATCTTAATGACTATCAAAGACTTCAGTTAGCACGCCATCCTGATAGACCTTACGCACTTGACTATATGGAACTTATGATGACTAACTCCCAAGAGATAAGTGGAGATAGACACTTTAAAGATGATAAGTCTATAGTTTGTCATCTTGGCTATATAGAAGATGAAAGGGTATTAGTCATAGGCGAAGAAAAAGGGCGTGGCACTAAAAATAAACTTGCACGTAACTTTGGTATGCCCCATCCTGAAGGCTATAGAAAGGCTTTAAGGCTAGCTAAAATGGCTGAAAAGTTTGATATACCTATACTTATGCTAGTTGACACTCCGGGGGCTTATCCGGGACTTGGTGCCGAAGAAAGAGGTCAAAGTGAGGCTATAGCCAAAAACTTACAAGAGTTTTCAGTGCTAAAAGTTCCCACTATCTCTGTTGTCATAGGTGAAGGTGGGAGTGGTGGTGCATTAGCTATAGCAGTGGCTGATAGACTTGCTATGATGGAGTATTCTATCTTTAGTGTTATATCACCAGAAGGATGTGCTGCCATACTTTGGAATGACCCTTCAAAGATAGAGGCTGCAACTAAGGCTATGAAGATAACTCCAACTGAGCTTAAAAATGCCCACTTAATAGATGACATTATCAAAGAGCCATTAAACGCAGCCCATAGAAACAAGCAAGAAGCGGCAAATGCCATTAAACACTATTTTCTAGAATCTTTAAGACAGATAAGAGAAGATAGCGACTTTGTATCTCATAGATACGCCAAGATCATGAGTTATGGCTCATATGTAGATAACGATAACTCTTAAGCTCTACTAAAGATGTTAGAGTTTAATCTATCCACTCTTGATTCCGCATTTTTTGAAACTATATGGCTTACTATTAAGCTATCTTTTATCTCAACGCTTATTTTAATCCCAATTGGTATCTTGCTTGGTGCTTATATAGCACAAAAAGATACCAAGCTTAGGTTAGTTGTAGAAACACTCACTTGGATGCCTTTGGCTTTACCCCCTACAGTACTTGGCTTTTACTTTTTAGTCGCATTTTCCCCACAGTCACTTTTTGGCAAGTTTTTAAATCATCTTAATATAGAGCTAGCCTTTAGCTTTAGTGGCTTAGTAGTAGCAAGTATAGTCTACTCCTTGCCTTTTATGGTTAATCCAATAAAGTCTGGGCTAAAAGAGATTCCAAGCTACTATAAAGAAGTTAGCTACACGCTGGGAAAAGGAAGGATATATACTTTTTTTAAAGTGCTTTTGCCTAATATCAAACCTAATCTAATCCTTGGTATAACTACAAGTTTTGCACATACTTTAGGTGAGTTTGGCGTAGTCTCTATGATAAGTGGTGATAGACCCGGAAGCACGAGGGTAGCAAGTATAGCCATCTTTACAGAAACTGATGCTGGCAACTTTGCTACAGCAAACGCTTACGCCTTCATACTTTTAATCATAAGCTTTATACTTTTGCTAGTAGTTATCTACTTTACGAAGAAGTCTGGCAAAAAAGGAAGGCTTTAGTGCTTATAAACCTAGACTTTACAAAAAAGATAAATGCAAACCTTACACTAGATATAAAAGTAAGCCTTAAAGACTATAAGTGTATATCCATATTTGGAGAATCTGGAGCTGGTAAAAGTAGCGTCTTGCGACTTATAGCTGGTCTTGATAATGTAGATAGTGGAGTTATACAGATAGGAGAGACAACTTTTGAAAGCACTAAAGATAAGATAAGACTAAAAGCACAAGATAGAAAGTGTGGCTTTGTCTTTCAGCACTACGCCCTCTTGCCTAACTTAAATGTCAAAAAAAATATCCTCTTTGGAGCTAGAAAAGAAGAAGATAAAAAAGACTTAGATTCTATAGTTAGCTTGCTAAAGATAGGTCACTTGCTAGATAAAAGCATATATAAGATAAGTGGAGGCGAGGCACAAAGGGTAAGCCTTGCAAGAGCACTTATAAGCAAACCCAGAATCTTGCTTTTAGATGAGCCTTTTTCAGCCCTTGACACAGACCTCCGCATAGCCTTGCAAAATGAGTTTAAGATGATCTTAGAAAAGCTTAACATCACAGCCTTTTTAGTAAGCCATGATATAGATGAGATAAATACTATGTCTGATTACTTACTCCAGCTAGAAAATGGGAGAATAGTAAGAAGCGATAGTCTTTTAAATCTCAATAAGACTGAGTTTAACAGCTTTGTGCTTTATGGAAACATAGTTGCTTTTGAAGATTCTATGGCTTTAGTTTTATGTAAGTCTATAACTCTAAAAGCCTTCCCAAAAGGACAGAATCTAAAAATAGGCGACCGCGTAAAGATATCTCAAGAAGGCGAGAGGTTTTATTGTTATGTTTAAAGTAGTTAAGGCAAGTAGGACAAGTGTGACTGTGGCTTATGGAGTGCTACTTTTGTGTTATTAGATTAAGTGCTTTATGTATACAAGAGTGGAAGTTAAGACTAAGGCTTTATATCTTTATCTTATACCTTTGTAAGTTGTGTTTCTTGAAGTGAAAGCTTTAAGGTAAACACAGCGCCTTTTTTGCCGTTTCTTACACTTACTTCCCCTCTTAAAACTTCCCTAGTAAGCTGATCAACTATATAAAGTCCAACTCCTGTGCCACTGCTTTTATGCTTTGTTGTAAAGTAGGGCTCAAAAACTCTATCTATAACATCATCTTTTATCCCACCTGCGTTATCTTCACAAGTTATGATGGCGTAGCCTCCATCTTTTTTAAGGTCTATATAGCAAGTTTTATCAACTATCTCATTAGCTATTAAAGCATCTTTTGCGTTTTGCAAAAAGACCATTATGATCTGGGCTAGGGCACTTTTTTGCCCTACAAATAAAAGCCTTTCTTCTAAGTTGCACTCTACTGCTATGTTTAAGTCTTCAAAGGTTGGCTTCATAAGCGTTATAGAATCTTTAAGTGCTTCATCTAGTGCAAAACTAGTTACGGTTGAATCAGGCTTCAAAAAGCCCCTAAAGGTATCTATAGTCTCACTCATACTTCTTGCTATATCTTTACCATACTGCACTTTTTCTGCTAGAAGCTCAGGAGTTAAAGTGCCCTTTTTACTTTTAATCTCTAAAGTTTGAAGTAAAAGCACTAAAGCACCAAGAGGCTGGCGCCACTGATGGGCTATATTTTGTATGGCTTCTCCCATGCTTGCAAGGCGGGACTGTTGATAAAGTATGGCATCTTTTACGCGTAGATCTGTGGCTAGATCCATAGCCTTTTGCTCAAGATGGGTGTTTAGCTCTTTTAGCTGTTCGTTTGCTTCGTTTAGATCTAGGTTTAAAAGCTTGTTTAGATTTTTAATAGATTCTAAAGTTAGACGAGTTGACATAAAAACCATGATAAAGACGCTTAAAGCAAAGGCCAAAAGGGCGTGTAGCACGCTTTTATAAAACTCATTAGTAGTAGCGTACTCTATGCCTGATATCTTTTGGGCTATCTCTGAAGTTTTTAGGGCTAGTGTTATTATCTGTGCCCCTTTAATCTGCAAAATATCCCCTAGTGCATAAACTCCTAAACTGTCAATATCGCTACTTTGTCTAGCCTCTAAGTCTTTTATAAGATAGTCTATCTTATCTGTAGCTTCTTTTTTTTCAGCTTCTAACTCTGTTAGCTGTGAGTAGTGTTTGTTTAAAAAGATTCTTTGATATAAGCTTTTATTAAAAGCATAAAAGCTGTACTCATCTGATATATTACTTTTGTATCTGTTCCATACGTGGTTGATGGCGTTTATATCAAGTGTTTTAGTTGGATCTGAGTTGGCTGCGTATCTAAAAAATATAGCCCTAAGCTGAGTTAAGACATAAGTTTCATCTGCTGGCTTTGGGAAGCTATTATCATAGTCTTGTTTTAAGCCATTTAGTGAGATAACTGATATAAGCAAAACTACGAACAGACCTATCAAAAAAGCTATCATTAGAAACTTTGCTTGGAAGTTTAAATGTGCACTACTATTAGTCTTATTCATACTCGCCTTTAGTCCTTTGAAACCTGATTATTTACAATAAATAGAGATTATAATAGACTTAACCTAAATTTAAGACTTAAAAAATATAGAGAGGAACTTATAATGAGTAGCACAGACCTAAGATTAGAGTTTAATTTAGATTCTTTGTTTCCAAATAATGACGTTGCAAGTCATAGCCTTACAGTTTTAGAAGCTAATATAAAAAGTTTTGAGCATAGATATCAAAAACAGATAGAAACACTAGATAATGAGCAGTTTGAACACGCTCTAAATGAGTACGAAAAGCTTTTAGAAGGGCTATCTAAGGTTATGACCTTTGCTTTTTTACAGTACTCAACTGATACAAAAAAAGGTAGTATTTATGCAAAGTATGAGCTTAAGTGCAATGACCTTCAATCTCATCTAATCTTTTTTGAACTAGAAATCGCCTCACTTCCAGACGCCATCTTACAAGGCTTTATAGATTCTAGTAAAAATCACTCTTTTTACCTAAGTAACCTAAGAGATGCTAAAAAGTATCAATTAAGCTTACCTGAAGAAAAGGTTTTAATAAAAACTTCAAGCCTTGGTGCTAGTGCTTTTTCTAGGCTTTTTGATGAGCTTTTTGCTAGGATGAAGTTTGAAGGCGTGCTAGATTCTAAAGAGCTAAATGAAGAAGAGATCTTAGCCCTTCTTCATAGCAGTGATAGAGAGACTAGAAAAAAAGCCCAAGAGCACTTTACAAAAACGCTTTCTACTTACTCACATCAGCTAACTTATATTATTAATATGATTAGAAAAGATGTGAAGATCTTCCAAGAGCTTAGAGGTTACGTGCGACCTGAAAGCTTTAGGCATATAGCCAACCAAGCAACTGAAGAAAGCGTAGATGCCCTAGTAGACTGCGTTAATGCAAATATGAGCTTAGTAAAAGACTACTACCTTATAAAGTCTAAGCTTTTAGGTATAAAGCTAAAAGACTATGATAGATATGCACCTTTGCAGTTAAATAAGGATTCTAAGTCGCTACATATGGACTTTAAAACTGCCTTAAATGAGACTTTAGAATCTTTACAAGCCTTTAGTCCAACCTTCCATGCTATAGCTAAAAAAGCAGTTAGTGAAGGCTGGGTAGATTCCCATCCAAAAGAGGGCAAAAGAGGAGGGGCTTTTAGTCATGGAAGCGTGCCAAGTTCCCATCCTTACGTACTTCTAAATCACACTGGTAATAGACGTGATGCCTTTACTATAGCCCATGAGTTTGGGCACATGATCCATCAAGAGCTAAGTAAGCATCAAGGCGTGCTTAATATGGATACACCTTTAACCACAGCTGAAACTGCTTCAGTTTTTTCTGAGATGCTGCTTTTTGATAAGATGAAAAAAAAGCTAAAAGGAGGAGAGCTGCTTGAAATCTATGCGGGCAAGATAGAAGATATCTACTCTACTTTATTCCGTCAGATAGTTATGACTAACTTTGAAAGAGAGATACACGCTAAAGAAGATGAGTTAACTAGTGAAGAGTTAGATTCCATCTGGGCTAAGTGTAATGAAGAGATGTTTTTAGGAAGTGTAGAGCTAACTAAAAACTACTCTTCGTGGTGGTCTTATATACCTCACTTTATACACTCGCCATTTTACTGCTATGCTTACTCTTATGGTCAGCTTTTAGTGCTAGCACTTTTTGGACTTTATAAAAAAGCAAAAGATAAAGAAGCATTTATAAAAACTTATACTAACTTTTTAAGTATGGGCGGAAGCCAGTCTCCACGCGACTTAGTTTTAGCTTTTGGCTTTGATGTAAACACTAAAGAGTTTTGGGAGATAGGTATGGAAGAAGTTAGAAAGCTTTTAAGTGAGTTTAAGGAACTCTTAGAAACATGTTAAAACATATATTAGCCAAACATGCAAAAGAGATCTTTCACACTCTTATAGAATCTAATTCTAACTTTGCACTTGTGTGCTCTATAGATAAGACTAGCTTTGAACCAAGCTTGCCTAGCGATATAAGCGATAACTTTGGAGAGTTAACTATGTTTATACTAGCTGGCTTTACTTTTGAAAGCATAGAGTTAGGTGAAGAGTATATGAGTTTTGAAGCAGGTTTTGGGCCGCAAAATATCGGCTCAGTAGTAAGCCTTCCTTATCACTCTGTGCATCAGATCTTACTTCCTAGTGAAGAAAGTAGGGGCGAGTTAATCTTGTTTATAAATCCTTTTTCGCTAGATGAAGAAGAAGAGTTAAAAACACCAAAAAGCACAGAAGAAGACTTGATGGAAAGCTCTAAAAACGCCATCCTTAGTAACCCTAAGAATCTAAAAAAGTAGTTAGCTACTTAATACCATATATTTAAAGAAGGATTTTAATGCTTCGTTTTGCACCAAGCCCAACAGGCGACTTACACGTAGGTAATATGAGGGCAGCCATCATAAGCTATATCTTATCTCTTAAGATGGATGAAAAGTTCATAGTTCGTATAGAAGACACAGATGTTGATAGAAATATCAAAGATAAAGAAAAAGAGATCTTAGAGCTTTTAAGTCAGTTTGAGATTCCAACTAAACACTACATCTTGCAAAGTGATAACTTTGACCTCCATAGAGAGATAGCACAAAAACTGCTAGATGAGGGCAAGGCCTTTTACTGCTACTGCACTAAAGAGTTTTTAGAATCTAAAAGAGAAGAAGCTAGCAGGCTTAAACGTCCTTTTAGATATCAAGATGCTTGGGCAGAGTTGGAAAAAGAGACTAATCCACATCCAGTAGTGCGTTTTAAGATGACAGATTCTATAAGCTTTGTAGATGAGATAAAAGGCAAACTTTTCTTTGATAAAAAAGAGCTAGAAAGCTTTGTTATCATGAGAAACAACCTCCCAACTTATAACTTCGCTTGTGCTATTGATGATAAAGATATGACTTTGATAGTTAGAGGAGAAGACCATGTAAGTAACACTCCTAAGCAGATAGCTATAAAAAACGCCCTTGGCTATAAAGAAGCACGCTATGCCCACTTGCCAATCTTACTAGGTGAAGATGGCAAAAAGATGAGTAAGAGAGATAAGAGTTCAAGTGTAAAATGGCTGTTATCACAAGGGCTATTTGCCAAAGCTATAGCTTTATATCTTTTGATACTTGGCAACTCAAAGCTAGAAAAATATATCCTAGATAATAAAGTGCTTAACTATAAAGACTTAGTAGCTGAGGTAGATATAAGCCAGTTTAGTAATAATAGTGTGCACTTTGACTATAAATATTTGCTATTTTTAAATAGAGAGATTTTGCGCAGCATGGAAGCAAGCGAGATTATAAAACTAGATTCTAGTCTTCCTAAAAATGAAGCCTTAATAGATGTTTTTAAGCTTGAAGTAAGCACTATCTTAGAGTTAAAAGAGCTGCTAGACTACGCTTTAGCACCTTTAGAATCTAAAGTAAGCAAAGAATATGAAAGTGAGATTAACACACTTAAAGATTGCTTAGAAGATAAAAGTCTTTTTGACTTAGACTATGAAGACTTTAAAAAAGCTTTAATGGAAAAAAGTGGCCTTAAGGGAAAGAGCTTTTTTAAACCACTTCGCATTATTTTAAGTGGCAAAGAGCACGGTATAGAGTTGGATAAGATTTATCCAGTTATAAGAGACTTTCTAAAAGGAGAAAAATGATAATACTGCACGCTATAGGCATCATATTGCATTATTTAATTACGATTTATAGCTGGGTTATTTTTATAGCAGCTATTCTTTCACTAGTCCAGCCTAACCCTTATAATCCCATAGTACAGTTCTTGCGTAATATAACTGACCCAGCCTATCATCTTATAAAGAAGGTGATCCCTACTGTTTATAGGAATATGGACTTTGCTCCACTAATTGTAATTATAATTTTGCAGTTTATTGATTTAACTCTAATTAGGATACTGGTAACACTTTGAAAAAACTGATATTTTTAGCACTCATATTAAGCGTGCTTCATGCTAATAGCTTCTTTGACACTTATATCAAAGATAAACCAAAAGGTATTGTAAGAGACTTTTATATCTGGCAGTACTTGCAAACTCCTAATCTTACTTCAGCAGAGATAAGTGAGGCTTACGGTTTAATCTCTAATAAGAATCCCTATCTTAAAAAAACCCTTGCAAACTTACATGTCCAAGAAGAACTCCCAAGAGATCTAATCTGCTCACGTATGAGTCTAAGTGACGCACTAAATCAAGATGCTGCTTGTCTTAGCAAGGCTTTAAAGCTACCAGATATCTTAACTCTTGATGCACCAACTATTGCAAAGATTAAGCAAGTCTTAGGCACATCTTATCCCTTGCTTACTCAAAGCATAGATGTTTTAAGCTCTAAAGACTTAGCTTTAAGCTTGCTAGATAGCCAAGCTAACGTTTTTGTAAATGTTTTTAATGCACTTCCTTACGCCATAAAGCAAGATCTTTTTAGCACAGTACCAGAAAACTTGCTTGAAGATTCTATACTTAGGCTAAGTAGTGCTAATCTAACTTCTTTTAGCACTCTTCTTACTGTAGTTGTACTAGACCCTAAGTTTTTAGCTTTAAAAGAAGCACTAACTAAGATTTATCTAACTAAAATTACTCATAATGCAGCTTTTTTACTAGGTATAAACGAAGTCCAAAGAGGGGATAAAACTAAGGCTATAAAGTATTTTAAGCAAGCTTACTCAAAAGCTAGTGATCCGCTTTTTAAAGATAGGGCTTTGTTTTGGCAGTATCTTGTAGGGGGCGATAAAGATGCTTTAAAGCAGGCTGCACAAAGCACTTTTGTAGATCTTTTCTCTATAGCTGCTAATCAGATCTTAAAAACTAAGCCAAAGTTTGAGATAGTTACAAGCTTGCCTGAGATAAGGGGTGAAAAAGCACCTTTTGATATAAGTGATCCTTATAAGTGGCAAGAGCTTAGTGCAAAGATAGTTAGTGAAAACAACCCAATAGAGCTTAAAAATATCATCCAAAACTTTGAGTATAAAGATTCTATGGCACAGTTTTCTTACGTCATGCAAAGGATGCACAAGTATTCTAAAAACTACTATATCCATCCTTATGAGCATTTGTTAACTTGGGATTCTATAGATCAAAAAAGTTTTGTTTACGCCATAGCTAAGCAAGAAAGTCACTTCCTCCCTTCTATAATATCAAGGTCTTTTGCTTTAGGTATCATGCAGATAATGCCAGCTAATGTTATGCCTTTTGCAAAGGACATGGGACTAGATAGCATGAAGTATGAGGACTTATTTAAACCAGAAGTTGGGCTTAGTATGGGGCGTTACTATATAGAAGTATTAAGAAAGGAGTTTAAACACCCTCTTTTTGTAGCTTACGCTTATAATGGAGGACCTGGTTTTTTAAGGCGTCTTTTGGCACAAAAAAGGCTTTTTATAAAAGGGCGTGCTTATGAGCCTTGGCTTAGCCTTGAGTTAGTGCCTTATGAAGAATCTAGATTCTATGGTATGAGAGTGCTTGCAAACTATATAATATATGAAAGATTATTTGGCAGAGATATCAATGTAGAAGAGCTGCTAGATAAAGCTCTAATTTACTAAAACATTTAAGGATTTATAAGATGAAGCACAATAAAGAAGATGGCGTTATAGAAGCTTGTTTATTTCCAGCAGCAGGCTATGGGACTAGATTTTTACCAGCAACTAAGGCTATGCCTAAAGAGATGTTACCTATACTTACTAAGCCTTTAATCCAATACGGCGTAGAAGAAGCCATAAGTGCAGGCTGTCATACTATGGCTATAGTTACAGGGCGTGGGAAAAGGGCTATAGAAGATCACTTTGATATAAGCTATGAGTTAGAAAGTCAGATAAAAGGAAGCTCAAAAGATGCCCTCTTAGATGAGTTAAGAGAAGTTATGAATGTAGCTACTTTTAGCTACACAAGACAAAAAGAGATGAAAGGCTTAGGGCACGCCATACTAACTGGTGAGACTTTAGTTGGCACTAAGCCTTTTGCTGTGATACTAGCTGATGACTTGTGTTATAACGATGGGGCAAGTGTGCTAACTCAGATGGTAGAAGTCTATAAAAAGCATAAGTGTTCAGTTGTGGCAATAGAAGAAGTTAACCCTTCAGAGGTTAATAAATATGGCGTCATAGATGGAGAAAAGATAGAATCTAATCTTTATAAAGTTAAAAGCCTAGTTGAAAAACCAAGCATTGATAAAGCCCCTAGTAATCTTGCCATTATAGGTAGATACATATTAACTCCTGATATCTTTGATATCTTAAGGACTACAAAAGCTGGCATTAACAATGAGATACAAATAACTGATGCTTTGATGAAGCAAGCAGAGAAAGGAAAGGTATTAGCTTATAAATTTAGCGGCAAAAGGTATGACTGTGGAAGTATGGATGGCTTTGTAAAAGCTACTAATGACTTTTATAACATGTCTTTATAAAACTTTCTAACTAAGATGAAACGCTCATATGGCTACTTAGCCTCTGCTGTAATAGCTGAAGGGATAATAGGCTATGCCACCATCTTAGTAAAGCTTACTGATACTCCTCCTATATCCATAGCTTTTTGGCGTATGGCATTAGCTATACCCATCTTTTTAATCCTTTGTCTTCCTAAGCCTAGCTTTAGAAAGATTCCATTAAAGCACATAGTGTTAATCTTGGTGGCTGGAATCTTTTTTGCCCTAGATGTTTTTATGATGAATATTTCTTTAAAACATACTTCAATCGCCCACTTTCACCTTATAACCTCACTAGTATGTTTTATCATGATACCACTTGGCTACTTTTTGTATAAGCAGAAGGTTTCAAAGATGTTTTTTGTGGGTACTTTTGTAGCTATAGTTGGGATAGTCTTGCTGCTTGAAGGAGGAGACCACGGTGGGGTTGCCACTTTGTATGGAGATCTTTTCGCTTTTGGTAGCTTAGTTTGCTACTCTATATTTTTAATGATGATTCACTCCTTGCGTAAGAAGTATGATACTTTAGAGATTATGTTTTATACTTGCTGTGGGGCAAGCTTATTTTTACTACCAGTGTCTTTTTTTTCAGAAGGCTTAGCAGTTCCAAAGACATCTTATGACTGGCTGATAGTTGGACTTATAGCACTTTTTGGGCAAGTTTTTGGGCAAGGGCTTTTTGGCTTTTTGCTAGGTAGACTAAGCCAGTTGGCCATTAGCCTTTTAATCTTGGCTTCTCCAGTTATAAGCGTCATACTTGGCTATCTTATACTTGGCGAAAAGATAGGTTTAGTAGAGTTCATTGGCATACTAGTTATACTTAGTGGCGTATACTTTGCAAGAAAGTAATAGAGCCTTCTAACTATAGAATCCACTTAAACAATAAAAAATATTAATTGATAATATTTCGTTTCTTTTTTGTGTTATACTAATCACGTATTTCATTATAAAGGATGACCACATGGAAAAAGGTTTTGTTCAGATAACTAACAACGTAGGTAGAGCTATTGATGACGACAACAACGTAACTAGTGTAGGACCTAGAGGACCACTACTTTTACAAGATGTATGGTTTTTAGAAAAACTAGGTGCATTTGATAGAGAAAGAATCCCTGAAAGAGTAGTTCACGCTAGAGGTAGTGGAGCACACGGAACTTTTACTGCTACAGCAGATATAAGCAAATATACTAAAGCTAAAGTTTTCAAAAAAGGTTCAAAAACTCCAATCTTTTTTAGATTTTCAACTGTTGCACCTGAAAGAGGTGGCGCTGACGCAGTAAGAGATCCAAGAGGTTTTGCGATGAAGTTTTATACAGAGGATGGAAACTGGGACTTAGTTGGAAACAACACTCCAATATTCTTTATTAGAGACCCTTATAAATTCCCTGACTTTATACATACTCAAAAAAGGAATCCAAAAACTGACCTTCCTGATCCAACAGCAGTTTGGGACTTCTGGAGTCAAAATCCTGAAGCTTTACACCAAGTAACTTACGTTATGGGTGATAGAGGTATACCTTCAAGCTTTAGAAAGATGAATGGTTATGGTAGCCATACATTTAGCTTTATTAATGATAAAAATCAAAGATTCTGGGTTAAGTTCCACTTACACACTATGCAAGGTGTACACAACCTAACTAATGAAGAAGCTTCTGCACTATTAGGTAAAGACCTTAACTCTCACCAAAGAGATCTATTTGAGCACATTGAGAAAAAAGACTATCCAAAATGGAAAGTTTCTATCCAAATCATGCCAGAAGATGAAGCTAAAGATAAAAACTACGCATTTGACGTAACTAAAGTTTGGCCTCACAAAGACTATCCATTAATGGAAGTTGGTATGGTTGAGTTAAACAGAAACCCAGAAAACTACTTTGCTGAAGTTGAGCAAGCTGCATTCAACCCGGGACACATAGTTGAAGGTATAGGATTTAGCCCTGATAGATTACTTCAAGGAAGACTATACTCTTATGGTGATACTCAAAGATATAGACTAGGAGTTAACCACTCTCAGCTACCTATCAACAGAGCAAGAAACGGTGTAGCAGTACATAACGTTAACAGAGATGGTTTCATGACTAATGGATTCTATGGAAGCAAAATGAACTATAGTCCAAGCGGTCTTCCGGGCTACAAAGATAACAGAAAACTTATAGAGCCAAATCTAGACATGAGTAAGCTTGAAAAAAGTACTGAGATAAATCACTGGAATTACAGAGACTATGACAGTGACTACTATACTCAACCGGGTAATCTTTTCAGACTATTTAGCAAAGAGCAAAAAGAAAGACTATTTAACACTATAGCTGGCATGTTAGTTCAAGTTCCAGAATCAGTTGTAAAAGCTCAAATGCCTCACTTCCAAAAAGCAGACCCTGCTTATGCAAAAGGCGTTGAAGAAGCTATGAAAAAAATGAGTAAAAAAGCTTAAATCTTAGATTTTTAAAGATCTTATCCCCCTCCAAAAGTAAAGCCCACTCCCACTTTAGTGGGTGGAGGGCCCTTCACACATCAATGCCAAAGGAATCAAATGAAAGGAATTAATAGAAGGAGTTTTCTTAAAGGTACTGCTCTAGGTGCTGGTGGTCTAGTACTAGGCAGCAGCTATATAGTCAATGCAAATGAAGCCAGTAAAGAATCTGGTACTAGAACTTTTTCCCTTAACTTGCAAAATAATATGAAATTTGGTTATACAGAGAATGCCAAAGTGTGGATACCGCTAGCTTATACTAACGCCACTCAAAGACCTAGAAACCTGAAAGTAGAAGGTAACTATGATGGCTATACTCTAAGTAATAATCACCTTGTTCCTTTGCTTGAAGCCTCATGGACAGGAAAAAGAGAAGACAGTCTCCACGCTATAAAAGTTGGCTTAAATCTAGACATAGACCTAACCAAAAAGCTCGACTTGCCAAAAGGTGACTACCTAAGCTGCAGTAGAGACGTAAGAGTTGATAGAAATGTAAAGCTTATAGCAGATGCTATCACTAAGCTAGCACTAACTGATGAGCAAAAAGCTAGGAATCTATTTGGCTGGGTGATAGCTAATGTGGATTCTAATAATGCAAAAGATAAAGCTGGTATAAGAACTATCTATGCAAAAGATGGAAGCGAGCTTTTAAAAGGCAGCAACATATCAGCTAGTTCAGTTTTTGTAGCACTTTGCAGAGCTTGTAATATAGAAGCAAGCGAGGCTTTTGGTCTTACTTTAGATTCTGGTCGATTTAACCTAGCTGATGCAGACAAAAGAGTTTATACAAGATCAGCTATCAAGCTAAATGGCAAGTGGATTCCAAATGACATACAGTTAGCAATCCGCGGTGCTAAAACTTTAGAACAGCATAAAATTGCAAACTTTGCTTTTAACACTTGGGATAACAACTGGGCGCTTTTAAACTTCTCAAGAGACTATGAGATACATAACAGCTATGAGACCAAGCTACTTAGCACACTTCAAGTTGCTTATGGCGTTGTAGATGGAGCGACTATGTCTCACTTTGACAAAGCACACACTGATTATAATATTCAAGCATAATATGCTAGAATAAGATCTTATCTATAACAGAAAGTAGGTGATGTTAGATGCCTGGTATTAAGATGAAGGAAAACGAAAGTTTTGATGATATGTATCGAAAGTTTAAAAAACAAGTAGATAGAAATCTAGTTGTAACAGAGTGCAGAGCAAGAAGATTTTTTGAATCTAAAACTGAAAAGCGTAAAAAGCAAAAAATTAATGCTAAGAAGAAAATGCTTAAAAGACTTTATATGCTAAGACGCTACGAGTCAAGATTATAGTTTTTTCTCAAACTATCCTTTTTATAAGACATGGATCCTAAGTCCATGTCTTTTTCTACATAATCAAATCCGTTTTAATCCATATACTTACTTTAATAAAAATGATGTTATTAACATAACGCTTGCGTAATATATACATGGCTAGACAAAAGGCTAGAGTGTTTATAAAGATTACTTTGTAACCTGTGGCAAGTAGATATTTTTAGATTCCATAGATTTATAGAATCTATTTTTAATTAATAAAAGCTTGCAACGTAATTAAAGTAAGAAAATATTAAAAAACTATCTCTTTAAGCACATATAAAAAGAAGTACAATAAAAAAGGGCTAGATTAGACCTATAAGCTTTTGTCACTAATAAAAGCTTATAAACTCTAAACCTAGCCTTAAGCGATCTTAAAAAGACAAAGGTTTAAGTTTTTGTTGTGACTATAAACATACAAAATATAATCACTCTTAAAAACTTAAGTCTTTAAGTAGTTTAAAGTTAGTTATAAAGATCAAACATACAAAAAGATCTTTATAAACTCTTAGACTACTTTTTAAGTAATGCATCCCACCCACCCAAACCCAAAGAGTTAAGATTTTTAAATAAATAGAATCTTAAATCTTAAATATTTAATTGCCAAATAGATCTAAAGACCTTCTGGCAATGACAAATATTTCAAACACATATAACTCTTACTAACTCATATCAACAACCCTTAAATTAAAGCTTAAGGGTTGTTATCTAATCTCCTAGTTACTTCCAAAGTAGTAGGTATAGTTAAATGAGATATCACTA
Source organism: Helicobacter sp. 11S02629-2 (assembly GCF_002272875.1). Lineage (GTDB taxonomy): Bacteria > Campylobacterota > Campylobacteria > Campylobacterales > Helicobacteraceae > Helicobacter_I. Next base: position 217,931 of record NZ_MLAN01000002.1, read on the forward strand.
CTAGCTGTATTAGGCATAGTATTTCTAAAGTAGTACTGATACTCTAGTGATACTGCTTGATGCTTACCTATAAAAGCTATAAGCCCAGCTTTAAGAGTAGGCATTAGTGAAGGGGTGTTATTAGCACTTGCCCTACGTCTACGCTCTGCTTCACTTTCTTCATTAGCAGCTGCTATTCGATTTTGTCTTTTAAGTTCATCTAGTTGAGCTGTTACTGCACTTAGTTGAGTTTTAGTACTTTCTAAATCACCTTGAGCCTTAGTTAGATTTGTATTAGCTGTGCCTAACTCAGCTGTTAGATCTGTAACTTGCTGTTTAGCAGCATTTAAAGCTTTTGTTTGTTCTGGAGTTAGCTGACCTGAAGTTGCTTTTAAGGCTGCAACAGTTGTATTTGCTGTATTTAAATCTTCTTGTATCTTAGACTTTTCAGTTGTTAAAGTACTTATTTGACTTTTTAAATCCGGTATGGTTTTATTGTTAGCTGTATCTAGCTGAGACTGTAAAGTATCTGCTCTATCTTGTTGTGTAGTCTTATCGCTATTTGCTTGGTTTAGTTGGTTTTGGAGGCTAGTTAATTGAGAATTTAACCCCGATATCCTAGTGTCTTGCATTTGTTTGATGAGAACGGCTAGATTGTTTATAGTGTCGTTAAGATCCGTGCTTAGAGCTATTGCACGATTACTGGCTGTAGAATTTTCATTGTACGAATTAACATTGTGCCCACCTGTATAATCTGTGGCCAATATTGCTGATGAAGATCCTCCTATACCGCCCATACCGCCTATACCGCCGCCAAATGACCATCCTGTGACTTTTTTTGCAGTAGTCTGTGCAGCAGCTATTTGAGTATTTGCATCTTGAAAGTTACCACTTTTTGCAGAATTATAGGCTTGCTTAGCTAGACTTATTGCACTATTATAATCCGCTCCTTGAACACCACCTGCACTATCTGGTAATGTATAGCCATTAGCAGCTGAATTATCAATCCCATTTATCCTAGCCACAGCAGCCCCAACTACACTATTACCACTAAAGTTTCCTCTTCCATTACTACCACCATCATTAGTTCTTATAGCAACACCAGCACCTAGTATATAACCTAGTTTTATATAGCCTGTACTTCCAAGTTTAAAAGCTTGTATAAAGTCTAAGTTAACTGAGTACTGAGGATTAAAACTAGAAGTACTACCTATAGAGTTAGCTCCTACTCCTATAGTCGCTTGTAAACCTAGCGTGCTAGATCTTGTAGTAGTAAAGATTCCAGTACCTAGTTTTAACTTAGCGTCCAACCCTGCATTAGGAGCTAGATTTACATTAAAGCCCTTATTAGTATTTATATCTAGTCCTGTGCCTACTCCAGCCCCCAGTAAGAACTTAACTCCTCTTATGTCATTATTACTACTAGAGCTTATACTTTCTCTAGAGTGACTACCTCTTTTATGATGGGTAGCAGCCATAGCCACACTACTTAAGCTAGCTATCAAGCTAGTAGCTAGTATTATCTTAGTAACCTTTTTCATCTTTTATCCTTTTTACTTTTAGAATTTAATTACCACTAACTTAGTGAGTTAGAAAATTCTAATTGTTTTTTTTTTTTTTGTATTAAAGGAAGCTTAAAGTGAAAACTTTTATAAAAAATATTTATTAGTTAATATTAAAAATGAAATAAAATTTTACTTTTAGCTATTTTTAGCTCTTTTTCACTTTAAATATTAAAATGATCTTTTACTAAAATAGAAGAAAGAAAGAGAAGGCTTAACTTTTGCATTAATTACAACAAATCAATCTTTTTACTTTTTATGGATTCTTTTTATGAGTTTTTTTATATTTGATTAATAGTGACTGCTGCACTCCTATGATGACGCAAACGCATAACTATTACGTTAGTGACTATGGTCGCCTTCTAGTGTTAAGACAATGTAGAGACTGCTTCATTAATACTACGTGCCTTCTCGCGTTCAGACAATGTAGAGATTACCACGTTAGTGACTATGTCGCCTTTTAGCGTTAAGACAAGATAGAGACTGCTTCATTAATACTACGTGCCTTAGTGTTAAGACATAGCCTTTTTTAGCAAGCCCATCTTACTAGTGAACCTGCTTTTTGGCTCTTAAATCTATTCACAACCCTATCTATTAGTAAATTTACCAAAGCTGTCTTTTACTATCTCATCTTTCATCCGCTTAAGGAAAGAATCTATATCTTTACTTACAAAGATGTTTTCTTTAGGAGTGCACTGCTCCCACACTTCTTTGAATCTCTTTTCCTCATCAATGCCTACACGCTGGGAGTTTTTAGTAAGGTTTACTGGGTATATCTCTACATCAGTGCCTTTTCTTTGCTTTAAGCCTTTTCTTATGATCTGGCACATATTGGCAGTAGCAAGGAAGTATCTATCAACGTCAGTTGAAAGTGCAGTAAAAACTATGATTCTTTGTTTGGTGTTACCACTTCTAGAATCTGCAAGTATCTGGGCTGCCCTTATCAAAGCACCTGAAGGGAGAGTGTTACCATAAGGGCTATCTGTAGCTGCTGGAGTTTGTAACTGATCAGAGGCATAGCCGCCATTTTCTATTTTAAAAGGAATCGTAGCTATGGGTTTTATACTTTGTATGTCTTTAGGAGTAGTAAGTCTTATTAGCGGTTGTTCTACTTGGATAAGCTGGTTTAAGACATAGGGTGCACACAGGGCATTATCAGGTTTTCTAAGTCTAAACTCAAAGAAGTTACACATAGGTCTGCCTTTAGATCTTACTGTTATCTCAGGCTCTTTAGCATCTATTTGAGCTTGAAGCACCTTCATCTCTGCTTCTTTGGACTGGATCTGACTTAAGATGCCCGGCGCAAGTGCTGGATTAGTCTTAACTCTATTATAAACCCGTCTTAAAGCCTCCAAAGTATTAGATATGTTATTAATCTGCTCTCTTATCCTTGCTAGGTTTGGGTCTTCAGGCTTGTTTTTATTTGCCTCTAGTCCTTCTATCTGAAGGATTTGATCATATTTTGGATCATACATCCTAACTAAAGGAAACTCTTTAAGATCAAAGATGCTTTCTACTATCTTTTCTCTATCTATGCTATCTCTATTTTCATAAGAGCCTAAAGTAGGGGCTAGTCCAAAGCTAGCTACGCTATTAACAAAGGAAAAGCCTTTGGCATACTCTCCTGCAACTTGTGCTGGGATCTTGTCTCTAGAAGGTACTTCTAGGAGTTTCATAAGACCGGGCTCATCAACAAATTCTTGACTTAGCTTTATATCAGGTGCACCCATCTTTCTTTTATCGGCAACTATTTTTTTCATAGTAGCCCTCATAATGCTATCATCAGTTGGTGCTTTTGTGAATCTTGACCAGTAGTTCCAGTGCCTTATGCGTTTACTCTCTGCTTGGATTTGTGGATAAAAGAGATAGATTCCATCTTCGTATATGTCTTCATTAGGCCCTACTAGCACATCTTGAGGTAAGTCTCTTCCTAGGATTTGAGAGTGTACTATCCAGGGCACTACTGCAAACTGAGACTTATGAAGCTCATCTAATCCCATAACTGTATTTATAAGACTAGCAGCTATAGTTTGCTGGGCATCTATATACTTAGCCACACCTGTAGGGGGGTTACAAAGCCCAACAGGTATAAGGTTAGCATCTGCCTCACATAAAAGTTTATAAGTCTTAGCATCAAAGTCTACTTGAGACTTATTACCTGCGTTGCTATAGTCCATGATGATTACATAATCGCCTATTGCACCATTATCAACTTTTTCTATTTTAGAGCTTGCTGCTAGTTTAGTGCCTGTGCTAAAACTTTTATCTATAAACTGGCTTAAAAAGCCTTGCTGCTTCATGGATGCACTAACTACTGCGTAAGTTCCAAAAAGGTTTGGGTTTAAAGAGACATCACCCCCACTAGTTTTTGAAGCTGCTTTTTGTATCTCACTTAAGTCGTTTGGATCAAGGGCTTGCTTTCCGTACTCTATTTTTATATCACCTAAGTTAGTATCTTTGCCTACATATAAGCTAACTAGTTTTTGAGTAGCCTTTGTTATAAGGGCTTCATCTTTAGTAGCGCTTGCTACAAGGCTAGCTTCTTTTAGTGCGTCATTAAGCCTTTGTTGCTTACTTAGGTCTATGGATAGATCAAAGCCTACTGCCATAAGACCAAAAAGCAAAGGTAGTAAGATAGCAGTAGTAACTGCTATAACGCCATTTTCGTCTTTTATAAAGGTTGTTTTAGATTCCATATAAATGTCCTTTCATCCCTTTTAAGCGATAAGTTTTATCTTGCATAAACCACAGCAGCTGAAGTCATATCTACTAGGTTTGTTGCTACATTTGTTTTCATATAAAAGTTACTAGTTGGCTTTGCACACACACTTACTCTATACATAGGACTCCACTGGCTAACTGGTGTATAGATGGCTGCTTCTGATAGCGTGTTTATATCAGTGCCTTGTGCACAGACCATGTTACCTCTAGCGTAGGCTTTGGTGTTAGTTGGGATGGCAGTAGTTTTATTAGACTTATCAAACTCTATGCTTTCTATCTTTATAGATAAGTTATCAGCATCCCTAAACATACTCTTAGTAAGATTCCTAGTCATGGTATATATCTCATCAGCTTGGAGTTCATCTAGGGGTTCATTGTTATAAAGCACTGTTCTTTCACGCACTATAGAAGCTAGCGAGTAAGCAAGTCTATCAAGTCGCTGCTTCATTAAAAGCACACTGCCAACATCTGCTATCACCATGATAAGAAGCACAAAAAGCCCAAAAAGCACAGAGGCTTCTATGGTTATAGAGCCTTTTTTTTGCTTAAAAAAGTTTTTCATGAAGTTAGTCCTTTACGTGCTTTAAGTGCTTTGAGTAGTCAAAGCTTTTAGTTTTTCTAGTCTTTCTTTTTCTTCTTTATCAAGGATGGAATCCCTTCTTTCAGAAAAGAAGATATTGCTAGAAGTGATGTATCTTGCCCTTTTGTCAATCCATGCTAGAGGGAAGAGAGGGTTTACGTGATAGCTTAGGTTGTAGATAACTAGGGCATTTTCTTGTGGGCTTCCAGTACAAGAGTTATTAGCTAGCTCTTTTAGATTCCTACAGTATTCTAGTTTTAAAGTAAGCCTTTCGGGTTTTACAAAAGCTAGAAATTGATTTTTCCTAGAATCTAAATACTCTTTATACTTTTCTTCATAGCCTTCTTTATAGTTAAAACTACTTGCATAGCTTGCAGCATTAAAGCCCATATAGCTAATGATAGAGTTTTGATAGATCAAAATAGAAGTCTCTATAATAATCACTATTAATATAAAAAAAGGCAAAAGCAGCATGGCAAACTCTATAGCCGCTACTCCTTTTTGCTCTTTTAAAAACCTAGTGCCTAAAGGCTTTTTTTTGTCAAAAAAGCCTACTAAAAAGTCTTTCATCTTAAAACTTTATCTTTTTGCTTTAAAGGCTCTATACTAATGTCTTTAGGCTCTAAGCTTTGAGTGTCAAGTGCATTTTGAGAAAGCCCATCTTTAGGAATCTCACTTTTAGAAATCAAGTCTTTAGAATCTTGCTTTTTAGATTCTATAAGCTCTTTAGCTCCTTTATCATCTTTACTTTCAGCAACTTTTTCTTCTCTCTTTTCTTCCTTGCTAGCTTGTGCCTTTTTTATCTTTTTAACCCTGACTTTTCCTTTAGTCTTTGGGGGCTCTGGTATCTCAAACTTGCTTACTGCTTCTATCTTGCTGGTCCTTAAAACTCTTATAAGCTTTCTTTGATTACGCGTGATGTGCTCTTTAGTAGCTATCTCTAAGGCCTCTTTATCTTTTTTCTCTTTTACTAAAGCAAGGATAAGATTTGATAAGACAGTTTCATTTTTAGACCCTCTCATATAAAGAGGCATAAGGTAGCTTACTGCGACTTTATAGTCTCTTTTTAAGATATAAAGCATGCCAAGATTAGTATTTATCACTTCATCATCAAGCAAGAACTCTTTTGCTTGCAAGAAGTCTTTTTCTGCTTTATCAAACTCCCTAAGCTTTGCATAGATAACGCCCCTTATATTATAAGCCCTAGCTAAAGTTGGCTTTTTATCTAAGACCATATTTATAGAATCTAGTGCTTCTTTATACCTGCCTAGGGCATCTAAAGTCTTAGCATCTAGCATAAAGGCATCTAGATTTTTGTCATCTTGCAAAAGAGGTTTTAAATAGTAGAGACTAGAATCATAGTCTTTTGCATCATAGTAGTTTTGAGATAGTTTAAGGCGTATCTCTTTAGTGTCTTGCTTTCTAAGCTTTTCTTTATTTATCTCTATGAGTTCGCTATAGCTTTTAGTTGAAAGCAAAATCTTTTCTTTTCTAAACTCATCTTTATATATATCAGTGGTTGAGGCAAAGTTGCTACAGCCATACATTAAGATTCCAATAAATACTAAAAATACCTTGTTGTAAAACCTCATTTAAATATTCCTTTTGTTTTTACTAAAAATTACCCATAACGCGCATAACGCCCGGGGCTGCTATAACTATGATGACTGGGAACATGAAAAAAAGTATCAAAGGCACACTCATCTTTGCAGCAAGCTTTCCGATTATCTCTTCTACTTTTAAAAGCTCACTTTCTCTTATCTCAGCACTTAGCCCCATTAAAGTTTCATATATACCACTTCCATATCTAAGGCTTTGTTTTAAAGTCGCACAAAGCATGCTTATCTCTTGGCTAGGTAGCTCTTTTTGAAGTTCATCTAAGGCTACTTCAAGCCCACTTACTTCAGTTTTAGCTATAAGCTTGTTTAAAAAAGGTAAAAAGGCCTTATTAACTTGCTCTATAGACCCTCTTAAAAAGACTATGGACTGCTCTATACTCATGCCGCTTTGAACACAAATGGCTAGCAAGTCTACAAACATAGGTATATCTTTGCCTATCTTTGTTACCCTGCTTTGGACTATATACTTAGCTATATAGCTAGGGGCTAAGACAAAAAATATAATCGCTAAAATGCCTATGATGCCTAGTGTGCTTTGTGCAAGCTTTAAGTTAAAAAGGGCATTGATGATATAAAAAAAGACAAAAACTAAGATTCCATATAAAAGCTTAGAGACTATATTTTTATCCATCTTGCTTAGATAAGAAAGCACTGGGTCGCTTTTTTCTAAAATCTCTTGGGCGTTATTAATCTTAGCTTTTACCTGCTTTTTATAAGCATAGTCTATGAAGGCTTTTTGTCTTTTTGTAAGAAGCTGCCTTTTTAACAAAAGATAAAAAAGAGAGCCAAAGACAACTATAAAAACTACGTATAACAAAGGACTCATCTCAAATCTTCCTCATTAAAAAAAGTATGATTAAAACACCTAAAAACTCACTTCCTAAAAAGTAGTAAAGGATGTATCTACCTTCATCGTTGTGCATAACAAAGTCAAAGTTTTCTGGGCTTATAAACTTCATCAAGAATAAGAATATAAAAGGGATGGCAGCTGTGATTTTAGAACTCATCCTAGCTTCACTTGTCATTGCATTTTTCTTTTTTTCTATGGCTTTTGCTCTCTGATTAGCCATGCTTAAGCGTCCTAGGATCTCTTTTAGTCTAGCTCCACTTTGGAGGGATACTAAAAGCGAGGTTAGAAAAAAGTAGTAGCTTTTAAAAGGAAGGCGCTTATAGCTTGCTTCAAATATACGCGCTGGGTCATCTCCTACATTCAAGCCTTTAGATATGGTAGAAAACTCCTGCTTTAAAACACCATGTATCTGCATCTCTGCATCTTTTAAGGCTTGGCTTATATTATTACCTGAGCTTATAGCGCCATTTATTAAAACTAAGGCTTCTGGGAAGGTGTTTTCATAATCTTTTATAACAGCTTTAAGATAAAAAGTGCGCGCTAAGTAAGCCCCAAAGATAACAGCGACTACTAAGACTAAAAGCTTATTAAAGTTTAAAAAGACAGCATTTGCCACATAAAAAGCTATGATGCTAATAATTAATATTATTATCCCCTTGCTTTTAAACCCGCTACCTTTTTCATACACTCCTTTAAAAAAAGCACTTAAGTAGTCTTGTAAGACTAACTTTAGTCTTTTAGTATCCATGGATTTATGTGAGTTAAGGTTTATAAACTTTTTCATAGCTGCAAGATTCCTAGCACTTATCACAGCACTTACTAGTAAGAAAATCCCAAAAAGTCCAGTTAGCAAAAAAAGAGCATCCATTAGCTAGCCTTTTTATCACTAGCAGATTCTAAAGTCTTATCAAGCAACTCTTTTACGCCAAACATGATGGCGTTTTTCTCTAAGGCAGAATCTTTTGGCAAACCATGACAGTGATAGCTTCCTACTATCTTGTTATCTTTATCTCTTTTTATATCTGGTACAAACTCAAATATATCTTTTAAGATAATAGACCCACTATCTTCCATGCCTATTATCTCAGTTACTTTTATAACCTTTCTACTACCATCATTTAGCCTTGCAATTTGCACTATTAGATTAACCGCTGAGGCGATGTTGTATCTAATGGCATTAAGTGGTAACTCAAAGCCTGCCATCATGACTAGGTTTTCTAGCCTTGATATAGCATCACGTGGTGAGTTAGCATGCACTGTGGTCATAGAGCCATCATGCCCTGTGTTCATAGCTTGAAGCATCTCAAAGGCTTCTCCACCCCTACACTCTCCGACTATGATTCTATCTGGACGCATACGTAAAGCGTTTATGACTAGGTCTCTCATAGTTACTTGTCCACTTTTTTCAACCCCTGCCATACGAGTTTCAAGGCGTACTAAGTGAGGCTGCTTTATCTTAAGTTCGGCTGCATCTTCTAAGGTAACTATCCTTTCATCGTTGCTTATATGTTGGGAGAGGGCATTTAAAAGTGTGGTTTTACCACTACCAGTTCCCCCACTTACTACTATGTTGCATCTTGAGTAGGCAGCTATCATGAGGATTTGGACTATCTCACGTGACATAGAGCCAAACTGGGCTAACTCTTCTAAACTCTTAGAGCTATTATTAAACTTTCTAATTGATATACTTGTGCCATCAATGGCAATTGGCCTTATAACTACATTAAGCCTTGAGCCATCAGGCATCCTAGCATCAACTAAGGGTTGCCCATCATCTATACGCCTTCCCATCTTAGCTACAAGACGCTTAGCTATATCAGTTAGCTGGTCGTTATCTATAAAGGTCTCTTTTGCTTTTGTAAGTTTTCCTTTTGTTTCTATATAAATATTTTCTGGGCCATTAACTAAGATATCGCTTATATCTGGGTCTTCCATAAGTGCACGCAAAGGCCCAAGTCCCATAACCTCATCACTTATAGCCTCAGCAAAGCTACTTAAGTCTTGCAAGCTTAGATAAAGCTTTTTGCTTGCGGCTACTTTTTGTATAACCTTGGTTATCTCCCTTATTAAAAGGTCTCTATTATCTATTATAGATTCTATTTTATCTAGGTCTATCTCGCCTAAAGTAGCTATCCTTATCTCACCTAAGAGTTTTTTAGCATCTGTTTTCATTTAACCCTCCTAAAAAGCTTTAAGCCTTTAGATTTTATATCACCTACTAGTTTGTTGGTGACTTCATTAATAGCATTTTGAAGCTTTGTGCTAGGAGAAAACTTAAACTCATTAAGCCTGCTTTGATAAGGAAGCACTAAGTCGACTTTAGATTCTAAAAACTCTTCTATCTTTGTTATATCAAGAGAGTCTCCACAAGCAAAGCCAGACTTATTAAGACAGATAAGTAGCTTTTTTGCACCTTGATTAATGCTTGCTAAGAAGTTATTAGCCCTCAAGATCTCTTTAGCCTTTCTAATAGAACTAAGTGTGGAATCTAAAACCAAAACACAAGAATCTGAGCTATTTAATATACTTTCTATCTCGTCTTTATTTAAGCCCTGCACTGAGTGATCAAAGACTACAAAGTTAAACTTCCTAAAAAGCTCTGCTTCAAAGTTATAAGCCTCTTCTCTACTTTCTTTATATAAAGAAAGTTCATCATCTTTGATATCACTTGCTTCAAAGTTGCGTCCTGAAAGAAGGTCAAGATTAAAGCTAGAATCTGCTCCTTGCACACAAAGGACTTTATTTTTATAACGCTTATAGATATTGCTAGCTAGGGCGTAAGCTATACTTGAAGCACCAGCGCCCCCTTTTGTGCCAAGTACACTTATTTTGATAAAGCCAGCATAGGCGTTCATGCTTTGATAGTTAGATATCTGTTCATATACTAGATTAAGCTGGGAGGCAAAGTGTAGATAAAAGATGTTCTTTTTTAAAAACTCTTGATATATCGTTATAGAGTCATTATCACCTAAGATAACACAAGGAAGATTAGTTGGTAAAAGCTTGCAGATTATATGTATATAGTCTTCAACTTCTCTTTCTATAACCAAGCAGTCAACTACTACTGCTTGTATATTTTTAGGTATAGAATCTGGTGCTAGGTTGAATATATCTCCTTTTAAGCTAATCGCACTTAGCCCCTTTAAGCTTAAGTGCTCTACTATCAAAGCAAGCCTATTAGTATCTTTACTTATAACTAAAACCTTACTTTCTTTAGAATCTTTTTCTTTGCTAAAAAATGAAAAGTCCATCTTTATCCTCCTTACTTTATAAACCCGACATTAGCCACAAAAGTATCTATGTCTCTTTTAGCTAGGCCGCCTTCGTTGTAATCAGGTATATTTAAAAAAGAGCTTCCTAGTCCACGGATAGCAGCTTGGGGTATGTAGATATAGTCTTCAGTTAGAGGGTTTACCAAACTTACTGTTACTATGATGATAAGTTCGTTTTTAGTTCGCTGAATATTTGGCTTTCTAAAGACTGAGCCTATGACTGGTATGTCTCCTAAAAAAGGTATGGATTTAACATTTTCCACATCCCTTTCATCTAGTAAGCCCCCTAGTATAAAGCTAGCCCCATCATGAAGTTCTATAACGCTTTGTGCTTTACGCTTTTTTATATTTGCCGCACTTGCACCATTTTTTTCAACTAAACTTTGGATGTTACTTACTTCTTGGGCTATTGAAACTACTATCTTATCTTTGCTATAAACCTTAGGCTGTATAGTTAAAGAAACACCATAATCTACTGGGGTACCAGGACTTGCTACTGGCTGACCTGTAACTGTAACTGTGTTAGTAATAGGTGTAAACTGAGAAGTTACTTGAAAGTTTGCACTTTCTCCACTTATGACTGAAAGGTTAGGGCGGGCTAGGATTCTAGCTATTTGCTCATCTTTTAGCATGTCTACTACTGCTTGGATGTTTATCTGTCCTTGCTGCTGTCCAAGGATTGGTATAGTTAGCTGACCGCCATTTATATCAACACCTAGCTTATCAGCGATTATCTTTTCAACATCAGCGACTATTACTTTAATATTTACCTGTCTTGAAGGAGGGACTATAAGTCTATCTACTAAGTCATCAACCTTAAGGCGTGCTAAAAAGTCTAGGTTTATAACCCCACCAGCACCAGCTGAAGCACCACCTCCGCCTGCACCTTGAGTAGAAGTAGCATCACCAGTTTGACGTCTTACTGGCTCTATCCTTTTTGTAAGCCCAAGTCCTACTGCTGCCATGTTAAAAGCTAGGTCGCGGCTTCCTTCATCTGGGACATTACCACTTATGATATAGCCTTCTTTCCCGGGGATAGCTAGCTTTTCTAGCTTTATAGAACTTCCTTCTATCTTAGATTCTATAAGGGCTTCAAGCTCTTTAGTATTAGCTTTTTGGCTATCTACTGTTACGCTTAAAGCTTGTAGTAACTTACCATTACTCCCATATATCTCAACATCACCAAAGCCTACATCTTTGGCATAAATCATCACTTTATTATTAGAGATGATGGCGTAGTTTAAAACCTTACCATTTGATGCAAAGACTGAAGCAACACTGCTTGGGGATTCAAAAACTCTAGATTCCCCACTTTTCATTACTATCTTTTCTGCAAATAAAAATGCTGTTAGTAAAACTATCACGCTAAGTATTTTCATTATTCGCCCCTAAATTCTTTTATAAAGTCTTTTGAAAGTACTTGCTGTGTTGAGTAGTATTTTTCATTAGCACTGATTGACTTGTGTGCTTTGCCAGAGTTGGCTGGGAAAAAGTAAAAGTTGCCTAAAGATTCCACAGCATAGACTTGCTGTATCTCTTTTGGGTCTAGGGCTATAGATATATAGCCTTTAGGCAAGATGATAGGCTGACCATTAGCAGCAATATGCGTAACTTCAGGACTATGTTTTATATACTGCACTTGTTTATTAGCAAACATCAAAGCAAGGTTAGTGTTATTAGCCTCTTCTTTACTTTGAAAGTTAGTGCCTTCTTCTTTTTTAGAAACTATGCCCGTTTCTTTTCTTGGCGCTTTAGTCTCATACCTAAAGTAAACATCTACTTTATCCCCACTATCTAAAGAGCTTAGCATCCTATACTCCCTGTCATAAAGTGGGAACTGGAAAGAAAGCTTGCCTGCTGGAAGATTAGTGCTAGCAGCTTTTGGCTTATATATATCATCATAGTGCAAGACATAGTCTTTAGCAAAGTTGCCTTTAAGTATGGTGTTAGCCGCATAGCTTGCAGGCCTATCTAAGATGGCATCTTTTAAGGTATTAAAGTCATACTCTATAGTCTTAGTCTGCAAGTCACTACTTTCTATAAGCTCACCTTCTTTCATGTCTCTAGTTAGGGCTAAAACATTAACCATCCTTACTTTATCCTTGGTTGAAGCTTCACTTTCTGCTTTTGCTTGAGTGTTAGTACTTACAAGCAACCCAGATAAGGAAACTAAAAGTATTATGAAAGATAGACCTATTAATACTCTATTACCCATTAAAACCTTTCTTAATTCATATAAATTAAAACTACAAAAAAACTAATTGCTATTGCCACGCCGTAAGGTACTCCACTTTTTCTACAATTAAAAATAATAATTATTATTGCTAAAAGAGCCCCAAGCAAAGACATAAGCAGTAAAAAACCACTTATAGAATCGTTTTTAACCAAAAGGATTAGCACGCTTAAAAGCTTGACATCACCTGCTCCTATGATGCTAAACCTATAAAGTAAAAGACCTATCGCAAAACTTATGATGCAAGCTATATAATTTAGCTTTAGTCCAAATATAAGATAGCCTGCTAGTACCAAGGCTAGACAGAGGAGTACTTCTATGTTGCCTATACGTCTAAATCTAATATCTGTGTAAGCGATATATGCTAAAACACAAGAAAAAATCCCAATGTAAACTATCAAAGAGGGCTATTTAGTACCTGCTTGCTGTTGTGTAGCACCTAAACCATCAGTTATAGCTTTAAAAGAAGCTTTTATCTTATTTATGATTCCATCTTCTCCACCACTTCCTAGCACAACAAAAAGCATGGCAGATATCGCAACAGCAATTAGTGCATACTCTATGGCAGTAACTCCTTTTTTCTCACTCATGAATCCTTGGAAGAAAACATAAGCTTTAATAAAAATCATATTAGAAAATCTAAACATATAAAACTCCATAAAAGTGAATTAAACTTAACAGTCTGTATTATACATAAAATAATCATAAATATAAAAATTATTCTTATTTTTGAAAAAGTCTATAAAAGTCTAAAAAGCAAGAATCTAAAATCGCACTAAAATCAAGCCATGCCTTTTATCAAAAGTCCTAAGATAAGATAAAATACCACATCTAACTAGTAGACGCATAAAGGGGCTTAAGTGAGACACTTGATACAAACCACAGACCTAGATAACAGCGAAGTACTTAACATCCTTGACCTTGCTAAAGGCTTTAAGACCTCCCATTCAGAGTCGCTTAAAAATAAACGTTTTATAACTATATTTTTTGAAAATTCAACTAGAACTTTAAGCAGCTTTGAGATAGCTATCAAAAATCTTAAAGGTGATGTTATAAGACTAGATATAGCATCTAGTTCTACTTCAAAGGGCGAGACTATAGCAGATACTGCAGCAAACCTTGATGCTATGAATCCTCACGCCATCATAGTTAGACACAAAAGTGCAGGGGCTACTAACTTTTTAAAAGACTACGTTAAGTGCCCTATAGTTAATGGTGGTGATGGTGCCCACGCCCATCCAACCCAAGCCCTCTTAGATCTCTTTACTATACAAAACCACTTTGGTGGGATTGATAAGCTAAGGGGTAAAAAGATAGCTATAGTTGGGGATATAAAAAACTCAAGGGTTGCAAACAGTGACATGGAGCTTTTAACTCGCTTTGGCATGGATATAACCCTAGTGGCCCCACCTCACTTTTTAACCAATACTAACTTTAAATACAGCTACAACTTAGAAGACGTGATAGATAAAGTAGATGTTTTAATGAGCCTTAGAACTCAAACTGAAAGGCATAACCTCCAAACTTATGGAAGCTTAAAAGACTACGCACACCGCTTTTGTATAACTAAAGACTTAGTGGGAGATAGAGATATCATCTTACTTCATCCAGGTCCAGTACATAGAAACATAGACATAGATGATGAGATGCTAGAAGATAAGAGATGTAAGGTCTTAGAGCAAGTTGAAAATGGCGTCTTAGTAAGAATGGCGGTTATGCAGTTTTTATGTGCTTAAAAGCTAAAAGCTTAAATCTTTGCCATGCTAGGCTTAATGCAAGTTTGGTAATGATAAGAAAGCAGATTCTATTAAAGCAGATTCTACAAAGTAGAATCTAAAAATAAATGGCTACCATATCAACCTTTAATCTCCTAGCACACAACTAGCATTTTTATCATAAACTAGAAATAACTTTAGTTTCTAGAAAGACTAAGTCTAATAAGGCATCTTCTAACTAACCTTAATCTTTATTGTAAAATACACCTAAGGTTCATATATCTAAGTTAAAGGCCATGTTTGAAGTCTCTTTTAGCCCTTATACTAGTTTTGTTTTTAACAGGCTGCCAGTCTTACTTTGAGCTTACAAAAGGCAAAAGCCTAAACATCCAAAGGGTCGCCCAAGAAACTAGGACTAGTATATTTTCAAGCACAACTAAGCCTATAGTCATAGTTAAGATGACCCATCTTAACAACTTAGGCAATATATTTTTTCAAAATGAAGAGTACTTTTTCTTAAACATCACAACTTTTAACAAAGAAGTCTTTTATCCTTACTTTATGAGTTTGAGTTTAAATGGAACTAGGCCTTTGTGGATGAGGGAAGTAAAAAATGGCGAGTTAGATAGTGACTTGATCTTTGACTCTGGGTACTCTAGGGGCTTTTTAGTAGCCTTCCCACTAGTATCAAGTGGTGAGAAGAGAAATATAAAAGTAAGCCTTGAGATAAGTGGCTATAAATCTATCACTTTTGACTTTGGATATCCAATCATAAGGAGCACGATATAAGTTAACCAAAAGACATTAAGATAGACACATGTCTTAAAGAGTATCATAAAGGAGTAGTTCATGTTTCCTTTTAGCGATGAAGAGCTAGTCTTCCCAGTTGAGGCAAGTATAGAGCGTATAAGACCTATGTTATTAAGAGATAAGGGTAATATAGAGCTTATAAAGATAGAAGATGCTACTGTGTATGTTAGATTCCTTGGAGCTTGTCAAGGTTGCCCAAGTATCAATATAACACTTAGAAATGGAGTGCTTAGAGCACTTCAAACTGATATACACCCTGATATCAAAGTTGTAAGGTTGGATTAAATGGTGGAATCTAAAATAGTAAATATCAAACCTAATGACCTAGCAAGCAGTGCTAAAAAACGCATCCTTCAAAACAAAGCTAGCAAGGCCTTTTTGGCATCTGAGTTTGGCAAAGCTTTTAGTCTTTATGAGCGGGCTTTTTGGCTGGATGAAGACGACTTAGAATCTAGGATAGGCCTTTTGCTTTCAGACATAGGCGAAAACTACGAGACAGAGGCTTTAAGCATCTATGACTTATATAAAAATATGATAACACTTAGTCAAAGAAAGTATAGACGCGAGATTCAAAAAGGTGTGTTAAAGCTTATAGAAAACTTCGATGAAAACATACTTAATAACTCAAGTGCTAATGTTATAAAAAAGCAAGTTTTAGAAACCCAAGGGACAGTTCCTTACTCTGATATAGAAGCCTTGCTTGAAAACGGTAGGTTTAATGATGGCTTTTTAGGCATCATGTTTTCAAGTAAGATAGTGTTTTCTACTAAAGAAGAGTTTTATAGCTTTTTAAGACTGCTAGTAAAAAACGACTATCTTGATATGTCAACTAAGTATATAGATAGCCTTCCTTATGTAGATGAAGAAGTCCTTAAGATAATGGATGAGATAAGCTTAAAAGAAAAGGGTAACAAGTAGTTAGGACACAAAACCAAAGGAGAGAGGATGATAAAAGTTTTTAAAGGGGTAAGCTTTAGTGATGATACAAGAGACTTAGAAAAAGGCATAGATATCTTTGTGGAGACTTTGCATAATAAGCCTTTTTTAGATTCCATAGATAAGGGTAACTATAAAACTAAGTTTATAGAATCTAAGCACTTAAAAGACTACTTTAAAACTGATATGAAAATAGTTGGTATAACTGGGACTAATGGCAAGACTACAACAGCAAGTGCTATCTACTCTACCTTATTAGACCTAGGCTATAAGTGTGCACTTCTTGGCACTAGGGGCTTTTTTATGAACGATAAAAAGATAAGACCAAAAGGGCTTACAACGCCTAGTCTTTTAGACCTCTATGAAGATATAGACTTAGCTTGCGAGGAAGGCTGTAAGTACTTTGTGATGGAAGTAAGCTCTCACGCCATAGTGCAAGATAGAATCTCTTCTTTAGAGTTTGCTTTAAAAGCTATAACTAATATAACTAGTGACCACCTAGACTTTCATAAGACGCTTGAAAACTACATAGAAGCTAAGCTTAGCTTTTTTAAAGATGATGAGGTTTTAAAGGTTATAAATCTTGATGATGCTAAAGTTGCAAGGCTAAGGTTTTATAAAGATACTTACTCTTATGCTTTAGAATCTAAGGCTACTTTTAAAGTTAACGCCTACTCTTTAACTAATGGTATAGATGCCCAAGTCTCTTTTACTTTGCCAGATAAAACACAAGAAGATGCCTTTTTGGAATCTAGCCTTTATGGCGTGCATAATCTTTATAATGCCCTCTGTGCTCTCTCTTGTGTAAAACTTCTTACTAAAAAGCCCCTGCAAGCACTCTGTGATGCATTAAGTGGATTTGGAGGCGTAAGTGGTAGGGCTGAAGTAGTTAGCACTAAGCCTTTAGTAATAGTTGACTTTGCCCATACTCAAGATGGCATGTTAAAGATGTTTGAAAGTTTTAAAGGCAGGCCAATCCATGTAGTCTTTGGTGCAGGAGGCGATAGAGATAAGACCAAAAGGCCTTTAATGGGCAAAGTCGCTAAGGCTTATGCAACTAAGATCTATGTCACTTCTGATAATCCACGAAGCGAAGACCCAGAGCTAATCATAAAAGACATACTTAGCGGTATGGATGACCTAAGTAACGTATATGTGAACAAAGATAGAGAAGCTGCCATCAAGCAAGCCATAGCTGAGCTAGATGAAAAGTGTGTACTTTTGATACTTGGAAAAGGCGATGAAGAAGGGCAAATATTTAAAAACGAGACTTTGCCTTTCAGCGATAAAGAATGTGTTAAAAAAATACTCACTAATATATCTACTACTAACTAAAAGTTACACTACTAAGGCAAAGTTTTAAAAATAAGATACAATCATTACAGGTTCTAGCAAAGGGTTTGTTGATGAAATTAAAGTATGACAATGTCGAAACTTACTTAAAGGTCATAGTGTTTTTTTTAATAGTTGGCTTTGGGGCTTACTTCACTTTTCCTTATCAGATAGGAACTGATGACAGGATAGCTTACCTTCAAAGCTTTGGTATGACTTTATCTCTTACCATCTCGGGGATAGTTATAGGTCTAGTAGTAGGATTTATCCTAGCTTTTATTAGGCTTTTAAAAAATAGAGTCTTAAACTTCATAATAGATGAGTACATAGACATCATAAGAGGCACTCCTATCATCTTGCAGCTTATGATCTTTGCTTACATCATCCTAGCGGCATTTAGAGATAACTACTACGCAGCCATCATCGCTTTAGGACTAAACTCTTCAGCATATATAGCAGAGATAGTAAGAAGTGGGATAAGTGCTATAGATAGAGGGCAGCTAGAAGCGGCTAGGGCTATGGGGCTAGGTTTTAGCGCTTCTATGTTTAAGATAGTCTTCCCTCAAGTTATAAAAAACATCATCCCAGCCCTTTCAAATGAGATAATATCTCTTTTTAAAGAAACCTCTATAGTTGGGTACATTAGCATCATGGATTTAACCATGAAGAGTAATAGTCTTCAAAGCGTTATATATAATCCAACCCCTTTAATCTTTGCAGGGGTTATCTACTATGCTTGTGTGAAGATTTTTAGCGTGTTAGTAAAACTATTAGAAAGAAGGCTTAATAGAAATGACTGATGTGATGATTGAAGTTAAGAATCTTTATAAAAACTATGGCAGCGTAATAGTTCTAAACAATATAAGTGTAGATATAAACAAAGGCGATGTAGTAGCTATCATTGGCCCTAGTGGTGGGGGAAAAAGTACTTTTTTAAGATGTCTAAACTTACTTGAAACTCCAACTAGTGGACATATAAAAATGGGTGGAGTAGATATCTTAGACCCTAAGACTAATATTAATAAGGTTAGGCAAAGGGCTAGTATGGTCTTTCAGCACTTTAATCTTTTTGCTAATAAAACAGTTTTACAAAATCTTACCTTAGCGCCCCTTCATCTAAAGCTTTATAAGTCTAAAGAAGAGTGCTTAGATAAAGCTTATAGTTTGCTTGAAAAAGTAGGCTTAAAAGATAAGGCTGATGTATTGCCTCATAAACTTAGTGGAGGGCAAAAACAGCGTATAGCTATAGCTAGGTCGCTATGTATGAATCCAGATGTTATACTTTTTGATGAGCCTACTTCAGCCTTAGACCCTGAGATGGTAGGTGAAGTCTTAGGCATGGTTAATGACGTGGCAAAAGAGGGCATAACCATGCTAGTAGTAACACACGAGATGGGTTTTGCTAAAAATGTCGCAAGTCGTGTTTTTTTTATGGACCAAGGTCATATAGCCCATGATGAAAGTCCTGATGTTATATTTACAAATCCAAAAAGCGATAGATTAAAAGAGTTTTTAAATAAAGTTTTAAATCATTAAAAGGAGTTTATATGTTTAAGAGTGCTAAAAAGATAGTTTTTGCTTTGGTTGTAGGTGCTTTTTTAGTCGCCTGTAGCAGCGGTAGCCATGAGGGCAAAGAAAAGTCTGTGGCCATAGGTGTTAACGCTACTTATCCACCCTTTGAGTACATCGAAGATGCTAAGTATAAAGGCTATGATATAGATTTGATGGATGAGATAGCAAAGCGTGCTGACTTTAAATTCCAGTGGGTTAATATGAGCTATGATGGTCTTATACCAGCTTTAAAAACTGGCAAAGTAGACCTAACTATATCTTCTATGAATATAACTCCAGATAGACTAAAGTCAGTTGACTTTTCTCATCCTTACTTTGTAGACCAAAACGTCTTTATTAAACGTAAAGATTCTGATGATATCACTACTTTAGAATCACTAAAGGGCAAAAAGATAGGATCATATCTAGGCACCCAGCAAGAAGAAAGGGCTATGGAAGTGGCTAAGCAAGTAGGCGGAACTGAAGTAAGTTTTAAAGACGTGCTAGGAGCAGTGCTTAGCTTAAATACTAATAAGATAGATGCTGTTGTAACTGATGGGGCTACTGCGACTAACTACTTAAAGCAGTATCCTAACTTAGTAAGATTCTATACAGAAAATAGTGCAGGTGAAGGCTTTGGTATAGCTGCTGATAAAGGTAAGCATAAAGAGCTTATGGAAAGAATTAATAAGGCTATAGATTCTATGAAAGAAGATGGCACTTTGGAATCTTTAGCTAAAAAGTATGGCTTGAAGTAGGCTTGCTTTAGTTTTAAAGATATCTATCATTTCTAGCTTAAAACTTATATCCTTAGGATCAAAATAAGCTAGAATACACACATTTGCTAGATCACTACTTTATATGTTTTAAAAAAACTTATATGAAATAAAAAAGGCTAGGTTGTGAGTGAAACTTTGAGAGAGTTAGTTGATATGCAGCATGAGATAAAAAAAGACCCCTTAGTCTCAGTCATCATTCCTATTTATAATGTAGAAAAGTATCTATCTACTGCTTTAGATTCTGTTATAAATCAAACTTATAAAAATCTAGACATTATATTAGTAGTTGATGGAGGTAGTGATAAAAGCTTAGATATAGCTTTAGACTATGCTAAAAAAGATAAAAGAATATTCTTAGTAGAAAAGCTTAATGGAGGACTAAGCACAGCTAGAAATCTTGGCACTGAACTAGTTAAAAACTCTTCTTTAAGAAAAGCCCTAAGTTCTATAAAAGAGACCGCTATAAAAGAGACTACTATAAACGAAGCAAACATAAAAGAGAGTGCTATAAGAGAAGTAAATGCAAAAGAAGCAGATATAAAAGAAGATTCTATAAATAAAGAATCTTTAATCAAAAATCTTAAAAAAGATTCTATACATTTATCAAACTTAGACTACTCTTTTAGCCAGCCAGCCAGCCAGCCAGCCAGCCAGCCAGCCATCCGTGCGCGCCAGCTCAGCCAGTTCAATCAACCAATCAAATCAAATCAAATTTATGCATGGGCATTCAAACTCATGCGCCTACCCACGCACTAACTATAAAGCATCTCTTAATACACTCTTTCCAAAAAAGACTTTCTTTAGTAATGCCCCTTATAGCCTAGCCTTCTATCAAAGTAGTAATCTTTTCTTTCCAACTAAAACTAACTACTTTATACAAAACCTAAGTTTAGATTTTAAAACACTTAAAGATTCTTACATAATAGGAAGCTTTAGTAAAAAAGAACTCTATAACTTAGAAACCTTACATAAAAGCTTTATTAAACCAAGTCTTACTTCTTTTTTAAACCTAACTCCAAAGACACCAAGCCCTAATCTTTTAAAGTGCTTTAGCTATGATAAAAGAGGCTTTTTTAGATTTAATCAAACTGATATAACTTATCTTTTATGTCAAAGCCTTCCAAAAGATCAGTTTATACACTACTTTGATAGTGATGACTATATGCAAAAAGACTGTATACAAACTTGTATAAAAGCCCTTAGTAAAGATACTGAAGTGGTAGTGCATGATAACTTTGTATTTTTAGATGGTATGCCAGTAGAGGCAAAAAGAGGACATCTTAGGGCTAAGTATTTTCCCTCTCAGTTGTATCCAGCTTTTAAAAATAGAAAGGTTAATGGTGATGGATTATATAAACTTGCAAGTAAAGCTCAGCTAAACTTTGGCTGGCATGGACTTATAAGTAATGCTTACTTAAATAAAATCTCACTTCGCTTTACTCCTTCTCTTGACATGGAAGACCTTAACTTTGGGATGATACTACTTGCAAAGGCAAGACATATAAAAGCTTTGATAGATAAGCTTATAGCTTACCGTGTGAGGGATGATTCTATATTTAACTATAAAGCTAGAGCTAAGATAACTTTGCCTAAATCTCTTAGCTATCTTAGACCTTATTTTAAAAAAGACATAGATGTAAGAGCTTACTTTAATATATTTTGTCATTTTTTTGCAGCATTTGATTCTTACTTAAGTCTGCGTAAGTTTAAAGGGCTAAGTAAAGAGGCCTTATATCTTTTTGAACAACAGCTAATCTTCATGCTAAAAGATATGATGTACACTGCTTTGATGCAAGGCTTTAAGCACCAAGACCCACTAGATATAACAAGCATCATATTTAAGCTAGGCTTCTTGATAGAGTATAAAGACTTAGATGTTAATACTAAATATCTTTTAAGGCTAAAAGGGAGATATAACTTTAAGGGTAAGGCTTTAATATATGGAATCAAGACTTTGAAAAAAGGCAAGCAGATATCTTATAGCTCTGCAAGGATGGTTTATATAGTCCTTGGCATTAGGGCTTTAAGAAGGAAGTATAGACACTAAGCTCTATGGAATCTAAAATAGATTCCATATGTAACAAAAGTATAAAAGGACTAAGTCTCCTAAATAAAGCTTAGGCTTTTTAAAAAGGAAGCATATATCTTTTTTAATAGTTTCTAAGCAAACTACTTATACTAACTAGAATATATAGCTATAGCCTGCTTGGATGATATAGTTGTTTAGAGTTGCTGTTGTGCCATCATCTCCAGTAGGTAAGGCTGTTTTAGCTTCCCCATTTGTAGGTTTAATACTTGTGCTAACTAGAGGGATCTTAGCCCCTAGCTTTATAGTTTGATGTTTTCCTAAGTTCATACTTACACCTATATTAAAAGGTAAAGCAAAGCTGTTGCCAAGATATGTAGCGGTAAGACTGCCGCCCTCTCCACCAGCTATAAAGTTTGTAAAAAAGTTTGACCAACCAACTCCTAAACCTACATAAGCCCCAAGCTTATCATTTAAGTTATAAAAATAGTCAACATTTGCAACTAATAGGTTGTTAAAGTTCACCACCGTAAGTGCTCCACTAGCACCGTTAGTAACACTTCCAGGAATGGTTTTATGAGCAAAGCTATTAGAGAAGTTATAGCTTAGATAGTATCTTAGTCCCATGCTAGGGAGAAACTCTTGTTGGTATCCCACATCTAGTCCTAGCATATAGCCAGCACCCGTTTTTGGCGCAAGATCATTAGCTTGAATAAAAATATTACTATATGTTGTGCTAGTGATTGAAATCCCAGCATTAGCCCCTACAAACACACCGCTTTTAGCATAGCTTGTAGAGCTTAGTGCTACTGCTAAACATACCGCTCCTAGTAGGATTTTCTTTTTCATGAATTGATTCCTTATGCAAAATATTATTAGAAGTTAAACCTAGGTTTAAAAACTTAAGCCTATGTTTAAGCTCGCGAAAAGTACTCTATTCAAAAAAAAAAAAAAACACAAGGGCAAAGCCCTAAAAAAGATAGAATGCTTATTTTTGTAACAATATGAAACTAAAAGTTTATGAAAATTAGTGCTTTTGAGATTTATTGTTAATAAATCTTGATAGTAAATGTATTTTGGTTAGTGGTAAGTTTACCAAAAAGGGCTTTAAGATTTGGCGGATAAAATAGATTCTATTAAAGATGTAGATCTTTTAATGTTAGATTACCATGTCAAAAAAGTATAGATTTCTCTTCTAGCGTCAAGACAAGATAACGCTTCATATCAAAAGGTTGATAGTCCTCTTCCTAACGTGGTAGAGAAGAGGAAGAAAAAAGCTTATGCTTTAAGCATAGTTAGGCAAGATTATCTCAAGGCTTGCTTCTTGAAGCTTAGAGGCGTCTTTAGTCTCTTCAAGTGGTGCAGGTGGTATAGGTGTGCCACTATCTTGCATGTTTTGCTGACCATTTTGACTATTTTGATTATGCTGGCTAAAGTTTAGATCAAGGTTGTTAAACCCTATCTGCATTAAGTTTGCCCTTAAGTCTTGCTGGTTTTGCATAAACATAGTCATAACACTTTGACTTGAAGTGATATTAACACTTAAATCTTTTCCCTTTTTAGAGATACTCATCTGTACACTTCCAAGGCTTGCTGGGTTAAGCTCTAGGTTGATTTTAGTGATAGGTGGTTTATAGTTTAAGACCTGCTCTCTAAACTGGGAAGCGAAGTTTTTAACCATCTCTCTAGCTTGGGCGTTTTTAAACTCTACTTCACTTCTTGGCGTGTTAGTCACTCCTTGAGTATCCATAGCATCTTTTTTCTCAGCTACTTTTTTATCATCCATCTTAGTTAGCTTATCAAGGTCGCTAGTACTTAGCGTCTTAAGAAAGGTCTTAAAACTATCATCGCTTTTATTGATTCCAAGCTCTTTTAAAAGCATAGCTGGAAGTTTTAGCCCCTCATCTCCGTCAATCTTAGCTTGCTTATCTTCAAGCCAAGCACTATATAGTCTTAGTAGCTTAGGGCTCATCCTTTAAAGAGACTGCTGGAGGGACGTCTTTTAGACTATCTAGCGTGTTTTGTATCTGGATGTTTTTTAGCTGAGACTTCATAGCGTCTTTGTTGCTAGCTAGTTTTTCTATACCATCTTCACCAACTATGTCTTTTAACTCTTTTAAAAACTCAGCCTGCATGGCTTCGTTTCTAAGCTTAGGGTCTGCTATCTCTTTTGGAAGTTTAGCTCCTCTTGCTATGACTGCTACTTCATCGCCACCATCTTTTTTGTAAGTTAGTGCATCTGCAGCGTTAGCCTTTTCTCTTTTAGCTACTTCTTCAGGGCTATATTTTTGTAAAAGCTCTGCTAAGGCTTTATTTTTTTTAGCTTGCTCAGGAGTTATGTCTTTTGCATTTTGAAGAGTGCTTGCGACTTTTGCACC
The DNA here is from genome assembly GCF_002272875.1 of Helicobacter sp. 11S02629-2. Taxonomy (GTDB): domain Bacteria; phylum Campylobacterota; class Campylobacteria; order Campylobacterales; family Helicobacteraceae; genus Helicobacter_I. Next base: position 242,274 of record NZ_MLAN01000002.1, read on the forward strand.
CTTGTCTTTTAGGGCTAGATCAAGGGCTTCTTTAGTGTCTTTTGCTTCTTTTGTATCTTTGCCTTCTTCAGTAGTCAAAGTAGCCTTGCCCATATTTAGATTCTTAGAATCTGCTTCTTTTTTGACATCAGCCATAGTTTTATCCATAGCTTCTTTACTTGCTACTTTTGTGTCTTTTTCGCTTACTTCTTTAGCTAGCTCGCCTGTGCTTTTAGCGTCTACTTTGGTATCTTTAGTATCATTTAGTGCCTTTGTTAGAGGAGTAGTATCATCTACTTTTTTAGCTTGAGTAGTTAGAGGGTTAGCCTCTTTGTGCATTGCATCTTGCTCTTTAGACTCTTTTGCTTCTTTTTCTTTTATTTCTTTTTCTTTGGCTATCTCTTCTTCTTTTTTAGCCCTGCTTTCTTTGTCGACTTCTTTTTTGTTGGCTTCAGTAGTTACTTGGTGATTATCTTGTGTTTCTTTTGGCTTTTCTGCACTTTTAGATTCCATGTCTGCGGGCTTGTTTTCAGCCTTTTGCATCTGTTTGTTTAAGGCTTCGTTAAACTCGCCAGGTGCAGGACTAGCACCTTGTGGTTGTGGCTGTTGTGAATTGACATTTTGTACTGCTTGCATGCTTGATATATCTGCTACCATAACTAACCTCTAAATGATTATTAATAGCTAGTAACATGCAATTTCCGTGCCAAAAAGCAGCTAAAGTTATAAGATCATCCTAAAAGTTGACGCTAAAACCTACTCTAAAAGTTAAAGTCTTATCTTGGTCATATCTTATACGCATCTTGCTAGCTATAGGTTTAAAAAGTGACATATAGTAGCTTGCCTCACCAAAGATATCTAAGCTTTTATAAAGGTTAAATGCAAAAAATACATTAGCCTTATTATCATAGCCCCTATTATTGCTTACAAAGTCTCCATATACGTTATAGCTAGCTATAAGCCTTGCGTACTTAAAGCGCCATACAAGGGCAGTATTAAGCCTTAAATAGGCGTTATTAATAGTGTCATATCTATAGCCAATTATGCCTTGTGTGTAAAAAACTAAGTCTGCTAGATAAAAGCCAGTGCCAAGACCTGCTTCTAGTGTTGGGTAGATTTTAGAGCTAGTATCTAGTGTCTTAGAGTAGCTAGCCCCTACTTTGTGATATAAGTTATCTTCAAACCTTATAGATACATACTTTGAGATACTTTTAGTTCTAACTATATCAGGTATAGCATTTAGCGTTATAAGCTCTATCCTTGAAAGATAGGGCTTATTTAGCCTTAAGTTAAACTTCCCCTCAAGGCTTACTAGCCTACTTTCACTAAGGTCTTTATAGGAGTTATCTACATTTCTTATATCGCTATAAACTGGTGCAAAGTAAAAAGCTAAAGTGTCGTTGTTTTCTAGGCTTAGTGCAAACTTTGTGCTTTTGCGTAGGTTTAAGATGTCATTTTCCCCATACTTCTCTGTGAACTTCACTTTATTAGGGCTTAGGCTTACTTCATCTAAGCTAAGCTTATCTTTTAGCCCTTGGATGTGTTCAAGTGGAGTTATATAAGGCTTATCTTTTTTAACCCATAACTTAGAATCTAAAACTCGTAAAACTGCATTTAAGCCATCAGCACAGTTATGGGTTATAAAACTATAGTGTATCCATACATTTCTAAGCTCAAAAAGATGGAGTTTGAAAAACTCTAGCTGCTCTTTTGAAGCATCTATCTTATAGCTATAGACGCTTCTTTGCTGATTATCAAGATAGTCGCTTTTTGCACTATCAAATGGAGAAAGCCCAAAAGTACCCTTCATATTGCCTAAGACTGCTTTTAAGTAATCAGCTGGATTAAAACTATCGCCCATTAAGGCAAAGTAGCCTAGTGCGTACTGCCTTAGTGTGTCTTTTTTAAGATCTAGGCCATCTAGTTTTACGTCTTTTTTTAACTTGCCTTGCAGTCTTAAGAAGCTATGTCCCATACTAGAGCCGGGTAATATATCACTTTCTGCAGCAAACTCTATATATACAGAATCTATAGGCACTATGTTTAAAAAGTCTTGTAAGTCTTTGCAGTTTTCTTGATAGCTTAATACGTCTTTATCTAAGCTTTCATCATCTAGTGCTTTAGTTATAAAGTAAGTTCTAGCAGGGTAGCGACACAAAGCAGTGCTATTAAAATCTTTTATATCATTAGCTTTAAAGTCTTTTAGATTTTTAAATATCTCTTTTACAAAGACGTCATATTCTGCTTTTGGGCTTTTGTAGCCTTGCTTGCTTAGAAAAAAGTTTGATTTTTTATTTATAGCTGAGTTGCTTCCATCATAGTGGAGGAGATTCTTCCAAGTATCAGCGTTATAAAGCCTTTTTTCTTGGAGTGTGTGCTCTAAAGACTCGTAGTTACTAGTGTCTGTGCTAGCAGGGCTAGTGCCTGCAGCGTAGATAAAAAGACAAGAGCTTATAAGCCCTAGTGCTATGCGTTTCAAAGTGACTATTTAGAATCTGGTTTAGCTGTGCTACCTTTTGCTGGTGCTATAGGGGCAGCTTCTACTTTACAACCATCTATCCTTTGTACTGGAACTGTAAAGTTTGGATTTGTATAAGACCACATAGCTCCTGTGCTAGCATCAGTTGAACTTCCAAAGAAAACACCAGCAGTACTTATAAGGTTTCCAAAAAACCATCCACTAACTTTATTTTTCCCAGCAACATTTAAGCTAGTGTCTTTATAGCATGCATTATCAGCATGAAGTACTTTTATCTCAGCCCCACTTCTACGGCTAAGAGGTATGGTAGCTGGCAAAGTTACTTTTTTAGAGCCTATAGTAGCTACTACTTTCTCTCCTGTGCTTGTAGTGATTGCGACTTTTTGTTTTGTGCCATTACTAATAGTTGCGCATCCACTTGCTACTAGGGCTACTAGGACTATTCCACCATATTTAAGTGTGTTCTTTATCATGTTTCTCCATTTAATGTTTTTCTTCTTACCTTTATAAGCAAAAATTAAGATTAATTCTATTCTGTTTTTTTTTTTTTTGATTAAGCGAAACTTAAATTTGTTAAATAAGTGCAAAAATGCATACATTTATTTGAATATATGGCAAATATGATGATTTTCTTTGGTGCTTTTTTTACATTTAGTAACATACTTTATCCAGGATATAGGCACTAGGTTAGCTTTAACTTTAACATAGCTATATTGAAAAAAGTGACCTTAAGTCTAGCATGCTTGGTAAATTAAAAAATAAGAGATTCTAAAAAATTAAGGGACTTTAAAAAGCAAGAGATTTTAAAAAAAAGGGGGTATTTTAAAAAAAGTGGTGCGGAAAAGAGGACTTGAACCTCCATGCCTTGCGGCGCCAGATCCTAAGTCTGGTGCGTCTGCCAGTTTCGCCATTTCCGCGTTTTGTAATAGCTAAAAAAAGACCCAAATACTAACAGTTTGAAACTTAAACTTAGCTAAATAAGTATCTGTTTTATTAAAGATTAGCACTAAAAGCTAGTGCGGCTTAAGATTTTGCAAGTGTAGTAATGTTAGAATTGACAACCTATAAGGCTTGCTTACAAACATGCCTTCTTGCAAGGAGAGCTTACATAATGGAAACCATATCAAGCGTTATAGTACGCACTAAAGAAGACTATCTAGAAAGCCTAGCTAGCGAGTTAGAAAAGATAGAAAACCTAGAAGTTGGTATAAAAGAAAAAGATACCATAATCATCTTGCTTACTACAAAAACTACAGAAGAGCAAATCGCTATATTTCAAAAAGTGCAAGGACTAAAAGGGGTGATGGACATCCAGATGCACTATAGTTATAGCGATGAGCTAGATTTAAGTGATAACGTGGACTTTAAAGACGTGCTAGAAGACATCAATCAAGAAAAAGACGCTAAGTCTATAAGCTACAGCGGTCATATGCATAAAGTCACAGATTCTAAAAAGCCTAAGCGTAGTTAAAGACACACCATGAAAAAGATAATCCTAATAGATACTTTTGGCTTTTTTTTCAAAAGTTACTATGCCATACCTAAGCTAGTCAACAAAGATGGCTTTCCTACTGGCTTACTAACTGGCTTTGCGAACTTGCTAAACAATATATTTAAAGATGAAGAAAGCTACACCATCTTTGCTTTGGAATCTAAAAGCCGCCTTTTAAGAAAAGAGCTATTCCCTGAGTATAAGGCTAATAGAAAAGAAGCACCACAAGACTTAAAAGAGCAGCTTAGCGTAGCTATAGAGTGGATAGGCAAGATGGACTTAAACCTAGCACAAGCTGAAGGATATGAGGCAGATGACGTCATAGCAAGCCTTGCTAGTAGCTACTCCAAAAAAGGTCATAAGGTAGAAATAGTAAGCAGTGATAAAGACCTCTATCAGCTAATCACAGATGACATCTACTTATATGACCCAACTAAAAAGATAGATATACACCAAAAAGAGTGCTTTGAGAAGTTTAAAGTAACCCCAGATGAGTTTATAACCTATCAAAGCATAGTAGGCGATAGCAGTGATAATATCCCGGGTATAAAAGGCATAGGGCCTACAGGAGCTTTGAAGATCTTAGAAAAGTTTAAAAGCTTAGAAGAGCTTTATGCATGCAACGATTTAGAATCTATCTTTGGTAAAAGAACTGCTAGCTTGATAGCTGAAGGGAAAGACACAGCCTTTTTAAGTAGAGAGCTAGTTACTTTAAAAAAAGACTTAGAGCTGCACTTAGAGCTAAAACATACGCCTAATCCTCTCTTAAAGATAAAAGATGAGCTTATAAAGTACGATTTAAAAAAAGTACTACAAACTATAGAAAAAACTCAAAGCACACCCATAAAAGCACAAAAAGTAAGTGAAAGCCTTTTTAGCGAAGATAGCTTGGAATCTAGCACGCCTAAACCTAAAAGCCCTTCAAGTTTTGTCTTAAAAACTAAGCTTATCTTAGAAGAAAGCGAGCTTTTTAGTCTTTTAGATTCTATCCCTATAACTATGCCTATAGCTTTTGATATAGAAACAACCGGGCTTAATGTAAGAGAAGATGTGCTAGTAGGCTTTAGCTTTGCAACTAGTGATATAGGCTACTATGTGCCTTATAAGCACTCTTACTTAGGTGTGCCAGCACAGATATCAAAAGAGGCCTTGCTAAGGGCACTAAAAACTATCTTTGCCCATCCATTAATTGGCCATAATCTCAAGTTTGACTTAGAAGTTATAGAATCTAACTTTAAGCTAGTTTATGAAGGCGTAGTTCAAGATTCTATGATACTAGCTTGGCTGCTTGACCCTGCTGGGTATGTTGGGTTAGATGCGTGTATGCTTCGTTACTTTAATCATGAGATGATAAAGTTTGAAAGCCTTTTTAACAAAAAGTCTAAAGATAAAAACTTTTCTACCATAGAGGTGACTGAAGCAAGCAGCTATGCAGGTGAAGATGCACTAGCTACTTTAGTGCTTTTTAAGAAGCTAGCAAGTCTTTTAGAAAAGCCTCTTTTGGACTTAGCCTATACTTTAGAGTTTCCTTTTATAAAAACTATCATGAGTATGGAACAACTTGGAATCCATATTAATAAAGCCTACTTTCAAAAGTTTTTAGATGAGCTTAATGAAAGACTAAAAGTCTTAACTGAAAAGATACACGCCTTAAGCCCAACTCCTTTTAACATAAACTCTACAAAGCAACTAGGCGAGGTGCTTTACGTCCAGCTTGGGCTAAAAAGTACTAAAAAAACTAAGACTGGCTTTAGTACTGATGAAGAAAGCTTAAAAAGCCTGCTTGATGCCCATCCTATGATTCCTTATCTATTAGAATATAGAGAGCTAACTAAGCTAACTAGTACTTACTTAGAGCCTTTTTTAAGTGAGAAAACTTCAGTTATACACACTCAGTTTATACAAACTGGCACAGCAACTGGGCGTCTTGCAAGTAAAAATCCAAATCTACAAAACATCCCTGTTAAAACTGAGCTAGGACGCAAGATAAGAGAAGGCTTTGTAGCAAGAGAATCTAATAAGACGCTTTTAAGCCTAGACTACTCTCAAATAGAGCTTAGACTACTAGCCCACTTTAGCAAAGACCCAAGCCTAGTTAAAGCCTTCTTAGAAGGCAAAGATATACACTTTCAAAGTGCTATGCTTATCTTTGGCGAAGGAGAGGCTAAAGAAAAGCGTCATATCGCTAAAAGTATAAACTTTGGGCTGATTTATGGAATGGGGGCTAGGAGGCTTGCTAGTAACCTTGGCATAACTCAAGCTGAAGCTAAAGGCTATATAGAAAGCTACTTTGCAAAGTTCCCAACTGTTAAAAACTACCTTAATGGCTTAAAAGAAGAGATACTAGAAAAGGGCTACACTTATACTTTGCTAGGTAGAAAACGCTACTTTGACTTTAGTCATGCTAGTGAGTTTGAAAGGGCTAACTACCTAAGGGAGGGGGTTAATGCCCTCTTTCAAGGAAGTGCGGCTGACTTAATAAAACTAAGTATGAACAAGATTATAGAATCTAAACTAGAAGCTAGCATGCTTTTACAAATCCATGATGAGTTAGTCTTTGAAGTAGATAAAAGTAAGGCTTCTATAGTTGCTAAACATATCCAAGATATCATGAGTAATATCTACAAGCTAAGAGTGCCTCTTGTATGTAATGCCTCAATTGGTGAAAATTGGGCTATGTTGAAATAGTTTCTATGAATATAAAAGAACTTTTAAAGCATAAAGGACTTGGCTATCTTATACGCTACTTAATAGTTGGTGTTATAAACACCTTTGTAGGTTTTGGACTTATCTTTTTGCTAACCTATCTTAAGGTTAATCCCTACATTGCAAATATTATAGGCTACGTTGTTGGCATAGTTGTTTCTTATATATTAAATAGCTTTTTTACTTTTAAGAAAAAGGCTAACTTTTTTGTCTTTGTAATATCTATGGGCATAGCGTGGCTTGCAAATATTATAATGCTAAAAGTTGCTTTAGAGTTAGGTGTAAATGTCTACATAGCCCAAGTGCTAGCGGGCATAGTTTATGTTGTAGTGGGTTTTGGACTAAGTAAGCTAGTAGTTTTTAAAGTATAAAGGGGATATAAAATGTATGGAGCGTATTTTTACTTCACAAGCTGGCTGATATCTGCTTTTATGCTTATACCAGTTATCATCTTTGGGATAGTTTACTATGCTTTTTTAAGCTCTTCATCCACACCTAAAGAACAGACCTTAAAAGACTTTCATGAAGTTAGTGGGGGCATACATAGTAAAGAGGACTTGGAATCTTTGCTAAGTGTGTTTAGGTCTAAGTATGTGCGCTATGATGAACATCATATAGACTTGTGGTTAGAAAGTGTAACTAGCCTTGCTAAGTCTCCTTACTGGGACACAGACGCAGTAGCCCTTTTTGGACAAGAGCTAGAAAACAAAAACCCCGGTCATAAAAAAGTGATAGCTAATACTATCTCAGCTGCCTTAAAGATGAAAGAAACCGCTGCTAATGCTAAAGTGTAGATAAGTGCTTTTTTGATTTATAAGCGATTATTTTTATAGCTAGTTATTTTGTGATTTGATAGTAAAAAAAGCATATGGTTGTTGACGTGTGGCAATCTTTACTCTATCATGTTCTAGAAAGTATGTAGTAGGTAGGGCAATTATATATTTTAGTTTCTATCCCAAAACTTTTTTCATTCTCACTAATTGCTGCCTATACAAAATGATTTATAAAGCCTAATCACTTCTTTATCACTTTCTAAGACTATAGTGCATATATCATCTATGGTGCTTTTTTCTATACTATCAAGATGTATCCCGCAGTTTACCTCTACGCTTACTTTTAAGCTTTGAGAAAGACTAAGGGCAAGCTTTTCTGAAAGCAGGGCTTCTTTGTGAGTTGGAATCTCTATAGTTTTTACTTCTATATCTTTAGTCTTTGGATTTAAAAAAGCTAGGCTTGAAGCACCTATATGAGGTTTATCGCCACCATAGATGCTTAAGCTTAGATCCTTCCCACAAAGCAGGGCTTTAAAAGTTATGATAAAAGTCCTATCTTTGCTTTTACAAGTTTTTATAAAGCTAAAACTATCTTTCATAAGTAGCCTTTCTTTTGGAATCTTAAAGTTTGGTGAATACTATCTTAGCTAATAAGTTTATGGGCGCTGCATTTAGGGATTACATTAGAGGAAGTGGAGAGTAAGATCTTTTATTTAAAGACTTGTGTGGTGATGTTTATGGCGATAAGACTATTTAGTAATTAGCTTAGGAAGGGTGATTATGCCATTACACATATGTGATTTTAAAAAAGTAAGCCACAAAATTAGGGCTTACTAAGATAAGAAAATCAAAAAAAGAGATTAAGTGTAAAAAGCGGGGGTAAGGCTTATAAGGCTAAGTGATAGATTGGGTTTCCTCTTCTTGCTTTGAAAGGGGACTAATAATCTTTTAGATTAGTGTTTATAACTAAGCTTTTATCCTTCATGTATGCCAAGTACTACTTCAAGCTTTTCTTTTAAGACTTGTGGAGTAAAAGGCTTAACTATGTAGTTGTTAACGCCAGCTTTAAGTGCTGCTATAACTTCTGTTTTTCCACCTTCTGTAGTTACCATAATGATGGGAATGTTTTTATACTTTGGCTCAGCTCTAACTTTTTTGACAAGCTCTAAGCCGTTCATCTCAGGCATATTCCAGTCTGTTATTAAGACTTGTATGCCATCTACCGTGGAGAGCTGATTCCAAGCGTCAGCTCCGTGCTCTGCCTCTAAAATATCCTCATATCCTAGTCTTTGGAGAGTGTTTTTTATAATTCTTCTCATTGTAGAACTATCATCAACTATTAGCAATTTCAACAGCCACTCCTATATGTATGGTTTTGTTTGAATTGTATCATATTTACATTACCTAAATGATACTCTTTAGATCTATAGTGCCCTCATAAAATGCCCTACCTACTATAACTCCACCTACTTCTTCACACTCTACTAGCTTTTCTATATCGCTTTTATCTTTAAAGCCGCCACTTGCTATGGTAAAGATTCCACTTTTATTAGCTATAGCTTTGGTGTAGTCTAGGTTTATACCACTTAATAAGCCATCTTTACTAACATCAGTGCAGATGATAGCTTCTACTTTAGAGCCTTTAAAAAGGCTAGCAAAGTCTAGGGCAGAAGTAGTGCTAGTCTCTATCCAACCATGCGTTGCCACTTTATTATCTTTTGCATCTATGCCTATGGCTACGGGGTATTTTTCTGCCATCTTTTTGGCAAAGTCTGGGTCTTTTTGTGCTACTGAGCCTAGTATCACCCTTGAGACACCTAGGTCAATATAGCGTTTTATGGAATCTTCATCCCTTATCCCCCCGCCAACTTGCACTTTTAGCTTGGTCTCTTTGACTATGTCTTTTATAGTTTCAAGATTAGTCACTTTCCCACTAAAAGCTGCATCAAGATCTACTATATGCACCCACCTTGCATTAAAACTTTTAAAAATCTTGGCAAACTCCAAAGGGCTTCCATAAACTTTAGCGCTATTTTTTTCACCCTTGCTTAAACGCACCGCTTTGGAATCTAAAATATCAATAGCTGGAAATATCTCTAAAGGCACTTTTCGCATGTAAGTCTTCCTTACTTTTTTTGGTGTAGTTTATTAAATAATCTGTCGTGGTATGAAAGAAGAAAGCCTAGTTAAGACTTCATAAGGGATAGTATCAAAGGCCTCTGCTACACTTACTGCATTATCCATCACGCAGATACACTCTTCGCTTCCATAAGTTGAAAAGCAGTCCATAGAGCTTATAGGTAAGACTTCATTGCCATTTGGAAGAAGCAAGATTCTATTACCATTAGTCCTATAGAGCCCATCACCATAGCCTATATCATAAGTACTTACATCACAGATCTTTTTTATCTTAGTGATTCCGTTATAGCCTACCTTATCACCCTTGCTTAAAAGCTTAGTTGAGATCTTATGTGCATAAAGCTTTAAGATAGGTCTTAGCTTGCTAGCTAAAGTATGCATCAAATCAGCATAGCCATAAAGCCCCATGCCTATGCGCACTAAGTCATCATCATATCTTTTTGCCCTTAAAGTACAAGCTGTGTTAAATGAATGAAAGCGTGGCAGCTTAAAGCCTTGCTTTTTACTTAAGTAAGCTACTTCTTCTTTGACTTCATTAAACTTTTTTACTTCTAGATTAAACTCATCTTCATCACTACAATCCCCATATCCATTATGTCCAAAAACACCTATAAGGTTTACTTTTTTACTAAGGATGGAATCTATGCACTTAGCTAGGTCTTTAGGCTCTATGCCATTTCTATTCATACCTATGTTTACTTTAAGTTCTACGTTTAAGTCGCTTATATCGCCTATGGAGGATTCTATCTTGGCTAGATTATCAAGGCTGTGGAGGGTTGTGTAGATGTTTTTTATCTTTTCTTTTGGAAGACCATAAAAGAAAGTAACGTTTTCAAAGCTAGAGGCTATAAGCTTAGCTTCTGTGAAGTTTTTGACAAAGACGTTTTTTATACCAGCTTTTTGGGCTAGCAAACTCATCTCTTGCAGTCCATGTCCGTAGGCGTTGTCTTTTAAGACTATGCCTACTTCTGCTTTACTGTTAGATATGTTTTTTACATGGGTTTTAAACAATTCTAAATTATGTCTAAAATCACCTTCATTTAATGTTATTAAAGACATCTAGAATCTTAATAGTAGCTTGACTTTGCTTATTAACTATTTTGGTAGTTTTGAGATGTAGTCAGCTAGTACTTCTATATCTGCATCACTTACGTTTCTCATTTGAGCGTACATTATTTTAGAGTTACCGCCATTATGAGCAGTACCAGCTTTATAGCCTTTTAGGTCTCTAAGTAGTTTATCTTTAGGTAGTCCTGCTATTAGAGCTTTAGCACCTGGAGCCATTTTTTTGCCATCTACGCCGTGGCAGATTTTACATTTGTTAAATACAGCCGGAGCTTCATTAGCTGCTGCAAAAGTTCCCATTACGCCTAGTAAAAGAATGCCTGCTAATACAGTTTTAGTAGCTTTCATGATTCTTCCTTTGAGATTTGAGTTGTGATATTTAGGCTTATGCCTTGTGTCATTCTAATATCTTAAAACTTAGTCATAGCTAAAGTTATTCTAATTAAAGTATATTTATGAGAATGCAAGCAATTAAGCAAATAAACAAGTGGCAAAATTGATAGCTTATAAAACCTAGCTATGTGCCATAAGCCCTAAAACATGCAAATCATCAGCTAAAATAACCAAGCAAAAATCACAATTTTAAGATTTGCAAGTCCAAACTACCCCAAACTAGAAAGGCAAACTAACATGCTAAGCTACGCACAACTTGCTAAAAAGTACGGCACACCGCTTTATGTGTATGACTTTGATTCCATAACTGCAAGTTATACGACACTAAAAGACTGCTTTGAAGGCTATAAAAGCCTAATTTGTTATGCCTTAAAAGCTAACTCAAACCTAACACTTATACGCCACTTAGCAAGCCTTGGGAGTGGGGCAGACTGTGTTAGCTTTCATGAAGTAAGGCGTGCTTTATTAGCTGGTATACCAAAGTATAAAATCATCTTTAGTGGCGTAGGAAAGACGCTTAAAGAGATAGAAGAGGCTTTGAAGGCTGATATATTATTCTTAAATGTAGAAAGTGAAAGCGAGCTTTTTTTAGTAGAAGCAGTGGCAAAAGAGCTTGGTGTAGAAGCTAGAATCTCTTTACGTGTTAATCCAAATGTGGATGCTAAAACCCACCCTTATATCTCAACAGGTCTTAGTTCTAATAAATTTGGCATAGATAGCAAGAGTGCTTTTAAGCTTTATATGCACGCACATAAAAGCGAGCACTTACTCCCAGTAGGAGTGCACTTTCACATCGGATCGCAAATCCTTGATAGTGCCCCACTTATAGAATCTGCTTTGAAGATAAAAGAGCTTGCAAAAGGGCTTTTATCACTAGGTCTGCCTTTAAAGTTTTTTGATATAGGTGGGGGCTATGGTATCACTTATACTGATGAAGTGCCTTTTAATTTGCATGAGTATATAAAACATATAGTTAGTATTATTAAGCCTTTAGATCTTTCCATCCTTACAGAGCCCGGACGTTTTTTAGTGGGCAATGCCGGGGTATTATTAACTAGTGTCTTATATGAAAAAGAAAACTGTGGGAAGCGTTTTGTCATAGTAGATGCTGCTATGAATGACCTTATACGCCCAAGCATATACAAAGCTAAACATAAGATAGAAGTGATAAATCCTACATCTAAAGAGACCTCAAAGTGCGATGTAGTAGGGGCTATTTGTGAAAGTGGGGACTACTTAGCTAAAGATATAGAACTAGAATCTTGTCAAAGTGGTGACTTGCTAGCTATAAAGAGTGCAGGGGCTTATGGCTACTCTATGAGTAGTAACTATAACTCAAGGCTTCGCCCAGCAGAAGTGGCACTAAAAGGTGGCAAAGACTTTTTGATAAGACATAGGGAGAGTTTTGAAGAGCTTATAGAAGATGAGCTTTTATTACTAGATGCTAGTAAAGAAGATACTAAAGGTGGGAAAGATGGATAAAGGGAGTAAGACGTTAGAAGAGACTTTAAATGAACTAAGGGCTAATATAGATTCTATAGATAGCGAGATTTTAAGGCTTATAGATAAAAGGCTAGATTATGTTTCTGAAGTGGGCAAAGCAAAGCTTGCTAATCAAGCTAGTATCTATCGCCCTGAAAGAGAAAGAGAGATAATTGGCCGTTTGGAATCTTTAAGAGAAAAAGCAAAGCTTAATAATCTTAATCTTGCAAGTATAGAAGCTATCTTTTATGAAATCTTTGCTATTTCAAGGAATCTAGAGTCACCTCAAAAAGTAGCATTTTTAGGACCTATAGGAAGCTATACGCATCAGGCTGCTGAAGATAGATTTGGCCCTTTAAGCACTTACTACGCACTTAATAATATTAGTGCAGTCTTTGATGCTTTGATACAAAAAAATGCAAAATACGGTGTAGTGCCTTTGGAAAACAACATTAATGGCATGGTAGGAGAGACTATAGACTTACTAGCCCAAAGTGAGTATAAGATAATCTCAGAGCTTACCTTGCCTATACATCATAGCTTTGGGAGTACTTGTGAAAGACTAGATTGCATAAAAAGAATCTATTCTAAAGATATAGCTTTTGGTCAGTGTTCTAAGTTTTTAAAAGACTACTCACTTACTAATATCGAGCAAGTTTATACTAACTCAACTGCCTCAGCAGCCAAGCTTGCTAAAGAAGACAAGCAAGGAGCAGCTATATGTTCTAAAATCGCCGCTAAGCTTTATGACTTACCTATAATGTTTGAAAATATAGAATCTAATGTTAAAAATAAGACTAGATTTATCATAGTAAGCGACTTTGAAAACAAACCTAGTGAAAACAGTAAAACTTCAGTTTTTGCAACCATCAAAGACTTTTATGAAACTGGGGGGCTTTTAAGGTTGATGCAAGATTTTGCTTTTGAAGGTATAAATCTAACCAAGATAGATTCAAGACCTATTAGTGCTAATGGCGACTTTAGCTTTGGCTTTTATATAGACTTCCATGGTCATAGATATGATGCTAACGTGGATAGGGTTTTTAAGAAAAGAAAAGATGAGCTAAAGTGGCTAGGCAGCTACCCAAATATGAATGAATAATACAAAAAGGATAAATATGAGTTGGACTAAAAGTACATGGAGAGACTTCCCTATAAAGCAGCATCCTACCTATAAGGATAAAGAGCACATAAAAAAAGTAGAAGAGATACTAAGTAGCTATCCTCCACTAGTTTTTGCAAGGGAGGCTGATAAGCTAAGAAGTGGTTTTGCTAAGGCTTCTAAAGGCAAGGCTTTCTTACTTCAAGGGGGTGATTGTGCTGAGAGCTTTTCTCAGTTTAGTGCTAATAATATAAGAGATATGTTTAAGATCATCCTTCAAATGAGCGTCATACTAACCTTTGCTTCAAGCTATCCAGTTATAAAAGTAGGGCGTCTTGCAGGACAGTTTGCAAAGCCGAGATCAAGTGATACAGAGATTATTGATGGGGTAACTTATCCTAGTTATAGAGGTGATCTTATCAATGAGCAAGATTTAAATGCAAGGGAGCCAGACCCAGAAAAGCTTTTAAGAGGTTATAACCAAAGTGCAAGCACGCTTAATCTTTTGCGAGCTTTTGCTCAAGGAGGCTTCGCAGACCTTGCTTCAGTGCATAAGTGGAATCTAGAGTTTGTGCACAATAACAACTTTGGCAAGCGCTTTACTTTGCTAGCTGATGAGATAACTAAGTCTTTAAAGTTTTTAGAAGCTTGTGGAATCTCAAGTGAGAATAACTCAGCACTTAGGGAAGTAGACTTTTATACTTCTCATGAAGCCTTGGTTTTAAACTACGAAGAGGCTTTGACACGTCAAGATAGCCTAAGTGGTAAGTGGTATGACTGTAGTGCACATATGCTTTGGATAGGTGAAAGGACGCGTGACCTTGATCATGCACATGTTGAGTTTTTAAGAGGAGTTCACAACCCTATAGGTGTAAAAATCGGGCCTAATGCCACTAAAGAAGACATCCTAGGACTTTGTGAAAAGCTAAACTCACGCAATGAAAGCGGTAGACTTAATCTAATAGTGCGCATGGGAAGCGAGAAGATAAAAGATAGACTTCCAGCCCTTTTAGATTCCATAAAAGGCTATGGGCTAGAGATACTTTGGAGCTGTGATCCAATGCATGGTAATACTAAGACTTCAAGCAGCGGTTATAAGACTAGAGACTTTGGAGATGTCGTAAGTGAGATAAAAAGCTTTTTTGAGATTCATAGGCAAAATGGCAGCATCCCTGGGGGGCTTCATCTTGAGATGACTGGTCAAGACGTCACAGAGTGCATAGGTGGCTTACAAGAGATAAGCGATGATATCTTGCATAAAAGCTATAAAACTCAGTGTGACCCAAGGCTTAATGCCATCCAAGCCTTAGAGCTTAGCTTTTTGGTATCTGATATATTAAAAGGGAGTGCAAGTATTTAAGGGCAAGTATTTAAGAGCAAGTGTCTAGGGGAGTATCTAAGGCTAGGTTTTTAGCCTTAGATAAAAAATAGATTCTATAAATTTATAGAATCTAAATCCTAATCACTCCTTGCTAAAGTTAGTTATTGCCACCAAAGTAGTAAGTATAGTTTAGGGTTATATCACTACTTGCAAGGGCATTAGTGCTATTTCTAAAGTAGTATTGATACTCTAAAGATACACTTTGATTTTGTCCTATAAAAGCTATAAGACCAAACTTTATAGTTGGAAGCACACTAGCAGTACTTGGTATAAAGCTAGGTTTAGTTGTTGAAGCTGCTTCTATGCGTCTGTTATTTCTACTATTAAGATAAGCGATTAATGTTGCTAGGTCAAGTGGACTTATATCTGAGTTAGTTGCATTATTACCAAAGCCACTAAGACCACCTAAGCCATTTAGATTATTACCACCTATGCTTGTTCCTGCAGTGCCTGTGTTTCCACTAGCTGGAGGAGTAGGTCTGTTTTGTGCGTCTACTATCCTTTGACTAATGTTTGCAAGGCTAGTTTGTGCATTTTGCAAGTTTGTTAGACTTTGATTAAAAGCATTTCTATCACCTACTCCTTGATTGACTAAGCTTTGTCCTATATTTCTTGGATCATTAGCGTTATTTACTGCTCTAACTGCTTGGGCTAGATTAGAAGAAGCTTGGGCAAGGTTATTAAGGCTTAGTGCAGAGCTTGCTTGACCTACTAGGCTATTTATCTGGTTTGCTATATTGTTTATATCACTTGTAGCTTGGCTTACTTGGGCATTTCTATTGCCATTAAAAGCAGCTTGGGCTTGATTTAAGGCTTGGTTTGCTTGATTAAGTGCATTTTGTGCACGGTTCTTAGCATCTTGTGCACCTGGTAAGTTTAGATCCTTTATCTGCTTATCTATTCTGTCTAGTTGGCTAAAGCCTGCATAACAACCGCCTATGCTAGTAGCACAAGAGGAGTTCCAAAGGTCCCTGCGAGGGGCATTTCTGTTTAAAGCGTCTATTTGACTTTGTATATTGGTTACATTATTCTGTGCACTATTAAAAGCATTTTGTGCATTTTGTTGATTCTGTCTTGCTTGATTAAGTGCATTTTGTAAGCTAGGAAGAGTATTTACAAGATCAGTTAGTGAAGCAGCGCCTATTACACTTCCTTGAAGTGCCCCACTACTTTGAGTAGTTGCAGCTACATTATCATTAGTCCTTATAGCAAGACCTGCTCCTACTATATAACCTATCTTTATAAAACCATCACCTACATCAAAGGCTTGTACAAAGTCTAAGTTTACAAAGTACTGAGGGACAAAGGCTTGTTGCATACTATAAGCACCTACTCCAACACTTGCCCTAAGTCCTAAAGTGCTATTAGGAGTAGTAGTAAAAAGTGCAGTACCTAGACTTAACTTAGCATTAGCCCCAGCTCCAGAAAATCTTACACCTTCTGGTACTTTTTCTGTGTTAAATCCTCCTCCTATACCACCACCTACGGTAAACTTCATACCATTTATTGCATTACTTTGGTGATTAGATGGAGTTACTTCTGCTGCAGTTGCCATGCTACCTAGGCTTAGTGCCAAACTAGCTGCTATGATAATCTTAGTTACTTTTTTCATACTTGGCCTCTTTTTGTATGTTTTTGTTTTTTACTTTGATGAACTCTATATGACCTTTTATAAGTGCTTTTATTTCTAATGCATGGATGTATGTTTTGGGATTGTAAGAGGTTTAGTTAAAAGGGAATCTTAATCTTTATAAAATTTATAAAATAGATTTTTAAAGTAGCTTTATGTTTTACTTTATAAAGGCTAGTTTTAGTGTTTTTATGATTAAAAAGGAGTTTGTAAAAGTTTTTGTTTAACAAAGGGTATTATCTAAAACTTAAAAGAAGCTAAGAGGTAGCCACATGTTAGTGGCATCCCAAATCCATATTTTTAAAGTTAGCCTAAAAGCGTTTTTGCTTTTTTGACTACGTTTTCTACACTAAAGCCAAAGTGTTTAAAGAGTACATCACCTTTGCCACTAGCCCCAAAGCTTTCCATACTTAAGACATCATCAGCCAAAGCATAAAGCTCTAAGCCCCTTAAAGCTTCAACTGCTAGCACTTTAGAATCTTTAAATAGCTCTTTTTTATACTCTTTGCTAGATTCTAAGAAAAGATCAAAACTAGGCATGCTTACAACCTGAGTAGAGATGCCTTCAGTCTCTAAGACTTTTTGTGCTTTTAAGCAAAGCTCTACTTCACTTCCACTAGCTAGTAAGCTAAGTGTTGGAATCTTGCTAGCCTTAGCTTTTATATAAGCACCATTACTTACATTTTCAAGGCTTGGCATCTCTAGTACTTCTAGGTTTTGGCGACTTAACACAAACATATTAGGTGCTTGTAAGCTTAGGGCTACTTTCATGCAAGCTATGTTTTCATTAGCATCGCATGGACGCCACGTGATAAGATTAGGCATGGCTCTAAAGTGAGTTAGTTGCTCTATTGGCTGGTGGGTTTGTCCATCTTCGCCAACACCTATGCTGTCATGAGTAAAGACGTATAAAACTTTAGCCTTCATGATAGAAGCTATCCTTATACTTGGACTTAGATAGTCGCTAAAGACAAAAAAGGTCGCACAAAAAGGCCTATAGATTCCATAGTTTGCAAAAGCATTACTTATAGCCCCCATGGCGTGCTCTCTTATACCAAAGTGCATATTATTACCCTCTGGGAAGCTGCCTGTTTTAAAAAGAGTTGTGTTGTTACTTGGGGCTAGGTCTGCACTACCACCTATAAAGCCTAAGTCAAACTCACTTATAGCATTTAGTATCTCACCATTACTAACCCTTGTAGCTAAAGACTTACCTACTTCATAGCTTTTAAACTCTAGCTTGCTAAAGTCTGGATTTTGCAAAGATTCTAAAAGGGTAAGTTTTTCTTTATCGCCAGTTATAAGTTTTTTTCTCCATATAGCATAAGCCCTAGCACCTCTCATCCTAACGCCATCAAAAAAAGCCCTAGAAGCTGAAGTCACATTAAAGCTAGCGTTTGCTAACTCTAAGGCTTGCTTGCTTTTAGCTATGACTTCCATGCCTAGTGGGGCACCATGGGTTTTATGACTACCTTCAAGCCCAACTGCACCTTTGCCAATGATAGTTTTTGCGATTATTAAAGTTGGTTTGGTAGCTTTTTTGGTAGCTTCAAAAGCCTTATCTATCTCATCAAAATCATGCCCATTAATTTTAATAACATCAAAGCCTACTGCAAGGAATCTTTTTTCAACATCTTCGCTAAAAGTGATGCTTACATCTCCTTCTATACTTATGTTGTTACTATCATAGATTAAGACTAAGTTATCAAGCTTAAAGTGACCTGCTAGTGAAGTTGCCTCATAGCTTATGCCCTCTTCTAAGTCGCCATCCCCACAAAAGCAATACACTTTATGGTCTATTAAGTCTCCTAATAGATTTTGTGCTCTTTTTGCTGCCATAGCAAAACCTACAGCATTAGCTATACCTTGACCTAGTGGACCAGTAGTTATCTCAATGCCCGGAGTGTGTTTATACTCAGGATGACCCGGAGTTAAGGAGCCAAACTTTCTAAACTCTTTTAAGTCTTGTAAAGATACTTCAAAGCCCCAAAGATGCAAAAGTGCATATATTAAAGCACTTACGTGCCCACCACTAAAAACTAGTCTGTCTCTATTTAGCCATGTCGTGTTTTCTACATCTACATTTATATGTTTACTTAAAACTACAGCTAGATCAGCTAGCCCTAAAGGGGCACCGGGGTGGCCACTGTTTGCGTTTTGTACCATGTCAGCACAAAGCATCCTTAGTTCATCTGCGATTTTTTGGAGATTGTGAGTTTGCATGAAAGCTACCTTAAGTTGGGAGTTAAACTGTATATTTTGATACAAACTATTATATTAGATTCTTGATGATTTTAGTTTTATAGAGATTAGTCTAGATTTACACAGAAAAAAAGTTACAAAGTTTATTTTAGGCTTTTTATCCTGCTTAGAATCGTCAATAAAAAACGTTACATATTTGCTCATTTTAATATTTAAAGCTAAAAATGTTTAAAAAAGTAACTATTAAAGCCTAAAAATCCCCCATTAGACAAGCCTATAACCCCACCTGCAATAAAGTTTGTTTATAGTTAAACAGACTTAAGTGATACCAAGGAGTTAATTTATGGAAAATATAGATAATGACTTAGAATTTGCACAGACAATATTCAAACCAAATAGAGAGTTCGCAAAGAAAGCCCGCATCAAAAATATGTGCGAATATGATGACTTGTGCTATGACGCAGATGAGAATTATGAAAAGTTTTGGGGGGATTTAGCTAAAGAAAAGCTTACATGGTATAAGCCTTTTACTAAGACTTTAGATTCTAGCAAGGCACCGTTTTATAAGTGGTTTGAAGGCGGTAAGATTAACGCAAGTGTGCAGTGCTTAGATAGGCACTTAGAAGATAAGAAAAACAAAGTCGCCATCATCTTTGAAGGTGAGATGGGAGACTATAAGGCCATATCTTATAGAAGGCTTTATGATGAGGTTAATAGGACTGCAAACCTACTTAAAAATCAGTTTGCCATCAAAAAAGGCGATAGGGTAGTTATCTATATGCCTATGATTCCAGAAACTGCTATCATGATGCTAGCTTGTGCTCGTATCGGGGCTATACACTCAGTAGTTTTTGGAGGCTTTAGTCCAGAAGCTATAAGAGATAGGATTAACGACGCAGAGGCTAAGTTAGTCATAACTGCTGATGGAGCCTTTAGAAAAGGTAAGCCTTATATGCTAAAACCAAGCGTTGATAAGGCACTTGAAAATGACGCCTGCCCAAGCGTGCAAAAAGTGTTAATCGTTGAAAGAAACCATCAAGATATAAACTATGTTAGAGGCCGTGACTTTATCTATAGCGAGATGGTAGAAAACGAATCTAGTAAGTGTGAGCCAGAGATGATGGATAGTGATGATCCACTTTTTTTACTTTACACAAGTGGAAGCACTGGTAAGCCAAAAGGTGTGCAGCATAGCACAGCTGGTTATATGCTTCAAGCCCAGCTTACTATGGAGTGGGTCTTTGATATCAGGGATAATGATAACTATTGGTGTGCGGCTGATGTTGGCTGGATAACTGGTCATACATATATAGTATATGGTCCTCTAGCTTGTGGGGCAACTACTCTTATCTATGAAGGAACACCGGGCTATCCAAACTATGGAAGATGGTGGCAGATGATAGAACACTATAAGATAGATAAGTTTTATACCTCTCCTACGGCTATAAGGATGCTTCATGCTGAAGGGCCTAATGAACCTCAAAAGTACGACTTAAGTTCCCTAAAAGTGCTAGGAACTGTTGGCGAGCCTATAAACCCAACTGCGTGGAAGTGGTTTAGAGAAGTTATAGGTGGAGGAAGATGTTCTATAGTTGATACTTGGTGGCAGACTGAAACAGGTGGACATATGATAACTCCACTTCCGGGAGCTACCCCACTAAAACCGGGCTGTGCTACCTTGCCACTCCCTGGAATCATGGCAGAAGTTATAGATGAAGAAGGTAATAAAAAAGAGCCCGGAGAGCAAGGCTTACTTTGTATAACTAAGCCTTGGCCTTCTATGATAAGAACTATATGGGGAGATCCAGATAGATATGTATCAAGCTACTTCTCTCAGGCTAAAAAAGACGGCAAGCCAGTTTATTTTTCAGGTGATGCTGCTATGTATGATGATAGAGGCTATATAACCATCATAGGAAGGACTGATGATGTGGTTAATGTTAGTGGACATAGACTTGGCACTGCTGAAGTTGAAGCAGCTATAGCCAAACATCCAGCTGTTGCAGAAAGTGCTGTAGTAAGTAAGCAAAACCCTATAAAAGGTGAAAGTCTTTTTGCTTTTGTGGTGCTTCAAAATGGTGCAAGTTGTAACCTAGGTGAGGGCGTTGAACACTTAAAAGAGATAAATAACATAATCTCAACTGAGATAGGAAATATCGCTAAGCTTGATGATATCATGTATGTGCCGGGGCTTCCTAAAACTAGAAGTGGCAAGATAATGAGACGTATTTTAAGGTCTATTGCAAGAGGAGAGGCTATAACTCAAGATATCTCAACCTTAGATGATCCTAATGTTGTAAAAGAGATTCTAAGCATAGCTAGTAATGAGTCAAATTAAAAAATATTAGTTTGCTTGCAGCCTAGATTACTTTTAGTGCGAGGGTGTTTAGTGTAAGGCACCTAGTGCAAAGGTATCTCCTAGTATATGATAGAGCAATGTTAAAAGATAAAGTAAGGCGATAAAACTACCCTAGCATGCACGATGCTTCTTAAAAGATTTAAAATTGCTATTTAAAGCAAAGCGTAAAGGAAGCTAAGCTTGCCTATTATGTGCTGTATATAACAAAATACATTGCTATAATTATGTCGCCTAGAAGGTTCGTGGTCTTTATCATTTTTGCCAGTCCGTTTATAATACCTTTACCTGGTAGAAACTTGATGGTTATGTGTGTCGCATTTTCGTTAGAAGCTTGCTCTTGAAGCCCCTAACAGGGTTAGAATCTAGCGCCTAATTAGCCTGTTTTTACCTAAAATGTCGTAGTCTTGTTGGGCTTAGGCATTAGACATAAAGTAACGGCCTTTTGGGTTAAAAAATACTTAGGTTTATAAATAATGAATATATTGATAATAGGTAATGGGGGTAGAGAGTACTCTTTAGGGCTAGCTTTAAAAAAAGACACTAGAGTAAGTGATATATACTTTTCTCCTAAGTCTGAGGCTGCAAGTCTTTTTTTGGCTGCTAAATCTTTTGCCTATTCTACAAACGAAGAACTACTAAATAATATAAAACAAAACAATATAGATTATGTAATCATAGGGCCAGAGCTACCTTGTGTTTTGGGCTTAAGTGACTTTTTAAGAACTAAAGGCATAAAAGTCTTTGGTATAGATAAGCAAAACGCAAAGCTAGAAGGCGATAAGTCTTATATGAAAGACTTTGTATCAAAAGCTGGCGTGCCAACTGCAAAATACTTTAAAACCACCAGCTATGAGACTGGAGCTAACTTTATAGAATCTAACTTTAAAGAAAGTGATGTAATAGTGCTAAAAGCAAGTGGACTTTGTGCAGGTAAAGGTGTGCTGATACTAGATTCTAAAAGTGAGGCTAAGACTAAGCTAAAAGCTATGCTTAGTGGGGAGCTTTTTGGTGAGGCTGGAAAGTGCGTAGTTATAGAGGAGTTTTTAAAAGGCTATGAGCTTTCAGTCTTTGCTTTAAGTGATGGCGAAAGTTTTGTAACGCTTCCTCCTTGCCAAGACCATAAAAGATTGCTTGATAACGACAAAGGACCTAATACTGGGGGTATGGGTGCTTACTCTCCACTACCTTCTTTTCTTTGTGATAAAGCCTTAATACAAAAGATAGAATCTAAGATCTTAAAGCCAACTTTTGATGCTTTAAAAAAAGAAGGACATCCTTACGTTGGTGTTATATTTGCCGGTATCATGGTAGTTGGTGGCGAGCCTTACTTGCTAGAGTATAACGTGCGTTTTGGAGACCCAGAGTGTGAGATACTTTTACCTTCTTTTAAAACCCCGCTTTTAGATGTGCTTTTAGGAGTAGAATCTAAAAACTTACCAAAGATAGAGTTTAATGACAGCTTTCAAGTTTGTGTAGTTTGTGCGTCTAAAAGCTATCCTTATAAAGCAGATTCTAAAACACCTATGAGCATAGGAGACTTTGAGAAAAGCCTTGGCTACGTGGCATATGCTAGCACTTTTGTAGAAGGAGATAAGCTTTATGCAGGAAGTGGGAGAGTATGTCTTGCTATAGGTTGTGGCAAAAGTCTAAAAGAAGCTAGGGATAATTCCTACATAATCGCTTCAAAGATAGACTTTGAAGGAAAACACATAAGAAAAGATATAGCCTTTCAAGGTCTAGCTTAGAATCTTAAATAATCTAAAATCAAAGAAAACATAGTGACAAAAAAAGACGAAGTATTAGAAAAAGCCCTTTTTAGAGAAAAGCTAACTTTAGCATCTTTTCCTAAGAGGATACTAGCCCTTATAGTCGATGTGATAATAGTTTCATTCATCACTTCTTTAATGCTTAGTGGTGCACAAAAAGAAAGGATTAATACCGCAATAGCATCTATCTCTAGTATAAGTGCTGACTTAAAGGTTCAATCTGAGATTGACGCTAAAAGTGGCACTAGCAATGCAGCATCTACTAGTGCTCAAATAAAGCTTGCCAGTCAGCTAAGTGAGGCCTTAGGAGTTGTGCTTTGGTATATAATCATGCTTTTTGTGGTTGATGTGATATATAACAGCTTATTTTTATATCTTTATGGGGCATCTTTAGGGCTTCTTTTGGTGAAGGCTAAGGTCGTAGATTCTACTTACTTTGATAAGCCTAGACTTACTCAAGCTATCACAAGATCAGTCATAAACTACATCTTAGGTAAGACTTTTTACATCTCTTTTATATTTGCCCCATTTGATAAGTTTAAACGCACTTTACATGACAGATGGAGTTCTTGTATTGTCATTAATAATTAGAAGACTTAGCGCTACCTTACTTTGTGTAGCTTTTTTTATCTCACTAAGTCTTGCAGCTAGTCTTAAAGATACTGCTAACTTAAATAAAGATTCTAGCCCTCTAGGCAGTTTTAGCCCTCTAGATTCTTCTACTTGTGGGGTGGATGACACAGCCTCTAGCCCCTTACTTCCCCATATAAATAGTCCTCTTTTAAATCAGTCTAAGCAAAAAGATGCACATACTTTAAACGCAAAACCTTCCATAAGCCAAACACAAAAAGACCAAAGAAGTAAGAATCTAAAAGTAGGCGACTTAGAGTTAAGCAAGCAGCAGAAAAAAACTTTTGAGCTTTTAGGGGAAAATATCACAAGAGAAGGCGATAACATCATAGCTAGTGAAGATGCTTCAGTTATGAATACTGAGCTTTATGCCCTAGCTGATAAGATAACTTACAATACAGAGACGAAGTTTGTAAGGCTACAAGGCAATGTAAAAATATATAAAAATGACCAGCTTTACTTACAAGCTAACCAAGCTACTTTTTATCTAAACTCAGACTTTGTCATCATAGAGCCTTTTTATGTTCAAGAAAATTCAACTGGTATATGGATGAGTGCAAAGGCTGCTGCTAGTAATAGAAATGTCTTTCGCTTTAACTCTTCTATAGTTTCAAGCTGCTCGGTTGTAAGTCCAGCTTGGAGGATAGATACAAGTAGTGGCAGTTTTAACAAAGACAAGTCTATAGTCCAACTTTGGAATGCCAGAATCTACATTGGCGATGTGCCTATAATGTATCTTCCTTATATGAGACTTTCTACTGAAAACAAAAGAACTTCAGGCTTTTTATATCCTACAACTGGGAGTTCAAGCACGGAAGGTTTTGTCTACTTACAGCCTTACTATCTAGCCTTACAAGACTTTTGGGATATGACTTTTACCCCTCAAGTTAGAACTAATAGAGGTGGGGGGCTAAACTATGAGTTTAGGGCGACTTCACCCTATCATGACAACTTAATCTTAAATGCAAGGTATTTTTATAATACTCCAGAGTATGTAAGGAATCTTAATCTTGTAAACTCTCAAATCTATGGCTTTGATGTAAAAACTAGTGCAAGAAACTTTATGCAAAAGTATCTTGGCTTAAAAAGCAGTATAGATAATGGCCTTTATGTAGACTTTGCTTATATGAACGACCTTGACTATATGCGTCTTGATAGATTTAACTACTTTTTAAATACTTCTTCTTACACTTCAAGGGTTAATCTATACACCCAGCTAGGTGATAACTACTTTGGTGCAAACTTTAAGTACTTTTTAAACTTTAACATAGCAGATAATAGAACTACCTTGCAAAATCTTCCTAATCTGCAGTATCACAAGTACCTCTCATCTCTCTTTTTTAAAGAGCTTTTATACTCTATAGACTATCAGCTAAAAAACACTTATAGGCCTATAGGCTATAGCTATGTTTCTAATGAGCTTTCAATCCCGCTAGGCATGAACTTTTCTATATTTAATAAGTTCTTATCTCTAGGAATCTGGGCTAATGTCTATGCAGGAAATATCTACGCAGGCAATATTTTTGGGAATAATAAAATGCCACTTTATACTTTTAATACTTTGGATAACTCAGAGTTTGTATTAGACCCAGCTACTAATAGATATGGAAACTACCTAGCAGCAAACTATAGAATCTCGCTTAACCTTGATATAGGCAGAGATTATAATAAGTTCTTCCATGCATTGCAGGCCTCTTTTAACTTAAGTGCACCTTTTGCAAACTCAGTTTTTACTAATGGCCTTTTAAGCAAGCAAGTACTCCAGACTTATAGCCTTTTAGGTACCAATGAACTTCAAGCTATACAAAACCGCTTTGATATATGGGATCCATCCTCTTTTACATCAGTCTTTGCGGGCAATACTAGAATAGATTTAAACCTCTCTAACTACTTTTATAATCTTAATGGTCAAGAGCTTTTTTACTGGAGGGCAAGTCAGATTCTAAATCTTGATGACACTATCTCGCCGGTTAGAACGCCTATGGAAAACAAGCTTGGCACTTCGCCAATCTCAGGCCTTAATCTATCAACTAGCTTTTTTTACTCCTTTTTTTACAACGCTTTTACAGAGCTAGCCTTAAATGCTAACTATAGTAATAAGAGAGTGAATGCAGGAATTTCTTACTACCTAAAAAGAGACACAGCTTTTGCTATAGATAATCTAACTCTAACTAGAACTATAACTGATGCATCTAATTTCTTAAGGCTTAATTTTGGTGGGGATCTTGGCTACTTTGGAGTAGATGGCTTTATAAGCTATGACTTTAGGACTAATACTATCTTGAACCTAGGAGTTGGAATCCACAAAGATATAAAATGCTTTGGAGTGGCTATAAAAGCAGGTAGTGATAGAACGCCAATCCTTACTAACGTTACAAATGATGGCAACTCTCAAATCTCAGTTATACAAAACACTTATGTGAAGTTTGAGATTAAGTTTGTGCCTTTAACTAGCGTTGGTTATGTCTATAGACTACGCCCAAGGATAAACTAAATCTTATACTTGCGATAAAATAAAAAATTGAAATTCACTCTAGGTATAAAAGGTAAGGCATGTTACAAGCGATGCTAGGTAAGGTTCTAGGAACCAGAAATGATAAGTTACTTAAAAAATACGCCGCTAGGCTAAAAGGGATTAATAGCTATAAAGATGAGTTAAAAGCCCTAGATGACGTAGCTTTGCAACAAAGATTCTTTGATATCAAGCTTCATGTTAAAGGGGAGCTAGAAGAAGTAGATGACATAAAGATAGTTAACTCTGTTTTAGATTCCAAGCTTGAAGAAGTCTTTGCCATCACTAGAGAGGCAAGTGAAAGAATCTTAGGTATGAGACACTTCGATGTGCAGTTAATCGGCGGCATGGTCTTACATGAAGGAAAGATCGCTGAGATGAGGACAGGGGAGGGTAAAACACTAGTTGCTACCTTGCCAGTTATACTTAATGCCCTAAGTGGAAAAAGCGTGCATGTAGTAACTGTTAATGACTACCTAGCTGCTAGAGATGCTGCTACTATGACTCCACTTTATAACTTCCTAGGCTATAGCGTAGGGGTTATAACTAATGACTTAGAAGATGATGAAGCTAGGATAAAAGCCTACTCATCTAATATCATTTATGGTACCAATAATGAGTTTGGCTTTGACTACTTGCGTGATAATATGAAATTTAGCCTAGATCAAAAAGTACAAAAACATCACTTTTTTGCCATCGTCGATGAGGTTGATTCCATCCTTATAGATGAAGCTAGAACTCCACTTATAATATCTGGTCCACTAAACAAAAAGATGGAAAACTACATCACTGCAGACTTAGTAGCTAAAAAGATGAAAGAAAAAGATGACTTTACTATAGATGAGAAAAATAGGGTCATACTAACTACAGAAGCAGGTATCAAAAAAGCTGAAAGTCTTTTTAAAGTAGACAATCTTTACGCAGTAGAAAACGCAAGCCTTTCTCACCACTTAGACCAAGCTTTAAAAGCTAACTTTTTGTTTATAAAAGATAAAGACTACGTAGTCCAAGAAGGAGAAGTAGTAATAGTAGATGAGTTTACTGGGCGTCTTTCTCAAGGGCGTAGATTTAGCGAAGGGCTTCATCAAGCCCTAGAAGCTAAAGAAGGTGTTAATATAAAAGAAGAAAGCCAAACCTTAGCAGACATAACCTTCCAAAACTACTTTAGGATGTATGAAAAGCTAAGCGGTATGACAGGTACTGCACAGACTGAAGCTACTGAGTTTATAGAGATATACAAACTAGAAGTTGTAAGCATACCTACTAATCTCCCTATCAAAAGAAAAGACTTAAACGACCTAGTTTATAGGACAGAGCTAGAAAAGTTCCAAGCAGTTATCTTAAAGATAAAAGAGCTTTATGCTAAAGGTCAGCCAGTCTTAGTAGGTACTGCAAGCGTTGAAAGAAGCGAGATGTTTCATGAGATGCTTAAAAAAGAGCGTATCCCTCACACAGTACTTAATGCTAAACAGCACCAAAGGGAAGCTGAGATCATAAAAGATGCCGGTCTTAAAGGCGCTGTAACTATAGCTACTAATATGGCAGGTCGTGGGGTTGATATAAAGCTAAGTGAAGAGATAAAAGAGCTAGGTGGACTTTATATCATAGGTACTGAAAGACATGAAAGCAGAAGGATAGATAATCAGCTACGTGGTAGGTCAGGGCGTCAAGGAGACCCGGGCGTGTCTCAATTTTACCTAAGCTTAGAAGATTCTTTACTTAGAATCTTTGGAAGCGATAAGCTTAAAGGCGTTATGGGACGCTTGGGGCTTAAAGATGGCGAGCATATAGAATCTGGTCTTATAACTAGGTCAGTTGAAAAAGCACAAAAGAAAGTTGAAAACCTCCACTTTGAAAGTAGAAAGCACATCTTAGAGTATGATGATGTTAGTAATGAGCAGCGAAAAGTTATCTATAAGTTTAGAAATGAGCTTTTAAAAGAGGACTATGACATGAGTGAGCGTATAAAAGATAATGCCCTTTTATCGCTTCAGATGCTACTTGATAAAGCTAAGATCTATCCAAATGACGTACTAGAAAACTACGACTTAGAAGCCCTAAGTGCGATGTTTAAAGAAGAGTACAACATAGCTTTAGAGGCCTCTTCACTTGCTGGACTTGACTACACTAAGATAAGTGATAGCTTGCTTAAGGTTTTAGAAGATTCCTATGAAGATAAGTTTGCTGGCATGGATGCTAAAACTAGAAACGACATAGAAAGGATGATATATCTACAAGTAGTTGATAGGGCTTGGAGGGAGCATCTTTATAGTATAGATAACTTAAAAACGGGTATTGGCCTACGTGGCTATAACCAAAAAGACCCGCTAGTAGAGTATAAAAAAGAAAGCTATAACCTCTTTGTAGAGCTAGTTGAAAACATAAAACTTGAAGCTTATAAGACCTTGCAAGTAGTGCAGTTTAGAGTTCAAGATGATGAAGCAATGGAGGCTGAAGCTAAGAGTGAAGAAGCTAAGCTTTTAGAAGCTATGGAAGCAGAATCTAAACAGGGCATCTTAAATGTAGATGCTGAAAATATCTTCAAAAAGACTTTGCGCAATGATCCTTGTCCTTGTGGAAGTGGTAAAAAGTACAAAAACTGCCACGGAAAGACTGGTCCTAAGAAGGGTCTTTTAAGTCATGTAGAAGATCAAGACTTAGATTCTAGTAAGGCATAAGGGAAAGTTTTAGTGAACTTAATATTTTTTTGCTAGATAACTTAAGATCACTTAAGAAATGGTACAAAAACTGCTAGGGTGAAAGTACAGTAAAGATTAACTTTTTATGAGTAATGCTTAAAAAGCTAGTCTTTAGAATCCAAGTACTAAAGAGAAGTTACATGAAGTCCTTTTGCGAAATTTTAAGTATTAAACACCCAATAATCCAAGCACCTATGGCTGGCGGTTTAGTGGATGGTGGATTTGTAGCACAAGCTTGTGAGTGTGGATTTTTAGGATCCATCCCTTCTGGCTATCTAAGTCTTACCCAAACATACAACTTTATAAAATCTGTCCAAGCAAAGACTACTAAGCCTTTTGCACTTAATATCTTTGTAGACTATACATACTATGGAGAAAGCAAGATAGCAAAGCCCAAAGATATAGTAGAGCTTGAAAGAGGTTTTATAGAAAATCCTAGTGAATATTTTGTAGTAGAAAAAGCACCTTTAGTTAGCGAGCTTATAGAGGTGGCTGTGACTTTAAAAGTGCCTTGTATTAGCACTACTTTTGGACTGCTAAGCCCTGAGCATATAGATGCTTTAAAAAGATATAAGATTAAGATTCTAACTACTATAAACTCAGTCTATGAGTTAGAAGTAGCCCTAAACCATCAGCAAGCAGATGTTGTAGTTTTTCAAAATGCTTTAGCTGGTGGACATAAAGGCGGTTTTAGTCCTCTGCCACATAGTGAGAATCTAGAAATACTAGATAGCCTAAAAAGCCTTGGGAGTGAAGTGCCTTGTGTTTTAGCTGGTGGCGTGGTTACTAAAGAAGATATAAAAGAAGCACTCACTCAAGGCTTTGATGGAGTGCAGATAGGCAGTGGCTTTTTGTGTACTAAAGAAAGTAAGGCTAACCCTAGTTATAAAGAAGCTTTACTTAAAGGTAAAGAGACACACTTTAGTGAATCTATAACCGGCAAAACTGCAAGGGGTCTTAAAAATGCCCTTTCTTCTAGAGAAGCTAGTCTTAATCTAGGTTTTCCGTTTATGTACTATGCAACTTCTAGCCTAAGAAAGTTAGCCAAAGACCATGGCGATAGCAACTATCAGTCACTTTGGTGTGGGGCTGGAGTAGATAGGATAACTAAAGAGCAAAGTTTGCAAGAGTATGCTGAAAGTTTAGTTTAGCTTTTAGGTGGCTTTATAAAGGCTTTTAGCAAATATTAATTTTCTTTGCGTTAGAATGTCTGCTTATCATTTTCAAGAAAGGACAGCTATGCAAGCAGTTTTTAAGAACGGAGGCAAGCAATACAGGGCACAAGTTGGTGACATACTACTACTTGATAAGTTAAGCCTTGAGCCAAAGTCAAAGGTAGAGTTAGCTGAAGTTTTAGCCATCATAGATGGTGAAGACATAACAGTTGGTCAGCCTTTTGTAAGCGGTGCTAAAGTAGAGTTAGAAGTTATCAATGAAGGTCGCGGTAAGAAAGTTATAACTTTCAAAAAAAGAAGACGTAAAGATAGCAAAACTAAACGTGGTTTTAGACGTGATTTTACACGTGTAAAAGTTACAAACATCATTAAGTAAGGATAGATAATGGCACACAAGAAGGGTCAGGGTAGTACTCAGAACAACCGCGATTCAGCCGGTCGTCGTTTAGGTATCAAAAAGTTTGGTTCAGAGTTTGTAAGAGCAGGTAATATCATAGTTAGACAGCGCGGGACTAAGATGCACGTTGGTAAAAACGTAGGCATTGGCAAAGATCACACTATCTATGCTTTGATAGATGGAATCGTGCTTTTTCAGCAAAAAGATAAGATCAGAAAAAAAGTTTCAGTTATACCTCTAGCTGAAGCTAAATAGTTTTTAATCAAAGCAGTCTTTAATATAAAGATGCCCTCTACATAATAAAAGACTTAGTTTTCTAAGTCTTTTTCTTACTTTAAATATTTTCATTCTTATTATAATTTTTGCTTTTATTTTGCATTTTTTGCATAAAAGCTAGCACTAATTGTCCAATTATGCTACTTATGTGTGTTAACATCATGTCATGAAAAAAGAGCAAGTTACTAATACATTCTGCCCCATAGGCATATTTTCCAAGATTTTTAATGATAGGTGGAAGCTATATATAGTTTTTAACGTTATGGATGTTAAAAAACGTTTCAAAGTTTTATGTGATATATTTAGCCCCTTTATGACACAAAAGACTTTAAGTGTGAAGCTAAAAGAGCTAGAAGAAGAGGGCATCATAGAAAGGAAAGTTTACGCAGAAGTTCCCCCACACGTAGAGTATGGTCTAACAGAAAAAGGCAAGACTTTAATCCCCATCATAAAGCAAATCCACGCTTGGGGCACCGCACAGTACAAAGAAGATGAAAGCAAACTTCAGTGCTGCTTCAAATCTCAAGATAACAAAAAATAGCTAAAGACTAATAGACTAGCTTTTATAAAGTTTAAGAATCTACTTTTTTAATAAAGTCATTGTAAGTGATGCAAAACACACGACTTGATGTAGCAGATATTTTTAGATTCTAAAAATCAAATAAACTTAAGCAAGCAAGTGTTTTATTTTCCATTCTAGCACATGAGATACCCTTTATCTCCCCCCTTAGCAACATGAGAAGGGTGTGTATGTAAAATATGTCTTGATGCTAGAAGTAGACTAAAGTCTATGATGTAGCGATTATAAATTTATATCATCAAAAGATAAAAGATGCATATAAATCTATCCATATAAAGCCATGCTTACATGCTTAAACTAAGCCATTTGATTTTAGATAAAATTACATTTATTTAATAAAAAAGGCGAGCATATTAGATGATATTTAGAGAGTATGACATAAGAGGTATAGTTGGAAGTGAGTTAAACGAAGAGATAGTATTTAAGATAGGCTATCTGCTAGCAAGCCATATAAAAGATATAAAAGCAAGCAATAGTGTTTATATAGGCTATGACGCTAGGACTCACTCACCTAAGCTTTTTGACTACCTTGCAAAAGGTCTTAGTGCTAATGGTATCAAAGTTTATGACTTAGGTATGATCCCAACTCCAGTTGCTTACTTTGCCACCTTTCAAAGCGAGATAAAAAACAGCATCATGATAACTGGCTCTCATAACCCTCCTGAATATAATGGCTTTAAGATAACTATCAACGAAGCCCCATTTTATGGTGCACAGATCCAAGACTTAAAGTCTAAGATTCCAAGTCTAAAACACCTTGATATAAAAGCCCTTTTAAACCAAAAGATAGAAGTCACTAAGTCTAATATGCTTGAAAGCTATATAAAGTACCTAGTTAAAGAGTTTGATGATCTTAAAAACTTCAAGTCCAAAGTCGCCATAGACTGTGGTAATGGCGTAGCAAGTATCGCTTTAAAGCCCATATTAGATTCTTTAAATATCAAAGCCCATGAGCTTTACTTCACTCCAGATGGCACCTTTCCTAACCACCACCCAGACCCAAGCGTGGAATCTAACCTATCTCATCTAAAAGATTATATGCACAAGCATGATATAAACATAGGCATAGCCTTTGATGGGGACGCTGATAGGATAGCTTTAATAAGCAAAGAGTATGTTTTTAAAGGCGATGAGCTAGCTATACTTTTTGCAAGAGATATAGCTAAGAGTATAAAAG
Organism: Helicobacter sp. 11S02629-2; assembly: GCF_002272875.1. Taxonomy (GTDB): domain Bacteria; phylum Campylobacterota; class Campylobacteria; order Campylobacterales; family Helicobacteraceae; genus Helicobacter_I. The sequence continues at coordinate 274,668 of NZ_MLAN01000002.1, forward strand.
ATCCTATCATCATAGGCGAGGTTAAGTGCAGTTCAAATATGTACAAAGAGATAGATAAGATAGGCAAATCTTATATGTATAAAACAGGTCATAGCAACCTAAAAGTTAAGCTTAAAGAGCTTAATGCAGCACTTGCTTGTGAGATGAGTGGGCATATATTTTTTAATGATAGATACTTTGGTTTTGATGATGCTATCTATGCGGCCTTTAGAATCTTAGAGCTTATAAAAAAAGATGGCATTGAAGGCTTGCAAAAAGACATAGAAAGCCTACCTAAGCTTTTTAGTACTGATGAAGAAAAGATAAATGTTAGTGAAGATTCTAAGTTTCTTTTAGTAGAGGCCCTTAAAAAAAGACTAGATTCTAGTCTTCCTAGTAACCTTCCGCGTAATTTCCCGCACATTGAAAAAGTTATAGATATAGATGGTATAAGGGTAGTTTTTGAACATGGTTTTGGGCTAATAAGAGCTAGTAATACAACGCCAGTTTTAGTCACTCGCTTTGAAGCTACAAGTGAAGCACTTCTAAAAGAGTACAAAACTGCCATGCTAGAGCTACTAGATGAAGTAAGAACTAAGATAAAGGCTTAAAATATGCACAAGCTTATAAAGCTTTTAGAATCTAAAGGCTTACTAAAAGTTATAGATACGCCTTTAAGTGTAGACTTAGAGATACCCCACCTTGCTTATATAGAAGTTAAAAAAGAGGATTCTAAAGCCTTGCTTTTTACCCGCCCTATGCGTGGAGCTAAAAGGCTAACTCCAGTGCTTATGAACGTCTTTGGAAGTTTTAAACTACTTGATTTAATATCTAGTAAAGATTGTGAGATTATAGCTTCTCACATAAAGTCACTTTTAAATATGAGCCCGCCAAAGACCTTAAAAGAAAAGCTTAGCAAGCTTAAAGAGCTTTACGCACTGCGTCATGCCTTTCCTAAAAAGTTTAAAGGCAAAGCAAGCGCACAAGAAGTTATCTATCAAGACATAGATCTTTTCTCCCTCCCTGTGCTTAAGACGTGGGAAGAAGATGCAGGCTATTTTATAACCATGGGGCAAGTTTATACTAGAAGCCTTGATGGCAAGGCTAATAACTTAGGGCTTTATAGACTTCAGGTTAAAAGTAAGACTGAGCTTTTGATGCACTTTCAGATTCATAAAGATGCAAGCCACTTTTATCATGAGTATAAAAAAGCGGGCAAAAATATGCCAGTAAGTATAGCCATAGGAGGAGATCCCCTCTATACTTGGTGTGCCCAAGCCCCCTTACCTCCACGTATATTTGAACTCTTTTTATATGGTCTTATAAAAGAGGAAAATCCTAGGCTAGTTAAGTGTATAAGTAATGAGCTAAGTGTGCCTCATGATAGCGATATAGTTATAGAAGGTCTGATAGATATAAATACACTTGCTGATGAAGGAGAGTTTGGAGATCACACTGGTTTTTATACGCCCGTTGAAAAGTATCCTGTTTTAAAAGTAACTGCTATTACTTCAAAAAAAGAGCCTATATTTTTAGCTACAGTTGTAGGTAAGCCACCTTTAGAAGATAAATATATGGGCTATATGACAGAAAGGGTCTTTTTGCCGCTTTTACAAACGACAACACATGGCCTACTAGACTATCATATGCCAGAAAATGGCGTCTTTCATAATCTAATCCTAGCTAAGCTTGATGTTAACTATCCAGCCCAAGCACTCCAAGCTATGCATGCTTTTTTTGGCATAGGGCAGCTTAGCTTTGTAAAGCATGCTATCTTTTTAGATGAAAATGCCCCTAACTTGCAAAATGACTTTGATACTTTAACTAAGTACATACTTGATAGAATTGATGCTACTAAACTTTTAGTTACTAAAGGGATTTGTGACATACTAGATCATGCAAGTAGTGAGTATGGAGTAAGTGGCAAGCTTGGGATAGACGCGACAGGTAAGGCTTTAAGCTTTAAGTATGAAGAAGTTAGCGAAAAAGCACTTTTAGATTCTATAAAGATATATATTCCAGAGATTAGCGACCTTCATATCTATAAGGCTAGTAATCCAGTCGTGCTAGTAAGTATGGATAAAAAAACTAGGCGAGTTAAAAGCTTTTTGCCAACACTAAAGGCTTTTAAAAAGCACGCTAGTATATTTATCTTTGTAGATAGTGCAAATAATGACTTAAGAAACTACTATATGCTTATATGGCGTGTGGTTAATAATATAGATGTATTGCGTGACCTTTATATAGATGAAGGCTTGATAGTGCTTGATGCTACGGCTAAAGGCGAGATTGAAGGCTATACTAAGAAGTGGCCAAAAGAGGTCTTTTGTAATAAAGACGTGATAAAGTCCTTGCAAGAAAAGGGCTTAGTAGAAAAAGATTCCAAGTTTTTTGATAGATTTGGAATCTTAGATATGACAAAAGGAGATAAGCCATGAGAAATATAGAACTACAACCCATAAAAAACTTCTCCTTAGAGTTAGATATAAAAGCAAGCGATAAGTCTTTATCTCATAGAAGTGCTATGCTTGCTCTTTTTACTGATGGCACTTCAAGGGTTAAAAACTTTTTAGAAGCTGAGGATACACTCTGTAGCCTAGAGATAGCAAAACAGCTAGGGCTTGAAGTAAGCAAGGAAGAAGATAGTTTGCTTTTAAAAGCCCCAAGCGATGTTATAAATAAAGGCTTTAAAACTCCTAACTCTTTACTAGAGTGTGGGAACTCAGGTACTTCTATAAGGCTTTATACAGGGCTTTTAGCCGGGGCTAATATAAAAGCTACACTAGATGGTGATAGCTATCTTCGCGCGCGCCCTATGGGACGAGTAATAGAGCCTTTAATAGAAATAGGTGCTAATATCAAATCAAACGCAGGCAAAGCCCCAATTAATATAATCCCAAAAGGAAAACTAAAAGGCTTTCACTATAAGTCTAAGATCTCTTCAGCTCAAGTAAAATCAGCCCTTATACTAGCAGGCCTCCAAGCAAGTAAAGCTTCTAGTTTCAAAGAGCCTTATTTAAGTCGTAATCACACTGAAAATATGATCCTAGCTTTTCAAAAAGAAACTAATCTTGAAATCAAACACGATGGGCTTAAAATTTACCCCCTAACTAAACCACTTAATGCCTTTGATATAGAAATAGCAAATGATCCTTCATCAGCTTTTTTCTTTGCAGTAGCTGCTTTAATCATCCCGGGAAGTAAGATAGTTTTAAAAAATGTCCTTTTAAATAAAACTAGGATAGAAGCTTATAAGGTTTTAGAATCTATGGGGGCTGATATAAAGTATGAAAACATAAAAGAAGGCTATGAAAGTAGTAGCGATATAGTAGTAAGTCATAGCCCGTTAAAAGCAGTAAGTGTTACTGAAAATATCTCTTGGCTTATAGATGAAATCCCTGCTTTAAGCATAGCTATGGCAGTAGCTAAAGGCACTTCAGAGATAAGAAATGCTAAAGAGCTACGAGTTAAAGAAAGCGATAGGATAAAAGCAACCATTGCTGGGCTTCATGCTTTTGGCATAGAAACGGTTGAATATGAAAGTGGCTTTGACATCATAGGAAGTGAGCTAAAAAAAGGAGAAGCCATAAGCTTTGGGGATCATAGGATAGCTATGAGTTTTATTATAGCTTCACTTGCCTGTGGTGGTAAAGTCACAGATTGTGAGTGTATAAATACTTCTTTTCCTAACTTTTTTGACAACTTAGAGTTGGTTTTAAGAAACGAACACAAAGAAGAGCAAGACTCAAAAAGGAGATAAGCGTGGAAGTTAGACTTGCTGATAAGTTTGGATTTTGCTTTGGGGTTAGGCGTGCTATAAAGATAACTGAAGATATAGCACTTAAAAATCCAAACACCATAACCTTTGGCCCCCTGATACATAACCCCAAAGAGATAGAAAGGCTAAAAAGTGGCTTTAACGTGGAAGTCAAAGAAGATATAGCAAAAGTGGATTCTAAAGAAAGTGTCATAATTAGAACTCATGGTATCACCAAGCAAGACCTAGCTACGCTAAATACTATGGGTGTTGAAGTAACGGATGCTACTTGTCCTTATGTGACTAAACCTCAGCAAATAGTAGAAAAGATGAGTGAAGAGGGCTACTTTATAGTTATCTTTGGGGATGCAAGCCATCCTGAAGTAAGAGGCGTTATGAGCTATAGTGTAAGGGAGCCATTAGTAGTTTCTTCACTAAGCGACTTAGAAAACACAAAAGCTAGACTTGGTAAAAAAGTAGCCTTAGTTTCTCAGACTACTAAGCAAGTAGCAAAGTTTGTAGAAGTAGCAAACTATCTTATAACCCACTGCCAAGAAGTACGTATCTTTAATACTATCTGTAATGCTACTTTTGAAAACCAAGACGCTATAGAAAAGCTAAGCAAGGAAGTTGATATAGTTATAGTCGTTGGCGGGCTTACGTCATCAAACACTAAACAGCTTTTAAATATAGCTAAGCTTAACTGCAAAGATAGCTTTTTAGTTGAAGATGAAAAAGGGCTTGATATGAGTTGGTTTAAAGGCAAAAAGCTTTGTGGTATAAGTGCTGGGGCTAGCACTCCTATGTGGCTAGTTAGTAAAGTAAAAGATGCCATTGAAAAGATATAAAGCTAAAAATACAAAGGCCATAGTTGTTACATATACAAGATTCTAAGTTTTTAAGATCAGCTACTGGGATAAGTAACGCCCCAGAAGTGGCCCATACAGAAATCGCCTTGCTTGGCAGAAGTAATGTTGGTAAATCAAGCCTTATAAACTCTCTCCTTGCTAGTAACCTTGCTAAAAAGTCTAACACTCCGGGTAAAACTAGACATATAAACTTTTATACAACAAGATGGAGTTTAAAAGATGAAAGTGATGTTAGGCTAGATTACAACCTTAACCTTTTAGATCTTCCGGGCTTTGGCTATGCCAAAGTTAGCAAAAGTGAAAAAGAGGGCTGGGATAAAAGCTTAGATAACTTTTTGCGTAAAAGAAGCTCTATAAAGCTTTTTTGTCATCTTGTAGATTCTAGACATCCTAGCTTGGAGCAAGATTTAATCATAAAAAGATACCTAGAATCGCTTATAAGAGGTGACCAAAAGATCCTTACTATCTATACCAAAGTAGACAAGCTTACAAAGTCAGACTTTTTAAAACTAAGACGCAAGTTAAAAGAAGATGAAGCTTTTATATCTAATGTAAAAAAAGATTCCATACTTTTAGAAAGCCTTTGCAAAAAGATACTAAGCCTAGCTTTAAGTTTGCCATCTTTAAGTCATCCTTTAAATATAGAGTAGTTTGTGAAGGTATTATTGTGAGAACAAGATATAAGATGTTAAGTGATCTAGGCTATGCCTTATTACTACTTGTGCTTGCTTTTATCTATATTAGTGCTAGTGATATCTACCCTATCTTGCCGCCTTTGCTAGGGCTACTTTTTATGATCTTTCATCAGTCTTTTAAGAGGCGTGAGTTTTATAGAGTTATAGCTGTGTTTCTTATCTTGGGCTTTTTTGAGTTAGACAAGCTTTTAGTTTTTGGAATCTTGCCTTTAGTATTTTTTGTAATTAGGTATTTTGTGACTTTAAGGCTTGAAGATATAGCTAATGAAAATTTATTCTTTGTAAGTTTATATGTAGTTGGAATCTATCTTTTTTATATAGCAGGTATGCTTTTAAGTAATATCCTCTTTGGCACGCTTAATATAGACTTTAAACCCATACTAATTTATTACTTTATAATAGACTTGCTAGTAACCCTAGCCTATGCAAAGATAAGAAAACTATGAAGTCTTTAAGATTCCGCTTTAAGATCTTATATATCGTTTTTGGCATCATCTGCCTCATCCTCATAGCTAGACTTTATGTCTTAAGCATAGCCCGCCATGACTACTATGAAAAAATCGCCCGTGATAATGCCTTTAAGACTGAAGTCCTAGTCCCAGTAAGAGGGCAGATACTTGATAGAAATAATGAACCTTTAGCTATAAATGAGCTAGGATTTGAGCTAGCTTTAAAAACTAAACTTAAAGCTAGTGAGCTTGATAGTGCACTAACGCTTATCTCTTCAGTTATAACTAACATAGATATAGCTTTTTTAAAAGATAAGTATCTAAGCCTTAATAGTGTCTATAGAAGAAAGCCTATAGTCTTAATAGACTTTATACCTTACTCACTTGGACAAGTAGTCTACTCCTCTCTTATACAAGACCCTAATATCTCTCTTATAACAGTTGATAAAAGGCTTTATCCTAATAACTCTATGGCTTCTCACGTACTAGGCTATGTAGGAGCAAGTGATGAAAAAGATGTGCTAAAAGACCCAATCTCTAAGTACACTAAAATCATCGGCAAGCTTGGCTTAGAAAAACAGTACAACACCTTCTTGCAAGGTAAGCTTGGCTATAAAGAGATACAGGTTAATAACTTAAATCAGCAGCTTAAAGTCTTAAGCGAGCAGCCAGCTACTAGTAATAATCACATAAGAACTAGTCTTGATATAAGACTGCAAAGTGAGATGGATAATCAATTTAAGGATAAAAATGGCGCAGCCATAGTCATGGATGCTAAAAATGGAGAAATCCTAGCTAGTGGAAGCTACCCAGAGTATAACGTTAATGACTTTGTAGGTGGAATCTCCCATAAGAAATATAATGCCTTAAAAGACAACATCTATGACCCTTTGATAAACAGGCTAGTAAGTGGTCTTTACCCACCCGGAAGCGTAGTTAAGATGGGTATGGGGCTAGCTTTCTTAGAGTACTCAAATATTAATGAACACACCCAGATTGATACTCCTTACTATATAGATGTAGGTGGGCATAAGTTTAGAGACTGGAAGATAGGAGGACATGGAAAGACTGATCTTGTAAAAGCCCTCAAAGAAAGCGTTGATGTTTACTTTTATAAGCTTTCTCAAGTAGCAGGGATTAATAACATAGCCCACGTTATGAAAACACTAGGCTTTGGTGAAAAAACTGGGGTTGATTTGCCTTTTGAAAATAAGGGTGTTTTTCCAGATCCAGAGTGGAAGATGAAGTCTTATCATCAAGTGTGGTATGCAGGCGATACTATAATTACCTCCATTGGACAAGGTAGCTTTTTAGTAACTCCTATGCAGATAGCACGCTATACGGCATTAATGGCAACTGGCTATCTCCCAACACCTCATTATGCAAAAGACTTAGGCAGCACGCCAGTTATCAAACCTCCAAAAGATGTGCTTAGTGCCTTTCAAAAGTCTAAGCTTCCCTATATTAGAAAAGGGATGTATGAAGTTTGTAGTGTGCCCGGCGGTACTGCTTATAGACATACTAGAAACTCTAAAGTATCTTTGGCTTGTAAGACTGGAACAGCCCAAGTAGTAGGCATCCCGCAAGATGTCATAAAGCGCAAGAAAGAAAGTGAGATGACCTACTTTCAAAGATCTCAAGGCTGGGTAACTGCCTTTTTGCCTTATAATAATCCAAGATATGTAGTAACTGTCTTAGTAGAGCACGCCGGAACCCCAGCTGCTGCCATACCTATCATGGTAGACCTTGCTAATAAGCTTGATGACTTAGGATATATAAAAGATAAAAAAAGCAAGTAGGGTTTTTTTAAATTTATGGAATCTATTTTAGTTGTGCACTAGGATCAAAATAAGCTAGAATACACACATTTGCTAGATCACTACTTTATATGTTTTAAAAAAACTTATATGAAATAAAAAAGGCTAGGTTGTGAGTGAAACTTTGAGAGAGTTAGTTGATATGCAGCATGAGATAAAAAAAGACCCCTTAGTCTCAGTCATCATTCCTATTTATAATGTAGAAAAGTATCTATCTACTGCTTTAGATTCTGTTATAAATCAAACTTATAAAAATCTAGACATTATATTAGTAGTTGATGGAGGTAGTGATAAAAGCTTAGATATAGCTTTAGACTATGCTAAAAAAGATAAAAGAATATTCTTAGTAGAAAAGCTTAATGGAGGACTAAGCACAGCTAGAAATCTTGGCACTGAACTAGTTAAAAACTCTTCTTTAAGAAAAGCCCTAAGTTCTATAAAAGAGACCGCTATAAAAGAGACTACTATAAACGAAGCAAACATAAAAGAGAGTGCTATAAGAGAAGTAAATGCAAAAGAAGCAGATATAAAAGAAGATTCTATAAATAAAGAATCTTTAATCAAAAATCTTAAAAAAGATTCTATACATTTATCAAACTTAGACTACTCTTTTAGCCAGCCAGCCAGCCAGCCAGCCAGCCAGCCAGCCATCCGTGCGCGCCAGCTCAGCCAGTTCAATCAACCAATCAAATCAAATCAAATTTATGCATGGGCATTCAAACTCATGCGCCTACCCACGCACTAACTATAAAGCATCTCTTAATACACTCTTTCCAAAAAAGACTTTCTTTAGTAATGCCCCTTATAGCCTAGCCTTCTATCAAAGTAGTAATCTTTTCTTTCCAACTAAAACTAACTACTTTATACAAAACCTAAGTTTAGATTTTAAAACACTTAAAGATTCTTACATAATAGGAAGCTTTAGTAAAAAAGAACTCTATAACTTAGAAACCTTACATAAAAGCTTTATTAAACCAAGTCTTACTTCTTTTTTAAACCTAACTCCAAAGACACCAAGCCCTAATCTTTTAAAGTGCTTTAGCTATGATAAAAGAGGCTTTTTTAGATTTAATCAAACTGATATAACTTATCTTTTATGTCAAAGCCTTCCAAAAGATCAGTTTATACACTACTTTGATAGTGATGACTATATGCAAAAAGACTGTATACAAACTTGTATAAAAGCCCTTAGTAAAGATACTGAAGTGGTAGTGCATGATAACTTTGTATTTTTAGATGGTATGCCAGTAGAGGCAAAAAGAGGACATCTTAGGGCTAAGTATTTTCCCTCTCAGTTGTATCCAGCTTTTAAAAATAGAAAGGTTAATGGTGATGGATTATATAAACTTGCAAGTAAAGCTCAGCTAAACTTTGGCTGGCATGGACTTATAAGTAATGCTTACTTAAATAAAATCTCACTTCGCTTTACTCCTTCTCTTGACATGGAAGACCTTAACTTTGGGATGATACTACTTGCAAAGGCAAGACATATAAAAGTACTTAAAGATATGCTTATAGGCTATCGCGTTAGACAAGATTCTATATGTAATTATGGTGAGAGTACTAAAGTGACTATCCCATCTTCACTTAAGTACCTAAGCACTCACTTTAAAAGTGGATATGACATAAGAACTTACTTTAATATCTTTTGTCATTTTTTTGCAGCCCTTGATATCTACTTAGCCCTTTATAGATTTAGAGGACTTAGCAAGGAATCTATAAAGTCTGTGGAATCTCAACTTGTAATACTTACAAAAAGTAGGATATGGAATGTTTTAGACTATGAGAGAAAAGATAAAGATCCTTTAAATGCCTTTTTTATAGCAAAGTGGCTAGAGTTTTTAAAAACTAATAAAAATGTAAGTGTTGATATGAGGCTTGCCTTAGGCATGGATGAAAAGTGCTATGTGCACTATAAGTGGGTTTTGATACCTGCTGGCGGACTAGTAAGAAAGACTAAGCGTGCACCTTATCTAGCGGCTAGATTTATATATAGAAGGTCTGGGCTAAAAGCTTTTAGGAAAAAAAGGATGTATAACAAACTTTTTAAAGAAAAATAGGCTTAAGTCACGCCCTAAGTCTTTATAAAAACAAAATATAGCTACATCTAGAATCTAGTATATTAAAAATACTAGCAAGGCTATTTTAAGCTTATGGCATTAAAACTTTTTTTATATTTTGCATGCAAGAAAGTTATATCTACTAGCTATAAAGCTACTTACAAGCAAGGCTTAATCTTATGCACTTAAAGTGTGCACAAGTCCATATGTGTTATCATTTTAGAAAATGTCATTCTTTGTTAAGGAGTACTCATGAAACAAGCAGCTAGCGTTTTGTTGATGCAACAAACTAAATCCATAAGAGACGTGGACATAAAAGGTAAGAATCTACTTATAAGAGTGGACTTTAACGTACCTATGGACTTGGAGTTTAATATATCAGATGATACTAGGATGAAAGAAGCACTGCCTACTATAAACTACTGTATAGATGCACAAGCTAAAAGTATAGTTTTAGTAAGCCACTTAGGACGTCCAAAAGGCAAAGATTCTAACTTTAGCCTAAGACATATACTAAAAAGATGTGAGAGACTGCTAGATAAGCAAGTGCTTTTTGCTGATTCTATAACACAGGCTAAAGAGCTTCAAAAAGATGCAAAAGAAGGAACTATCATCCTTTTAGAAAATATACGCTTTGACCCTAGAGAAGAAAAAAACGATGATAGCCTTTCTCGTGAGTTAGCCTCCCTTTGTGATATCTATGTAAATGACGCTTTTGGCACAAGCCACAGGGCACACTCTAGTACTTATGGAGTAGCTAAGTTTGCTAAAGAAAAAGTCGCTGGAATCTTGCTTAAAAAAGAGATAGATTCCTTTGCTAAGGCTTTTTCTAACCCGCTTCGCCCACTACTTTTAATAGTAGGTGGATCAAAAGTTAGCTCTAAACTTGGTGCTTTAAAATATATTTTAGACCTAGTTGATAAGCTAATAATTGGTGGGGCTATGAGTAATACTTTCTTAACTGCTATTGGCTTTAATATGCAAAAAAGCTTTATAGAAAGTGACCTTGTAGATAAGGCAAAAGAGATCTTAAAGCTAGCTAAGGCAAAAGGCGTAAAAGTCTATCTGCCAGTAGATGTAGTAGCTACTAATGATATAAAAAATCCAAGTGAGATAAAGATAACCCCAGCTCAAGATGTGCCAGAAAACTTACTAGCAGCAGATATCGGTCCAGCAACTGTAAGGCTTTTTAATGAAGTCATAAGAGACTCTCAAACCATCATCTGGAATGGCCCTTTAGGCGTCTATGAAACCTCGCAGTTTTCACGCGGTACTTTTAACATAGCAAGCACTATAGGAGATACTTACGCTTTTAGTCTTATAGGTGGAGGAGATACTGCAGATGCTATCAATAAAGCCGGTCAAAGTGAAAATGTAAGCTTTATCTCCACTGGCGGTGGGGCATCTTTGGAGTTACTTGAAGGCAAGATACTACCAGCCTTTGAAGTACTAGATAAAAAATAGGCCTTTAGGATGTTTGCATGTTAGGAATCTATGTTAAAAATAACAACTTAGTAAATAGGATATCTTTTGATATACAAAAAGATGGCGCACTACCAGAAAACATACTTTGGATAGACCTCTTTTCGCCAACGCCCCAAGAGATAGCTTATATATCTAAAACTTTTAACCTAGATGTGCCTACAAAAGAAGAAAGAGAAGAGATAGAGCTAAGTGCAAGATACTGGGAAGATAGCACTACTATAACTATCAACACTCACTTTTTAGCTAAAACTCTAACTCCTAATAACTCCCATGAGTTAGATAGTGAGACCATCACTTTTATGACTTTTAAAAACATCCTTTTTACTATAAGGCATAGCAAGCTTAAGATTTTTGAAGAGATGCAAGCTAGGATTCTAGCAAGTCCTAAAAACTTTGAAGATGGCTTTGATGTTATAAATAAGATCTATGAAGTCATGGTTGAAAAAGATGCTGATGTGCTAGAGTGGATAGATAAAGAAGCTAGAAAACTTAGAATCTTAGTCCTTTCAGATAGTAAATATAGTCACGATGAGATCTTAAGTGCACTTTCTGAGCTTCAAGAGCTTAATATGAGAGTAAGAGACTCTCTTTTTGATAAAAGGCGTGTTTTAACTGCTTTGCTAAAAAGTGACAAGATAGATAGAGATATAAAAGATAATCTTTTAATAGTTATAAAAGACTTAGATTCTCTAGTTGAGTTTAATACCTCTAATCTAAACTTCTTAGATAACATCCAAAATATCCTAGCCAGCCAAGTAAACATAGAGCAAAATAAAATCATAAAACTTTTTACAGTGGCGACTGTGGCTATGATGCCACCAACTTTGATAGGAACTATATATGGGATGAACTTTGTGCATATGCCTGAGCTTCAATACAAGTATGGCTACCCTATAGCCATACTTGTTATGATAGTCTCCATCATACTACCAGTGCTATATTTTAAGAAAAAAGGCTGGCTTTAAAAGCTAGCTTTTAAAATGCAAAATCTACAAACTTAAAAAGGAGAAAAGAAAAAATGCAAAAAGAACAAAAAAAAGAGATTAAAAAAGTAGTTTTAGCCTACTCAGGTGGGCTTGATACAAGCGTTATATTAAAGTGGCTAAGTGATACTTATGGCTGTGAGGTAGTAACCTTTACAGCTGATATCGGACAAGGTGAAGAAGTAGAGCCAGCGCGCACTAAGGCTTTAAGCCTAGGCATAAAACCAGAAAATATTTTCATAAAAGATCTAAAGTTAGAGTTTGTGCGTGACTTTGTTTTTCCTATGTTTAGGGCTAATACTATCTATGAAGGTGAGTACTTGCTAGGAACTAGCATAGCACGTCCTTTGATAGCTAAGTATCTAATAGATATAGCAAAAGAAACTAACGCAGATGCTATATCTCATGGAGCTACTGGCAAGGGTAATGACCAAGTAAGATTTGAGATAGCAGCTTATGCGCTAAACCCAGATATCAAAATAATAGCGCCTTGGAGAGAGTGGGATCTAAATAGCCGTGAAAAGCTTTTAGCCTACGCAGAAAAACATGGAATCAAAATCGATAAAAAGCCTAATGCCTCTCCTTACTCTATGGATGCTAATCTTCTTCATATAAGCTATGAAGGCTTAGTTTTAGAAGACCCAGCACAAAAGCCAGAAGATTCTATGTGGCGTTGGACTAAAAGCTTACTTGATGCCCCAGATAGTCCAGAAGAACTAACTATAGAGTTTGAAAAAGGTGATGGCGTGGCAATAAATGGTGAAAAACTAAGTCCAGATAAGTTTTGGGAAAAGTTAAATACTTTAGGTTGTAAACATGGAATCGGCCGTCTTGATCTAGTAGAAAACCGCTATGTTGGCATGAAGTCTCGCGGCTGTTATGAAACTCCGGGCGGAACTATCTACCTAAAAGCCCACCGCGCTATAGAATCTATTACGCTTGATAGAGAAGAAGCCCACTTAAAAGATGAGCTTATGCCACGCTATGCAAGCTTAATCTATAATGGCTACTGGTTTAGCCCAGAAAGAAAGGCCTTGCAAGCTTTAATCGACTATACACAGCAAAAAGTTAGCGGCACAGTCTTTTTAAGCCTTTATAAGGGCAATGTAATAGTAAATGGTAGAAAGTCAGTAAACTCACTTTTTGATGCAGCCTACTCAACTTTTGAAGAAGATAGCGTTTATAATCAAAAAGATGCAGCCGGCTTTATAAAGCTTAACGCCCTTCGCTTTATCATCGCTAATAAAAAAAGATAGTGGTTTTTTAGATTCTTTTGTAACTCTTAAGGCTTAAAAAGTCTTAAGGTTTGTAGAAAGCTATCAATTTTTATATGCAGCTACTTTATGTCTTGACGCTATGTAGTAACGCTAGGGGTGGTCTTAGTGTCGATGTGATTTTAGTTGGTATTTATATCATTACTAGATTTCAGTAGCAGTTATGGCGATTAGATATTGAAACCTTTTTTAATTTTATAGAATCTAATTTATAGTTTTAGATTCTACATTCCGACACTTTCTTTTTTTATTGCCTCTTGCTTGTATGTTTTTCTAACCAAAACAAAGCTTTGCTTTTTAGCATCATATAGGAAAAGCTTAGCCAATTTCTTAACCAGTAAATCATACACTAACTACTATCTTCTCTAAGCGTTTGATTCTATCTTTTGCTACATCATAAAAGTTATTATAAATATCTTATTTGGGGTTTGAAAAAAGCTAGCTAGTCAAAACAAACCCTTCTTAAAAAAGAAGGGTTAAGCTCAATATTACAAAACAAAAAAGGAGAAGAAAAACGCACCTTGCGAAGGAGGGGTAGTCGCAAGGTGCAGTCCATTTAAGGACTTTGAAATCCTAATCCAAAAAAGATAACGAAAGTTAATATACTTTCAAATTTATCTAATACTATTTTAAAACAAAACTTTGCGTAAACTAATGCTACATATTTAGACATTCTCTATATAAAATTTCCTTACTTTAAAGGTTTTTATTTTATACTTTCGGATTAAGTTAATACTTTATATACAAGTTGTGTTTGCACTTCATAAAAAGTATCACTCCATAGTCTGTGTAGTTTATATTTATTGTAGTTTTTGAAAAAGTCATAGGGCGGTTTGATGAGAAAATATATAGGAATAATTAAGATTGTAAGCCTTGCTATGTTAACCCCTTTAGTTTTGGCGGGTTGCTACTTCTTTGGAGTACAGGGTAGTTTTAGGGCTAATAACTACCAGATAGAAAAGATAGTTATTGATAATGAGACTTATCTCTCGCCCCAAGAGCTAGCAAAAGAAGCCAAGCTTAGGCTAGCAGATAAGCAAAATATAGCCTTGCAAGATAGCACAACTCACCAAAATGCCACTCAAAGCACGCAAGCAGCTAGTGCAAACAAAAACGCCATTGACAATGCAGCACAAAGTGAGTTTGAAAAGCTTCAGCTTAGAGCCCAAGAAGAAAATGCACAAGCTAGCGGACAAGTAGTCCCAGCCACTAAGCCAACAAGTGATAAAAACCTAGCACAGATAATCCTCAAAGCGACATTTTCTCTAAACAGAGCAGAAAATATCTTGCATGGAAGCACAGGGTGTAATGAGTACACTGGACGCTATGCGTGGCAAGATTCTGGTCGTATAGTAATCTCTGGCATTGCTAGTACAAGAAAGATCTGCTTCCCTCACGAAGTTCAAGACTTTGAAAGCAACCTCATCCAGTACATGGATGGAATCTACACAGTAAAAGTCCTAGAAAAAGGTAAGGGCTATATCTTAGATAATGGACGCTTACAAATCTATCTTAAATAGTAGCCTTTATGAATACGCTTGAGTTTGAGCTAGATTCTTTTAAGCCTAACTTTTATGAAAGCACGCTTGAGGTTAAAGGATCAAAGTTTATAAGCCTTATTTATCCTCTAAAACATCTTGATGAAGTTAAAAAGCTAAGTTTAGAGCTAAAAGCAAGCCATAAAAAAGCAAGCCATGTGGTGAATGCTTTTAGATTCTATGACACTCACTTAGTTGAAGGAAGTAGTGATGACTTAGAGCCTAAAGGCAGCGCAGGAGAGCCTATGCTTACGGTTTTAAGAGGCAAAGACTTGGTTAATGTAGTGGCATTTTGTGTTAGATACTTTGGAGGGACTAAGCTAGGGGTTGGAGGGCTAGTAAGGGCATATAGTGCTAGTTTAAATGAGAATCTTTTAGCACTTAAAGTATCAAAGTTTGAGCCCTTAACTACTAGCCAACTAAGCATACATATAAGCTACTTTAATAAAGTCTCCCATCTTCTAAGCAAGCATCAAGTAGCCTTTGAAAGTAGTTTTATGGGTGATAATGTAGACTTGACCCTAAAAGCCCCAGTGCTAAATATAGAATCTTTTTTGCAAGAGTATAAGGCTTTTATGGGGCTATAAAGATTATTTTTATAGGCAAGACTAACTACTTTTATCTAACTTTTTAGTAGTGGTGCCTTCTTTTTTTGATGGGGAAGAAGGGGATACATCTTGTCTTTATCTT
Organism: Helicobacter sp. 11S02629-2; assembly: GCF_002272875.1. Classification (GTDB taxonomy): domain Bacteria; phylum Campylobacterota; class Campylobacteria; order Campylobacterales; family Helicobacteraceae; genus Helicobacter_I. The sequence goes on from NZ_MLAN01000002.1 coordinate 290,264, forward strand.
TATCTTTCCTCTTTCATGATGTTTTAGAGCTTTTTATCTTTCCTCCTCTTTATGATGCTTTAGAAGCTAGGGGGTGGGTGAAAAAAGAAATGATTTCTATATCATGTGCTAGGAGTATGAAAGCACAACGTGGCGTAGCAAGCACTTAAAAAACTTTTTTAGTTTTTGCAAGACCTAGTTTTTCTTAGTTTTAGATTCTAAGAGTGTTCTTAAAAACTTAGTGTTTTTATAGGTTGGTTTATGATTACTTATCTATGATGATGTGTCTATTAAAACTGCTATTAATATCTAATATTTCAAAATGCAAAATATCAACTTATCTTGATTTATATTAACTTTTTTTGTATCTTAGTAAAGCTTGATGAAATTATGGGAGATTATTATGATGCACGTAGAAGTGGGGATGTTTCAGACTTTAGCTGTGGCAGTTTTAGCTATATATTTTGGTGACTTTTTACTTAAAAAAGTTAGCCTTTTTAGACGCTACTGTATACCCTCACCAGTTATAGGAGGAACCATCCTTGCTATCATTACCACCATACTTTTTAGCACTAACCTTTTAAGCTTTAAGTTTGACTACACAGTGATGAATACTTTCTTTTATAATGTTTTTTTTGCAGCAACTGGACTAGCAGCAAGCCTTAGTTTTCTTAAAAAAGGTGGTAAGTTAATCATCATCTTTTTAATCCTAGCCGCCCTCTTAGCCTTTTTGCAAAATACCTTAGCCCTAGGCATTGGAAGCATTATGGGGATGAATCCACTAGTTGCTTTAATGGCAGGCTCAGTGCCTCTAACTGGAGGGCATGGAAACGCCGCTAGCTTTGGTCCACTAGCAGAAAGCATGGGGGGAAGTGGGGCTTTAGAAGTGGCTATAGCTGCAGCTACTTTTGGACTTATAGCAGGCTGTATCATGGGTGGCCCTTTGGGTAATAGACTGATACAAAAGTATGGGTTAAATCCAACTTCTACAAAGGTCGCACAAGATGGCGGAACGACTAATACTATAAAGGCTTTAGTTAGTAGCAAGCGTGCGCATAATGCAGTTTTTATCTTACTTCTAGCTTGTGGTATAGGGCAGTGTCTTTTTTACCTAAGTAAGTTTTTACTACCTAGTGTGCATCTACCTATACATGTCATGTCTATGTTTGGTGGAATCATCCTAAGATTTATTATTGATTCAAGGAAGAAAAACCAAGATGAGCTTTATCAAAGTATAGACATAGTAGGCGGTATCTCGCTTTCTATCTTTGTCTCACTTTCAATAGTCACTATGAAGCTTTGGCAGTTAGCAGAGCTTGCCTTACCACTAATTACTATCTTAGTACTTCAGCTTATTTTATGTTGGATGTTTTGTTACTATGTTACTTTTAGGCTTTGTGGTAAAAACTATGATGCAGCAGTTATAGCAGTAGGGCACTCTGGCTTTGGACTTGGGGCAGTGCCTGTATCTATGGCTACTATGAGTGCAGTTTGTACGCGTTATCACTACTCACATATGGCGTTTTTTATAGTGCCTTTTATCGGTGGTTTTATTAGTAATATAACTAATGCAGTCATAATCACAGGCTTTTTAAACGTCGCAAAAAGCATGCTTTAGGCACCCTCAGGAGATATATTTGGGGAAAGCTTTGAGATTGTGTATAGGTTGCTGTAAGTGAAAATATTTTATAAAAATGTTCTATATAGTAACATAAATTATCAATAAGTATGCATATAAAAGAAACAGGTCATACCACACAATTACTATTGTGTGGTGTAAACATTATTGTCTAATCAATTGAAATTATAACATAACAGAAAAGCATTCAATGTGAAATTAAATTATGTAACTAAAAGTAAAAATAGTTCTTACATCTCCAAAAAATATATAACTTATATACCCATTTAATCACTATTTTTATAAATACCACGCATATACTTAAAAAGTCTCTCTTAAAAAATTATTGTTTTACACCACACAATAGTAATTATGTGGTGTTGTGAATTGCAATTAAAAGTGAGAAGTTTTATGAAGGGTATGTTTTGGTTATGCAAAAACTAATCATCCAAGCAGGGGGTCGTGGCACAAGGCTAGAAGGTCTGACTAGAAATAAACCTAAGTGCTTAGTCCCAGTAGACAACCTCCCTATAATCTTTCATATCTTTAAACATTTTC